>JAGAQH010000023.1 GCA_017622815.1 Bacteroidaceae bacterium | reverse complement strand
TCATTATTACAAGCGATCTCACATATAACTACTACAATGTTAACGAAAACAGAGCTTATGAAAATGTAGATAAACTTACCCAATTAGATTATTCAGGAAGAAAAGATTATTGGAGATATAATGTCAACGCCTACAATATTTGGAATAAAATCCTTACAAGTAACGTTGGATATACTTATACAGACAAATCTTATATAAATAAGGACACCAATACAGACAAAGAATTATTCCGCTCTTTAGAGAAACGTCATGATATCTATGCCTCATTGATGATAAACCCACATCAAAAAGTTAGTCTTGCAATTGGTGGCAATGTGCTTTTTGTGCATAGAGATAATGGTATAGACTCTGATAATCGTTATTCTTGGATGCCTTCAGCAAAATTACATTGGCAAGTTCTCAAGAAATTGTCAGTTACGGGTAATTACTTTTGTAATATCGAATATCCTAATCTGGATCAGTTATCTACGGTTACCTATAATAAGAATAAGATTTTAATGTATCGAGGTAACCCAGATTTAAAAGAAAGAGTTATGCACTATATGGAATGGCGTATTAATGTTCCAAAAATCATTGAGTTCACATATATGCTGAAACATTCTGCTAATGATATAACTCCTTGGTATTTTATGGAGAATGACTATGTTGTTGAGACTTTAGTGGGAAGTAAATACCTACATCAATACATAGGTTTAAGCGGTGACTATAACATCGGCCAGAAGTTCCAAGTGAATTTTACTGCAAATTACCAGTGGTATGGAAGGCAAGGCTCTGATAATATTTGGCATAGAGGTCGCACATGGTATTTGGATGCGATGGTAACATATCAGATGACCTCGCATCTATATCTTATGGCTGCATATTTCTTGCGACATGATAAGCACCCATTATTACAAGGAGAAGAATATGGCCAAGAAGAGACCTTAATGTTAGGTTTAATGAGTCCGCTATGCAAAGGCAAATTATCATTGTCTGTTAACTTTGCGATACCAACAAGTCTTGTGTCTAAACGTACATATTACGACATCACTGTCCCGGATTTCAAGTTCACGTCTTGGGAGGATCAAAAAGTCAATAATGCATTGGTGCAAGTCAGCCTTAGATACAATTTTAGCATAGGACACGCCTCAAGGTTAAATAACGAGAACAGAAGTGAGAGTGAAAAATAATTTGCCCTTGTTTTGTCCGTCGGCTCGGAGATATTCAAATAAATTTGACCTTCGGTCTTAGAAACTCACGCTCGGCATTGTAGGGACTCGGCATGCCGAGTCCGCTTTGCTAGAATCATTCGGACACGGCATGCCGTGTCCCTACCATGCTCTCGCTTAATCGTTTCTTTGGTATTTCTCTCGCTTAATCGTACCTTTGACCTGATGGTCTTAGGTACTCACGCTCGGAAATATTCAAATAAATTTGACCTTTGGTCTTAGAAACTCTCGCTCGGCATAAAAAGTAAACTTTTTCTGCTCTCGCTTAATCGTTTCTTTGGTATTTCTCTCGCTTAATCGTACCTTTGCATAGCAAAAGGATAAAAATGCAAACAAAGATTATTACCAGAGAGAATGGCGGAGTTGGGGAGGGACGGCCTTCGGTACTCCCCTTGTTCCAGCGCCCCGTGTGGGTGGCGTGCTTTGCCATGACGGCGGCCGTGGTGTGGGGATGGGCATATCCGCTGATAAAGTTGGGTTTCGAATACCTTGCCATCACGCCAGAGATGACGGGCAACAAGATACTCTTTGCAGGCTTGCGCTTTACCATGTCGGGCCTTATAATTCTGGCCATGGCAAAGGCCATGGGGAGGCCTTTTGCCATGAGGAAGGGCGGTGACTGGTGGTTCATGCTGGTCTTTGCACTGATGAACACCACGTTCCACTATGCCGCCTTCTACATAGGTTTGTCGCACAGCGCCGGGGCAAGGGCGGCTATATTGAATTCGCTCAGCGTCTTCTCGCTTGTCATCATGGCATGCATCTTCTTCAAGAGCGACCGGCTCACGGCCGGCAAGATACTGGGATGTGGAATCGGATTTGCCGGCATCCTGGCACTGAACCTTGGCGGAGAGGAAAGCGGAAGGTTCACCCTGCTGGGCGATGGCATGATTATCGTCAATGCCCTTTGTTCGGCCGTGGCGAGCCTGCTGACGCGAAGTCTGGTCAAGCGTGTGGATGTGTTCGTGGGAACGGGCTACAGCCTTGCCCTCGGAGGAATGCTCCTGCTTGTTCCCTCGCTCCTGCTCGGCGCCACATTGCCACAGGTCAACTGGCAGGGAATGGTAATACTTGCCCTGCTTGTGGGCATCTCCGCACTGGGTTTTGTCTTGTACAACAAACTCCTTACCTGCAATCCCGTGGGCAAGGTGGCCATCTACAACTCGCTCATCCCTGTGGTGGGAGCACTGACGTCCTGCCTTTGCCTGGATGAGGAATTCTACTGGAAATACGTCGTTGCCGCCGCACTGGCCACGGCAGGTATATACATCATCAACAAACAGAAAAACGGATAACAACAGATTTACTATGAAATCCAACATCATTTCACTACTGATGCTCCTTCTGCTCCTTTCATGTTCTGACGGGCAGAAGACACATGCAGAAAACACAATCCTCCCCGTGGAGGAGTATGCCGGGGCTCTGGATGCGGACACCACGGCCTTCCTGATAGACGTACGCACACCCGAGGAGTATGCCGAGGGTCACATTGAAGGTGCTGTGCTGATGAACGTACTGGACGAGCAGACATTTGTGGCGGGCATAGACACATTGGATACCGCCTATACCTATTATATATATTGCCGTAGCGGACGCCGAAGCCGCTCTGCCGCCTCTCTGATGGAGGCCAAGGGACTGAAGGTCATCGACCTGCAGGGTGGATACAATGCATGGCAGAAGGCCGACAAGAAGCAGAAAGCTCTGGAAAACTTTCATCTGCGTATGCAAAGGAGATAACCCTTCGTTATAGCAGCCCATAATATGGAAAATCATCAACCTCAGGACACCGCCACCACCTTCCGCCACGAACTGCCGGCACAATTGCGTTGGTCGGACGTTGACCAGTTCGGGCACGTCAACAACAATGTCTACTTCGCTCTCTACGACATGTGCAAGACCCGCTACTTCCTGGACGTGGCAGGCGAGGACATCTTCCAGCGCATGGCCATAGTGGTGGCAAACATCAACGCCAACTTCCTGGCACCCATTTACTATCCCGACGAGATAGTCATACAGACCGCCATGGAGAGGATAGGGCGCAAGAGTTTCACCCTCCTTCAGCGTGCCGTAAATGCCCGCACCCGTGAAGTGAAGTGCGAATGCCACACTATCATGGTGTGCTGCGACCGCCAGCAGGGCCGTGCCATGCTCATGCCCGACGATGTACGCCAGAAGATAGAGGAGTACGAGGGGAGGAAGTTTGGGTGAACGGAAAATGGTAAGCGTAGAACGGATTAGCGGAAGTCTAATGGCGTCACATCGTTTACTTCAATAAACGTAATTACCTCAAGAGCGCTTATTGAAGTAAACGATTTTGGCAAATACTCACATTGCATGAAGGCGCCCCCCTTCACACCTTCAGCAATATCCTGTGGAGGTAGGGGGAGCGCTGGAATATTCTGTGGTTAAAGTTATAAAGAATAAGTTTATAAATCTTAATATGCCATGCTTTTCTTTTGTAGGTTGGGCAAAAAGCGTTAACTTTGACATCGGAGAATGTCAGTCTCCATTATATATAAACGCACGCACATACACACGAGTATCATGAACAACAAACCCATACCCTCGGACGAGTTCCGCAAGATGATAGCCGGCGAGGAGTATTCTGCCATAGATCCGGTCATGCTGGAGGAACTGAACAGAGTGAAGGACCTCTGCTGGGAGTACAACCAGTTGCGCCCAACCTTGCTGAAGGAAAGGCACGACAAGTTGCAGGATATACTGGGGCGTTGCCACGAGGACACGTTCATAGTGCAGCCCTTCTATTGCGACTATGGGCGCAACATCCGTGTTGGTAAGGGTTTCTTTGCCAACTTCAACTTCACGGTACTGGACGAGGCCCACGTCACCATAGGCGACGATTGCTTCATAGGGCCCAACGTGGCCATCTATACGGCATGCCATAGCACCGACCCTAAGGAACGCAACACCAGGCGCGAGTGGGCGCGCCCCGTCACCATAGGCCATAATTGCTGGATAGGGGGTAGCGTCACCATCCTGCCGGGCGTGACCATCGGCCACAACTGCACCATCGGTGCCGGTAGCGTGGTGGTGGGGGACATCCCCGACGGCAGCATCGCCGTGGGCAATCCCTGCCGTGTAATAAAGAAGGTCCCCCTGGAATAAGAGACGGATATGGATATAGAAAGCGTAAGAGACTACTGCCTGTCCCTGCCATTGGCAACGGAGGACTTCCCCTTCGACGATACAACCTTGGTGTTCCGTGTCTGCGGCAAGATATTTGCCATGATAGACTTGGAGCGTACCGAGTGGTTCGTACTGAAGTGCGACCCCGACCGTGCCATAGAACTACGCGAACAACATGCCGAGATTTCACCGGCATGGCATATGAACAAGAAACACTGGAACCAACTGAACCTCTACGGCCTTCTGCCCGACGGGTTGGTGCGTTCGCTCATCCGTCATAGTTATGTCATGGTGGTGCGCAAACTGCCCAAGACCGTCAGAGAGGCCAATCCGCAGGTGAATATAAACGAATAGCATTATAGAAACTACCTATAACCAACCATGAAAAGAACCATCCTCCTGCTCTCCCTGCTTGTGACCCTCGTGTCGGCACATGCACAGAAGAAAATCCGTGTGGCTTGCGTGGGCAACAGCATCACCTACGGCTACACCTTGCCCGACCGCGAACAGAACGCCTATCCATTCAAGTTGCAGAAAATGCTGGGCGATGCCTACGAGGTGGGCAACTTCGGGCACTCCGGCGCCACGCTTCTGAACAAGGGCCACCGGCCCTACATCAAGGTGAAGGAGTACGAGCAGGCACTGGCTTTTGCCGGCGACATCGTGGTCATCCACTTGGGCATCAACGATACCGACCCTCGCAACTGGCCCAACTATCAGGACGAGTTCATAGGCGACTATCGTTCCCTCATCCGGGACTTCCGCAAGGCGAACCCCAAGGCACGCATCCTTATAGCACGCATGACACCTCTGTCCGACAGGCACCGCCGTTACGAGTCGGGCACACGCGACTGGCACGAACAGATACAGGAGGCCATTGCCTGTGTGGCGCGTGCCGAGAAGGTGCAGATGATAAACTTCTTCGAACCCCTGCATCCCTATCCCTACATCCTGGAGGATGCCGTACATCCTAATGTGGAGGGTGCGCAGATGCTGGCGGAAATCGTCTACAAGGGCATTACCGGCAACTACGGAGGCCTGCAGATGTCGCCCTTCTACACCGACAACATGGTGTTGCAATACGGGCGCGACCTCCTCATCCAGGGTACGGCAAATGCCGGAGACAAGGTAACCCTGTCCATAGCAGGGCAGAAGCACCGCACCGTGGCAGATACCGACGGACAATGGCATGTCACGCTCTCTCCTCTGGCTCCTGGCGGCCCATATACCATGAGGGTAGAGGCCGGCGGAAAGGAACTCCAGTACAATAACGTGCTTGCCGGCGAGGTGTGGCTATGTTCCGGCCAGTCAAACATGGAGTTCATGCTCAACCAGTCGGCCACAGGCAGGGAGGACATCCCCTTGGCCGCGAACCCCAACATCCGCCTCTACGACATGAAGGCCCGCTGGCGCACCAACCCTGTGGAGTGGGATGCCTCAGTGCTCGACTCCCTGAACCATCTGCAATATTTCCGCAACACAGAGTGGACGGAGTGCACACCGCAAACGGCGGCCCGCTTCTCTGCCATAGCCTATCACTTCGGCCGTATGCTTCAGGACAGCCTCCAGGTGCCCATAGGGCTTATCTGCAATGCCGTGGGAGGTTCGCCCACCGAGGCATGGGTATCGCGCCGCATGCTCGAGTTCGAGTTTCCTGCCATCCTTCGCAACTGGACACAGAACGACTTCATACAGCCTTGGGTGCGTGAACGTTCGGCACAGAACGTGCGCAAGTCTGCCAACAAGTTCCAGCGACATCCTTACGAACCATGCTATCTCTTTGAGTCCGCCATACTGCCTATGGAGCAGTTCCCCATACGTGGCGTCATCTGGTATCAGGGCGAGTCGAATGCTCACAACATAGAGGCACACGAACATCTCTTCCCACGCCTTGTGCGCAGTTGGCGGGATTATTGGCAGGATGCCGACATGCCTTTCTATTATGTCCAACTCTCCAGCCTTAACCGTCCCTCATGGCCTTTGTTCCGCGACAGCCAGCGCCGTATGCTCGCCACCATCAACAATGTGGGTATGGCCGTGTCCTCCGACAAGGGCAACCCCACCGACGTGCATCCCACACAGAAGCGCGAGGTTGGGCAGCGCCTGGCCTGCCTTGCTCTGAACGACACCTATGGTTTCCACCATGTGGTGCCCTCTGGCCCTCTCTTCCGTAATGTGGAATTCCGCAAGGGCATGGCATACGTAAGTTTCGATCATGCCGACGGCCTCCGTCCTGCCAATGAGGGCGAGGAACTCCTAACCTTCGAGATAGCCGGCGAGGACCGTACTTTCCATCCTGCTAAGGCCGTGGTGCTGGAGGATGGTAGGGTGAAGGTGTGGAGCAAGGAAGTAAAGCATCCCACCATCGTCCGCTATGGATGGCAACCCTACACCAAGGCCAACCTCGTAAACTCCGCCGGCTTGCCTGCATCCACCTTCCGTTCGGACTTTTGAGAACGGATATTTGCGTGTAAGCGAGAGCATGGTAGGGACACGGCATGCCGTGTCCGAAAAAGCCGAGCGTGAGCAGGTTCAAAGTTGCCTGATGAAGGTTTAACCGCCCGGTTTAACGTCTGACCTTGAAGAGGTACCCGAAGGGCGGAGGGGTCTGTTTATAAGGGTAGGTGATGGTTTAAGTATAATGTTTACCGGATACCAATAGATATAAATAAAGCGAGGCACACCCAACAGGGGGTAGTGCCTCGCTATTTTGAACAAGTTGTCCGAGTGTGCTCAGAGTTATCCACTCACGCTCATCGGGCTAAAGCAGTCTCGGAGTCTTCAGAAAAACCTCCTTACTGATTCTTCCTTAACCATTCCTGTCGGCGCAGGTCGGGCAGGTGCTTTATGCTGAAGTGCTCGAACTTGGCCTTGAAGCCGTCGCCGTCGGGCGAGGCGGCCATGAGGCCTACCATCACGGGAGTATTGTCCTGCATCCAGCAGTTGCGCATCATGATATACTCCTTGTCGTCGAACGAATAGAATACCTCCACGGCATCCAGTCGGCGCACGGCCTTTATCCACACGAAGGGGACTGGTTTGTCAAGTTGCACCACGCTCCAGTCGCTGGTGTGGTGGGTTACCACGGCGCTCAGGTTGTACTTGCCGTCCACGTACTCAATGCCCGTCTTCAGGTAGTTTTCGTGGTCGATGCGTATCATCAGCCCTGCCTGGTCGAAACGGGTCTTGTACTCGCCGGACACCTTCACCTTCACTTCAAACTCTCCGCCTCTAAGGGTGTAGAGGAACGGGGCATCGTCCACCGTGAAGCCATAGTGCGAGATGCGCCAGTAATCGCTCTGTGGCGTTACGTCCATCAGGAGTGTCCCATCCTTGATTTCCCAACTTTCGGGTTCGTTGAACCACTGCATTTTTTCCAATGTCTGTGCCATAGTCATAACGCTCAGCAGCATGGCTGCCATCGAGCATAATATTTTTCTTGTCATATTTCAGTTCTTCGTTTGCTCGGAGTAATCGGAGTGTGCCCCGGGTACTCGTTGCTCTTTATCCCAAATAGGTCATTAGCGCATAACAGTCCAATGACCGATTTGGTTTTAATTAAACTCCGTATTTGCCATCTTCCACAGGCACAGGAAGGCGGCCTTGGTGATGTCCACCATCTTGTCCCAGTTGATACGTTCTGCGTGGTCCGATGGCATGTGGTAGTCGGGATGTCCGTCGGTGTGATACCACACGATGGAGGCGCCGGCCTTGAAGAAGGGCACCTGGTCGCTGCCTCCGCTTAGGTCGTCCGAGGGGAAAAGGTCGGGGTCGAGGGCAAGCGAGTATTTCTCTATGTCGCTCTTCAGCCATGTGGCATAGACCGAGTCCTTGGCCAGGTACAGGTATTTCATTTGCTGGGGACGGTGTTCCATGTTGTTGCGTCCGATCATGTCGAAGTTCATGTAGCCCTTCACCTTCTTTATGTCGGGGAAGTTGTTGACGAAGTATTTTGAACCGAACAGTCCTTTCTCCTCTCCGTCCCAAAGGGCAAAGATTACCGTCTTCTCGGGTTGCTGGCCGGTAGCCATGAAGGCGCTGAGTATCTGGAGAACGGCCTGCACTCCGGATGCGTTGTCGTCTGCCCCGTTGAAAATCTTGTCGCCCTGTAGCAAGGGGTCGTATCCCAGATGGTCGTAGTGTGCACCCACGATGACAATCTCCTCGGGGTTCCTGCCCTCTATCTTGGCCAGTATGTTGCGCATGGGAGCAATGCGGTGCGGCTTTTTCTTCAGTGTCTCCACCTTGGCCGGGTCCACGGTAAACGGCGCATTGCTGCGCTCGGCAGAATAGGCGTTGAAGGGTTGTCCGAAGCCCTCTTCCAAGAGAGGCTTGGCACCCATTAACTTGAGGATGGAAATCAGGTATTCTCCGGCTATTTGCCCATGTCCGGTACCCGCTTCGCGTCCCATCAGGGCGTCGGATGCAAGGAACTCCACGTATGCCTCGGCCTTTTGCCTGTTGATGCTAAGCAACCCCTTCTGTTCGGGTGTCACTTTCTCCTTTTTCTTTGCCTCGCACGGCACCGTTGCCATTGCTCCAATCAGAGCCAGGAGCAGAAAAAATCTCATCTTCATAGAGTAGGAAAAGTTGTTGTTCTTCACGCAAAGGTACGAATAAGCAGGCGTAAAACCAAGTTTATGCCTGCTTTAATTTGTGTGTTTCCGTGCGGAAGTGTCAATCTTGCACGTCAGATGCTCTCGTAGTAATCCAGGAATTCCTTTGGGAAGCGTACTGGCTTGTTCCTGTCCATGTTGAAGTAGTATCCCACCTGTCGGGCGGTGCAGAAGATGCGTTCACCCTCCACTATTTCTATCTCTGCTTCCCAACGGCTGGCACCGGTCAGCGTTACGTTTATCCTGCCCGTGGGCTTGCATTGCAGGGTGAGGGGGCGTTTGTACATGATGTGCGTCTCGGCCAGTATGGGCGTGTTGTGCTCCTTCATCATCTCCTCCAGGGGGAAGTACTGGTCGAGGATGGCGTTTCGCAGGTCCTCGAAGTATTTGGGATATACTGTGTTGCTGACTATGCCCATGTAGTCGGTGTCGTAGGTGTGCACCTTCACGGGTGCTTCCAGATAGAACTTCTTCTTGCTTTCCATAGTGTGTAGTATAAATTAAAAACAAAAAGAGGAGAGTCTCGAAACTCTCCTCTTTGCGGTGCGGACGGGACTCGAACCCGCGACCCCTAGCGTGACAGGCTAGTATTCTAACCAGCTGAACTACCGCACCAGCGTTTGTTCTTTCTGTTTTGCGAGTGCAAAGGTAAGACATTATTCCGAAACCTCCAAATGATTTGGCAAGTTTTTTTCATTTCTTCTGGAAATAAGTCTTCGGATGGCGGAAGGTGTCGTGGCTGCCTTGTGCTAAAGGTGTGGGGCGAAAGTGCTCATTTGATATTTATGTTGCCATGCATGTTTTCTATTTGGAAGAGTGTGGGGGCACTGGAAGATGTTCCGAAGTATCCTTCCTTGGAAGAGAAGAAGTCCTTTTCCACTATGTGTGTGTTCTTGTGTTTTATTAGCCCGTCAATGCTTATGGAACCGAACCTGCTGCTCAGTTTGTAACCGGCATTTATCTGTTTGGGTATACGGAGGTTCAGGTCGGTGAAGGTGCCCTTCATGTAGAAACTCTCAAATTTGCTTATCTCGTTGATGTTGACTTTAATCTTGGAGTGCTGGCTGTTGGGGATGTTGACGAGTGTGCCTGCCTGACTGAGTTCTATGGACGAGTGCTGGCTGGAAATGGTTGTCTTTCCTGTGGCCAAACCGATGTCTATGGTTGAGTGTTGTATGTCCATGTCCGCATCCTTGAAACTTCCTATGCTGACATGCGAGAAACGTTCTTTAAGGGCAAGTGTGTTGCAGGTGCCTATGCTTACTTCTTTGCAATGGGAGTTTTTCATGTCCAGCTGGTTGCATTTGCCTATGCTTACATTGCAGAACGATGCGTTTACTTTGGCCCGGTTGCTTCTGGTGAGATACAGGTTGCCGTGTGCGGCCTCCAGGATACATTCTCCATCTGCCTTTATGTTCTGGCACAGCAAGGTTCCGAAACTGACCTTGGCCTCCAGTTTTGCACATTCGTAGTCGGGGATGTGTATGTCTCCGAAAGCGTTTAGTACGGTAAGCGACAGTTTGTTTTCAGGCACATATACCGCCCATGTGGACTCCATGCTGTTTTGCTTGTCGTTGTTGCCTGTGTCGTTGCGCCTGAGTTCCAGGCTATATGTGTTGCCCTCCTCCTGACGGATAATCTCCGTGCTTTCCAGCATTTTGTCGGCATAACTCTGGCTTTCGGCCTTTATGTGCAACTTGTAATCCAGTTCTATCACGTCCTTGTCCCAGACGTAGATCCTGATGTTGCCAAAGCGGTTGTTTAGTTTCAGCGTTGCGCCTCTCTTTACGTTCCGGAAGGTAATCTTCCCGGTCTTGCTTCTCTCGAATTGTGCCTCGCTTGCAAGGGCATGCGGCATGGCTATGGCGAGTAGTGCCAATAGCAGGCATAGTGTTCTGGCGATGTGTCTCATATTTCTTGGGGTCTTTATTGTTGTTTGCTTAGTCGTGCCTGTTTGCCTTCGTTCAGTATCGTGTGTATGTATTGCAGGCTTCTAAGGTGCGACTGGTATATGGATGCTATATGGTATATCTTTTCGTCTTCGGACAGATGCTCTCCGTCAATGTCGGCAACGAGCGAATCCGGTGCCATGTTAATCTTGATGACTTCGTCCATGAGCCTGTCTCTGGTTTTGGGGTCAAGTTCTTTGCACAGGTTGGTGATGAACTCGGTTTCGTTCCACAACAGGGACCTGTAATAGCCACGTACTTCAGCAATCATCAGGTCGGTTTCGGTGGGAGGGGCTTCATCCCTGTGCATGCCGGGTGTGACGAAGAAGAACAGCAACAGGGATGCGGCAATGGCCGCGGAGGTTAGCAGGCGCCATGTTTTCCGCCGCTTCTTCTCGCGCTCGGCTTTCTCCAGCCGTTTCATGAACCTTTCCCTGCTTCCCGGTGGAAGTCGGGGAGTGTCAATGCTTGACTTGATTAGAAGTTCCAGTTCTGTGTCATTTATGTTTTTCATATCGGAAGCATGTTATCAGTTTCTGTTTTGCCCGTGTCAACTGTGTCCTGATGGTAGAGGGTTTGGCATGGAGCAGGGAGGCGATGTCGTCCGAACTCAGGTCCTCCACTACGGATAATAGCAGCACCGTCTTGTATTTCTCCGGAAGGGAATCAATGGCCTGACGCAGATTTCCGCTCCTTTCCGCATCAATCAGCATGTCGTCTGTCCCCTCGTCTGCGGTGATGTCAATGCCGTCCTCCCAACAGTCCCATCTGTTTTTCTGCTTTCTCAGGCGGTCTATGGTTTCGTTTATGGTTATACGCCTGAGTCTTCGTTCCATGTCTGCCTGTCTGTCCAGCATCTGTATTTTTCCGGTAAGCGGTAGTAGCAGGACTTCCTGTACTATATCCTCCGCTTCGTACTCATCGCCTATGAGACGGCATGCCGTGGAGAACATGGTTTGTGCAAACAGATTGTAGAAGGCCGTCTGTGCACTTCTGTCCCTGTTCCGGCATCCCTTTATGATTTCATCGTAACTCACTTCTTGTCGTTGTTATAGGCAATGTTTCTGTCTATATAACGTAAACCGGCGGTGTTTTGCTACAAAGAAAGGCATTTTTTTCGCGCTAAAGGGCAAAATAATTCCAGTACCGATTTCTGTACCCTGCATTCGGTACTGGAGTACCATCGTGGCGGTACTGGAGTACCGTCGTGTCGGTATTGCAGTACCGACGTGAGAGTACTGGCTCTGTAAAGGGGAGCATGCCGACGAGGCCGGTACATTATAATAAATGATGTGATGACGAAGTGTGGATATTGGCCCGATAGGGGGGTAGACATAGAGTGAGGCTGTATCGGACCTCCTCCGGTACAGCCTCACTTTGATTGTCGCATGACTCGCTCTCTGTTACTTCTGGGCATCCAGACGCCAGTCGCCGTCGGCATTCTTCACGAGTTTGAACTTCTGGTCGTCGGTGGTACCGTCGCCATAGGTAATCTTAGCCTTTACTACGGCAGTGTTGCCGTCCTCGGCAATCTCCTCGCTCAGGATCTCGCAGGATGCTATGCCCTGATTCTTGTCCAGAGTCGGGCCCAGTTTTCCCTGCAGCAGGGCAAGGAGTTGCTCCTTCTGCTCCTCCACGCTCTTGCCTTTCTTCTCTTCAATCTGGATAAGGTCCACGTAGGCCTCGTAGTTCTTTGCCTTTACATACTCGATGGATTTCTCTACCACCTTTGAGGGGGTGTTGCCGCCGCCACAACTCCAGAAGCACACTGCCATTACCACGAGGGCAAGGATTCCGAAAACTGATTTCTTCATAATCATTCAGGATTTAATGGTTAATATATAGGTTTGTTAAAAGGCACATATTGTACTGAGGTGTCTTGATGAGGTAAAGTCCGAGGGCAGTATCACGCCCCTGAACGTGAAGACCGGCAGGTTCACATCGTGCCTGGCGCTGTCCGTTATGGACAGCCCTGTCGCCTCTTTGTAGGCATGCTCCACCAGTTCCGAGCAGTACATCCTTGTGGTATCCTCCGTGTCATAGTCGTGGTCGAACAGGACTCCCTTGCGGTAAATCCTCAGCGCCACCTCTGCCGCGCTTCGTGCTACAATGCTGTCGGCATGCCTCATTATCCTGCCGTTGCAGGTCCTCATGGAAGAGAAGAACACCTCCGGGGCATCCATCTTCACCCTGTCCACGTCCCCGGCACCATCGTGCTCGTCGGGCACGGCATGCACTATCATCATCACTCCCGACGAATCCACCGCTATGCCCACGTGCGAGTAGCATCCTCCGCCGTCGGCCATCCTCACGGCCCTGCTTGTCATACCGCTTCCGCACCTCAGCACCACATCGCCGGCCCTCAGTTGCTGCCCCTGGTAAAGTGTGTGTCCGTCCCTGTCCCGGCATCCCGTGGTAAGTACGGCCGCCAGTATCAGGATTATATGCGGAAGGCATGTTTTCATAGTTAGTGCGGTGTAAATGTAATGAAAATATGCACAAAAGCAAAGGAAAGTGTACAGGAATTTGCTTGGCGGACATATTTGCCCCTGTCGGTCCGTGTGTCTGTGGTCATCTGTGGTCAAATCTTCATACTTATATTTGTTATCTCGGAAAATTGTATTACCTTTGCCATGAATTCCGTCACCACAGCGGTGGTGTAGGAAGGACTTTACCGAAAAGGTGTTATTGAGATTATCTTCTACATTCAAACTTCGCAACTTTGATAACGGAACGAAGATGATAGCAATGGCACCACATCCATGGTATGTACAGCCATTATTGGCTCCTTACATAACCTTTGGTGTGGGCTATTGCTTTATCCGTTCCAAAGGTAGTGCGAAGACCTGAATGTGGGATAAAGCAGATATAGTTCCCACACCTTTATTTTATAGTCACTGCTTTCTTCTGGGAATTGGAGGGCGCAAAAACAAATGAAAGATGAAAAAACATCTACACAATTCCTTGCGGGCGCTGTTCCTGTCCCTGGCGGTGCTCCTTTCCCTGCCTATGCTGGCAGAGCAGGTTGAGATTGATGGGATAAATTATGATCTTAATGTTGAGACGAAGCAGGCTACTGTTATAGCGAAGAGTAGTGGCAAGTATTCTGGGGAGATTGTTATCCCTGAGTCTGTGGAGCATGAGGGTACCGCCTATAGTGTGACGAGCATAGGGAATTATGCTTTCTGTCTTTGAACACATCGACCAAGTCATGGAAGATGCGCCCACAAAGTTGAAGGTAACGATGAATGTGTCTGATGCTGACTGGCAGAAGATGCAAGAACTCCATAACCAATGGATGGAACAGGAGAAACAGATGCTTGCCGACCAATACAAACAGCAGGAAGTTCTATGGCAGAAGCAGAGTCACAGACTTACTGACATTGTGAGGAACAACGAAGGTGTATGGCTGTCACAGCGTTTGTTCTACATCATCGGCTCCCTTTCCCTTCTGTCAATCATAACGATTGTGTTGGAGATTGCCTTCTATGTGTATTTCCATTGGATTCAATAAGACCCGCCGCCCGTCGTGACTGGGCGAGCGGGAAGGACACATCATAGAAACAACGTGTGGGGTTATTCTTTCTTCTCCTCTGTCATATCTTCCTGCCTCACTATCTTGTACTTCGGGGGATTGCCTTCGTGGATGATGTTCATGATTTCGTGGATGTCCTTCATCGGTGAGGTCTTCTTCGCCAAAGCAGGAGTCATTAGCGGGCGTTAAATAGTTCGGGATGAACAGTCTGCGGATGATGCGGCGACGCTTCAGCCAGTGCCATGCATCCTCGAAGAACCAGCCGATGCGGGTCCAGAAGAGGGTGGTGATGCTGACGTAGATAATTGTGGCGATGAGCAGGATGATGGTTACTCCGAGGAGGATGAGTTCTGTGGTCATGCTGCTGTTTTCCTCGTTGGCGGCTTCCTTGTCTTTCGCTGCCATGAAGGCTTCAGCTTCTTGCTGCATGACAACGCTCAGGGTGTCTAAGACTGCTTTGTGGAGGTCGAAATAATACTGGGTCTTTGCAGTGTCGAGCAGCGCACTGTACTTTTCGAGCGAGTCATTATAGGCTCTCTCTTGTCTCTTCAACTCCATTGCGTGCTCACTCAGCGGCACCTTGTAGATGGTCTTCTCCGTTTTCTGACAACCGCAAATGGCGGCGAGGGCGATGATGATGGTGATGATTTTCTTGTTCATGATGTTGATGATTTGTAATTTTACAATAGTTTGAATCTTATAGTTCCAATGATGTTACGGGGCCGCAGTTGCGAGGTCTGGGTGTAGATGTCGAGGCCGCTGTAGTTGACGCGGGTGTATTGGCGCTGGTCGAAGAGGTTGTTGAGTTGCAGTTCCAGGTCGATGTGCTTCAGCTTGAGCTTGGCGGTGGCATCGCCGAACCAGGCGTGGCGGTTCTCGGCGGTCAGGTTGTTGTAGTTGTCCTCGGCGGCGAGGGTCAGC
>JAGAQH010000022.1 GCA_017622815.1 Bacteroidaceae bacterium | reverse complement strand
TGCATAGTGCCCGTGGGGATACGACAAAGTCAGTTTGTCGTATCCCCACGGGCACTATGCATGTATCCCTCTATAATTTATGACAACCTAATAACTATAACAAAATGAAAAGAAAATTATTATTTACGTGTATGCTGGTGCTGGGCATGTTGTCTGTGCCAGTGAAGGTGATTGGACAAAAGGTGTTGCCTGAAAAGTATGGTAATTACTCATATACGGTACAAGGTACTGCTGGTACGGTAATGTGGCGTGTGTATCCTGAATCTCAAAATAGTAGTTATGCAAGAATCTATTTTTCTTCTAACGCGTCGTCGCCCGTTGTTAAAAACAGTTGGACAATAACGAACAATCCCTCCTCTGTGACTATTACAACGTTATTTCAAAATATAAAATATGCCGATTTAAGTTACTACCAGATGGGCGAGTATCCTAGAATAGGTAAGATAGGCGATAATACTTTTTCTCAATTTAAGAATTTGATTAGTGTAATACTACCTTGGAGACGTGATTTTCAAATAGGTAATTACGCATTTAATGGATGTGGGAGTTTGACAAGTGTGTATGCTTATACCAATGCGAATGATGCGCTTAGTGCTGAAGGCCTGATGTATGTATCTTCAATCGGTGAAGGCGCCTTTGAGGGAACTTCTATCCGATGCAGTAAAATAGGTACTGACGCATATGAACAAGGTATAATCGGTTCTCGAGCTTTTTATGGATGTTCAGATATTACAGAACTTACAATAGATAATGTTAACAATATTGGCAATCTGGCATTCGGAGATTGCTTTCGTCTTTCAACACTCACTTTTGGTGATTATGTTTATGATATATCAAGTAATGCTTTTGAAGGATGCGCTAACCTGCAAGCTATTCATATAGGCAAGAATGTTTCGAAATACACTTGTTGGAACACTATTTTTCCTGCATCTTTGGGAGCACTTGAAACTATTACTGTTTCAGCAGATAATGCCAACTACTTGAGTACAGCTACCAACTGTCTGGTTGACAAAAAGGACTTTACACTTTATCTTGGTACCAACAGTTCGGTAATCCCCAATACGGTCAAAATTATTGGCGTTGATGCTTTCAATGGTTGTTCTGGATTGAGCACTATCAATATTCCTGCTTCTGTAACAGAGATAAGAGGCAATGCATTTTTGAACTGTACAAGATTGGCTTCTGTTTGGTGTGAGTCAGAGACACCGGCATCCATACAAACGACTTCGTTTAAGAATATATATTCTAATGCGGTGCTCTATGTGCCAACAATAGAGGCTGTTACTGCTTACAAGAACTCTGCATGGAACAATTATTTCTCTGACATCAGGTTTGCTAAGAAAGAGGCAAATGGCATGTCTTGGGGATTAATCCCTTATGGCACAGGCACAGGCAAGTACACCCTTTGGATTAGTGGCATAGAAGAACTTGGGAACTTTAGTGCTGAGGGTGGTGCTCCTTGGAGCCAATATATTGATAAGATAGTTGAGGTAGATGTTAGCTATGGAGTGAAACGTATCGGTCATTCTGCGTTTAAAGGTTTTGGAGCAGCTGGCACAGAGGTAACCTTTAACCTTCCGTCTTCGTTAGTTTCTATTGCTGACTATGCGTTTTTCAGTTGCCCAACACTCAAGAACATCACCATCCCTGCATCGGTAGAGACGATTGGTGCAGCATGCTTTAGATTGTGTCCAGCACTGGAATCTTTTACCTTTGAGGAGGGCAGCAAATTAACGTCTATAGCTCAAAATGCGTTTGGAGAATGCCCAACACTCAAGAACATCACCATCCCTGCATCGGTAAAAACGATTGGTAGGGAATGCTTTGCATGGTGTAGCGCATTGGAATCAGTTACCTTTGAGCTGGGCAGTAAATTAACGACTATTGGAGGTTATGCATTCCAGGGTTGTGAAGCACTCAAGAACATCACCATTCCTGCATCAGTAGAGACGATTGGCGAGTTTTGTTTTGCCTATTGTTCTGCATTGGAATCAGTTACCTTTAAGAAGGGCAGTAAATTAACGACTATTGGTGAGTTTTGTTTTGCCTATTGTTATGCATTGGAATCAGTTACCTTTGAGGGGGGCAGTAAATTAACGGCTATTGGAGGTTATGCATTCAAGGGTTGTGAGGCACTCAAGAGCATTACCATTCCGGCATCAGTAGGGACGATTGGTGAGTCTTGTTTTGCCTCCTGTTCTGCATTGGAATCTGTTACCTATGAGGATGGTAGCACATTGACGTCTATAGGAAATAATGCATTCGATTTCTGTGGAAGTCTAAATAACATCATCATCCCAGCATCAGTAAGTACGATTGGTGAGTACTGCTTTAGTGTATGTTCTGCATTGGAGTCTGTTACCTTTGAGGAGGGCTGCGACTTATCGTCTATTGCAAATTATGCCTTCAATGGGTGTTCTGCACTCCAAAGCATCACCATCCCTGCATCGGTAAAGACGATTGGTCAGTACTGCTTTGCTGGATGCACGACGTTAAGTTCAGTTACTATCGGTAAATCAGTTACCGGTATTAGCGTTTGTGCATTTTCTGATATTCCCGATGGTGCTGTAATTACTTGTCTGTCATACGTTCAGAAGATAGTTGACGTTCAGCAATCTTCGTTTAATCCGAATTCAGTCTTGAGGGTTTACTATACTCCCAACTATAGTGATGAATTGAAAAGTTACTTCAGCAAAGTCGAGGGCATTCCTGTAACCATCACCGATGGAGCAGTGGAAAACTACGAGGACATATATGAAGAGGATATAGACCTGAGTTGCATGGAGTACAAGCGCACACTGCTTGCCGACTCCAAGTGGAATGCCTTGTATGTACCTTTTGAGATTCCGGTTGCAGATATTGCCGACAAGTATGATGTTGCCTATATCAATGACGTGCGTTTGTACGACAGCGACAATGACGGTGAAATAGACGAGAATGCTATGGAGGTGGAAGTTGTATATGTGAAGAGTGGAACACTCCATGCCAATACACCTTACCTTATCCGTGTGAAGAAGACTCTGTCGGCTGAAGCCAAGGAGGCGGCCCGTGCGATGAATCTGGCACTGAGCACAAAGTTGTGTCTTGCCGAGGAGAAGGATGATTATGACTGCTCGTCACTGTACAAGAAATTTACTTTTGGCGGCATCTATAAAAAGAAGACTGCCGAGGAGCTCCCGGGAGCCTATGCCATTTCCTCCGACGGTATATGGCATCCCATGAGCGCCGGAAGTTCCCTGAAACCCTTCCGTATTTACATGAAGATAGAGAACCGCAACGGTACTCCCTTCCAGCCAGACGCTGCCGAGGCCGGTATACGTATCCGGGTGGCAGGAGAAGACAATGCTACGGGCATAGCGGAAACCGAAGGCGATAATGGAAAGGCAGAAATCTATGACATTGCCGGCCGTCGTGTACAGAACCCCGCCAAGGGCATCTATGTGGTAAACGGAAAGAAAACAGTGATTAAGTAACAGATACGTATTAAGATATAGAAATAAAGTCATGAAGAAAACATATATCAAACCGGAAATCTTTGTAGAAGAGTGCATAGTAGAACAAATCATATCTACCAGCGATGGTGATGGTGATAAAGATGGAACTGGTAGTGGCGGTGTTATCAACCCTGATCCTGCGGTACCTGCCGCCAACAAGCATCGTGGTGTATGGAACGATGTCTGGGGCGACGAATAATCCCAAGGGTCATTAACTGTTAGGCGTTAATGAAACATTCTTTTGCAGGTGTATTTTGGGCATATCGTAGTAATGCCAAAAGCACCTGCGAGAGGGTGACAAAATGTCCTCCCGGGTGACCCGCCCCTGTCACCCTCGGTGACTCGCCCTTGTCACCCTCGGTGACTCGTCCTTGTCACCCCGGGTGACTCGCCCTCGTTCTCCCAGACAACAAGCGCGTGTTCTCACGAGGACACGCGCTTGTCGTTTAAGAGGACTTTTTTCCTGTTATCTGATGACGTTCGTCATTGCCCAGGGTTCGTCGGCAGGACGGCCCGGGGCGGGCTTGCCACCGGTGGACTTGAGAAGCCATGCCATGTTGCGGGCAAGGGTGCGCATGGTTTGCATGCCTTCGGCATCGAGGGCCGCTTCGCCCTCAGCACGTCCATAGACTATGTTCCAGTATTGCGAGGTGACAATGGGCATGTTCATCATCTGGAAGGGCATGTTCAGCGTCTCGAAGACGGCGGTTGCTCCGCCTCTGCGGCATACGGCTATGGATGCGGCAGGCTTGCCAGAGATGTTTGCCCCGTTGGAATAGAATGCACGCTGGATGATGGAGAGCAAGGCTCCGTTGGGCTGGCCATAGTAGACGGGGGAACCCACTATCAGGGCATCGGCATCGGCAAACTTGGCCGATATGCTGTTGCATACGTCGTCATTGAAGATGCACGCTCCCAAAGCCTTTTCCTTGCATTGGCCGCATGCGCAACATCCGCGTATGGGCTTGTTGCCTATCCACACGATTTCGCTCTCTATGCCTTCTTCTGTAAGTTGGCGCTGAACCTCTGCCAGAGCCGTTGCGGTATTGCCGTTCTTGCGAGGGCTGCCGTTTATCAGTAAAACCTTCATGATACTTATGTATTGAAATGTGTATTTGATGCAATGTTATGCTCAGATTGTTTCCTCGAACATCAGGTAGTGGCTTTCCTCCATGCCGAGACGTCGGTAAACCTGTTGGGCGGGAAGGTTGGTCTTGTCGGCATACAGGCGGATTTGCGCAACGCCGCTTTCCCTGGCCATCTGCTTCAGTGTGGCATACATGGCTTTGTAGACGCCTTTCTTCCTGTATTCCGGCATCACGTAGACACTCTGTATCCACCAATACCACTGGTTGTTCCAGTCGCTCCATTCCCGTGTCAGCATCAGGCTTCCTATGGCCTTGCCTTCTGCGCGGGCAACAAGGTATATGCCTTTTGACTCGTCGTTAATGGCGGCGGTTACTCCTTTGGCAAGTTTTTCCCTGTCGAGTGTCGTGCCTTCCGATTCCATGGCCATGTCTGCCTGGAACCTGACTATGCTCTCTATGTCACAGGCTTCTCCACGGGTGATAGCAAGATTAGTTTGTTCCGTCATCAGTCAATCAGTTTTTCTATCTTTGCAGGTTCCACATCGTCCAGCACCCGGCACAGGTGGTCCATGATGCGCTTTCTGGATTGTCTGGGTGTGCGCCCCTGCACAATGTCCTTGAGGGGGAAGAGTTCGGGGTACATGGCTTCCGGCGTGCAATATCGTGCCAGGCCCCATCCGTATGGCTCGCCCTTCTTGGAGATGAGGTATTCAAAGTCGGCAATGCAGACGTGTGTCCCCATTTCCAGTTTGGCGATAAGGGAGTCGAAGGCCATGCCGTTTCTGGTGTTCTCCACGGGCGAGGTTGGGTCTTCCGGGTTGAACGTCTTGCGTTTGCGGCTCAGTGTAAATCCGCTTGCCGTCTTCAGTTGGCGCGAAAGCATGGATTCGTTCTCCACCAGGACTTCGTAGATGTGGCATGCATCCTTGTCTTGCTTCTTCAGTGGGTAAAGTGAGCGCCGCCAGTTCATGAAGTCGGGCAGCCATTCCAGGCTCACGAAGCCTGCCTTGCCTTTGAAGAACTTGCCGTAGGCCGATTCCCAGTTGGCTATGATAGGGCCTTTCCATCCCCAAGGACCATTGGGGAAATCGTCGCCAAAGAGCAGGTCGGGCGGTGTCATCTCCTCTATGGAGAAGCCGCTGATGCCGTTCTTGAAGAAAGGCAGGAACCCCCATTCGCGGATAAGTTGCTCTATCTGTTCCTGGCGTTCTATGACGATGCCGTATCTGTCCGTTGTGTCCATGTCTGCTGCCGTTTGTTCTGATAGGGTATTATTCCTTCCACCATCCCTTCTCGTCGTACCAACGGGAATGGCTCAGGGGCAGGATTTGCCCGAAGCGCGACCAGTCGGCATTGTTGCGGAACTGTTCTATCTTCGAGTCGGGCACGTAGAGTTTGCATCTGGAGAACTGAATCGGCGCCTCCTTGATGCTTTTGGGCATCTTGAAGTAGTCGAGGCAGAGAAGGTAGATGGTGTTGATTTTCCCGCAATGGGACAGATGGCGGAAGAAATGTGTCTTTACATTGTTGGGTATGGAAACTTCGCGTATGTTGTTGGAATTAAGGAAGACGTTGTCCTCAATGTTGGATAGGGTAGTGCTGAGGAGTACCGTTTCCAGTCGGGGGCAGTTGGCGAATGCTTCACTGCGGAGCCAGTTGAGGTTGTTGGTGATGTACACATTGCGTAACGATGTGCAGTCCTTGAAACTCTTGAGGCCTATAACCTTGCATTTTATTTTCACGGTTTCCAGTTCCTTGCATATACTGAAGGCACTGTCTCCGATGGCGGATACGACACCTGCAGAACGTATGGCCTTGGCCTCGGTTCCGGCAAAAGCGTATTCCATGCCGGCGAACTCCGTTTTGGGGAGGGTCAGAGTCCTTGTGTCCTTGTTGTAGAATCTGTTGTAACTTTCCTGTTCCAGTTCTTTCTCTCGCCTCTCTCTTTCTTCCTCCATGGCCTTCTCTCTCAGTCTTTGCTCTTGCTCTTGCTCTTCATTTTGTCTGTATGTCTCAACGGTGACATACTTTTCTCCTGAGTTGTCTAATTCGGGTATCATGAAGAGCATGAAAATGAAGGCGTATGGGAGCACTATCATTGCAAGCAGGCCCATAAGCATAGAGGTAAGACTCCTGGGACCATTCTGCGTGTTCGTGATTGTGCCCGAGTCTATGCCCGAGTCGGAGTTAGATGTATAGTCCGGATTGTGAGGTGCCGTGGTGCTGTCTCCGGCATGCTCTTCCTCCTGTGCCGGGGTGTAGAAGTTCTGGTCCGATGGTTCTATGTAGAATTCGGCGTCATCGCTATACGTAGAGGTACTGCCGTTTAGGGTCTTGGAGTAGATGTCCGTTTCGGATGTCTCCGTATAGAAGTCGATGTAGTCGTGTTCTATGGAAGGATTGGTGTTGCCTGATGCTTCATGCACCTCTTCTTCTTCTTTGGGTATCCTGCACACTTTGTCCGGCATCTCGGGCTGGGGGACTGTTATCTCGGGCCGGGGTTCAGTGGCCTTGGGCTGGGGCGATGGCTGGGAATCGTGCAGGTACTCCCTTTCCTCGGGCTTCCTGGTGCCGGAAAATATGGCCTTGAGATTCTCCAAGAAACCAGGTTCGTCGCCTTTGTATCTGGAATTGTTTTCCTGTTTGTTGTAATTGCCTTCAGAGCGTTTCATGATGGAGTAGGTTGGGACTTGCGGTCCGATAGATTTAAGGTGTGATAGGTTGGATTAGTCTCTGCTGACCATAAGTTTGTCGATTCGGGCATTGTCTTTGTCCACGATCTGGAACTTGAAGCCCTTCCACGTGAAGTGCTCGCCGGTGGAGGGTACGCGTTCCATTTCCGTCAGGCACAGGCCTGCCACCGTGGTGTAGTCGGCATCGCTTTCCATGAGGTCTTCGCTGTCGAAGAAGGTGAGGAAGTCGTACATGCTGCACTGGCCGTCCACGAACCATGCCTCGCGGTCGTGGCATTTCACTATTTGCGGGTCTTCGGCATTTCCGTCTTCTATGTTGCCGACGATGCCTTCCATCATGTCCTTCAGGGTGACAATGCCCAGACACGAACCGTATTCGTCGCAAACAAGGCCTCGTGAGATGTTCTCGGACTTCATCTGCTCCAGCATCTTGTAAATGCTGGTGTTCTCATGGAAATACGTGGCGGGGCGGATGAGTTTCTCCAGGGCGAAGTCCTTGTCGTCCAATGCCACGAAGAGGTCTTTCAGGAGTGCCAATCCGCGGATGTTGTCCATACTGCCCTCGGAGACGGGATACACCTCGTAGAGGTTTTCGCGTATCACAGTCTTTATCTCCTCTGCGCTTTGTCCGAGGTCCAGACAGACGAGGTCGTGCTTGGAGGTCATTATGGAACCTACGGTCAGGTCGCCCATCATGAAGATGCGGTTCACAAGGTCTTCCTCCATGGGCTGGACTTCACCGTTGTCCTTGCCTTCCTGTATGATGGACTTTATCTCCTCTTCCGTCACCTTGCTACCTTCGTCGCGAAGGCCTATCAGCGAGAATATGACCGCCGTGCTTTTGGACAGAAGCCATACGAAGGGCGCTGCCATGGTGGAGAGGTAGTTCATCGGTGCCGCCATAGCCTTGGCTATGCTTTCTGCCGTTGCCATTCCTATGCGCTTGGGCAGCAGTTCTCCGAAAAGCAGGGTCAGGAAGGTAACGATTATCACAATCACCCCCTGTGCCAAAGTCATGGAATAGTTGTGTGCCATGCCCAAGGCGTCCAGCAATGTGGCCAAAGAGCCGGCCAACTGGCTGCCGGAGTAGATACCGGTGAGTATGCCTATGAGCGTGATGCCTATCTGTATGGTGGAAAGCATGCGGTTGGGGTTTTCCGCTATGGACAGGGCACGCCGTGCACGCTCGTTGCCGTTTCTGGCTTCTGTGGAAAGGCTCGATTTCCTGGCCGACACCATGGCCATTTCAGTCATGGACAGTATGCCGTTGAGCAGGATAAGTCCCAGTATGATAAGTATTTCGTTCATGTTATTTTACAGTCTTGTTTGCTTGTATCAGGCGTGCAATCTCTCCGAAGAGAAGCACGGGCATCGTCATGGCGGATATGCAGAGCCATTCCGTAAGGCTGAGGGGAACCACGTTGAACATCTTGCCTCCGAAGGTGACGATTATGTACTGGCCGCCAATGATGAGCGCTATGACCCACAGGAAACTCTTGCTCTGCCAGATGCCGGCAAAGGCGGAACGGCCTGTCATGAAAGCCTTGGCATTGAACATGTTCCAAACCTGAAGCATGACGAAGAAGGTGAAGAACCAACTGAGGTCGCGGGGAGACAGGTGGCCGTTGTCCTGAAGAACGAGCAGTACGGCCACGAGCAGTGCCGTGAAGAAAATGCCGGTGCCGAAGATGGTCCTTGCCATGGACTTGCTGATGATGAAGTCGCCGTTTTCTCCGCTTCGGCGAGGACGGTCGCGCATCACGGTCCAACTGGGAGGCAGTGATGCCAGGGCGCCGGCGGCAAAGGTGTCCATGATGAGGTTCACCCAAAGCATCTGCGTGATGGTGAGCGGAGAGCCTGTGCCGATGAGCGAACCGATAAGCACTATGGCGCAGGCAACCACGTTGATGGTCAGTTGGAACATGAGGAAGCGCTGTATGTTGCGGTACAGCGAGCGTCCCCACATTACCGCCTGCACTATGCTGGAGAAGGAGTTGTCCAGGATGGTTATATCGCTTGCCTCCTTGGCCACGGAGGTGCCGTCGCCCATGGAAAGGCCCACCTGTGCCGCCTTCAGTGCAGGGGCATCGTTGGTGCCGTCGCCCGTCACGGCCACTACGGCATCCTGTTCCTGCAGGAGTTGTACCAGGCGTTGCTTGTCGGTGGGACGTGCACGGCACATGATCTTCAGAGCCTGTACCCGCTTGGCGGCCTCTTCGTCGGACAGGGCTTCAAAGGCAGGACCTGTGATTATGTTCTTGTCCGAATCGTCCTGTGTCCAGATGCCTATCTGGCGTGCTATCTCGCGTGCGGTGGCGGGAGTGTCGCCGGTAACTATCTTTATGTCTATGCCGGCCTTGCGGCATGCACCCACGGCGCGTGGCACGTCTTCCCTGACAGGGTCTGATATGGCCACCACACCCAGATAGGTAAGGTCCTTGGCCGATAGCCTGCCGTTCTCGTATGGTGCCTCTGCTTCCTTGTCGGTCAGTATCTTATAGGCAAATCCCAATGTACGCATGGCCTGGTTCTGGTAGGAGAGCAGGAGCGATTCAATGTCGGCACGCATGTCGGCGGCAGGCTTTGTGCCGTTTTCCATGGCCACGTCCTTGCAATGTCCAAGCACTATTTCGGGTGCGCCCTTCATGTAGAGCACCTTGCTTCCCAAAAGGGGAGAGTCCACCACGGTGGCCATGTACTTGCGCTCTGTGGAGAAGGTAAGTTGGTTCACTATCCTGGCCTCGGAGCGCAACCTCTCATAGTCATGTCCCTGTGCGTCCAGCCAAAGCAGCATGGCTGCCTCGGTGGGGTTACCCAAGGTCTTGACGGTGCCGTCCTGCCGGTTCAGGTTTGCTGTGGAGTTCACTGCTATGCCCTCGCGTATGAGCATGCTTGCATTGTCCTCTGCCATCTTCTGCTTCTTCAGGGGGAAGAACGATGTCGTGTTTACACGCATCTGGTTCTGTGTCAGTGTGCCGGTCTTGTCAGTACAGATGACTGTGGTGGCTCCCATCGTCTCACAGGCATGCATCTTGCGTACCAGATTGTTGGCTTTCAGCATGCGGTTCATGCTCAGTGCCAGGCTCAGCGTCACGCTCATTGGCAGACCTTCGGGCACGGACACCACCACCAGGGTGACGGCTATCATGAAGTTGTTGAGGATATGTTCTATGTAGTAGAAGTTGCCAGGCTCTCCCCCCTGTATGAACACCTTGGCGGTGAGCACCAGGAAAGTCAGTGCCGCTATGGTGTAGCCAGCCTTGCTGATGATGCCTGCCAGGCGCTTCAGTTGCAACTGAAGTGGAGTGTCCAGATTGTTGTCCATTTGCGCCCCCTGGTTCACCTTGCCATACTCTGTGGCGTCGCCCACGGCCTGCACCTGCATGATGCCGTGCCCGTCCACCACAGTGGTTCCGCGCATTGTCTGGTTGGAAGGATAGGTGGCCTCCGGGTCGAAGTCGGCCTCTATGGTAGTCTTGGAAATCAGTGGTTCGCCGGTAAGGGTGGATTCGTTCACCTGCAGGGAAACGGACTCCAGCAGGATGCCGTCGGCAGGAATCTCGTCGCCAGTGCCCAGCATCACTATGTCGCCCACGACGATGTCCGCCCTGGTGGTTTCGGTAACGTGTCCGTCGCGTACCACCGTCACCGGTATGTCGTCGTTCACCTGGTTAAGCACTTCAAAGGCTTTTGCCGCCTTGGCCTCGAAGAAGAAGCCTATGGTGCTTGCCAGCATTATGGCAAAGAAGATGCCCACGGGTTCTATGAAAGCCTCCAGCCCCTTCTGGTCGGGTCCCCAGCAATGTATTGCCGAGATGATCATGGCCAGCACCCATGCAAAGAGCAGGATGCGTATGATGGGGTCTTCAAACTTCTCCAGGAACTGAATCCACAATGAAGTCTTCTTGGGTGGAGTGAGAATGTTAGTACCGTGTTTCCGTCTACTGTCTTCCACCTCCTGCGAGGTAAGTCCCTTTTGTAGGTCACCTTGTTCCATAATGTCTGTATGTTTATTATATTCTTCGTGCAAAGGTAAGCATTTTAACCGATTATACGGGTACATACATTATTATTATAGGATTTCTTAACAAATGCTGTGCTTATGGCCAGACACGTATTGCCCTTATTCCGAAAAAAAGCAATCGGAGAGTCCGTGTTTGAACTCTCCGATGGTTCCGCCATGCGTATTGACGTTGGCGTAATTGTGTTTGGGTGGCAGGTGCTTAGTTGTGCTTGCGACTATAGTACTCCAGACTTGTGGAGGCCTTGAAGACAACCTTTTCCTTTGCCTCGATGGTAATCTTTTCTCCCGTCTGTGGGTTGATGCCCTGACGCTCGGGTTGCTGCTTGATGGAGAAACGTCCGAAGTCGGCAATGGCCACTTCTTCGCGCTCTTCGGTGAGTCGGTCGGCTATTACTCCCAGTACGGTGTCCACCATCTGTGCGGCATTGCCCTTGGTGGTATCCAGTCGTGCCGCTACGGCTGCTATCAGTTCACTTCTGTTCATGTCGGGTCTTGTTGTTAGAGATGTTAAAAAATCTCCTATAGCCATGTATTCGGGAGGCTATAGGAGATATAACGTTGGTTGTCGCTTTTCTTTAACCTTGTTGGGCTAATACGTTAAGCAACAATTACTTCTTGTTCAGGTACAGGTCGGCCTGTACTGCGCATGCTACAGAGCAGCCTACCATGGGGTTGTTGCCGATACCCAGGAAGCCCATCATCTCCACGTGTGCGGGAACAGATGAAGAACCTGCGAACTGAGCGTCGGAGTGCATACGGCCCAGAGTGTCGGTCATACCGTAAGAAGCGGGACCTGCAGCCATGTTGTCGGGGTGCAGGGTACGACCGGTACCACCACCTGAAGCCACGCTGAAGTATGCCTTGCCGGCACGTACGCGCTCCTTCTTGTAGGTACCTGCAGTGGGGTGCTGGAAGCGGGTGGGGTTGGTAGAGTTACCGGTGATGGAAACGTCTACGTCCTCGTGCCACATGATGGCAACACCTTCGCGAACGTCGTCTGCACCATAGCAGTTAACGGCAGCGCGGGGACCGTTGCTGTATGCCTTCTTGCTGACAATCTTCAACTCGCCGGTGAAGTAGTCAAACTGGGTCTGTACGTAGGTGAAACCGTTGATACGGCTGATGATCATGGCAGCGTCCTTGCCAAGACCGTTCAGGATGCAGCGCAGGGGCTTGTCGGCTGGTCTTGACTTGTTGGCCATCTGAGCGATCTTGATGGCACCCTCGGCAGCAGCGAATGACTCGTGGCCTGCCAGGAATGCGAAGCACTTGGTCTCGGGAGAGAGCAGACGTGCTGCCAGCTCGCCATGGCCGATACCTACCTTGCGGTCGTCGGCAACTGAACCGGGGATACAGAAACTCTGCAGACCCTCACCGATATAGTTGGCAGCCTCTACAGCGTCCTTTGCCTTTTCCTTCAGAGCGATGGCGGTACCTACAACGTAAGCCCACTTTGCGTTCTCAAAGCAAATCATCTGTGTCTCCTCACAAGTCTTGTAAGGATCGATGCCGGCTGCATCACAAATCTCATTAGCCTCTTCGATGGAGGCGATACCGTGGCTGTTCAGACAAGCAAGGATCTGCTTGATACGACGGTCCTGTGACTCGAATTTTACTTCTCTAATCATAGTCTTGTTCCTCCAAATTATTAGTCCTTACGGGGGTCAATACTCTTGACAGCGCCATCCTCGGCCTTTGTGCGGCCATAGGTGCCTGTTACACTCTTGAGAGCCTCGTTGGCGTCCATACCCTTCTTGATGGCGTCCATCAGCTTGCCCATGTGTACGAATTCGTAACCGCAAACCTGGTCGTCCTCATCCAGGAACATCTTGGTGATGTAACCCTCGGTGAGCTGCAGGTAACGTGTGCCCTTGAGCTTGGTGCCGTACAGGGTACCTGTCTGTGAAATCAGACCCTTACCCAGGTCTTCCATACCTGCACCGATGGTCAAACCGCCCTCTGAGAATGCAGACTGGGTGCGGCCGTAAACGATCTGCAGGAACAGTTCGCGCATGGCGGTGTTGATGGCATCACATACCAGGTCGGTATTCAGAGCCTCCAGGATGGTCTTGCCGGGAAGAATCTCGCTGGCCATAGCGGCAGAGTGGGTCATGCCGGAGCAACCGATGGTCTCAACCAGACATTCCTCAATGATACCTTCCTTCACGTTCAAGGTCAGCTTGCAGGCGCCCTGCTGGGGAGCACACCAACCCACACCGTGGGTCAGACCGCTGATGTCCTTGATTTCCTTTGCCTGCACCCACTTGCCCTCTTCAGGGATGGGAGCGGGACCATGGTTGGGGCCTTTAGCCACACAACACATGTTCTGTACTTCGTGTGTGTACTGCATAGTTTTGTTGTTAGGTTGTTTTTATTTTAGTGGTTCAACACTTTTGCGTCTACAAAAATAGTCATTTTTAGGTATCATGCAAAGTATTTGCCCAATATTTTGCGTGCTTTGTGGCAATTTCTGCCGTCAATCTTCACGTATCGTCATTTTTTTCGTACCTTTGAACCAATTATGGCCAAGAAGGAAAACAAATCAAAGACAATAAACATCAAGAACAAACGTGCCTCGTTCGACTTTGCACTGTTCGATGACTATACGGCTGGCATTGTGCTTACCGGCACAGAGATAAAGAGTATCCGTCAGGGCAAGGCTTCGCTGGTGGATACGTTCTGTTATGTGCACAACGGCGAGGTGTGGGTTAAGAACATGTACATCGCCCACTACGAGCAGGGTTCGTACAACAACCATGTGGAACGGCGCGAGCGCAAACTTCTGCTGAACCGTCGCGAGATACGCAAGATCCAGCAGACTGTGAAGCAGCCTGGGTTCAGCATAGTGCCTACATTATTATATATTGATGAAAAGGGACTGGCAAAACTGGATATCAGCATAGCCCGAGGCAAGAAGGAGTATGACAAGCGCGAGACCATGAAGGAGAAGGAGGACCGAAGACAGATGGACCGCGCCTTCAAGAAAGGATATTGAGAACGGAAAACGGAAAGGTGAAAACTAACATACCCCCTCCGCTTCGCTCGTCCCCCTATCTTAGGGGGACAAAGTAAACTGAAAACGGAAAGGTGAAAACGGAAACTCACCTCTCATCCCCTCACCGCTTCATGCTCACCGTGCTTGCCGGACAACAAGTAAGTAAAGATACAATTAAGTAAAAAAAGACTATGAACAGACAACAGGTTATCGTGGCCCTATTGCAGGGTGTGCTATTCGCGGTGCTTATGTGGTTAGGCGACGAGTTCTTCTTAGAGGACGAAAAGACATCCTATATATACATCATTGAGGGTGCTGTGTTTGCCGTGGCTATGTTCTTTGTCAACATATTCCTGGATGGAAAGAAAAAGTAAGAGATGCTTAAGATAAAGGAATCGGCCGTAATAGAGGCGGCACAGAGTGGCATGGATGCCTTTGTGGAACTGTTCTACAATGCCACCATGGAACATATCGGGGGGGAACTGACACAGGAGAGTATGTCGCTCCTGAATCCCGACCAGATAACCCTGCTGGCTTATTGTATCTACCGCGAGGAGGTGATGGACGGCGGGCATGTGCAACTGATACACAACGGTTACGGTCCATTCATCTTCCTGAACCCCTTTGCCAAGGCCATGCGCCTGTGGGGAGCCAAGGAGTTCTCCAAACTGGTATATAGCGGACGTAAGTTCTACGAAGAGAATCACAAGGCCCTGACGGTAGATTGTACCGATGAGGAGTTTATGGCCATCTACGAGAATTACCCCGAGGCGGACGACCTTGACGACGAGTTCATCCTGATGGAAGAGGAGGTTACGGAAACCGTGGCCAGATACATAGACGAGCATCTTCAGGACTTTGCAGAGATAGAGGCATGAACATAAGACAGGCATTGGAGGAGAGGAAGAGACCGTTGGTGCTGGACGGAGGTTTCGGCACCATGGTGCAACGCTACGGCCTAAGGGAGGAGGACTTCCGCGGCTACCGCTATCGCGACATATCCGGCATGCTTTTGGGCAACAACGAGATGCTGAACCTTACACGTCCCGACGTGGTGAGCGAGATATATAGTGCCTATGTCGGGGCCGGTGTGGACATACTTACGGCCAATACTTTCTCGGCCAACTCTGTATCGCAGTCGGATTATGCGTGTGAGCATCTTGTCGGGGATATGAACCGCGAGGCGGTGCGCCTGGCACGCAAGGCCTTTGCCGATAGTGGACGCGAGGGTTTTGTCATTGCCACCGTGGGCCCTACCAACAAGTCGCTGAGCATCTCGCCCGATATGAACGATCCGGCATGCCGTGCCATAACCTTTGACCAGTTGGCCGAGGCCTATATCGGGCAGATGGAGATACTTGCCCAGGAGGGAGTGGATGCCATACTTCTGGAAACTGTTTTTGATACGCTCAACGCCAAGGCCGGCATATATGCCATGCAGGAGGTGATGCAGAGGACAGGAAAGGACATACCGCTGATGCTCTCCGCCACGGTGAACGATACCGCAGGCAGACTGCTTTCGGGTCAGACTCTGGAGGCTTTCCTCATATCCGTGTCCCATGCTCCCTTGCTTTCCATAGGTTTGAACTGCTCGTTCGGTGCCGACCAGATGTTGCCCGTATTGCGCAACCTCCACCGTATGCTCACGGAAAGGGCAGGGGAGAGTGGACAACGTCCTTTCATATCCTGCCACCCCAATGCAGGTCTGCCCAATTCCATGGGACAGTACGATGTCACCCCCGAACAGTTTGCACAGAGCATCAGTCCCATGCTGGATGAGAGACTTGTTGATATTATAGGAGGGTGCTGCGGCACGACTCCCGAACACATTAAAGCGGTAGTGGATTTATGCAGATAGACATTTGCGGTCTTGAACCGCTGGACAGGAACGTATCCTTTGTAGGGGTGGGCGAGAGGTGCAACGTGGCCGGTAGCCGCAAGTTCCTGCGCCTTATCTCCGAGGGCAGTTATGAGGAGGCTCTGGATATAGCACGCCGGCAGGTTATGGATGGCGCTCTGGTGCTTGACATCAACATGGACGACGGTCTGCTGGATGCACGCAGGGAGATGGTGCACTTCCTTCACCTCATAGGTTCGGAACCCGACATCTGCCGTGTGCCCATGATGATAGACTCCAGCGACTGGAACGTCATCAGCGAGGCGTTGAAGTGCGTGCAGGGCAAGAGCATAGTTAACAGTATATCGCTGAAGGAGGGCGAGGAAACCTTCCTTGCCCATGCCCGTGAGGTCAGACGCATGGGTGCCGCCGTTGTGGTTATGGCTTTCGATGAGAAGGGACAGGCCACCACCTACGAGAGGCGCATCGATATATGTGCCCGTGCCTACCGTCTGCTGGTGGAAACCGTTGGCATGCCTGCAGAAGACATCATATTCGACCCCAATGTGCTTTCCGTTGCCACCGGCATAGCAGAGCACGATGCCTATGCCTGGGATTTCCTCCGCACCGTGGAGTGGATAAAGGCCAATCTGCCGGGAGCGCACATTTCCGGAGGCATCAGCAATCTGTCCTTCTCGTTCCGTGGCAACAACTACATTCGCGAGGCCATGCATGCCGTGTTCCTCTACGAGGGCATGCGCCGTGGCATGGACTTTGCCATCGTCAATCCCTCCGCCAAGGTTGCCTATGCCGATATTCCGCAGGAGCACCTTGCTATCATCGAGGACGTCTTGCTAAGGCCATCCCCTCAGGCCAGCGAGGCATTGATTGAATTGGCCACAGAGCTTAACGCCCAGAAGGAAAAGGACGGCAAGGCCGTGACAGATGACAGAACCTCTGTGTCCACAGACGGAGTACAGGCAATGTCTGTGGAAGAAAGGCTTGCCCATAAGTTGCAGAAGGGAATAACCGATGGTCTCGAGGCCGACCTGGGCGAGGCGCTCTCCCTGTACCCCAGGGCCGTGGACATCATAGAAGGTCCGCTCATGGAGGGTATGAACAGGGTGGGCCGTCTCTTTGGCGAAGGCAAGATGTTCCTGCCCCAGGTGGTGAAGACCGCCCGTACGATGAAGCGTGCCGTAGGTATTCTGCAACCACACATAGAGTTACAGAAGGCTGAGGGACAGAAGAGTCAGGGCAAGGTGCTGCTTGCCACGGTGAAGGGCGACGTGCACGACATAGGCAAGAATATCGTTTCCGTGGTGATGGGATGCAACGGCTACGAGGTCATGGACCTGGGCGTTATGGTTCCGCCGGAAGACATCGTGCGTGCCGCCCTGGAATACAAGCCCGATGCCATAGGCCTGTCCGGTCTCATAACCCCATCGTTGGCAGAAATGACCGAAACCGTGCGTCAGTTGTCCGAGGCAGGTATCTCTGTTCCAGTGATGATAGGCGGAGCAACCACCAGCGCCCTGCATACCGCCATGAAGATAGCACCCGTGTACGGTGGTCCCGTCCTATGGATCAAGGACGCATCGCAGAATTGTCCTGTCTTAGGCAGTTTCCTTAATGCGCAGATGGCAGACGCAGCCATGGAAAATCTCCGCAAGGAGCAGGATGCCTTGCGCAGTTCCTTTGAATCCACGCCACTGACATCGTTTGAAGAGGCTAAAGAGCAAAAGCCCCGATTCTATTGATAACACAAGAAAATGTTCCAACCATGAAGAAGTTCTTTTCTGTGCTTGCCGTCATCATATTGTCGCTTGTCGCCATTTCCGTATGGTACGTCTCGCCAATATATTCTTCCATGAACGACACGGATGCCCCGATAGGAGTATATGTCGATGCGGATGATACACAGGACTCCATATATATAAAGATAGGGAGCCCTCGCAGATGGGACCTGCTCAGACGTGTCCTTGAGGCAAAGCCCAGAACCGGTTACTACACTATCCTGCAGGGCGAAACCGTACTGGATGTGTACCGAAAGTTCCGCAATGGTTTGCAGACACCCATAAATCTCACTATACCACAGGTACGGACAATGGATATGCTTGCTGGCTATCTGTCAAGGAAACTCATGATGGACAGCACCTCGCTTTCAAATTCCTTCCGTGATACGCTCTTCTGCTCGCGTCTGGGATATACTCCGCAGACACTCCTGGCCCTCTTCATTCCGAACACATACCAGATGTGGTGGAACATCAGCATGGACAAGTTCATTCTGCGCATGCAGAAGGAGAACGCCGCTTTTTGGAATAAGGAACGCTCGGCACTGGCTCATAAGATTGGCCTTACGCACGAGGAGGTCATTACCCTTGCCAGCATTGTTGCCGAGGAAACGGCCTACGTTCCCGAGATGCCCAAGGTGGCCGGCATGTACATCCGCCGCTTGCAGATTGGCATGCCCCTGCAGGCCGACCCGACGGTGAAGTTTGCCGTTGGTGACTTCTCCCTGCGCCGCATCTACTTCAAGCACCTGGAGATAGAAAGCCCCTACAACACCTACAAGAACAAGGGACTGCCCCCTGGCCCCATCCGCATCCCCTCGGTAAAAGCCATTGATGCGGTGCTCAACCACGAGCAGCACGGCTATCTCTACATGTGCGCCAAGGAAGACTTCTCCGGCTCCCACAACTTTGCCCGTACCTATTCCGAACATCTTGCCAATGCTCGCCGTTATGTCCAGGCATTGAACAAAAGAGGGATAAAGTAGGAATTTTGTCGGGCAAAGCGTATGAATGAAGCAATTTTTTTGTATCTTTGCAACCGCTTAGAGGAAACAGGCCACCTTGGCTCAGTTGGTAGAGCAACGCATTCGTAATGCGTGGGTCGCGGGTTCGAGTCCCGCAGGTGGCTCA
>JAGAQH010000021.1 GCA_017622815.1 Bacteroidaceae bacterium | reverse complement strand
CCTGGCAGAAGTGGTAAGATGCGTAAGGCCATCGGAAAGGATGGATACCGTGTATTCCGTCTGCCCCTGCTCTATGGTGCGAATGGCATCAATAAGCGGAGTGTTCCTGAACTGGTGCGACACCTGGGCACAGATAGTCTGGACAAAAAATAACAGTATGGCCAGCAAACAGTATCTCATTCCTGCTACTCCTCCACACCGTACAGCAAACAGCCTGCCGCTCTGTACATCTTGGCATAGTGTTGTTTGGATTTCCATTTCTTTCCTTCGTGTTTTTATTGTAATACCCTTCAGAAACCCGAAATGCTAACCTAAGGTACGAGTTTTTTCCGCATATTCACATCTTTTAACGCAAATCTGCCATTTTCAGCCAAAAGACTCCATGTTTCAGGCAAAGGCCTAAACTCATCAAAGTAAAGGCCTCAACTCATCAAAGTAAAGGCCTTTACTTGCTCAAGTAAGTACTACTGAGTTTTTCAGGTATATTATATAAGGTGTTGATGCATGATTTGCCGATAACAAAAATATGTCCATAGTGGGCATGAAAATTGTCCTCCCCGACGACGCGACCTTGTTGTCCGGGTAGAGAAATTACTTATACCTATTGTTGGATAGAGACCTGTGACTTCGTCAATGCGCCAACCAAGCACAATGCCAACCACTAATCTATACAGATTATATACAAGAATCTATCCGCTACAAGTTCTGCTCTCTCCGTCGCGCGAAGCCTGCTAATAATTTGTTTAATCAGACATCAGCGCCTCTGAGCACACTTTTACTGACATTTTGTCTCACGCAGAATTCACGGAATACGCAGAATTACCTTTCTTTGAGTCGTTGGTTCACGCTGGCGCTGGATTCCACAGAATGGCACTCGTTTCACTGTGCCTGCCTGGCGGGATGTCAACTAATGTGCTTTGTGTTCATTCGTTTTCACCGCGCCAGCCGTCGTGACGAAGTCTGCGACAAATTCTGCGTATTCAATTTCTTTTGTTCGTTGGTCTTTTATTCTCTACTTATTAATCAATTCTGTGTATTCCATGAATTCCGTGTGAAACAAATCCTACTTTCACACCGACTATATCCCTACTTCGGCAATGCGCCACCCTAAAGCAACTATTCGGCACATGCAAGTCACTGATAATCACTATCTGCAATCTTATGTCAATGACAAGTGATGAAGTCAGGAATTACTTGTATCAGTTTGTAGGATAGAGACCTGTACTCTGGCTATTATTCCAACTGCTTGCAATAGTTGACACCAATGATGTCGTACAACTTCTTCAGGCGCGGCAGACGCTTCTTGAAGTAGTCGAAGTTCTTCTGGTCTGGGTTGCACCACTGGACCTCGCTGGATGCACCCAGTCTTGGCAGGAGTTGGTAGAAGGCATGCTGAGGATATGCCACGTGCTCTGTCCAAAGATTTACCTGGGGACCAAGGATAAGTCTTTGCTGCTCCTTGGTGAGGCTGTCGGGGATAAGGGGCTCGAAGGAATATACCTTGCTGGCGGAAACTATATAACTGTCCGTAGTACGGGGTTGCTTGCCAAGGTCCTTCAACTGGGGATGGTCGATGTATGAGAATACATTGGGGCTCATGATTACCCTGTGTCCCTGACGGGCCGCTGCTATTCCACCCTTTGTTCCACGCCATGACATGATGATGGATTCGCCGGAAAGGCCGCCTTCCAGAATCTCGTCCCAACCGATAATGGCACGGCCACGTTCCTTCATAAAGGATTCCACCTCACGGTTAATGTAGCTCTGCAACTGGTTCTCAGGAGTGTGCTTGCCATCGTTCTTCAGGCCCAGTTCCTTTATCTTTGCCTGACATGTGGGACACTTCTGCCAACGGTGCTTGGGACATTCGTCACCGCCGATATGTATGTATTTGGAGGGGAAGACATCGCAGAGTTCGCCAAGTACTGTCTTCAGGAATGTCAGCGTCTCGGGATTACCGCCACAGAGAACCTCACGGCTTACACCCCAATAGGTGCGCACGGGATAAGGGCCTCCGGTGCATCCGAGATGAGGGAACACATGCAGGGCACTCTGCATGTGGCCGGGAAGGTCTATCTCCGGAACTACGTTGATATAGCGCTCGGCAGCATAGCGCACCACCTCGCGGCACTCCTCCTGAGTGTAGTATCCACCATAGGGAGTACCATTATATATACCTGAATTTCCAGGACCTATAACCGTTTCGGCACGTACACTGCCCTTTTGTGCAAGGCTGGGATATGCCTTCACCTCGAAACGCCATCCCTGGTCTTCAGTAAGATGCCAGTGGAACTGGTTGCTGCCATGCAGGGCCATAACGTCCAGGAACTTCTTTATGAACTCCACGGTAAAATAGTGTCTTCCGCAATCAAGAAGTACGCCACGATACTCGAAACGTGGTTCGTCGAATATCTCGGCATAGGGAAGTTCCACCTTGTCGGCATTCTTGACAATAGGAAGTGATTTGCGCAAAGTCTGGGCAGCACGGAACAGGCCTATAGGCTGGCGGGCAATGATGGCAATGCCCTTCTTGTCCACCTTTATCATATATGCCTCCTTTTGCTGTTCTGTAAGGTCTGATTCAACCTCACCCTTGGCCTTAGGATAGTCAAGGCTCATACGTACGGCAGCCTTCTTGTCGCCAGGTGCAAGTTTCAGTGTTATGCCTGTAGTTTCCTCTATCCACTGACGGAAAAACAACACATTCCTATAAACTTCCTCATTGGAAGCATCAAACGACACTCCCATACCGTTTTTCAGTACAAACACATTGGCAGAGTTAACCTTCACCTCCTTGGGCAAGGGGATGACATCGTACTCAGCACGCTGGGCATTGGCAGAAAGAGTGCCTGCAATGACTAAGGCTATAAAAAGAAAGAAAGAGAGTTTCTTCATAATATTATTTTATAATTATTGGGTTCTTATAGTCATATTCTTGGGTATAAATATATTGAAATATTTTATACTATTGATGATTTACACTGATTTTATTTCCAAACATTACCATCATGCCCTTATACAGAGATTATGGTTATAATATTGATGGTAACAAAAATGTGCGGAACACATTGCTGTTTTCCGCACATTTTCAATAACTATAAACTCACTTAGAATGCGTTATCATCTTCAGAAGACCAATGATTATCCCATATGTTTCTTCTTTCGCTATCAATTGGTCTGGCATTAAGAATAACATCATCCTTTTCCTCTGTTTCTGTACTAACAGAAAATGAGATTGGAAGAACCATATCGCACTCTATTTTCACAACACACGGTTTCTCGTATTCCTTCTTCATATATGCATTACTCATTTCACAATAACTTTTCTACTACCTATTAAATAAACTCCTTCTGGCAAACACGTAGCATCATAGGTCTTGTTTACACAATTACGTACTAATTTACCGTCTAAAGCATATACTTTCACCTCCGCATCACTGGAATCACATTCGGTATTCAGCACACCTGTCATATTTCCATCTCCATGCTCTACCCCTATTAGTCTTGCTTCTGTCACTTCAGACGGAATAGATATAAAAGCACGGAATGGATACACTGTTCCATTGCTACCTATCTTCACAAATGTGCCATCTGCAGAATTATAGCCATAATACGACACTGAAGCATCAGAATCAAGATATGTGGTGGAAAACACTCCAACCATTGAGGCATCATTAATCTGTATGCTTTTCACACCATCACTTTCAGAAACATCAACATTTGTAAGTTCTGAAAATGGAGCATTGTCGCTGTTACACTTTATAATGTATGGCGTATTAGCCTCCATTTCTGTAACTGCCTCAAATCTGAGTATATTTCCAACCGCATCATATTCAACAAGTCGCTCTACTTCAACTCCCTTGTCACATATTTTTGCAAGTTGTTCTGCAGGTACATTGAAAGGAAGACACACAGTAGACCATTGTCCTGCCTTAAATACTCTGTCAAAACTTGCATTTGTAGCAGTAAAAGAGCATGGAGAACAAAAAGCTCTGTCTCCGTCTGCAAGATAGAGACGCTTACAGGTATTACCCTCAGTACCCATAGCAACTATATTGGCAGCATCATGCAAAATTGAGGATTCTGCAGCAGATTCTGATAGTTGTACAAGACCATTACCCATCATAGGTATTGCTCCAATAGAGTCAGCATTGCTGATATCAAGTGAAGTAATGTTACTGTTACCTGACATTTCCATATTCATAGCCTCAATGGTAAATGACGGAATATAGCCAGTCAACTCCTTAAGTTCTACCCTTGATTCTGCCTTTAACGGAGATTCTCCTATCGTAATGTAAGATGTTGACTCGCCAGGCTTGAACTTCTTGGTATTATCGGCATTGGCAATTACAGTGTTACGGATGCGTACTGGATAAACACCAGGCTCCATATTAGCATCGGTTAAATAATACGCCCTCATTATCTCACCATCAAGTCCTGTAAGTTCACCATCCTCCTCAAGGGTAAATACCATGACGGTAATCCACCCACCATCAAACGGTTCACTATATTCTGCAAGATAGTCAAAAGTCTTGTTTCCACGCCTGTCAACAGTATATGATACACGGTCTTCGTTGAATTCAAATGGATCAAGGCCATCGGTATTATCGAGAGACATACCTTCAGGCAGAAGTATGTCAAACTGAAATGCCAACATCTTTTCTGAGTTCCTCATCTCTATACTGAAACTCTGCATATCATCTGTCGTTATTCCCGCCTTGGTTTCAAAAGGAACAACCTGTATGATATTTTCTGACTTTCCTATGGTATGTACAACCATAAGAAAGAGAAGCACTATCATATGTTTCATAATCATTCTTTTTTAAGTACAATATTAACAATTCCCATAGCATCCGCTACATCTATTTCATTGTCCTCGGTAACATCAGAAACCTCTTCAATGAAAACCTCTGTCTTCTTCTTCAGTACATAGTTGGCAAGGTTCATCACGTCAGATACATCCACTTCATTGTCACCATTAGTATCACCGTTTTTATATATTGCTATACGTCCGTTTCGTGTAGAAGCAGTCAGGTGGTTGCCATCAGCTTCCGTTACGGAAACCTGGTTTATCTTCACACGTCCAGAAGTTCCTGTAGTATAGTCATCAGCAACCTTTACACGGAATCTTAGCAATTCTGTACTTGTGGCTGACACCTTACCGCCAATCATGGAGAACATGTATGTCGTATCGTCTACCGCAGTCATTGATACGTCGTACCCTACAGCCTTTTCCGACAGGTAGATCTCCTCCAAGTCAGGTTCAAGTCCCAATGGGAAAGTTATCTGGAACGTCATGTCGTACAGGTCTTCGAGATTTGACAATATCAACGGAACATTCAGCACATCTCCCGGCTTGCCATTTACCGTCATCAGGTAGAAAGAATATTTCTTGTCTGTTGGCATTGACGGTTCGTTAGGAGAAGCAGGAGAGAATTGGAATACTGCCATAAAGTCCACATTTTCCTTACCCATTGTGTACGAGAAAGAATTCAGTGTGGTATACAGTTCGTCGTTCAGATACCATCCCACGAAGACATATCCGTCGTTTGCCACGGCCTTGAGTGTTGTACTGTTTCCTTCCAGCAAGCGTCCGCTTCCCACACTGACAGTACCGCCGTCTTCCGTACTCACGGTAATGTTGTGTCTGAGAATCGGGTCAGACGGTTCAACCGGATTATTGGGGTCAAAAGCAAAATGGGCAGTCAGAGTTTCATTTTCTGCCGTTGTCGCATAGTAGAAGTCACGCTCTGTAGACACGACCTCATCTTTCGTGTTTGTCCAGTTTACAAACTTGAATCCTTCATCAGCAGATGCTATCAGTCGTATGGACTTTCCTGCCTGATACTTACCGCCACCGCTCACTGAGCCGCCGGTTTCGGCGGCCAGTGTCAGGCGGAAGTATTGGATCAGTTTCGGGTCGTCAGGCTCATTGGGGTCGTCTGGATTGAAGGTGAAGTTGGCAATCAGTACTTCGTCACTGTCTCCTTTTGTGTAACTGTACGATTTACTTTTAGATATTACATTACCATTTTCATCCGTCCAGTTTTCAAATACATATCCTGTAGCATTTGATACACGAATCCCCACGGTTGTGCCAGGGACATATCGTCCGCTACCATATACCGTACCGCCGTCCGACGGGTTTGCCTTCAGAGTCAGTTTTCTGGGAGGCACACCGGGTTCCGTTGGGCTGGTAGGGTTAAAGTCATCTTGTCCCCAAGCAACAAGACAGCAGAGCAACATCGCCAGAAAGGACAAATATCTTGTTCTTTTCATAGTTGCATGATTTTTACTTTACGGTTACTTTTCCTGTTCCCTGTACTGTGCGTACGATGTATATGCCCTGAGGCATATTGTTGAACGATACGTTTCCGTTGCTGTAGGTTTCTGCCACCTTGCGGCCGTCCACCGTATATACGGAAACATTGCCCTTTATTCCGTTCACAAGAATGTTGTTGCCGTCACATTCCAATGCTCCGTCTGCCATTTCAGCATCTTTGATGCCGGTTTCAGAAGAGCTGGTAATATTCAGGGTGAAGCGAGAGTTGTATGTGCCAGCTTCAGCGGTAAATTCATAGTCATCCTTTGACAGGTCGTGCTTCACTCCGGCATTGTGGTCAATCAGTATGACAGAACCGGCCTCATTGCGAGGCATGCTGATTCTGTGTGTGCCGCTGGTTGATACCACTACACCCAGTTTCACTATGCCCTTGTCCAGAGGACGTTCGTTGATGGCATATTCCGTTTCCTCGTTGTCTATGGTATAGATCTGTGGAACACCAGTCTCAATGGTCATGAACTTGCATGCATCATAACTGGTCTCGTATCCAAGAGCAGAAGTCTCGTTCAGTACCACACGTGTCTTGTCGGTATACTTGTCTGCGCTGACGGTAATGTCTATAAGCTGACGGTTTGAAGCCTGTGAGTACATGGGGCGTGCCGCAGACTGGTTGGTAATCACGCTTGTCAATTGACGGCCATTCTGTGGAAAGGAGATAAACTCGGTTCCTTCGGGACATTGAACGAAGAAGGCTTCATTGGGACGGATAGCATAGTCGTCATCAATGATAGAGTATGCTACATATGTCTTGTTATTTACATCATATACGGTGATGGGGGCGGTGAAGTTCAGCGTGTGTATGTTGAAGTAGCACTGCCAAGGATTACCCACAAGATTCCATCCTCTATTAGAATTATTTTCCGATAGGTTAGCATCTAAAGCCTTTACAAACTCCTTGTTTGAAACTACATACTGCTTGCTTTCATTATTCAACGCATAGAAACTCAACCATCCATTTGCACTAGTTTGCACTATGAATCCAGTACCGGCCTTCACCGTATCTGTTGCTTCATAGTTCTTCCAGTTGCCTTTTGCTCCATTAGAAGCTCTACCTGCACCATCGTAATAGCGGATTACAAATTTAGCACCTGCACCATTGGTCACCTCATCTATTTTAAAGTCGAAAGGAAGACTGATGAAGTACCACTTATTGGCATTGGCATAATAAGAATGTCTATATTTTCCTGCAATTGTAGTAGCATCGTTGTTAATCAGAATCCTTGAAAACTTAAGTCCTTCATTATTATTCGTGTTTGTGTTTGTTTGTAATTTGTCTATGTTCTGAGGATTCTCACCATTTACTTTTATTGAACCATAGGTTGACAGTGTCAGGTTGGGTACACCTTCTATTCGTTCACGTGCATTCAATACCAAATCTGCACTGATTTTCCAATCTTTTATATCGGCTGTGTTGAATCCTTCTATCTTATAGTTATACCAATACGAATCCAATTTGTAGGAATTTACAAGGTACGAGGGAACCTTGATAGTCAAATTCTCTGCAACAACGTCTTCAAGGAATCTTTCCTTATAATCATCATTATTTGCTGGAGCAGATACGACAGTAGGAGATTTGAATACCAGTGTCTTTAGATTTTCGCATCCTGCTATTATAAACGGAAGAGGAATTTGATAGAAAGAGGTCGGGAACTCTGCATAAACCAATTTGTTGTTATCACTGAATGCATTGCTGCTTTTATCATAGTCATCACTTATCCATGAAGTCAGAGATTCAGGAATAAACAAAGAATCGATAGCACAATTCATAAAAGCACACTCACCTATGGTGGTCAATGTCTTTGGTAAACGAGTATTGAACCTGAATGCATTAGCAAATGCACTATTTTCAATTCTTAAAAGTCCTTCTGGCAATGGAGATGCCTTAAGTGTACCACAATCTTTAAAACAACACTCTCCGATAGTTTTCAAGTTCTTAGGAAAAGTAACTTGGGTCATACGATCACAATCATAGAATGCATATTTTCCTATTGACGTCAAACTATCTGGGAGGATAGCCTTTTCTATAAAATCGCATCCGTAGAATGCATAATCATCTATAAGTTCCATACTTTTAGGAAAAATAACATTTCCTGCAATATTAGATTCTCTAAAAGCATATTCTCCAATTCTCTTCAAAGTTTGAGGGAATTTAAAGGTTTGGATATAAGAATTTTTAAAGGCATTATCCCCTATTTCCTCCAACGCGTTAGGCAATATAATTTCATGTAAAAATAGACTAGAGTTAAACTGACTTTCAGGTATTAAAGTTACATCGGCTTCACTTAGATCAAGTGAAAACAGATTGGTCATCATGCCCACTTTTTCCCAGTCGTCATCATTCATTTTTCCTTTAATCTTCAAGCAACGTACGTCCTTCAAATGATCTACGTTGTAAAGAACCTCAGTACCTAAACTACCTGGTTCCAAAAGACTAACCTCAATAGTAGCAGGTATAGCTCTCACACCTATTTCTTTCAAATAACAATTAACACTGCTTGAACCGGTATATTCCCAACGCCATTCTATATGGTGAGTTCCTGGTGTCAACTTGTCAAAACAACGGTCATTATTATTTAATTGATAACCTTTTAAAGTGCGTACAATTTCTCCATCAACATATACAGACAGACTCACATTATCATAATGTGAATAAAGGGTATTGTATATCAGTGTTGAGTTTTGGTCAACTGTTACAGTACCAGTAATACTGGCAGTTCCCTCACTAGTAACCTTTTTATATAGTTCTCCTGAATTATTGACACTTCCACTCTTTATCAAGAATGGGAATTCTGTCCAATCTGGAGTGTTGAAAGATGTTGTTAATGACAATGCAGTCGTTAATGCTTTTGCGGCAGTTGTCAACTCCTCATTCGTACTTTCGGGATTGGCATAGATTGCCTCGTATTGGTCAATATTATAATAGTAGGGATTCATTGCCTCCAATGCCGTATACAACTTATGCTTAGCGAAATAACGCTCGGCCTCAGCCGTTTCCATCAGTTGCCATACTATATTTCCTGTAGTCAAGTTGGGGACAATACGGTCGTTAGATGCTCCGTCTGCATAACCTAAATATTCATTGGCCACATAATAATTAGTGTTATTCGCAGAACGCTGAATGACATAACCACTTAGGCTGTCCTTGATGGCAAAGTAGCAAGTAGAATTCAAAGACGACCTCGATGAAGTTGTGCTGGCATCCGCATAAAGATAGTAGGTTGTTGTCCCGTCAGCAAAACGCATTGTATACGAACCATTGGATGTCTGCGTTATTGTAATTGCTGCGCCATAAGTGCCTACACCCGGATATGAATTGCTTACCGTACTGCGATTCAGAAACTTACCAGTTTCCACATTGTAAAGGTAATAATTCTTACCACTCTCCAATGTCGTAAAGTTTGGAAATGTCGGTGCCACTCTCTCTGCCCATGAAAATACACACATGCAGATGCTTGCCACAAAGAGGGCAAAGCGTAATTTTGCTTTATTCATAATAATGTTGTTATGGTTAATAAATAAAAAAGGCGTGTTATCATTCGTTCACTTGTTTTCCATTTGGTAACCGCCAAGTAACCACTACACCACAAGCAAAGAATGATCCACGCCTAACGGACGTGAACCTTCAGTCACTTGTTCCCGGTGTAGAAAATTGGCGGTTTTCAATGGAAAGAGAACAAGAGCCAAAAGCTCTATATTATAATATGTAATATGTACGTTTTATTTTAATTCATTGGCTAAACAATTTTAATTGTTAGTGACTATTTGTTTAAATTCGCTCTGCAAATATATAGAATTTGTATGAATAAATGAATAAATGAATGAATAAAGATATAACTATGTTTTATTTACTATGTATAAAGTTTACTTAATTTATCGCATTTATCCATCCAACCATATCACTGAGTACCTCCTCGGATATGGTTTCTTCTATTGCTCCGTAATTCAAGGTCGTGGCAGGGGTGCAGTGCTGGAAAAGGTGGTTGAGAGATTCATATTCCCTGATGATGTTCTTGGAGTTTGAAGGCAGATTGTCCCTGATTACGGGTATGTTGTCCTTGCTCAGTACCTGAAGGTCAAGGGTTCCGTTCAGAGCCATTACGGGACATGCAACCTTTCTTATTGCCTCGGCAGGACTATAACGCAGGAACCATGTAAACCACTCACCACCGGCTGAAACGCACTTTAAAAGGTTTGTCTTTAGAGCGCCTGGCAAAGTGAGGTTCTCAGCATTACACAAGTCCTCTGTGTACCTGACAGGGTCGTTGATCTCCTTACCCTCTACACGGTCCTTATACAATATGCGCAATGCCTTGGCATAGTTACCTATAATCTCCTGTGGTACACCCTGTTGTCGCATCATAGCCTCGTTCTGACTCACTATGACATCAATGCCGTTAGCGACACTTCCTGCAAGTGAAACAAGGAAGTCAACACTCTTTTCCGCTCCCAGCATGAAGGCTATGGTACCTCCCTCGCTATGTCCTATTACACCAACCTTCCCGAACTTGTTCAGTTTGCGAAGATAGGATATACCGGCCTTTGCATCTGCAAGGTTATTCTGCGTTGTCGTACCCCGGATGGGGCCTGTGGATTTTCCTATTCCCCTATCATCGTACCTTAAGGAAGCAATGCCATGACGTGCAAGGTAATCCGCTATAACAAGGAAAGGCTTGTGACCGAAAATTTCCTCGTTTCTGTCCTGACCTCCACTTCCTGTAACCATAAGGACAACAGGCGTCTGATCCTTTGACGAGGCATTGTAATTTATAGGATATGTCAATGTTCCTGACAGTACTGCACCTTCTGCCTCATTACTGAACAACACTTCCTCTGACTTATAGGCATAAGGTGCATTGGGGGTCTGAGGTCTTTTCAAAAGGGATTTACCTTGTTTGAGATTCAAATCAAGGACTGCTCCGTTTTGGGAAAACTTGCCTTCTATGCTTTCGGCTGACAACTTGCGACCCCTATAAACGGCCCTTAAAGCCGGAATGGATATGTTGAGACTATCGGAGTCGTTCTTCAATACACTGATAGGAATGTTCTTGGCGCCCTGTTCAGGTACGTCCATTGTACCAGTAAATGTGTCATCGGACAGTATCTTTATGTTAAAGCCTATATGAAGTTTACTGGTACCTATGGATAACTCGCCCGTCCAACTGGCAGATGATTCCAATTTCTGCGCATGGGAACATAGTGAGGAAAAAAGCACAACTATAATATAAGATATCAGTATCCTAAACATATCCTTCGTTGTATTAGTCAATAATGCAAGTAAATATATTTTACTACTTCTCGGTAAGGGCTATGCAAACCTGATCCTGGAAGTTGCGGCCAATGCTTCCCCTTTGCACACCCTGGTTTATTATACAGAAAGAGATTACGTGTCCGTTACCGCCATTGGCATATCCACTGAGCGATGATATACCGCTCACCGTACCTGTCTTGGCAAAGATATTGTTATAGGCAGATGTACCATGGAAGCGCTTCTTCAAGGTACCGTCCACACCTCCTATGGGCAGAGAAGGTACAAGATGGGCACGTATGTCCTGCTGCCACCAGGCATACACAAGCAGGGCATTGAGCATCTGAGGGGTGATATAGTTATAAAGCGAAAGACCGCTTCCATCTGCTATCCTGTATCCGCTATCCTTTGGAATACCAGCACGTTGGAATACTGACTCTATATTTGACACCACAGACTTTATGTCACCGAACTTTCCGCCTCCGAATGTAGAGAGTTGCCAGAAAAGACTTTCGGCCAGACGGTTGTCGCTGTCCTTCATCATGATGTGCAGAACCTCGTTCATGTGCCATGTCTTGCGCTCACGATACGGCATCTGCGACGTGATTTCATCATCCCAGCACCAGCCTTCTCCAGCTTCATCAATGCGGGGAACATAGTTGTACTCGCCTCCGAGAAGGTCAAGGGCAGATATGGCTGTAACAAGTTTCTGGCACGACGCCGGACGCATGCGATGGTCCCCGTTTATTGTAAAGATATATTTACTATCAGTAATGTCGTAAACCACTAATCCCAACTGGCTGCTTTGAAACATCGGAGAATTGCAGAGTTCAAGCAAACGGGATTGCAACCGTCCCTCCCATGTATCGGTGGAATATATCGGCGAGGTGCTGAAATTACGGAAACCCTGCTTCAGCATGCCAAGAAGCATGAGGTCTTCGTCCGAAACCTTGTTTCGCTCAACATAAACGGTCCTTATCTCCGGTTCCAACTGTACTATCTCACGCTTGGTCTTACAGGACAAGAGCAGGAAAACGGAGAGAAGGCAAAATATGGTTCTTTTCATGGGATTATATCGAAATGCACTATACAACGACAAAAATACACAATTTTATCAAAACACATAAACACATGGCATGATAATGAGTCAAAAGAACGTTAATAAAACCGAATTCGCTGGCGCGTGCTTGCGTGTATGACGTTATTTTCATATCTTTGTGCAGATTAACGGATACTGAATTCCGCGCACACCAAACATAAAATTAAGGCGGACACTGGATTCACGACCAAATAAAGAAGAAAGGAAATGATCAGAAAATTTGATTTTCTCGTTATCGGAGGCGGTGTGGCAGGCATGAGCTACGCACTGAAGGTGAGCCAGAGCGGCAAGGGCAAAGTGGCCCTTGTGTGTAAGACATCATTGGGAGAGTCAAACACCTCAAAGGCACAGGGTGGAATAGCCTCGGTGACAAACCTGGAACTGGACAACTTTGAAAAGCATATCCAGGATACCATGATTGCAGGCGACTACATATCAGATCCTGCCGCCGTGGAACAGGTGGTAAAAGGCGGACCTGAAGGAATAGCCGACCTGGTGAAGTGGGGAGTAAACTTCGACAAGAAGGAGGATGGAGAGTTTGACCTGCACAGAGAGGGCGGACACTCCGAGTTCCGAATCCTGCACCATGCCGATGACACTGGCTTTGAAATACAGCGCGGTCTTATGGAGGCCGTAAAGAGCAACCCCAACATAACGGTACTGGAAAACCATTTTGCCGTGGAAATAATCACCCAGCACCACATGGGTATCCGTGTTACAAGACGTACTCCGGACATAGAGTGCTTCGGTGCATATGTTCTGAATCCGGAAACTGGCAAAGTTGATACTTATCTTTCAAAAATTACCGTTGTGGCAACTGGAGGCACGGGTGCCGTTTATTCTTCCACCACCAATCCGGACATTGCCACGGGCGACGGCATAGCCATGGTGTACCGTGCCAAGGGCAAGGTGCAGGACATGGAGTTCGTACAGTTCCACCCAACGGCACTATACAATCCAAAGGAAAAGCATCCGGCATACCTCATCACAGAAGCCATGCGAGGATATGGCGGCATATTGCGCCTTCCCAACGGCAAGGAGTTCATGCAGAAGTATGACGAGCGACTGAGCCTGGCTCCACGCGACATAGTGGCACGTGCCATAGACAACGAGATGAAGATTCACGGTCTTGACCACGTATGTCTGGATGTAACGCACAAGGATCCCGAGGAAACAAAGAAGCATTTCCCGAACATATATGCAAAGTGCCTGTCCATAGGCATAGACATAACAAAGGACTATATCCCTGTTTCCCCATGTGCACACTATATGTGCGGAGGTATAAAGGTGGATCTTGACGGACAAAGCAGTATCAGGCGACTCTATGCCTTGGGAGAATGTTCTTGTACGGGGTTGCATGGCGGCAACCGTCTGGCAAGCAACTCCCTGATAGAAGCCGTGGTGTATGCCGATGCCGCCGCACGCCATTCCTTAGAGGTGGTGGACAACTATACCTTCAATGAGAAAGTTGCGGAATGGGACGACGAGGGTACGCTGACCAACGAGGAAAAGGTGCTTATAGCACAGGACATGAAGGAGGTGAACCAGATTATGTCTACTTACGTAGGTATAGTAAGAAGCGACCTCAGGCTTCACCGTGCATGGGAACGCCTTGACCTTCTGTTCGAGGAAACGGAACATCTTTTCAAGAGAGTGAAGCCCACCAAGGACATCTGCGAACTGAGAAACATGATAAACGTGGGTTATCTGATAACACGTCACGCACTGGAAAGGAAGGAAAGCCGAGGACTGCACTACACCATTGACTATCCGAAGCACGCTTATGATAAAACGGAAAACGGAAAACGGAAAACGGAAATCTGTTAGGGCATACCCCCTCCGGAGCGTTGCTCCTCGTCCCCCTATCTTAGGGGGACAAAGAAAACGGAAGCGAGAGCAGAAGCAGAATTTATTTTGATTATGCCGAGCAACAAGGAGGAAAAGACCGCGAAGAGGGATTAAAACGGAAAACGGAAATCTGCGAGTAAACAAGGTAGGGACACGGCATGCCGTGTCCGAAAAAAAAGCGGACTCGGCATTACCTCCCCCAGCGTAGCACTGGGTAGTGCTCCCCTCAGAGAGCATAGAATGACATTCAGTCATTATTCTAAAGACCCTCTTCGCCCCCTATCTTAGAGGGACAAAGAAAACGGAAACGCAAAACTGAAATCTAACGAGCGTGAGAACACGATAAAGAAAACACTGAATGAAGAAAAGCATATTCGGCACATTGCTCCAACTGGAATCGGTATTCCTGTTGATAACGGGCGCCGTCAGTTTCTTCTATAAAGAGGAAGACTGGTGGGTGTTCATGTCGTGTGCCGCACTGAGTTTCGTGATAGGCGGCATAACACTGAGCATAGGCAAGTGGAAGGCAAGGCATGCCAGCGAAGACCAGGGAAAATACTTCTCCCGTGCCGACAGTTTCATGGTGGTGACACTGACGTGGGTGCTCTTCTCATTGATAGGCATGATACCATACATGTTACTGGCAGGAATGAGTATAGATGATGCCATGTTCGAAGCCATGTCGGGATTCACAACCACAGGAGCCTCGGTTATATCGGATGTAGACGGACTCAGCCAAGGACTTAAGTTCTGGCGATGCATAACGCAATGGATGGGTGGCCTTGGTATAGTGGTATTTACCTTTGCCCTGGTACCTACAGTAGAAATGCGCAACAACAAGATATTCTCTGCAGAGACGTCGGGAATAGGTATGGACAAACTGAGTCCGAAGATTGCCACTACAGCCAGACGTCTGATGATGATATACCTGGTACTTACCATAATTTGCGGGTTATTCTACTATGCAGGTCCCATGAATGCCTTTGATGCCATTTGCCATTCATTCACCACTACGGCAACAGGCGGGTTCTCCACACACACGGCAAGCATAGCGTACTACAACTCGCCATACATTGAGTATGTGGCATCGGTTTTCATGTTCCTTTCAAGCCTTAACTTCGGTATGTTCTACTATGCAATAATCAGAAGATGGGACATAATAAGAAGCAACGAAGAACTGAACGCCTTCGTGAAGATAGTACTGACGGCAGTGGTGGTGTTCGTGCTGCTTTTCAACTTTGCATCGCATACATCAGAAAGCCTTTATGCATTGCCCGTAGGATTTGAAGAGCAGTTCCGTAGTGCCTTATTCCATGTAACAAGTACCATAAGCAGTACTGGATATGCCGCCACTAAGTTTGACTATGTTGCCTGGGGAGACGTGTACCTTATGCCAACACTGATACTTATGATAATAGGCTCGTGTGCCGGCAGTACGGCAGGTGGTATAAAGGTGGTACGCTTCGTGGTGGCCATGAAAGCCATACAAAACGAATTCATCAAACAACTTCACCCGAGAGCAGTTCTTAGCGTAAACCTTGGAGGACGTGTACTGGACAATGACAGGATGAGACGTACGCTTTGCTTCGTAATTATCTACATGGCACTGGTTATGGCAGGAGTTATCATAATGTCGTATATGGGAATAGACATAGTAACGGCATTAGGAAGCAGCATAACAGCATTGAGCAACATAGGACCTGGTGCAGGACTCACAGGTCCTGCCAGCAACTTCTCTGAGATACACTCTGTTGCTAAGTGGCTGATGAGTTTCTACATGCTGGTGGGACGTCTGGAGATATACACCGTATTGTTCCTGTTTATGCCCAGTTTCTATAAAAAGTAAAAACATATATGACATTGATGCACAGATCACCAATATTCGGACCAGTAAAGAGCAGAAGGCTCGGCATATCACTTGGCATAAACGTTATGCCGGATGATGGCAAATGGTGTTCGTTTGATTGTGTATATTGCGAATGCGGTTTGAACAAAGACCACCGGCCAAGCAAACCTTTGCCTACGGTTGGGGAGATAGAATACAAACTCAGGGAAAGGTTGGCGGCAATGAAGGAGTGTGGAGAAGACCTGAACACTCTCACCTTCTCAGGCAATGGCGAACCTACCATGCACCCGAACTTTCCAGAGATAGTGGACAAAGTGCTGCATCTTCGCGATGAATACTTTCCAAAGGCAAAGGTTACGGTATTGTCCAACAGCACGCAGATACATCGCAAGGAAGTGTTCAGCGCACTGATGAGGGTGGACAATGCACTGATGAAACTTGATACCGTTTCTCCGGAATACATAGAACTGGTTGACCAACCTGCCGGAAAGTATGATGTTGAGAGCATAATAGAACGCCTTGCCGAAATGAATGGGCATGCTGTAATACAAACCATGTTCATGAAAGGCAATATCAAGGGCAAGGACGGAAACATGGTGTCCGTGGACAACTGCAAGGACGAATACATTGAACCATACATAGAAGCACTGAAAAAGATAAAGCCACGACAGGTGATGATATACACTCTGGACAGAGAGTGGCCAACCGAAGGCCTGGAAAAGGCAAGCCGTGAAACTATGGACGGCATAGCAGAGAAAATACGCAAGGCAGGATTTGATACGAGCGTAAGTTATTAGGCAATTAAAAAAAGGGATTGATGAAGTCGATACATACCATAGCGGTGATATTCTTCGCAATGTTCTGTAGCATGGCAAAGGCACAGGACATGGAGGATTTCATTGTTGTGGATGGAATTGACACTATCAGATACGAATTAAGATTGCAAAGGTACATGTTTCGCGAACCCTATATATTAGAGGGCGACACCATGTATCAATACCTGCTTCCCGAATTGCCCGTATATGCACCATTGAAGTTCAAGAACAATAGGCAAAGGCAGAAATACAACAGGCTTGTATATAACGTGAAGAAAGTGCTTCCGCTTGCACAACAGGTCAATGCACTTATAAAGGAAACATACGAAACCCTGGAAATGCTTCCCGATGAGAAGAGCAAGGAGGCACACATAAAGGCCGTGGAAATAGAGATAAAGAAAAAGTACACGCCCATAATGAAGAAACTTACCTACTCGCAAGGCAAACTGCTTATAAAACTTGTGGACAGGGAGTGCAACCAGAGTTCATACGAAATAGTAAAGGCATTCCTCGGTCCTGCACGTGCAGCATTCTATCAGGTGTTTGCATGGACATTCCGTGCATCGCTGAAAAAAGAATATGATCCGGAGAATGATGACAAACTCGTGGAAAGGGTAGTGCAACAGGTTGAAAAGGGTCTGATTTGAGTAAGACCCACCCCCTTACCCCTACGCAAGGGAGGGAATATATAGTAAACAGTTAATGGTAACCTCTCCCTCCCCCTGCGGGAGGGTCGGGGAGGGGTCCAAAATAAAATAGAAATGAGAAAACTGAAGGTAACGGAAATGAACCGCATAACTCCGCAAGAGTTTCAAGCGGCTGACAAGAACCCCTTGGTGGTGGTATTGGATCATGTCCGCAGCCTATACAATGTTGGTAGTGTCTTCCGTACGGCAGATGCCATGAGGCTTGCAGGAATATGCCTTTGCGGAATTACCGCCACACCGCCTAATGTGGAGATACACAAGACAGCCCTTGGTGCAGAAGACACCGTTGAATGGAAATACTTCAAGCAAACCGAGGATGCCGTTGAATGGCTTCGCAAGGAAGGATACACCATCATGGCGGTGGAACAATGCGAAGGCAGCACCATGCTACAAGACTTCCATCCAGAACCAGAAAAGAAGTATGCCATCATCATGGGCAACGAGGTGAAGGGTGTTCAGCAGCACATAGTGGACATGGCCGACGGATGCCTGGAAATACCACAGTTCGGAACCAAACACAGCATGAATGTTTCCGTCACGGCAGGCATGATAATATGGGATTTCATGCAGAAAAGTTATCTACATTCGTGTTGATAAATATGTTCAAAAGCCTTGCATAACACTGATATTCATGATAACAAAAACGGGAAAGAATAGTTATAAACATAGGCAAAAAGGCTATAAACACGGTTATTTCAACCCTTATCTACATGGATGTAAAAGCATGCAAAGAACGAAGTATTAGCACATTAGATGATATGGCAACATAAGTTATCTACACTATCAACACCCTATCATTATCATCATAGATATAGAAATTAAATAAAAAAGGATAATAATATGAACATTAAAGAGGAAATACGCAGGATGTGCCGTGAGAAGAATGCGGTGATTATGGCACACTACTACACCGACGGTGAGATACAGGACATAGCCGATTTCGTTGGTGACTCACTGGCTCTGGCACAGAAGGCTGCAACCACCGATGCTGATATAATAGTAATGTGTGGCGTGCACTTCATGGGCGAGACAAGCAAGATACTCTGTCCCGACAAGAAAGTCCTTGTTCCCGATCTGGAGGCTACCTGCTCCCTGGCGGAGAGTTGCCCTGCCGACAAGTTTGCAGAGTTCGTGGCAGAGCATCCCGGTCATACCGTTATAAGTTATGTAAACACCACGGCTGCCACCAAGGCCGTTACCGACATAGTGGTGACCAGCAGCAATGCCCGCCAGATAGTGGAGTCGCTCCCTCAGGACACTCCCATCATCTTCGGCCCCGACCGCAACCTGGGTGGATATATAAATAGTATAACGGGCAGGAACATGCTCCTTTGGGACGGTGCATGCCATGTGCATGAGAAATTCTCGGTGGAGAAGATACTGGAACTGAAGAAGCAGTATCCCGATGCCAAGGTGCTTGTTCATCCAGAGTGCAAGGGCACGGTGGTAAAACTTGCCGACAAGGTAGGCAGTACTGCGGCTCTTCTGAAGTATAGCATCAATGACCCTGCACAGGTATTCATTGTGGCCACCGAGAGCGGTATCCTTCATGAGATGCAGAAGTCATGCCCCGAGAAGACTTTCATCCCTGCTCCTCCAAGCGACAGTACATGTGCATGCAACGAGTGCTCTTACATGAAACTCGTCACGATGCAGAAACTCTACGATTGTCTCCTGAACGAGGCACCGGAGATACACGTGGATGCCGAGGTGGCAGAGAAGGCCATACGTCCCATCAACCGCATGTTGGAAATATCCGAGAAACTGGGTCTTTAATCCCTTGACCCGAGGCGAAGGCAATCACTTCCCGAAGCAAAGGCAATCACTTCCCGAAGCAAAGGCAATCACTTCCCGAGGCAAAGGCCGTGACAATACATTGCAAAGGCTCTGACAATACATTGCAAAGGCTCTGACAATACATTGCAAAGGCTCTGACAATACATTGTCATTCCCTTTGCAATACGATGCGATCCAACATATAATATATATAGAATAAGAAAGGAACCAGTATAGCATAATATAGAAAAGGAAATGCAGGAAACTCTGCCTACACTGATAACCGACCTTGCATACATACTCATAGTGGCGGGAGTCACTACGGTTTTGTTCAAGAAACTAAAGCAACCTCTTGTACTTGGCTACATAGTTGCCGGTTTTCTTGCAGGACCCTATATGCCATATACTCCCACCATAGGAGATATGGACGAATGTGAGCAATGGGGACAGATAGGTGTGATTATCCTGATGTTCACCCTGGGCCTTGAATTCTCTTTCAAGAAGATAATCCAAATGGGAGTGTCGCCCATCATCTGTGCATGCCTTATTATGGCAGGAATGATAGGTGTTGGCAATGTAGCAGGAGGATTGTTCGGGTGGAACAGTATGGACAGCATGTTCCTTGGTGGCATGCTGGCAATGAGCAGTACCACCATTATATATAAGGCATACGATGATTTGGGTCTCCGGCACAAGCATTTTGCCGGAAACGTACTCTCCGTGCTAATCATTGAGGATATACTTGGCATCCTGCTTATGGTGGTTCTGAGCACCATTGCCGCCACAAGAAGGTTTGAGGGCATGGCACTGATGGAAAGTCTGTTTGGTTTGTCCAGTGTGCTGTTGATATGGTTCTTGGTTGGAATATACATTCTTCCAATACTATTGAAACGTTACAAGCGTTACATGAACAGGGAGACCCTCATGATAGTGTCCCTTGCCTTGTGTTTCCTGCTTGTGCTCATCAGCACACATGCAGGATACAGCCCTGCATTTGGAGCCTTTATGATGGGTAGCATATTGGCAGAGACGGTAGAGGCCGAACAGATAGAGAAGGCGGTGGAACCTGTCAGGGACCTGTTTGGTGCCATCTTCTTTGTAAGTGTGGGAATGATGGTAAATCCAGAGGTTCTCTTAGCATATTGGCCAGTGATACTTGTGTTGACTATAAGTATAGTGTTCGGTCAGATGATAATAGGCACATTGTCTTATCTCCTTACTGGAAGTTCGTTGAGCGATAGTGTTCATAGCGGTTTTTCCATGGTGCAGATAGGCGAGTTTGCCTTCATACTGGCCGTGCTTGGTGAGCAACTTGGCGTAACAAGCGGTAAACTCTATCCGATAGTAGTGGCGGTAAGTATCATCACAACGTTCATAACACCATATATGATAAAGTTGTCCGATCCCGTAAGCAGGATGTTGGAGAGGAACATCAATTATGGCGCGGTAAGTGGCATAAAGGGCAATATCCACGGCAGGAAGAACATATTCGGCAGCATGAACGTAATGCGCAAGAATATTATAGGTACGTGGAAAGCCCTTCTGCAGGCCCTGTGCTATCAGACGGTATCATATCTGGTTCTTTCCTCTGCCTTCGTGGGTTTCGGCCTTGCAACACTGAAACCTCTCATAGGTGCATATTGCATTCCGCTTATAGTGATATTCATCTCCCCATTCCTCAGGGCAGTGGTTATGCGCAAGAACCATAGTATGGAGGTACAGTTCCTTCGTGAACAGGGCGGTATGCACGTATTCTTCATAAACCTCACCATATTGATAAGGTTCATTCTCAGTGCCGGAATCATATATAGTGTGATAGAGTACAGTAGCGACATGCCATTGTATATAGACATAGCGCTTTCTGCACTGATAATGGGTTTAATAATATGGAGCAGGCTTATCAAGATGGTAAGCATACGTATAGAGCGTACTTTCAAGCAGAACCTCCGACGAAGGGAGAATAGCGTATGCAGTTATTCGCGCATGCTTCGCGGTCGCGACATACATCTTGCACGTCTCACCGTACCAGAATTAAGCAAATGGGCAGGCAAGAAACTCTCTGCCCTTAACTTCGGCAGGCACAACAATGTGCACATAGCCTCCATAGTACGCGGAAAGGTTCGTATAAACATACCCGGCGGGGAGAATATGATATTCCCCGGCGATGTACTTGAAGTGGTTGGCGACGATAGAAGCATAGAATCTATACGCCAGAAGATGTACACCGAAACAACAGGTATCAACGACACATTACAGGCAGAACCTCTTACAATCAGGAGGTACACACTTAACAACGGGTCAGCCTTTATAGGCAGGACTTTAGCCAATAGCGGATTAAGACAGGAATATCATTGCACGGTCATAGGTTTTGAAGATGAGTCAGGAAATCTCGTGTCTCCAAGTCCAGAACGTATAATACAGAGCATGGACACCATCTGGGTGGTAGGAGAGTATGAGAGTCTCAGGAAACTCAACACCGTGCTATGAATAAATAAATATAAGATAACACAACAGATAATAATATAATAAAAGATAATAAGATGAAAGCAGGTATTGTAGGACTGCCCAACGTGGGCAAATCAACATTGTTCAATTGTCTCTCGAGCGCCAAGGCACAGGCGGCCAATTTCCCCTTCTGCACCATTGATGCCCAGTTGGGACAGGTCAGTGTGCCCGACGAGCGTCTGACCAAGTTGGCAGAAATAGTAAAGCCCGGCCGCATAGTACCGGCCGTATGCGATATAGTGGACATAGCAGGTCTTGTGAAGGGAGCCAGCAAGGGTGAAGGTCTGGGCAACCAGTTCCTTGCCAACATCCGCGAGTGCGATGCCATCATACATGTGCTCCGTTGCTTCGACGACTCCGGTATCGTTCACGTAGACGGTAGCGTAGATCCTGTCCGCGACAAGGAAATCATTGACATGGAACTTCAGTTGAAGGACCTGGAGACACTGGAGAATCGTGCCAAGCGTGTTGAAAAGGCTGCCCGTGTGGGTGGCGACAAGGCAGCAAAGATAGAGATGGACGTCATAGACACCTATCGCAAGGTTCTGCTTGAAGGCAAGAGTGCACGTACCGTATCGTTTGAGACGGAGGACGAGCAGGCAGCGGCCAAGTCCCTGTTCCTCCTCACGGCCAAGCCAGTACTTTATGTATGTAACGTTGACGACAAGAGCGCTTCCACCGGCAACGAGCACACCGCCCGTGTGGCAGAAGCAATAAAGGACGAGGAGGCAGAAATGCTCATCATCAGTGCACAGACGGAGGCCGACATTGCCGAACTGGAAACCTACGAGGAGAAGCAGATGTTCCTTGAGGACATGGGATTGACCGAGAGCGGATGCAACCGCCTTATCAAGGCCATATACAGCCTTCTCACCTTGCAGACATTCATCACCGCCGGCGAGATGGAGGTAAAGGCATGGACCTTCCGCCGTGGATGGAAGGCACCCCAGTGCGCAGGTGTCATCCACACCGACTTTGAAAAGGGTTTCATCCGTGCCGAAGTTATCAAGTACGACGACTATATCCATTACGGAAGCGAAGCCGCCGTTCGCGAAGCCGGCAAGATGGGTGTAGAGGGCAAGGAATATGTTGTTCAGGACGGTGACATCATGCACTTCCGCTTCAATGTATAAGGTATGACAATTCCTGCATATATACTTTGGAATCCAGATATAGTGGCCTTCAGCCTTGGCCCTATAGAGGTGAGGTGGTATTCGCTCTTATGGTGCATAGGTCTTTTTGCCGTGTACCAGTTGATGCACTATTTGTTCAAGGAGCAGAAGTTGGGTGAGGACAAGTTTGAACCCATGTTCGTCTATTGCTTCCTCGGCATACTCATAGGTGCACGACTCGGCCATTGCCTTTTCTACGAACCTGAGTATTTCCTTTCCCATCCTGTGGAGATGTTCCTGCCTATACGCAAGTTTGCCGATGGCGAATGGCACTTTACGGGTTATGAGGGTCTTGCATCGCATGGCGGCACTTTGGGCCTGATGCTGGCTATAATACTTTATTGCCGTAAGGTGAAGTTGAATCTGATGCACGTATTGGACAATGTGGCCATAGTCACCCCCATCTGTGCTTGTGCCATACGCTTGGGCAATCTGATGAACTCGGAAATTATAGGCCGTCCCACCGATGTGCCATGGGCATTCATCTTCCAGCGTGTGGACATGCATCCACGTCATCCCGGTCAGTTGTACGAGGCACTATGCTATGCAGTATTCTTCTTCATAGGTTGGGCGATATACCGCCGCTCCCTTGGCATAAAGGGAGTGAACAAGGAAAAGAAGCCTTTGTTTGACATCCGTGTGGGTTCCGGCTTCTATTTTGGCTTATGCATATTCCTCATATTCCTTTCCAGAATATTCATTGAGTTCACAAAGGAGAACCAGGTCGACTTTGAATCGTCCATGACGTTCAACATGGGTCAGTTACTCAGTGTTCCCTTCGTATTGCTCGGCCTTTATTGCATGTTCGGAGGCAAGTATTGCAAGAATTTAGGCGAATATAAATAATGTGAATTCGTTGAACACGCGTTAATATTACACACCATAATAATAATATTTATGATTAAGAAGTTTATGTTGAGAGCAGTAATGATAACTTTATTGTTGTCTGTTCATTTCATGTATGCGCATGCCGATAAGTATGTCATTTATCCCATCCCACGTTCAGTAACAATGAACAGCGGTAGTTTGACAATAACCAATAAGGTTAATGTGGTGTATGAGAGTACCATAGATCTTATGACCAAGAAGCGACTGGCAGATGTCCTGTCACAACATGGCATTGAGGCCGTGGAAGGAACCACTGATGCAGAAAACGTAACATTTCGCTTGGGAACCATAGGCAGTTCTGAGAATGTGGAAACTTATGCATACGAAACCTTGGCATTAAAAAAGGAAAGCATTATGAAGGCTGATAGGTTTGACCGTCATGCCATCAAGGTAAATGCTGATGGAATAACCATTTTAGGAGAGCACACCAACGCCGTGTTCTATGCCTTGGCCTCTTTGGAGCAGATGTTGGAACAGATGCACGACAATGCATTGGACTTTACTACCATCTATGACTATGCCGACCAACAGAACCGCGGTTTGGTAGAAGGCTACTATGGTTACCCGTATAGTGTGGACGTGAAAAAGGATTTAATGCGTTACATGATGCGATTCAAGATGAATACCTACATGTTCGGTGCAAAGAGCGATCCCTATCATTCACAGATGTGGAAAGATCCGTATCCTACCACCATTTCTGCAGAACAGGAGAAAAACGGATGGTTGACACAGGATATGTTGCGCGACCTTGCCAAGGTGAGCGAGGAAACAAAAGTGAACTTCATCTGGGCCATTCATCCGGGTAACGAGTTTTTAGGCAGCAATACCGTCATCAGCGATATCATGAGCAAATTCGAGAAGATGCACGAATTAGGTATTCGCCAATTCGGTGTTTTCGTTGATGATGTCAGCATTCCATCCAGCGATGCGGATATGAAGAAGAATGCCGACCGCCTTACCCAATTGCAAAAGGAAATAGAAAAGAAATGGAATACAGAAAGTTCTGCACCGGAGGATACCGTGCGTCCTCTTCACTTCGTTCCGCAGATTTATTGTAATAGTTTTGCCAATAGTGTTGACCAGCGCCAGCGTTTCATGACAGCTCTTGGCAAGATTCCCTCTTATATTACGGTTTATTCCACTGGTCAGGGTGTATGGTCAGTTCCTAATAATGACCATACTATAACCATAATGAACGAATTTGGCAGAGCCATGTCATGGTGGTGGAACTATCCCTGTAACGACAATGCAGATGCACAGATTTACCCCATGGACATGTATGGCAACTTCGCGGATATGCCTGCCGTGGGCAGTGGCGAACGCCTTCCATCAAAGTTGAACAACTGCCAGGGTATAGTAGCCAATCCCATGCAACAGGGACAGGTATCTAAGACATCGCTGTTCTCTATTGCTGACTATGCATGGAACAATTCCGGCTTCAAGAATCAGGAAAGTTGGGAAGCCAGTTTCAAGACCATCATCAAGAATGAGGATGTACGTCAGGCATATCACGACATTACCTACTATCTGCGCTGGAACGAACCACAGAGCATGCAGACACTGATAAATAATTACAAGAACTCTTTGGAAAGCGGTCTCCCCAACTCTTCGGACCTCATTGCCGTAATACAGAAGATAAGGACCGATTGCGAGAAGGTGATTACCCTGAAGGACTCTGAAATCCATAGCGACCGCCTTTTGTACGCCGACATTGCTCCCTGGCTACATACTCTGCACACATATTCCATCGTCATAGAAAAGATGCTTGGCATTTTGGACAATCAAGAGGATGGACATGTACAGAACTGGCTGAGCGTTAAGGAAGTGAGCGATAGTCTTATATCTTTGGACAACAGCACCCTTTACACCGCATATGCGTTAGAGGGTATGGGCAACAGCATCAGTGTAAGTAGTCGTCAGGCTCAGTTATCAAGACTCTACCTGTATCCCTTCATTTCATACCTGAAAGAAAGAAGCATTGATACATATTTCAGCGACCCAACAGATATAAGCGCACCAACAGTGGTTAGCAATTCTCCACTGCTTAACCCAACTCTAACCATTAGTGGAGGTAAAATATTTTTGACCTTGCCTACAAGCAATCTTGACGTCAACAAGTACGTAGGTGTGCGACTTAGTGAGCCTATTCTCCTGGACAAAATAAATATTACTGAAGAACTCCTTCCATATGCCAGATACAGCACTAACGGCAAGGAATGGAAAAAGTTGGCATCCACATCAGAATTGCCTCAGGAGCACGTAGCATACTTCATATTCCTGAACGATACAGACAAGGGAATAAAGGAGTTTACCCTTTCGGAGGATATATTCTCATTTAATATCGCCGTCCAAGCCAAAGCCCAAAGTGTGACTCTTCCAGAGGGCAATATCTACGACGGGCACACCGCAGCATTTATGGTAGACGGCAAATACGACACATACACTTGTCTGAACCGTAACCAGCAGACAGGCGATACGTACACTCTGGACTTGGGTACGGAAACTATACTGCACGATGTAAGACTCTGCATGGGTACAGTAAACGGGGACTATCCCAACGTGGCCAGAATACAATATTCGGCAAATGGAAGCAAATGGGCAAACCTCAAAGTCATGGGCACAGACACATACAACTGGAATATTGACCTTGAACAGAACGTTACCTACAGCGATGAGATGGTCTATTGTGATTTTGACGGAGCAGGAATTTCAGCACGATATATACGCCTTAGACTTTTTACTGCCAACACCAGTAATTGGATGCGCTTGTACGAGATAGAGGTAAACAGACAACACGAACAGAACAGTACGTTGTCAGAATGTATGGATGCAGAAAACAAGGAGGTGGATGAACTTACCGACGACAATGCACAGACAGGGATACCTGCCACTGCAACAAGTCCGATAACATACTTCTTCAATAGACATTTCAATGTACAGGGTGTTACCTTATATAGTATATTATCTTCCGTACAGACAACCATAAGCGTCACTGAAGACGGAGAACGCTGGACCAGTGTCGGAACTCTCGGCGAGCCATGTCAGTACATAGACCTTTCCGCATATCCCAAGGCTTCGGCTATTCGTATGGAATGGCAGGGTTCCGAAGTTCCTGCCATATTTGAGATAACACCTAAATATGATACAAATGCTTCCACATTGCCAGAAGAGGAAAGTGAACTTGCAAAAGCCTTTGCTTTACTGAAATCAAAGGCACAACATGCGTTGGATTCCTGTGGTCAAGGCAATAAACTCATTACCAGTAATAGTCAGTTTTCTTCTCCCTACACCGAACCTAATGAAGGTTCGCTTAACAATCTTTTAGACGGTAAACAGAATACATTCTGGCACTCTGCATGGAGTACTGGAAGCGTTCAGGATGGTGTCCACTATCTTGAAATTGCACTGCCCGAAGGAACAATTGGTGACGTAATTATGCACTACGGCCGCAGAAGCGACACCGATGGTCATCATCTTATCGAAGCACAGATATTGGGAGTAGTGAGCGGTAGCGGTACTTCGGCGGAAACCGAAATGGTAGCCAACTTGACTCTGCCGTATACCAGCCAATACGAAACGGTTATAGCCTCATTCACTTTGCCTAAGGCATATTCGTCTATCCGCCTGCTTGAGAAAAAGACATCCGGAAGTCTTAATGGTGGAAGCGCAGGTTTCTTCCACATTGGTGAAATGCAGATATACGACGTCCAGAAGTACTACATTATCAAAAATGCCGAATCCGAGGCTCAGGCTTTGATGAAAGCCATGTTGCCATTACCCTCAGAGGCAACAGATAAGGATTATGAGGAATTACAGAAGGCATACAATGATTTCATGTACAAGGTATTTGGCATAATACCGTCTGGCATATATGATATTTCCGGTGCTAACAAGACCACAGATAATGTCATCTATGACCTGAGCGGACGTCGTGTTGCGACACCCGTAAAAGGTGTATATATAGTGGACGGCAAGAAGCAAATATTCAAATAGGTTGGAGGTCTGTATGCACTTATAATGTCATTGATAAGGTCATTCCGGCAATTACAATATAAATCAACTTGAGTAAAACTAATTAGTATAAACACCAAAACTTGACTGATATTATGAATGAAAAGAGAAAATCAACAGGCAGACGTCTGTACATTGCCTTAATGGCATGCACATTTGCCTTGGGTATACATGCGCAGACGGTTGGCAGTGTGTACCGTATTGTATCCACAAATACAGGTAAGGCCATTACCAACAATGGCAATTATAATCCCGATGCTCCTATCGTGATGGGAAGTATGGACGAGAACGACAAGAGCCAGATGTGGGCACTTATCAGCGATGGAACAGAGGGTACGTACGGACTCTACAACATTGGTTCCAAGTTGGCCATAGACATGGCACTGGAGAGTAAGAATCCAGGCAAACTGCTTCACTGGAAACCAAACCTCAACAATCAGAACCAGGTGTTCAATATCCACTCCCCTGGCATAGCAGGTTCTGCCATACAGTTACTTTGTGCCGGAGACCCTGGCAAGGTATTGACAGAATACGAAAACGGTGAACTCTGGATGATGAACGATCTTACCAATACCAGCACCTACTTTGAGTTAAAGGAGATTGTCAGTGCAGAGGACAATTACATTCCTTTGCCATATTTCACATACATGATCCGAAGCCTGAGCACCAACCTTGTTCTGTCCAACGGAGGCAGTAACGATAACGATGCGCTTATAATAGTTGAAGAAGCCGACGAAAAGGCATACGGCCAGATGTGGAAACTCAGCATACCCATGTACCAGAGTGGAAGCACTACCTGGTATCAGTTGCTCAACGAAAGTTGTGGCAAGTGCATAGACGCAGCCATGGAGAGTTCTGGAAAGCCTCTTCAGTGGAGTCAGAGTTATGATGAGAAAAACGCCAACTGGAACCAGATGTTCGAGATACTGGAGGTTGAGGATGTGGAGAACGCATACCAACTCAAAGTGGGCAAGAACATAGGCAGCAAGTGGTCTCCATCCTTTGAATACTATTATCTGGCGGTGAGTGCCGACAAGGAGTTGTATTTTACCAAGGAGAGCGGAAGCACCGACACCCATTTCACCTTCACTAAGGTAAACAATGCCAATCTTCCGCAAGGTATCTTCTGGCAGGATGAAAAGGTGTTCGAGCAGAACAAGGAAAAGGGACATGCCACATACATCCCCTACCAGAGTACAGATGCCATGCGTGCCGATGCCCATTATCAGAAGGCATGGCTTGATCCCACTCAAAGCAACCGTTGGATGAGCCTGAACGGAACATGGAAACTGATATGGAATACTCTTGACGACGAGTACACAATGCCTCAGGAGGAGTTCTATGGCAATGATGTGAATGCTTCTGCATGGGATGACATAACGGTACCCGGATGTCTGGAGATGCAAGGCTATGGTACACCTTATTATATAAATGTGGATTATGCCTTTGCCGACAATCCTCCGTACATAGCCATGAAGAATGGCATGAAGAACAGCGTGGGCAGTTACCGCAGGGACTTCACCTTGCCCGAGGGTTGGGACAAGGAGCGCATACTTCTGCACTTCGATGGCATATACTCTGCCGCCTATGTATGGGTGAACGGAAACTATGTTGGTTATACCGAGGGAGGAAACATGGATGCCGAGTTCGACATCAGCAAACATGTACGTACGGGCGACAACAACCTTTCCGTCCGTGTAATCCGTTGGACAGACGGTTCATACCTTGAAGGCCAGGACATGTGGCACATGAGCGGTATCCACCGCGATGTCTATCTGATGGCAGTACCAAAGGTATTCGTAAGGGACCATTACATATCAAGCAGTCTTTCCGATGATGCCACGTCAGGCAATATGAGTGTTAAACTTGCCCTGGACAACAGGGACAGCCTTACCGTAAGCAAGCAGTATGAAGTGCGCCTCATTTCACCCGACGGCAATGTTCTCCTGACACAGACAGGCAGTGCAGATTTCACAAATACAGAGGTTTCAAAAACTCTTGACGTGGTGTTCGAGGGTCTCAGCGATCTGAAGCCATGGACAAGCGATTCTCCCACACTCTATACCGTGGAGGTTGTACAGAAGGATGCCGATGGCAATGAGGAAAGCGTGCATGCCACAAAATATGGATTCTGCACGGCTACCATCAAGAACAGCCAGTTCCTTGTCAATGGCAAGCGTGTGCTCATGAAGGGTGTGAATGCCCAGGATACCCATCCCATTACGGGACGTACCGTCGGCATAGAGACCATGTGGAAGGATCTTGTGCTGATGAAGCAGGCAAATGTAAACATACTCCGTTCAAGCCACTATCCCCGCAGCCCAAAGATGAATGCCATGATGGACTACATTGGCATGTATCACATGGACGAGGCCGATGTGGAGTTCCACAAGAACTGGACAGACGGTGGACGCATACACACCTCTCCCACATGGCGTGCTCCCATAGTGGACCGTGTCACACGTATGGTCCTGCGCGACAGAAACCACTCCAGCATAGTGTCATGGAGTCTTGGCAACGAGAGCGACGGCGGACAGAACTTCAACTATGCCTACGATGCAGCACGTGCGCTTGATCCTCGTCCCATACATTACGAGGGTGCCACTCGTGCCGGAACTTCCCCCACGGACATCTATAGTGTCATGTATAGGGACGTACCCACTGTCCAGTCCTATGTGGACTATGTGGGCAAACCCTATTTCATGTGCGAATATGCCCATGCCATGGGTCATTCCGTGGGCAACCTGATGGAATACTGGGAGGTGATGGAGAACAGCAAGAACGGTATGGGCGGTTGCATTTGGGACTGGGTAGACCAGGCAATCGTTGACCCACAGGACATAAAGGACGGCGAACTGAAAGTTAACGGCTTCAACAAGTATCGCAACGGCAACGACTATCCCGAAGCACCGCATCAGGGCAACTTCGTGAACAACGGTATAATCACCGCCGACCGCCAGCCCACCGGCAAACTGGCAGAGGTAAGACGTATATACCAGCATATAAAGTTCTCTGATGTTGACCAGACAAACGGTACCGTAACTGTTACCAACAAGTACGAAAGCATCAATCTGGAGGGAATGACTCTGGAATGGAAACTCCTGCTTAACGGTAGGGATGTGGCCGACGGTTCTATTGTCCTTCCTTCAATACCCTCAGGCGAGTCAGAGGACATTGCCATACCTTATGGTTCCGTATCCGAGGAGGGCGAATATCTCCTCAACCTCTCCGTATGCCTGGCAGAGCCAACTTCATGGGCGGAAAAGGGATATGCCATAGCAAGCACGCAATGTGCATTGACCGGGCGCACTCCCCTGTCTGCTCCCGACAATACCGCAGGTACACCCCTCACACTTACAAACAGCGGTTCCGTCTATACCATAGAGGGACAGGACATCAGCATGACGGTAGACACCTCCAAGGGCATTACCTCGTGGAAGCAGGGCGGCATCAGCGTCATCCCCGATGCTGCGGATGCATCCACGGCACCTGCCTATAGCAATTACCGTTGGATAGAAAACGATGCTCCCTACGGAACAGATCCATACTATAGCACAAGCAACGGTATAAATAACAGGTCGTTCAGTGTCAGTGCAAGCGCTGACGGCTCTACCGTAACTATTACCGAGGATGCCACCGGCACCCTGTGCAACTACAAGTTCATCTATACCGTAAATCGCGATGGTTCTGTAGACCTTGACGCCTCTTATACCGTCAGGGGCACCAACCTCCGCCGTATAGGCATGCTCATGGAGTTGGATTCTGATTTGTCCCTTACCCAGTACTATGCCCGCGGACCTCTGGACAACACCATCGACCGCAAGCAGGGTTCCGACCTTGGCATATACGAACTGCCCGTAAGCGGTTTCCACGTAGACTATGTCCGCCCCCAGACCTCTGGCGACCGCCAGGACCTCCGCTGGATTACATTCTTCAACGAAGAGGGCAAGGGTATCCGTGTGGAGACAGAAGGTCAGGTGAACCTTACCGTGGACAACTATACCGACGAGTACAAGCACCAGTATCTGCATCAGTGGAATATGGATGCCTCCGACAAGGTTTATGCCAACTTCGACTATGCCCAACTTGGTATCGGTAACGGTTCCTGCGGTGCAGGCGTGCTGGACAAGTACAAACTTCCAACCAGCGGAATCTATGGCTACAAACTCCGCTTCTCATACGTGAATGATGTGGAGACAGGCATCATCGACATTCCCTGCACACCCCCGTCTGCAGAGAACAGCCCCATGCCCATCTTCAACACCCGCGGCCAACTCGTAGGCAACACCGCTTCTCCCACCTCCCTCCCCCAGGGCATCTATATCATAGGTGGCAAAAAGGTTGTGATTAAGTGAGAGCAGAGGCAAGGTGAATAAAGGAAGACCTAGGAAACCCTAGGAAATCCTAGGACAACCTAGGAGCCCTAAAAAATAACCCTTACAAAGAAAAGAAAGGCCATGGAGTATAATACGAAGGGCACGGTGCTGAAGAAGGCTGTTGTGTGGAAGAATCTGTTCTTCTATCGCAAGAGCGATGCCATCTTTCAGTTGACGGTGGAATTCTGCAGGCGTTTCCTGCCTCCCCATGGCGACCGCACGGTGGACCAGATGGTGCAGGCGGCACGGTCGGGAAAGCAGAACATCATAGAGGGTAGCGAGGACGGCATGACCAGTTCGGAGATGGAGATAAAACTGCTGAACGTGGCACGTGGAAGTCTGCAGGAACTTAGGGAGGATTATGTGGATTTCCTTAACACGCGCCATCTGTGCCTATGGTCGTCCACGGAGTCAAGACAGGAGCGTCTGAAGGAGTTCTGCCACTCGCACAACGATTTTGAGGACTATGCTCCCTTAGTGGAAAGAATGAATGCAGAGGAGTTTGCCAACCTGTTGCTTACCCTGTGCCACCAGACGGACAAGATGATGTGTGCCTATGTGGAGAAACTTGAACAACGCTTCGTCACCGAAGGCGGAATAAAAGAGCGGATGTATGCCGCCCGTACCGGTTACCGCAAGTCGCAGGACGAGTACATCAAGCGTATAGAGGAAGAGAACCGTTTTCTTCGTGCAGAGAACGAAAGGCTGACAAGAATGATAGAGGAAATAGGAGGTGCTAGGAAATCCTAGGAAGACCTAGGACACTCTATGAGGGAACCTTCTTGATAAGAACTTCATTACATAAAATACACATACAATGAGCAAGAAAATCTTATCTCTTATTGCATGCCTCGTGATAGGTATGCTGGCAAGAGCCGAATCAGGGAATCCGTTGTGGATGCGTGGCGGTGTCATTTCACCCGACGGCAATAGTATAGCCTTCTCTTATATGGGAAACATCTACACGGTGCCTTCTGTGGGTGGCGAGGCAAAGCAACTGACTACGAATACCAGTTATGACGGCAACCCTCTGTGGAGCCCCGATGGCAAGGAACTGGCCTTTGCAAGCAACAGGGAGGGTTCTATGGATGTGTTTGTGGTGTCGGCACAGGGCGGACAGGCTCGTCGCGTGACCACACACTCCTTCAACGAATACCCTGCCGCATGGCTTGGTGCCGATTCTTTGCTCATACGCCGTGCAGGCAATCCCACGGTGAGCGAACTGACCTTCCCCGGCGGTACCTTCACACGCCTGTACAAGGTGAGCAAGACTGGTGGCCGACAGACCTTGTTCTCGGCCATATCCATGGATCATGTGAGCATAGCATCGGACGGACGTATATTATATAATAATGTAAAGGGCTACGAGGATCCCTGGCGCAAGCACCATACCAGTAGCATTGCGCGCGACATATACATGAAGGAGGGTGGGGCGTACAAGCGCATGACCACCTTTGCCGGCGAGGACCGCAACCCCGTATGGGCACCCGACGGTAAGGGATACTATTATCTGAGCGAGAAGGACGGTACATTCAACGTGTACCACTCCACTCTGGGCGGTGTGAGCAGGCAACTGACCAGTTTCAAGGGCAACCCCGTGCGCTATCTGAGTATCTCGTCCAATGGGCTGCTCTCCTTTGCCTACGACGGCGAACTCTACACCCTGGTGCCTGGCAAGGAACCAGTACGTGTGCCAGTAAAGATAAATACTGACATAGATACTGACAAGGTGATACGCAGCCTCACCACCCGTGGTGCCACGCATGTGGCCGTATCTCCCAAGGGCAAGGACGTGGCCTTCATATTGAATGGTGACGTGTATGTTACCACCATTGACTTCAGCACAACAAAGCAGATAACCTGCACCCCCGAGCGCGAGCGTTGTGTGGATTTCCGTGCCGATGGCAGGGCTGTGGTTTACGATAGCGAGCGTGGCGGTATATGGAGCATCTACGAGTCGGAGATAGTGAACGACAAGGAAGCCGTTATGACCTATTGCACCGAACTGAAGGAACGTCGCCTTACCGATGGCGTTACCACCAGTTTCCAGCCACAATACAGCCCCGATGGCAAGAAGGTGGCATACTTCCAGAACAGGGAGGCCATCTGTATTGTAGATGTCAAGTCGTGTAAAATGCATACCGCCATGGATGCCAAGTACACATATTCCTATTCCGACGGCGACCAGTACTTCACCTGGAGTCCTGACGGCAAGTGGCTTTTGGCCAACTACATGGGCAATGGCGGATGGAACAATGTAGACGTTGCTCTTATAGATGCTGAGGGTAAGGACGAACCCGTCAACCTGACACAAAGCGGCTACACCGACTCGCGTCCACGTTGGGTCATGGGCGGTAAGGCCATGATTTTTGCCAGCGACAGGGCAGGCTATCGAAGCCATGGCAGTTGGGGAGCACACCGCGATGTCTATATCACATTCTTCGATGACGAAGCCTACAACAAGTTCCGCATGAATAAGGAAGACAGGTCACTGCTCGAGGAATCCGAGAAGAAGGACAAGAAGTCTGAGAAGAAGGACAGTACCGAGAAGGAGAAGAAGGTGGAGGCACTGGAACTTCAGTTGGACAACCTCGACGACCGTACCATGCGCCTTACATTCCAGTCATCGCACCTATCCGATGCGGTGATGAACAACGAGGGTACACGCCTCTATTATCTTGCCCCCCACAACGGCAACATGGCTCTCTGGGTCCGCGACTTCGTTGAGGAGCGTACGGAGTTGAAGATGCAACGCATAGATGCACGTTCGTTCCAACTTGACAAGAGTGGCAACACCTGTTATTTCATCGGTCAGGGCGGTACATTGTGCCAACTCAATCTCAATTCCGCTTCTGTCAAGACCATACCGTTCGAGGCATTCACCGTGACACAGCCAGCCAAGACTCAGGCATACAACTTCGAGCACATATGGCGCCAGACAAAGGAGAAACTCTACGACCCCGGCATGAACGGTGCCGACTGGGAGCGCCTCTACACGACATACAAGCGTTTCCTTCCCCATATCAACAACGGTTATGACTTTGCCGAGATGGCAAGCGAACTGCTTGGCGAACTCAACGTGAGCCATACCGGTTGCCGTTATCATGCTCCCTCCAGTTCATTGCCTGTGGCTCAGTTGGGCATCATCCCCGACGAGACATATCATGGCGAGGGCATCAGGGTGGCAGAGGTGCTTTCGGGCGGTCCGCTGGATGTGTGCAAGGACATCAAGGCCGGCAGCATCATCACTTCCATAGACGGAAAGAAGATAGAGGCTTGTGCCGACTACTATCCCATGCTCGCCGGCAAGGCCGGCAAGGCCACACGCCTTAGCATCAAGGGCGAGAAGAAGGAGATAGTGGTACGCCCAATCTCATGGGGCAAGCAGGAAGAATTGCTCTACAAGCGATGGGTTCGTCGCAACGAACACATGGTGGACAGCCTTTCCGGCGGACGTTTGGCTTATGTACACATAGAAGCCATGAATGCCGCCTCCTTCCACGAGTTCTACAAGAACCTGCTTTCTGAGAAGAACCGTATGCGCGATGCCGTTATCGTAGACACCAGGCACAATGGTGGCGGATGGTTGCACAACGATGTATGCATAGCCCTCTCTGGCAAGGCCTACTCACGTTTTACCCCGCGTGGCAAGTTCATAGGCAACGACCCCTTTGACCGTTGGGTGAAGCCATCGTGCATGCTTGTATGCGAGGACAACTACTCCAATGCCCACGGCACTCCCTGGCTCTACAAGGAAATGGGTATAGGCAAACTCATAGGTGCTCCCGTTCCCGGTACCATGACCGCAGTATGGTGGGAGAACATCGGCCAGTACACCTTCGGCATACCCCAGGTGGGCACCAAGGACAACCGCGGCAACTATCTCGAGAACCAGCAACTGGAACCCGACATCGAGTGCTACGTTACACCCGAGGACATGCTCCGCGGTGTGGACACTCAGATTCAGGCGGCGGTAAAGGAATTGATGAAATAAAATGAACGGTGAGTGGTGAGCGGTGAGCGGATGAGCTGGGGTAGGGACGTTGCAGGTCTTTCGGACGCTGCACGCAGCGTCCCTACTGCTGGCTGTTACTTTCCTCTCTACTTAATTCGTAATATTCCTATTACTCCTATTACTCCTATTACTCCAATATCCTCTTCACATTCCCCAAAACATAACCACAAATGAGAATTACATTAGATACAGGAAAAGACCCCATGGGTGCTGCCATTGCCGAGTATTATGCCAAGGGCAGGGCAGCAAGGCTGAGAGTGTTTTCCAGTCAGTTCTATGAGGACGAGATACCTGTAGATGCCCTTTTCAGGACTTTGGAGGACATGCCGCCACAGGAGCAGGAAGCCCTGCGCCTGTGCCGTGGCCGTGTGCTGGATGTGGGTGCAGGTTCCGGTTGCCATTCCCTGGAACTCATGAACAGAGGCATGGATGTGATGGCAATAGACATATCCACGCTTTCCGTAGACGTGATGAAGCAGCGGGGCATAGATGCCAGAGTTGTGGACTTCTTCGACAAGACCTTCGACGAGAAGTTCGATACCATCCTCATGGCAATGAACGGAATAGGCATTGTGGGCAAGATAGAGCGTCTGCCCGAGTTCTTCATGCGCCTGAAGCAGATCCTTGCTCCTGGTGGCCAGGTGCTGCTCGATTCCTCCGATATCCGTTATGTCTTCGAGAACGAGGATGGTTCCTTCGACATCAACCTTGCCGGTGCCTACTATGGCGAGATTGACTACCGCATGCAATACCGCGGCATCAAGGGAGAACCCTTCGACTGGCTCTACATCGACTTCGACACCCTCTCCATGTATGCCAATGAGCATGGCTTCATGTGCGAGAAGTGCATTGACGGAGAGCACTACGACTATCTGGCAAGACTGACCGCCATGCATACTTCTATAACTTAAAAAACTCACGTTAAGATAGAATAAACATAGATTAACTAAATATCCCCTTGTTGCATGACGCACCTGCAACAAGGGGATAAATGTTTGTAATGATGGTGCCTTTACGCTTTTTGTTTGATGGGGTTCTCCGCCTTTCTTGTTGCCAATGGCTTTAGGTCCATCGGGCAGGTCTGTGAATTTGTCCCTTGTGGAAAAATACATACAAAACAGACTTGTGGCAGATTTTCCCATGAAGTTAAAAACGTATCGTGCGTGTTGTATGCGTTGGATATTTTCAATGGTACGTAAAACCCTCATTATCCATTGTTTATGTTTTAGGTGAGAATGCCGTTTTGTTCTCCCTGGTGACAGGCCCTTGTCCTCCCTGGTGACAAGCCCTTGTTGTCCCGATGAATCGGGCCTGTTGTCGGGACAATGCTTCTGTGTTGTCGGGAGGAGCAGGAATAATGTACCCGGAATACCCCCGAGGGTGATGCTTTTGCCTGTGAATAATTATTGACATTGTGTGACAGAGTTCATGGAGTGTTTATAGTATGTCTGCTATACTATTTATTCTGGTTATCTGAATATCAATATCATTTTGTAAAGTTTACGTAATAGGCTCAACACACTGGTCATATAGACATGTATTGTAGTGTATGTATATGATGTAGCGGTATTGCTATTATTGAAAAAAGGTAAATATTGTTTTGGAAAAATGCCGGCTTTTCCGTACCTTTGTGTGTCAAAATGTAAAATAATATCATGGAAAAGATTGATTCTCTCGACAAAAAGATTCTGGAGATTATCTCCAATAATGCCCGCATACCGTTCAAGGATGTTGCCGCCAAGTGCGGTGTAAGCCGTGCCGCCATTCACCAGCGCGTGCAAAGACTGATAGACATGAACGTGATTGTGGGCAGCGGATACCATGTGAACCCTGCCAGCCTTGGATACAATACAAGCACATACATAGGTATTACTCTGGAGAAGGGCAGCATGTACAACAGTGTGGTTAAGGAGTTTACCAAGATTCCCGAAATAGTGGAATGCCACTATACCACAGGTCCGTATACCATGCTCATCAAGTTGTATGCCAAGGACAATGCCCATCTGATGGAACTGCTGAACGAGAAATTGCAGCAGATCAACGGGGTGGTAAGTACGGAAACACTTATATCACTGACTCAGAGCATAAGGAAGGAACTTCCCATAGGCGGTCCTCACAAGGAGGCAAAACCGCGCATGGAGGAAGACTGGAAGAAGATAACCGACTAACGAGCGGAAATGTGAAAACGGAAAACGGAAAGGTATTTCCTGATCGTCGTTGAATAAATGACAGTTTTCCGTTTTCACCTTTCCGTTTTAAACAAGCATCATGAAGCCCATCATAGGCATAACCGGCAATTTTGGCGACAAGGGTTGCGAACTGGCCAAGGGATACTACCAGAGTGTCCTTGAGGCAGGAGGCAGTCCCGTTGTGATTCCGCCATACACAGACATTTCGGCAATGTCCGCTCTTCTGGACAGGTTGGACGGCATTTTGCTGAGCGGAGGTTCGGACATGAACCCTCTGCTTGTGGGCGAAGAGCCTATACCCCAACTGCATGGTATCAACCCCGAGCGCGATGTGCCTGAACTGAACCTCATACGCCAGGCATACGACCGCCAGATCCCCATGCTGGGTATATGCCGTGGCATACAGATGCTGGCGGCGGCCTTGGGTGGAAGCATATACCAGGACCTGGGCGTACAGTACAAGGATGCTCCGCTCATAAAGCACAGTCAGGACCTTGTACGCGAGCAGGCGTCTCACACGGCCTTCATTGATAAGGACAGCCTGCTTGGGGGACTGTTCCGGAGTTCATGCCTTGCCGAAAGCGAGAAGGGCGAATTGAAGTTGCCCGTCAACTCCTTCCACCACCAGGCGGTACGATGCCCGGGCAAGTTGTTCAAGGTGTCGGCGCGTTCCTCGGATGGAGTGATAGAGGCCGTGGAGAGCAGCGAGCACAAGAGCATCCTTGGTGTGCAATGGCACCCGGAGTGCTTCATCCTGGCCGGTGACAAGAGCCAGATGCCCATCTTCCAGTGGCTGGTAAACGAGTCATGCAACTATGCCCAGGCAAAGAAGGTGCATGGCCGCATACTCTCTCTGGACTCCCATTGCGACACGCCCATGAAGTTCGGTACTGACGAAGAAAGGCTCGTCACCCTGCCACGCATGAGGGACGGACACCTGGATGCCTCCATAATGGTGGCATACCTGCCGCAGGGCGAGCGTACCTGCGAGGCACACCTGGCAGCAACGGCCAAGGCCAACCGCATTATCACCCAGATAGAGGAGACGGTATCGTCGCATTGTACCGAGGTGGGGCTGGCATACACTCCCGACGACCTCTACCGCTTGAAGGACGAAGGCAAGAAGGCCATCATGCTGGGCATAGAGAACGGTTATGCCATAGGACATGACATTGCACAGATAGAACACTTCCGCAAGCGTGGAGTGGTGTACATGACCCTGTGCCACAATGGTGACAACGACATCTGCGACTCTGCCCGAAAGAGCAACGACGAGCACGGCGGAGTAAGTCAGTTCGGTGCCGACGTGATACGAGAGATGAACCGCCTGGGCATGATGGTGGACCTCAGCCATGCTTCGGAAAAGAGTTTCTACGATGCCATGGATATCTCCCAGGTTCCCATAGTGTGCAGCCATTCAAGTTGCAGGAGCCTTTGCGACCATCCCCGCAACCTCACCGACGGGCAGATGAAAAGCCTTGCCGGCAAGGGGGGTGTGATGCAGGTGACCTTCTACGAGGGATTCCTGCGCCAGGACTCCAAAGCCTCCGTGCTCGATGCCATAGAGCACATAAACCATGCCGTGAACATCATGGGCATAGAGCATGTGGGCATAGGCACCGACTTTGATGGCGACGGAGGAGTGCCGGGACTGGCACATGCCGGAGAACTGATAAACCTGACACGTGCCCTGCTGCGCGAACGTTATTCCGAGGCCGACCTGCGCCTGCTTTGGGGAGAGAATTTCCTCAGGGTGATGCTCGAGGCACAGAGTTTCAGGGGATGAGATGCATTGCATCAAGGTTTGTAATACATTGCATCGGCTTTAGGAATACATTGTGATGTCAATAGAAATACTTTATAAAGGCATGAGAAATACATTATATATATTATCGCTTACCATGGCACTTGTCCTTGCCTTCTCCTGCACGGGCACGAAGAAGGAGAAGAAGACCAGTGCCCCTGCCAACAAGGAGTGTCCGGAGTTCATGGCCGACAGTGCATTCCGCTATATCGAGGAGCAATGTGCCTTCGGTCCGCGCCTGCTCGGTACCAAGGAGTCCGACCTGTGTGCCGAATGGATAAAGGACCAGTTCGAGAGCAAGGGATGTGTGGTAAGCGAACAGAAGACACAGGTGACGGTGTGGGACGGAACCTCCATGCCCTGCCGCAACATAATTGCCAGCACCAACACGCAGGCACAATACAGGATCCTGCTTTGTGCCCACTGGGACACTCGTCCCTGGGCAGACAACGACCCCGATGAGGCTAACCACAAGAAACCGGTACTTGGTGCCAACGACGGTGCCAGCGGTGTGGCGGTGATGATAGAGATAGCACGTCTCATCCAGCAACAGCCCATGAAGGATCTGGGCATAGACTTCGTATGCTTCGATGCCGAGGATATGGGTACACCTGAATGGGCTGAGGCTCAGCCAAGCGACGACCAGGACACATGGTGCCTGGGCAGCAAGGTGTGGGCAGAGCAGATGCGCCAGATAGGTTACAATCCGCGCTATGGCATCCTTCTGGACATGGTGGGAGGCCGTGGCGCCACCTTTGCCAAGGAGCAGGTTAGCGTGTACTTTGCCAACCACGTTGTCAACAAGGTATGGAAGCTGGCATCCGACCTCGGTTACGGGCAGTTCTTCCCCAACACGGATGGCGGAAGCCTGGTAGACGACCATGTGAACGTAAACGCCATAGCAGGTATTCCCTGCATAGACATAGTGCCGTACTTCAACTATGGACCAAGCAGTTTCGGCCCCACATGGCACACCGTGAACGATACTCCCGAGAACATAGACAAGAACGTACTGAAGGCGGTGGGACAAACCGTGCTCCAACTACTGTATAACGAACAGTAATTCAATCCCACCATAAAGGGTGATGAACGGTTGCGAGGGAGAGTAGGGACACGGCATGCCGTGTCCGCCCAAATCATCAATAAGAAACAGTATAAACACATATTCATGAGTATAAACGAGATACAGGACGAAATCATAGAGGAATTCCAGGACTTTGACGACTGGATGGACCGTTACCAGTTGCTCATAGACATGGGCAGTGACCAGCCGGAACTGCCAGTGCAATACAAGACGGAGCAGAACCTGATAGACGGGTGCCAGAGCCGTGTATGGCTTCAGGCAGACATGGTGGGCGGCAAAGTTCAGTTCCAGGCAGAGAGCGATGCGCTGATAGTGAAGGGCATTGTTGCCCTGCTGGTGCGCGTGCTCAACAACCAGACACCGCAGGACATACTGGATGCCGACCTCTACTTCATAGAGCAGATAGGTCTGAGGGAGCACCTCTCGCCCACGCGTTCCAACGGCTTGCTGGCCATGTTGAAGCAGATGAAGATGTATGCCTTGGTGTTCAGCCAGAAAGCAGGAGCATAGGATGAAGATAGGAAACATCGACCTTGGGCACGAACCTATATTCCTGGCTCCCATGGAGGACGTCACGGACATAGGCTTCCGTCTACTGTGCAAGCAGATGGGGGCAGCCATGGTGTATTCCGAGTTTGTCAGTTCGGATGCCCTCATACGCATGGTCAACAAGAGTCTTGCCAAACTGCAGGTTTGCGATGACGAACGCCCCGTGGCCATACAGATCTACGGCAAGGACGTGGATGCCATGCGCGAGGCGGCCAGGATAGTGGTTGACCAGGCACATCCCGATGTGCTGGACCTCAATTTCGGTTGCCCAGTCAGAAAGGTTGCCGGCAAGGGGGCAGGTAGCGGCATGCTCCAGAACGTACCCCTGCTTCTTGAGATAACCAGGGCCGTGGTGGAGGCTGTCCCCGACACCCCTGTCACGGTAAAGACACGCCTCGGATGGGACACCCCAGGCCTTTACCTCCCAGACGGCACGCCGTTCATCGTTGACCTGGCAGAGCGTCTTCAGGACGTTGGCATACAGGCCCTTACCATCCACGGCCGTACCCGTGCGCAGATGTATCAGGGCGAGGCCGACTGGACACTGATAGGTGAGGTGAAGAACAATCCGCGCATGCATATCCCCATCATAGGAAACGGCGACATCAGTACCAAGGAGCGTGTACGCGAGTGTTTTGACCGCTACGGTGTGGATGCCGTAATGGTGGGACGTGCCACATTCGGACGCCCGTGGATATTCCGCGAGTTGCAGGGCGGCACTCTCTCACTGGACGAAAAGATGGACATACTGAAGCAGCAGGTAATCACCTCGGTGGAGAGGATAGACGAATACCGCGGCATCCTGCATGTGAGAAGGCATCTTGCCGCCTCGCCCATATTCAAGGGTATCCCCAACTTCCGCGAGACACGCATAAAGATGCTGCGTGCCGAAACGGTGGAGGAACTCTTCCAGATAATAGAGGAAATACGGACAATGTTGAAATAGTACAGACTACAGCTGACGGACCCCAGCGGACCCCTCCCCATCCCTCCCACAAGGGGAGGGAGTATAATGTACTGCTGATGTGGGCATAAGTCGGTTGTAATCACTCCCCTCCCTTGTGGAGGGGCAAGGGGGAGGGTCCTTCTCTTTTAAATAAGAACTATGACACGTAAGGATTTTGAGATAATGGCTCCCGTAGGTTCCAGGGAGTCCTTTGCCGCGGCTCTGCGTGCAGGTGCCGACAGCATATACTTTGGTATCGAGAACCTGAACATGAGGGCCCATTCCGCCTCGGCATTCACCATAGACGACCTGAAGGAGATTGCCCACGAGTGCAGGATATGCGGCGTGAAGAGTTACCTGACCGTAAACACCATCATATACGGTGAGGACCTGCCTCTCATGCGCACCATCCTGGATGCCGCCAGGGAGGCTGGCATCAGTGCAGTCATTGCCAGCGACATTGCCGTCATGTCCTATTGCAACAGGATAGGACAGGAGGTGCATCTGTCCACACAACTGAACATATCCAACATAGAGGCCCTGCGCTTCTATGCCCAATTTGCCGATGTGGTGGTTCTGGCACGCGAACTCAACATGGAGCAGGTGGCAGAGATATACCGCCACATCATAGAGGAGAACATCTGCGGTCCCAAGGGCGAACTCATCCGCATAGAGATGTTCTGCCACGGTGCCCTGTGCATGGCGGTGAGCGGAAAGTGCTACCTGTCCCTGAACAACGTGGGGAAGTCGGCCAACCGTGGCGAGTGCATGCAGATATGCCGACGTTCATATACCGTGCGCGATCGTGAAACTGGCACCGAACTGGACATTGACAACAAGTACATCATGTCGCCAAAGGACCTGAAGACACTCCGTTTCATGGACGTGATGATGAACTCCGGCGTGCGCGTCTTCAAGATTGAGGGACGTGCCAGAGGTCCCGAGTACGTGAGCACCGTGGTGTCGTGCTACAACGAGGCCATCAATGCCGTGCTGGAAGGCACCTTCACGGAGGAACTGAAGGACGAACTGGACAAACGTCTTGCCACCGTGTTCAACCGTGGTTTCTGGGACGGATACTATCAGGGCAAGAGCCTGGGAGAGTGGAGTGAGGTGCATGGCAGTGCCGCCACCGAGAAGAAGGTGTATTGTGGCAAGGTGGTGCGCTATTTCTCCAAACTTGGTGTGGCGGAATTCAAGATAGAGGCATGCGAACTGCCTCGCGGAGCCAAGATTCTCGTCACTGGTCCCACCACCGGTGCCCTGTATGGTACGGCCGATGAAATACGTTACGACCTCAAACCCGTAGAGGTGGCAAAGAAAGGCCAGCACATCAGCATAGCCATGCCACAGAAAGTGCGCCGCAACGACAAACTCTTCGTGGTGGTGGAGAACAACTGATATAAGGAAAAAAGGGTGGGAGAGTACAATATGACGCTCCACCCCCCTTTTAATATATAAGTAACGCGAGTGACTCTGGCACTCGCGTTACTTATTATCTGATGAACAGCATCTCGCGATACTTGGGCAGGGGCCACAGTTCGTCGTCAACTATCATTTCCAGTTTGTCCACGTGGGTGCGGATTTCCTCTATGAGGGGTGCCACGTTGTCGTGGTAGGCAATGGCCTTCTCACGCTCGGATTCCAAACGGTTGGCCACCTTGCGGGCACCGATGAGCGAATATACGTGCTCGGTGATGAAGGCGGTGTTTTCTGCTATCTTCTCTATGAGGGCAAGGTTTGTGGCGTTCATGGCCTTTGCCTGCTCGGCGGGGAAAGCCTGCGAAATCTTGAGGACATTGTCCAGAAGTTGTGTCTGGTAGCGTGTGGCCACGGGAACTATGTGGTTCAGGCAAAGGTCGCCGAAGATGCGTGCCTCTATCTGTATCTTCTTGGTGTAGGTCTCCAGTTTTATCTCGTTGCGTGCTTCCAGTTCGGCACGGGTGAGTACCTTCATGCGTGTGAACATTTCCACGGTTTCTTCGCTTAGGTACTGGTCGAGGATGACGGGAACGCTTGTCTCCACATCCAAGCCGCGTCGGGCGGCCTCCTGCTTCCACTCTTCGCTATATCCGTTGCCGTCGAAGTGGATGGGCTTGCATGTCTTTATGTCCTCGCGGATGACATGCAGTATGGCCTTCATCATGTCCATGCCGGATGAGATTAGTTTGTCCACACGGAGTTTGAAGTCCGTCAGTTGCTCGGCTACGGCGGTGTTCAGCACTATCATGGATGCGGCACTGTTGGCTTGCGCTCCTACGGCACGGAACTCGAAACGGTTGCCGGTGAAGGCAAAGGGAGAGGTGCGGTTGCGGTCGGTATTGTCCACGAGGAGTTCCGGTATCTGCGGTATGTCCAGCATCACGCTCTGTCGTGTGGCCAGGTTGAAGACGTCGTTGTCCTCGCTGTTTTCCAGTTTCTCCAGTATGTCTGCCAACTGAGTGCCGAGGAAGGAACTGATGATGGCAGGCGGTGCTTCGTGCGCACCAAGACGGTGTGCATTGGTGGCGCTGACGATGGATGCCTTGAGCAAGCCGTTGTGGCGGTACACGGCCATCAGCGTCTCCACTATGAAGGTGATGAAGCGGAGGTTGTCCACCGGTGTCTTTCCGGGGGCGTGCAGGAGTATGCCGGTGTTGGTGGAGAGGCTCCAGTTGTTGTGCTTGCCGCTACCGTTTATGCCCTTGAAAGGCTTTTCGTGCAGGAGGCAACGGAAGCCGTGCTTGCGTGCCACCTTCTTCATCAGGGCCATGATGAGCATGTTGTGGTCTATGGCCAGGTTTGTCTCCTCGAATATGGGTGCCAGTTCGAACTGGTTTGGCGCCACCTCGTTGTGACGGGTCTTGCAGGGTATGCCCAGTTCCAGTGCCTGGATTTCCAAGTCCTTCATGAAGGAAACCACACGCGAGGGTATGGAACCGAAATAGTGGTCGTCCATCTGCTGGTTCTTGGCGGAGTCGTGCCCCATGAGCGTTCGTCCGGTCATGGCCAGGTCGGGACGTGCCGAATAGAAACTTTCGTCCACCAGGAAATATTCCTGTTCCCAGCCAAGGTTGCTCTTTACGCTGCTTATCTCGGGATAGAACATGCGTGCAACATCCAGGGCGGCCTTGCCTACTGCCTTGATGGACTTCTTCAGGGGAGCCTTGTAGTCGAGTGCCTCGCCGGTGTAGGAGATGAACACGGTGGGGATCATCAGCGTGTCGCCCATCACGAAGACGGGGCTGGCAGGGTCCCATGCGCTATAGCCGCGTGCCTCGAATGTGGAGCGTATGCCACCGCTGGGGAAACTGCTTGCATCGGGTTCCTGCTGTACAAGTTGCTTGCCGCAGAAATCCTCCAGCATGCCACCCTTGCCGTCGTGTTCCACCATGCCGTCGTGCTTCTCGGCAGTACCTTCGGTGAGGGGTTGGAACCAGTGTGTGGTGTGTGTTACGCCCAGTTCCATGGCCCAGCGCTTCATGCCTTCGGCAACGGCATCGGCGGTCTTCAGGTCCAGTGTGGTGCCACGGTCGATGACATCGCACATCTTTTCGTACACATCGGCAGAAAGATACTTGAACATCTTCTGCTTGTTGAACACGTACTTGGCAAAGAACTCGCTGGGGCGTTCCTTGGGTGTGGGCACTTCTATGGCCTTCTTGCCGAAGGCTTCTTCCACTACCTTGAATCTAAGTGTTGCAGGCATTTTGTAAACGGAAATGTGAAGCAGACCCTCCCCCTTGCCCCTCCACAAGGGAGGGGAGTATATAGATTTGCTAACGAGGGGTTGGTGGGTCCTGGTTATATCTTTGGTTAGAAAACCTTGCTCGCCCACAAGGTTGGGAGTAATTATAGTATAGTATTTTGAATTGCGTGAAACAATTTTCAGTACATCATACTCCCTCCCATAAAGGGGAGGGTTCGGGGAGGGGTCTTCTACTTGTTCAGCGACCAGGTGAAGCCGTCCTTGGTATCCTTCACCTCAAAGCCGAGGGCAGAGAGGTTGTCGCGTATCTGGTCGGACAGTGCCCAGTTCTTTTCGGCCTTGGCCTGCTGGCGCTGCTCCAGAACTATGTCCACCACCTTGCCGAAGGCTTCTTCGCGTGCCTTGTTGCTGCCGTCCTTCTCCTCGGAAAGGCCAAGGATGTCGAAGGCAAAGGTATGGAACACCTCAGTGAGGGCTGCCACAACATCTTCCTTGATGCTGGCCTTCTTGTCGATGACGGTGTTCAGCACACGGCAGGCATCAAACAGGTGGCTGATTACCATGGGAGATGCCATATCGTCGTTCATGGCGTCGTAGCAGTTCTGGCGCAGGGTGTCCACATACTGCATCTCCACCCAGGGCTGTCCCTTCACCTTCTGTCCTTCCTTCAGGCGCTTCAAGGCCTTCCAACCGTCCATCAGACGTGCCATACCCTTCTCGGCGCTCTGCAGGGCCTCGTTGCTGAAGTCCACCGTACTGCGGTAGTGGGCCTGCAGGATGAAGAAGCGGATGGTCATGGGCGAGTATCCTCGCTCCAGACGCTCGTGCTCTCCGGCAAAGAACTGGGGCAGGGTGATGAAGTTGTTGTATGACTTGCCCATCTTCTTGCCGTCGATGGTAATCATGTTGTTGTGCATCCAATAGGTCACCATGGGGTGTCCCTGGCTGGCCTGCGCCTGTGCTATCTCGCACTCGTGGTGGGGGAAGACGAGGTCAAGGCCGCCTCCGTGTATGTCGAAACGCTCGCCCAGGTACTTCTTGCCCATAGCCGTGCATTCGCAGTGCCAGCCGGGGAAACCTTCGCTCCAGGGGCTTGGCCAGTGCATGATGTGCTCGGGGCTCGCCTTCTTCCACAGGGCAAAGTCGGCCTGGTTGCGCTTCTCGCCCACACCAGCCAGGGTGTCGCGACTGGCATCCTTGATGTTCTCCAGCGAACGGCCGCTCAGTATGCCATACTTGTGGTCCTGGTTGTAGCGCTCTATGTCGAAGTAGATGGAACCGTTGCTCTCATAGGCATAGCCGTTGTCCATAATCTTCTGCACCAGTTGCTGCTGCTCTATGATATGACCTGTGGCATGAGGCTCTATGCTGGGAGGCAGACAGTTCAGTGCCGCCATGGCCTCGTGGAAGCGGTTGGTATAGTACTGTGCCACCTCCATGGGCTCCAGTTGTTCCAGACGTGCCTTCTTGGCAATCTTGTCCTCACCCTCATCGGCATCGTGCTCCAAGTGGCCCACGTCGGTAATGTTGCGCACATAGCGCACCTTGTAGCCCTGATGCTTCAGATAGCGGAACAGCAGGTCGAAAGTAATGGCAGGGCGGGCATGTCCCAAGTGTGCATCGCCATATACCGTGGGTCCGCAAACATACATGCCCACACGACCCTCCACCAGGGGACGGAACAGTTCCTTCTGGCGGGTCAAAGTATTGTAAATAAGAAATGGTTGCATAGTCTTTTCCTTTATTTCGGGTACAAAATTACGAATAAGCGAGCGAAAAAGCAAAGGAAATTTGATTTTTCCGAGCAGGAGTAATTTAGAACGAAGTTCAATGTTACGAATAAGCGAGCGAAATACAAATAAAACGCCGATTTATTTTGTATTTCCGAGCGTGAGTAATTTGGAGGCTTTGCCTCAATGTTACGAATAAGCGAGCGAAATGTCAAAGCAAACGGTGAACGAAACCTATCCGCTCACCGTTAATCGTTAAACGTTATTATTCACCTTTGGTTCATCGAGCCAAGGCAGTCGCCTTTCATCAAAACGTTAAACTTTCACCGCTCACCGCTCATTTAGCCCAGTGAGCCTTCGCCTTCGTCCCCGCCGTCATCGGGAGTGTCCTCGCCGGGCTGTATGGTGGCCATGTTGTTCAGCAGTTCCTTTTCGGCCTTGCGGGCCTCGGCCTGAGCCTTGCGGGTGCCCACGTACTCGAAGGATGCCTCGTTCAGCAGGTCCTTGAACTCGCTGCTGGGTTCCCAGCGCACCTTCACATTCTTTATCAGTGCGGTGCTGAAGGACTCGGCATTGTCCGCAGCATCTGCCTGCAGGGTCACGGAGAAGGCACCCAGGTCGCCAAGCACCACCTTGTTGCCAAGGAGCAACTGCTCCCTGATACAAGAAGTCAGTTGTGTGGCCACGGCCATCACATCGCCCTTGTCATACTTGCTGGAGTGGCTGGACATGTGCTTTGCCATGTCGCTGAGGTTCATTACTGTGCGCACCTGCGCAACTGGATAGGTCTTGTTTCCCATTTCGGGTTCGCCCGGCTGCGTGTGGCGCAGGGCAAGAGAATAAGGTATTGACATAGTTTCTTTTTTCCCGTTCCTCCGTTGTTGTTAATCTTTTTACCTTGCAGCCCCTTGCACCAGCCGAAGCGGAGGAACGGTGACGAAGATTTGCTTCGGACCTGTGCAGGGGACTGCTCTTTGTTGTTTTTGTTTTCCTTTAAGCACCCATGCATGACGTTACCCCAAAGGTGGTAGCAATTGCAGTGAGGATGGTGATGAGGATGTGAAGAAGCTTGCTCCAGATGTTGTTCTTGTCCATAGTGTATAGTGTTTTGATTATTCATTGCAAATATAGCATATTCCCCTGACGATGTGAGAATTAGCGGGAAATAGCGTGCCGCGCTTCGTGAGGCGCAGGCGGATGGAATACGAGGCAATGCGCTTCGCATCGTGTGGCGTGGTTCTGTGTTTTTGGGTGTGAGCGTGACAGCGTGACAAGCGTGACAGTGAAAATAGAGGGGGTGGTGGTTTCTTCTCTCATCCTTATTGTATCTTGTATATAATAGTGTAAAGTATATATATAGTTATATAAGACATATTATATATGTATGTTTATACATCTATAATAATATACTAAATGGTAGTATGTATATAGAGAGAACTATACAGTAGAATACAAATCCGTTGTTGCCGGTGCAGATGGTTTGCACTACCCTTCATTTTGTTACTGTCACGCTGTCACGTTGTCACGCTAAAAAGGTGGAAAACGGCCTTGCATCATGTGGTGCGATGGATGGTTTGTATTGCGAGATTGTCGGTTAAAACAGGATTGTACGTATAGTGATAACCTCTAAAAAGCAAAACGCCATAAGCGCATGTTGCACCTATGGCGAATCTGTAGTATCTCGAAAGATTTAAGCAATAAATGATTTTATTTAAGCATATTGCCTATCCATCTCACCTCATAATTACCAAGCCAATCCCTAGTTACTTCAGCGCCAGAATATCTTGATTCACTAGCACTTCCATAGAAGTCCATCGCAACACTGTATGAAACAAATATAGAATTTCCTTCAACACTATCCACCTTTACATTATAAACACGATATTTTATGTGACCAAGTGCTTCTGCAGCTAATAATGGTACATCTCTTTGGGCTTGTAACGCAGCTTGAATAGCCTGCTTATCTACATCTCTATCACAAGAAACGAAACTCGCTGTTAATACAGATAAAAACAATAAAAGTACTTTTTTCATATTTTCAGAATTAAATATATGTGTTTACATACTTGCACAAAAGAAGCGTGAACCAAACTTATCTGATTCGGAGGCTGTAGGAAATGCCTGTAACACAAGATAAGTAAAGCTCACGCTATAGCGCGAGCATCCACTCTTCTTGTCTCCTGTGTTAAGGCTGATTCTTGAACTTCCTACATTCCCGAATCTAAAGACAAAAATAGCTGAACGCTAACTTTCCGATAAGAGTTGGGCAGAGATTTACTCAAAACCCACGGCAAATATACAAAAATTATTGCTTTCCATAAAATTATGCCCCCCTTTTCTGTGCAGCAGCACAAAAGTTCCTGCACACCATAATGGTTTGCTATTGGACAACATTCTTCTATTATCCATTCTCTGGAAGTGCGTGTACAGTTTCTGCAATGCAAAGAACGGCACATTTTCCGCCACTTTGCTTGGAAGTGTCGGAGGAAGGATGTAATTTTGTGGGTGAAAGGAAAATAAGAAAAGAAGATATGAATATGACAGAAATTAAGATTCCATGTGTTGCCGTGGGCAGCAAAACAGAGCAACTGATAAGAGATGCTGTTGAGGTGACTGGAGAAAACAAAGGAAAACTCAAAAGCCCCATATTCAGCACTGTATCTCAGTTGGAAAGAGGGAGCAACAAATTTAACACCTCACTATATAAATCCATACTGAATTATGGTGCGTCCGAAAAGCACTTCCCCAATGGGGCTTGGATACCTTCTACCGAGGAGTTGCTTGAAATCTTCAACAGGGCATATCACATTGCTACAATAGCAATAAACACGGAAGTGCCACTTGACCGTTGGGACGATTTCTGGGACATGGCCTCAATATGGATAAAACTGGATCCAGAAACAGCCGCTTGGGAAGGAGAAAGCCACCAGCGCAACCTGTCCGCTCTTTACGCCATATATGCTATGGTGCATGCTATTGTAGACAGGGAGAAAGACAAGTCTGAATTTATAGAAGATTTCTTGGATACAATACGAACAGACGAGACCATAAACGAAGCCATGGAATTTTTCCTGCCTGCAGATAAACAACCCAACACTACCGCCACACCACCTTCAAGCACTACTGAGACAGATACGGAAGAGGAAAACAGAAAGAGTCTTTTCTGCAATATCATACAATACGAAGACCCACAAGCATTGCTGAAACGCTTGCACCAGTTGATAGATGGCAAGAAGGGGGCAGATGTGGGGTGTGTCTTTCTGAGATGCCAACAGAAGGGATACATAACCAGAAATCCTACCCAAAAGGAGTTCAAATCAGAGTTTGAACTAAAAGGCAGTTGGCAGGCAATTCACAATTACATGAGCGGAGGTGACATGAACGCTTTAGACAGAGCCAATAAAGTCATCATTTTCGAATAAAATCCTTTCGTAAAGGTTTATCTCGGTTGACATGGGTTGATGCAGATTGACATCAATCTGTGTCAACCTATTTTTTTTGTACCCCCCTTGCGAATGTGCTATCTTTGCATTGCGAAATCAAGACCGCACCCCTCGACCACGGTCGAACACCTTGCACCTTATTAATATATACATAAGCGTGTGAAGGCAGAGAGAAGAAAACATTAACAAAAACATATAAAATAATGGAGAATAAAATGGATTTTTTCAAGAGTGAAGAATTCGGTACTATCCGAGTAGTGAGAGACGAGCAGGGCGATTTGCTGTTCTGTGGCAGAGACGTTGCAAAGGCATTAGGGTACAAGAAACCAGAGAATGCCATAGCGGCACATGTAGATGATGAGGATAAAACCAGTACCCTAATTCAGGGGAATGGTTCCAATTACAAATCCAAAACCATCTTCATCAACGAGTCGGGACTATACTCGCTAATCCTTCGTGCACAAGTGGATACCGCCAAGCGTTTCACAAAATGGGTCACCTCGGAGGTGCTCACCTCCATACGCCGAACAGGCGGCTACATGGTGGCCCGTCCTGACGAGAGCAACGAGCAGATTATGGCAAGAGCCTTGCTGGTGGCACAAGATACAATCAGGAGGGCTAACAAACAGATTGACTTCCTCACGCCCAAGGCAGAATACGCCGAAGAGGTGCTGCTGAGCGAGACATGCCTGACCACCACTCAGATTGCCAAGGAATTGGGAATGACGGCACAGGCGCTGAACCGCCTGCTTCAGGAACACCGCATACAGTTCCGCCAGCCCGGCCAGAGCGGCCAGTGGATGCTGTATCGCGAATATGCCGACAAGGGACTGGCACAGAACCGCACCTTCCCCTTTCGGGACAGCAAAGGCACCCCCAAAACACAAACACACATGGTGTGGACAGAGAGGGGCAGGCTGTTCATCCACACCATGGTAAAACGGTGGCAACAGGAGCGGGTCCCCGACCTGTTCACATTGGACGACAATTCACAAACAATAAACCTTAACACACACATCAACTATGAAGAAATTATTTAGAGTAGTGGCACAGACCCCAGCGGTCTCCGTGCAAGGCAAGGAGGACGGTACACAGACTTCCAAGTGCACCCTGATGCTCCAGGAGCTGGGGGGCAAGTATGAAAACACGTATGCCGTCACCGTATTCGGCAATGCGGCGCAGTGCCAGTATCAGGCAGGGGAGATACTTTACGGCGTGTTGCGCTTCCAGACGCACGAGTACAACGGCCAATGGTATCAGGACACCGTGGCAAAGGAATTATTACCAGTAAACATTCACCATTAAACTCATGACTTCTATGATTACACACGACTGCGAGCACATCAAGGTGCGCAAGAACGGCACCGCCTCCTTTGAGGGCGGAGCATTCATGAAACCCGAAAGCAACATCGAGGGACGATGGCAGAATTTTCCCAATTTCACATTGTTCAAACCCAAGGGGATGCAGTGGGTGTCAGAGGGGCTTTACCCCACCGACATCATCCCGTGCAGGATGAAATGCTATGCCGACGGCGTTAGGGTCATCATCCACGACTACGGGCAACAGCATGCACAAGCTTCCCACCCCTCGCCCAACAAGGGCAAGCCTGTCTACAAGGTGTCCAACCTGCCACACGGCGGCAGAATGCGCAAGGCAAGGGTTAGCGGTGACACCAAACTGGAACTCTCACTGCTGAAGGACGGCAAACTGGCAGACCTTGGTGAACTGGTACAGGACTTGATGACAGCATACTACAACATCACCTTTGAGCAGGAGATGGAGGAGTACGAAAGACTTTGCGAACCAGCCGCCTGAGCCCACAAAAAGAGAGACAACAAGCCTCGTAGAGACCACTCATGTGTGGCTCTACGGGGCACACAAAACAAACACAATTTTAACCACATATTATATACACTATTATGAACACAGACTACATTAGCAACCTTTCCTACGTGAACAGCGTAAGTGACACCAACCCCAAGCCTCTGACACGCGACGTGCTGGAGAGCCTGCTTGACAACCCCAGCAAACAAGAACTGCTGAACGAGTACCGTGCCTCTGGCGACGAGGAAAAGAAAAAACTGCTCTCTGCCATCACCTTCAACGGCATGTTTAGCGAAGAGAGACGGCAGCAGCGTTTGCAGGCACTCACTCCCGAGCAACAAAAGAACGCCACAAAAAGAGCCGCAGAGGACTTCCTTCCTTCTGGTCTGTATGGCATAGACATAGACACTAAGGGACGTCCCGAGGAGTTGCTGGAGGAGGTAAAAGACATCATCCGAGAGCAACTGGGCATAGCCCCGGAGCAAATCATTGCCATGGCCTACCGCACCCCTGGCATGGGACTTCGTGTGGTGGTGGCAAGAGCCAAAGGCCTCACGCTGGCCGAGGAGCAGCGCAAATGGCAAACATTGCTGCAGGGCATGGATGTGGACGAGGCATGCAAGGACATGGGCAGGCTCTATTTTCTCACCTCGCGCGAAGACCTGCTCTACATCAACCACGACCTGCTCTTCCCCGAGCAGATGCCCGATGCAGAGGACTATCCGCTATTAAACGGAAAAGTCAAAACGGAAAACGGAAAACTGCGTGAGCAGGTTCAAGACGACAAAGTCGGATTAAAACAAACCCTCTCATCGTTAAACGTTAAACGTTCAACCCTCTCCCCTCACTTTCCCACCCACGACGAGAACGGCATAGACCTGCGCGAAATGGCCGACGCACTCATAGCAAAGCACAGCAAGAACGGACAGCAGCCCATCGAGGGCGAACGGCACACTGTGCTGAAGAGCGTGGCGCCTATGATGGCCCTGAAGTGCGAGAACAACCCACAGTGGCTGGCACAGGTGCTGCCATCCTACGGACTGGACGAGCACGAGTTCCAGAGCATACTCGAGTGGGCTTGTCAGTTACCTCAGAAGGCTTACACACCGCGCGTACTGAAGGAGACCATCAGGCGGATGGTGTCCCACGAAACCGCCGACATGGAGCAGCCTCCATTGCCCGCCACGTTGCCCACCTCTATGGCCACCCTGCTCGAGGGCACGCCCGAGAAGTGCAAGCCTGCCGTGGCACAGGGCATACTGACGGCCATGATGCTCTACCTGCACCCCGATGTACGCTTTCTATGCACCGACAACCGCGAGAAGATACCGGCCGGACTGAACGTATGCGTAGCACCTCATGCCTCGGGAAAATCCTCGCTGAACTACCCCATAGACATCATCACCCGACCCATCAGGGAGGCGGACAAGGCAAGCGAGGAGCGCGAACAGAAATGGCGCGACGAGTGCAACCGTAAAGGCGGAAACAAGGACAAGCCCCTGCGACCCAAAGGACTGTGCCGCCAACTGCTTCCGCCCGACATAACCAGCGCCAAGTTCTCACAACTCCTGCTCGATGCCGACGGCAAGCCGATTTACATGAAGATTGACGAACTTGACGCCCTGCTTCTGCTCACGGGAAAGACCCAGCCAAAGTACCTGGGACCCTACATGAGGTGCGCCTACGATGCGGCACCATGGGGACAGTTGCGAGCCTCGGCAGAGTCGGTAAACGGCATTGCCCCCCTGAACCTGAAGATTCAGGCAAGCACCACCCCTGCCAAGGCACTGGAGTTCTTCAAGAGCATGCTCTCCGACGGAACCTTCGACCGTGCCACCTTCTCCACCATCACTGGCAAGGGCAAGCCCGTCTACGGCACCTTTGGCGAGGAGTACGAGAAGGCCGTACGCCCCTACACCGACCTGATAGGCGCCGTACGTGGCACCGTACGCTGCACTGAAGCCATGGAATGGGCAGAACGCATGGAGCAGGAACAGGAGGCACTGGCCGAGGAAATGGGCATAAAGGCCTACAAGGGACTGTTGCCACGTGCCATACAGAGCGCCTTCTTCCGTGCCGTGATGGTCTACCTGATGGAGGGTTGCAAGTGGACAGACGAGGTGGAACAGTTCGCCACATGGAGCCTGGAAAACGACATCTGGTGCAAATGGTATCTCTTCGGCAACCAACTCATTGAAGCGCAGGAACGCGAGGATGCCATCATCCACTCTGCACCAAGGATGAAAAGCCGTACTCTGGAGATGCTGCCGCCATCATTCACTCGCGAGGACATGCACCAGGCCTATGCCCAACAGCAGAAGACAAAGGATGCTGCCGACGTGATGCTGCGCCAATGGAAGCGCCGCAATCTCATCCGCTTCGACGAGCAGACAAACCTCTTCATCAAAATAGCGTGACACTGCGTGACGCGTGACAGCAAAAAAGGAAGACCATGAAAAGCACCCCCTACAATCCCCGCCGCACCCGCCGCCACATGGGCCGCTTCGGCCGCCTGGCCCTACTCTACTACCCCGACCACGGCTACAAGCGTGCCGTACACCTCTTCCGCCAGGAACTCCGCCAGACACGAGGTCTCCTGCAAGCCCTGCAGGACGTGGGCTACAAAGGCAACGAGCGCATCCTCTCACCCCGACAGGTGCAGGTGATAGAGGAGTTCCTGGGGGAGGCGTGAGGAACGGAAACGACGCAGGAAGCGAGAACAGAAGCAAAATTTATTTTGATTATGCCGAGCAACAAGGAGGAAAAGACCGCGAAGTGGGATTAAATCGGAAACTACTTCTGATACACCCTCACATAATCAATCTCGTAGCGCATGGGCATGGCGGAGAGGTCCACCTTGCCTCCGGTGCTGCCCATGGCAAGGTTCAGGAGCAGGTACATGGGGGCGTGGAAGGGGTTGTCGCCATGGCCGTGCTTGCCGTTGATGGTCTTGCTGAGGTCTATCTCGTTGAGCAGTTCGTCGTCCAGGTAGATGCGGATGAAGTCCTTGTCCCAATCCATGCGCCACACATGGAACTGTGTTGCCCAAAGAGGGTCCTTGCCGGTGAAATGGGTGAAGGGCTTAACACTTTCGTCCCAGACGCTGCCGCCCTTGTCGTTGCCCCAACAGGCATTTGCCAGGATGCTAGGCACGCCACGCTTGGGGTAGAACTCCATGATGTCCACCTCTCCGCAGGAGGGCCATCCGTACTTGTCCTTGCGGCCGAGCATCCATATTGCCGGCCATGAGCCACGACTGGCGGGGATACGGGCACGGACGATGAAACGGCCGTAGAGGAACTCATGCAGCCCCCTGGTTATGACGCTGGCCGAGGTGCACTCTATGCGCTTGCGGTTGTGCTTCCAGTCCTTGCTTCCCTCCTGATACCAGGGGCAGGGGCGGTCTTCCTGACGGGCGGTGATTAGCAGTATGCCATCCTCCGTTACCGTGGCATTCTCGCCCTGATACCATTGCCATTCGCGGTTGCGCACAAAGCCATGCTCGTACGTCCAGTTGGCAGGGTTGGGGCGCCCGGGAGTGTCGAACTCGTCGTGCCACACCAGTTTGTAGCCTTCGTCCAAGGTTTGCGGTACCTGTGCATGAATGCCAAGAACCATGCCCACGAGCATGAGGGCAGAAAGGAGTGTCTTCTTCATATTGGTATATTATATATAAGGTATTGTCAGTGTTGTTTCCCCAAAAAGGGCTTAATAGGTAGTATTCTCTTCTCTATTCTCTTCTTCAAATGAGCATTGGAAGTTTATCTTTTGGAGTGAATCAGGAGAGATTCTTACAAAAAGACGGTCTTTAATATGCGGGAAATTGGATTTGTTTTTGTGAAGTACTAAATTCCCCTTTTGGAAAGTACCACAATATCTTACACTGTCTTGAAAGAATTTATCGTTCTGTCTCCAGTGATGATAGCCATGCTTTAATGCTTCGTCAGAGGAATGATGCCTTATATTTACAGGTCCGCTAAGGTATTGTGTTTTTCTTGAATCAAGAGTAAACACGATACTATCCTTCTTGTTAGAGATTTGTTCTAAACGCAAAACAAAGAATCCAGGATAGAAACCCTCTTGAGCATCTCTAAACTCATCACTTGTTCCCCAAAAATAGCCATCGACTATCTCACCGTTTTTGTAAGAGAACTCTATTATATTGTCTTCACAATCATGTAAAGGATAGTTGGAATAATAATAGTAATAAGAAGTGGAATCTATCTCTGAAAGGAGGGAGATAGATTTTAGACTTTTGAGTGTTTTTGTTATCTGATTGTTTTTTGTGGTTTCGTCCGCTATTGAATCATCTTGCCAATGATAGATGTTCTTCGCACCTTTGAAAGTCCCATCCTTGTGGAACTCCAATATCATGTAGTCCGCATATGGCAAGACACCTACCTTTGGTGTACAGCAATCTTTGATAATAAAAAATGTAATAAGGTTTTTCTGCTCAATGTATTGGCATGGTATCCAGCGTATGTCGCGAGGCCAAGAGTTATGGTCGAGCGTGTCTGGTATTATGAAAAGGCATGACTCGAATGGCAGTTCCCTGTCCTCTCCTGCACTGGTGAACAGTGTGTGGTTTATGGTAGGATTGACTTGTTTGTGAAAATAACCCTTGAACTGCTCGAAGGAAAATTGCTTTACCGAGGAAAGGACATCCACAGTCTCTTTGTGCGGGGCAACAACAATGCTTTCTTTAATCTTCCCGCTTGATTTAAGGGTGTATTTGCGCGTACACGATGTGTATACCAGATTCTTGTATTGAACCAACAGGCTGCAATCATCCAATGTTTTTTGTTCTACGACTAGACTTCGCCCATCGTCCGATGCTTTTATGCCTATAGCGTAGGCGGCGGTGCCGGAATGGCAGAGTGTCTTACAATCTATCATCTTGCCATCGCGTGAATATGTAATGAGCATGTAGTCAAACCCATCGTTCTCCATGAACCATTTGTCATTGCCATCCTGATAGTCACTGCAATAGCGTTGCAGGGCAACCGCTATGAAATTCTCGAACTCTATGTAACTTCCCTTTTGCCAACTTATGTCTTTCTGTTTGCAGTGGCAGTCGTCATTTGCAGGGGGAAGGAATTCGGAATACAGGCTTTCACTCTCGATAAACTCGTATGGGCTGCCGAAAGATGCACTATCCAACTTCTCCACCTTATTGTGCTCGGAAAGGAAGGTCTGGAAAGATACTTGCTGTGCGTGAACGTGTGAACACACTAATATCTTTAATGCTAAAATCGTTAGGCGTAGCTTCATATAGATATATTACATGGAGTATCTGACCATCGATGAATATCCTTCGGAGAATAATCAGATAAATAAGCTATTCTCATGTTATATTTAATTACAACAGTCCTTGCCCCTTGAGTTCCTCCACCATCTTGCAGAGTTCGTCGTACCATTCCTGGCCGAAGCGGCGAATGAGGGGAGAGCGGAGGAAGACGTACAGGGGCATGTCCATTTCCTTGCCCTTGATGACGGCATCCTTGCAGATGTCCCAACGGTGATAGTTTATGCCCACAAGGCCGCCGCCGAACTCCTTCACACGGATGGGATAGAGGTCGCAACTGATGGGCTTTGACGACAGGAGGCATCCACGGCATCCGCGGAAGGCACAATCGCGGCCGCCAACGATGGTGGTGACCATATCGCCGTCGGGGTCGGCATACGCCACTCCCTGCTTGTCTATCATTGCCTGGGCTCCGGCACTGAGTTGTGGCCACAGGGTGTCCAGTTCGTTCTCTATGCCGGCAATCTCGTCCATGGTGACGGGAGCACCGGCATCGCCCTCCTCGCAACAGAGGCCGTGGCACTTGGAGATGTCGCAACAGAAGCGCTCCGTAACGATGTCCGTGTGTACTATCACATCGCCCACCATGAGCATGGGGGGCAGTTCGTTCTTCTCTACCATTGTATGGGTGTTTTGCCTTTACTGATGAGATACTTGTTTGCCTCGTTGAAATGTCCGCATCCGAAGAAACCGCGGTATGCCGACAGGGGGCTTGGGTGGGCACACTGGAGGATGTGGTGGCGGGAGGCATCTATGAGTTGTGCCTTGCGCCCGGCAGGTGCTCCCCAAAGCAGGAAGACGAGCCCTTCCCTCTCCCTCGACAGGGTTTCTATGACGGCATCGGTGAACGTTTCCCACCCTCTGCCCGAATGGCTGAATGCCTGGTGTGCACGGACGCTGAGGCAGGTGTTGAGCAGGAACACTCCCTGCCGTGCCCAACGGGTGAGGTCGCCACTTTGTGGTATGGGAGCGCCCGTTTCTGCCTGTATCTCCTGAAAGATGTTCCTGAGAGATGGAGGAAATGGTATGCCGTCCTGAACGGAGAAGCAAAGTCCGTGTGCCTGCCCGTCGCCATGGTAGGGGTCCTGTCCCAGGATGACCACCTTAACGTCGTTGAACGGTGTCTGGTCGAAGGCATTGAAGATGAGCCGTGCAGGCGGAAAGCATTGCACGGTGCTATACTCCTGGCGGACGAAGTCGGTCAGTTGCCGGAAGTATGGCTTTTGAAACTCGGAGGAGAGCCGGGATTTCCAACTCTCCTCCATGCGGATGTCTTTCATAAACACGAGAGAAAAAGACCCTTAAAACCAACAGACCCTCCCCCAACCCCTCCACAAGGGAGGGGAGTATATAGTATTGAATAGTGGAGGGAATATATTAGTATTAGAGTCTATCTTTAATTGTTTGTAGTAATCACTCCCCTCCCTTGTGGAGGGGCTGGGGGAGGGTCCTCTACATTAATCCTTTATCAGGCACTTGCCGGTCATCTCCTCGGGCTGTTCCAGACCCATGATGTGCAGGATGCTGGGAGCCACGTCGGCCAGTACGCCGTCTTCCACCTTGGCGTCCTTGTTGGCGGTAACGTAGATGAAGGGCACGGGGTTCAGAGAGTGCGCGGTGTTGACGCTGCCGTCGGGGTTCATGGCATTGTCGGCATTGCCGTGGTCGGCAATGATGATTACCTCGTAGTCGGTAGCCTTGGCGGCCTCTACAACCTCGTTGACGCACTGGTCAACGGCCTTCACGGCCTTCTCAATGGCCTCGTAGATGCCTGTATGGCCCACCATGTCGCCGTTGGCGAAGTTAACCACGATGAAGTCGTACTTGTCCTCCTTGATGGCCTCTACCAACTTGTCCTTGACCTCGAAGGCACTCATCTCGGGCTTCAGGTCGTAGGTCTGCACCTTGGGACTTGCCACCAGGATGCGCTCCTCGCCCTCGTAGGGAGTTTCGCGACCGCCGTTGAAGAAGAAGGTAACGTGTGCATACTTCTCTGTCTCTGCGGTGTGCAACTGTGTCAGGCCCTTGCTGGCCAGATACTCGCCCAGAGTGTTGGTGACGTTCTCCTTGGGGAAGAGGATGTGCACTCCCTGGAAGGAAGCGTCGTAGGGAGTCATGCAATAGAACTGGAGGCCGGGAATGGTGGTCATGCCCTGGTCTTCCATGTCCTGCTGTGTCAGCACGATGGTCAGTTCCTTGGCGCGGTCGTTGCGGTAGTTGAAGAAGATAACCACGTCGCCCTCCTTGATGGTGCCGTCCACGGTGCTGTTGTGGATGGGCTTAACGAACTCGTCGGTAACGCCGTCGTCGTAACTCTCCTGCATGGCGGCAACCATGTCGGTGGCCTGCTTGCCCTCGCCGGCTACGATGAGGTCGTAGGCAACCTTAACGCGCTCCCAACGCTTGTCGCGGTCCATTGCATAGAAGCGGCCCACGATGCTGGCAATGTCGGCATTGCCTGTCTCGGCGCACTTGGCGGCCAACTGCTCGATGAAGCCCTTACCGCTCTGAGGGTCGGTGTCGCGGCCGTCCATGAAGCAGTGCACATAGGTGTGGCCGATGCCGTACTCCTTGCCGATTTCCACCAACTTGAACAGGTGGTCAAGGCTGGAGTGCACGCCGCCGTTGGAGGTGAGGCCCATGAGGTGGACGTTCTTGCCGTTCTTCACCGCATATTCGTATGCGCTTACAATTTCCTTGTTCTTCAGGATGGAACCGTCGGCACAGGCGCGGTTTATCTTCACCAGGTCCTGATATACGATGCGGCCTGCACCGATGTTGAGGTGACCCACCTCGGAGTTGCCCATCTGTCCGTCGGGCAAACCAACGTTCTCACCGCTTGCCAGCAACTGGCTGCAGGGATAGTCCTTCCACAGGCTGTCCATATAGGGGGTGGGAGTGTTGAAAATAACGTCGCCCTTACCCTTGTTACCGACTCCCCAACCATCGAGAATCATCAAAAGTGCTTTCTTTGCCATAATAGTTTCGTTTTATTATCTGTGTTTGCTGTTATCCATAGTTATCGCATGCGCCTAACATGTGCGCACACGTTGCTTTGCTACGCAAAGTTAATAAATTTATTTTAAATTCCCCTATCGCTGTCCTCATTTTTAATCCATATACGCCACGGTTGCCTTCCGGGCGTGGCACAACGGCGCATTTCCGTCTATATTATTGTCGGCGAGGCTTGGTATATTGAAAAATATTCTTACCTTTGTACAGGCGAAGCACATTGCACCGAAAAGCGTGAAACACATACTGAGGTTTCTATTTACCATTGTAATGGCAGTTGCTTTTATCAATGGTGCAAGCGGTTCTGATTCCACCGGGCAGGAGAATCAGGGCTATGATGCATACGCTGAAACAGCATATTTCAGTACGGACACACAAGACATTGCCCCCGAACTGTACGTTCTGAGACAGATGCCGTCTGCCAACGGGATACGTCCGCAGAAATTTGCCAAGAAGAAGAACACCACACTCAACAACCGCTTTTATTTTCTGCCTGCCGACAGGGTGACAAGCCTAAAGGTGCGGCATTTTATCTGCAATCCCCCAACCGCATCCCCATTTTCGTTTGCCAAGCCTACGGACATGCTCGTCAGTTTTGGCAGACTTATTATTTAGTGAATGTCTTTTTCCGAGGGCTGTGGCAACCCGCCACGAGCCTCATCGCCTCGTGTTGTAAGGCATATCGCCCCGTGTTCCGAGTCCCGTAGCAACGTATTGCACGGGCACTCGCAATACATGGCATTATACCCTACTTTCATAGCATTCATTTACAAACAAATAAACAATTATGGGAATTCTACAAATCTTTACCCTCTTAGGAGCATTGGGTATGTTCCTTTATGGCATGAACCTGATGAGTTCAGGTCTGCAGAAAGCGTCGGGCGACAAACTGAGGAGCCTGCTCTCTGCCATGACTTCAAACCCCTTCAAGGGAGTGCTCACCGGACTTGGCATCACAAGCGTAATCCAGTCCTCTTCGGCCACTACCGTAATGGTGGTTAGTTTCGTCAATGCCGGACTTCTTACCCTGTATCAGGCCATAGGCGTAATCATGGGTGCCAACATTGGTACCACGGTAACGGCATGGCTCGTATCATGGCTCGGTTTCAAGGCCGACATCTCCATCCTTGCCGTGCCTCTGATGATATTCGGCTTCCTCTTCTCCAACTCCAAGAAGAACCAGCGCCAGAACATCGGCGAACTCATCGTGGGTTTCTGCCTTCTGTTCCTCGGCCTTTCTTTCATGAAGGAATCCGTACCCGACCTCAACGAGACACCCGAGGTGCTTGATTTCGTCAAGACCTGGTCAAGCCACGGCTTCGGTTCCGTGCTCCTGTTCCTCGTCTTCGGCACGGTGCTGACCCTCGTGCTCCAGTCCTCCTCTGCCACCATGGCCATCACCCTCATCATGCTCAGCATGGGATGGATACCCTTCGAGATGGCATGTGCCATGGTACTGGGCGAGAACATCGGTACAACCATCACCGCCAACATTGCCGCATCGGTGGGTAATACCCAGGCAAAGCGTGCCGCCATGTCGCACACCATATTTAATGTGTTCGGCGTACTTTGGGCACTGGCTCTCTACAAGCCCTTCCTTAGTTTGGTAGGCCTCGTCACCTCTACGGTATTCGGTTTGCCCGATCCCTCGGCTGAAGGCTTTGCCGTGAGCGGTCCCAATACCGACGAAGGTGTGGCAGCCCTCTATGGCCTGTCCATGCTCCACACCCTGTTCAACACCATCAACACCTTCGTGCTCATCTGGTTCATCAAGTACATAGAGAAGGCCGTGGTGCTCATCATCAAGGCGCCCAAGGACCAGGAAGCCGAGGTATTCCGCCTGAAGTACATCTCCGCAGGTCCCTTGGCCACACCCGAACTCTGCATGGAGCAGGCCTTCAACGAAATCATACACTTTGCACAGATTTCCAGAAAGGGCCTTTCCTATGCCAAGGCTGCCATCGGCGAGAAGAAGGAGGACAAGTTCGATGAACTGAGCAAGAAACTCATCAAGTACGAGGAAATCTCCGACCGTATAGAATACGAGATTGCCACCTTCCTGAACGGAGTCTCTTCCGATAGCATCAGCGAGGACACCTCCAAGCAGATAAAGGCAATGTACAAGATCATCAAGGAACTGGAATCACTGGGCGACTCTGGCGAGGCAATAAGCCGCATCCTGTCCAGAAGGAACGTGCACAACAAGTCCTTCGACGACGACACCATCAAGAAACTGGAAGGCATGGTGGATGCCGTGGACAATGCCTACGATGCCATGATAACCAACCTGTCAGGTGTCCATAAGGGAACCCTGGAGGAGATTTCCAACGCCTACAATGCCGAGGACCGCATCAACTATCTCCGCAACGACCTGCGCGACGCAGAGATTGAGGAAATAGAGGACGGCAGGAAGAACTACCAGACGAGCGTCTACTACATAGACATCGTCAACCAGTTGGAGCGCATGGGCGACTTCATCATCAACATCTCGCAGGAACTGGAAAAGAACTTCGTGCGCAGATAATACCCTCTTGATACGACTATCGGTTGCTGCTTTTACGTTTGTAGATGCAGCAACCGATAATTTTTAATTATTGGTGACAGATAAACGAGATAATCTGATTAAGTTATATGCGTTTATATTGTGCCAACCCCCTATTTGGACATGGAGTAAAGTACAGCCCCCTCCGTCGCGAATGGCGGAGAGGGCTGTTTATAATGGTAGATGACTATTTAAGCATAACGTTTACCGGTCAGCAATTGTAGAAAAATCCTTACCCCGTTCCATGGCCGTAACGTCACGGCATCCCATTTTGTCCGTCTCTTGCGGAATGGCCTTTGACAATGGCGGAATGCCTGGAAAACACCCTATTTGCCCCGTATTTTGTTCTCCCCGATGACAAGGGCCTGTTCTCCCGATGACAAGGACGAGTCACCCCGGGTGACTCGGGCTTGTTCTCGTGACGACCGAAAAGAGTTCTCGTGACGATGGAACCGCACCCTCTGCAAAACTGATGTCGGAGGACAATGCGGATGCCTTTTATGCCTAAGGTTGGAGGGAAGAAAGTTTTACACTGGCCGGACTTAGTCAAACACCTTGAATTCGTAGCCCTGGCTCTTTATCCACGACAGGGCTTCGGGCAGTATTTCCTTCAGTTTGTCTATGCTCTTGAGGCTGTCATGAAAAGTGATGATGCTGCCGTTGCGGGTGTATCGCTTCACGTTTTCCAGCACCTCCCCGGCAGTGAGGCGATTACTGTAGTCTCGTGTAACGAGGTCCCACATTACCACTCGCCATCCTGTGGAGCGCATCACCCGATATTGCATCAGTTTCATCCATCCGTGCGGAGGACGGAACAGTTTGCCCGTCTGCAGGATTTCCTCGGCCCTCTGCACGTTGCCCAGGTATTTCCACGAGAACCATCGGAAGCCGCCTATGTGGTTGTAGGTGTGGTTGCCTATGCGGTGTCCGCGCCGGCGCACCTCTTCAAGCAGATGCGGATAGCGTCGGGCATTGTCTCCCACCATAAAAAAAGTGGCCTTGATGTCCAGGCTATCCAGGACATCAAGGACGTATGGTGTGGCCTCGGGAATGGGACCGTCGTCAAAGGTCAGGTACACCGACCTCTGACTGGGGTCCATTCTCCATAAGGCATGCGGATACAGCCAACGAAGAAACCTTGCGGGCTGCTCTATTATCATCTGTAGAGATAACCGCTGAACATTACGTGGTATGCCTGGAGTTTCTCCTCCATTTCCTTGAGGTTGGCGGATTCGGCGCTTTCAAGGATTTCCACGGCATTGCTCAACTGATATACATTGTACAGGATGTCCTGTGCACAGGACTGCTGCACACGGGGGTTGAGTGTGGTATACCAGTCGAGATACTCGCAGGCATTGGTGGCGATGTCCGTGACGATGCCTTCTGCCTCCTGCTTCTCGCCATGCATCAGCCATACACGTGCCAGGTCCATGCTGCCGCTCATGTAGTTGTGTCTTACGGTTTCGGCAGGTATGACCTCCTTGGCATAGCGTACAACCTCCAGAGCCTTCTCTTCCTTGCCCTCGCGCATCAGTTGCATTGCCAGGGTGGCAAACAGGCGGCGGTGTGTGTAGCACATGCGCAGAACCGTCTCGTCCAGATAGATGTCGGGATTGTCCAGGCCACCGAAGCGGAACTTGTTCATCAGGTTGTCGTACATGCGCTCGGTGTCCATGGTCATGCCGCTCTCCTTGGTGTTGAACGGAGTGATGCGGTCTGCCAGACCTTCGCGCACGAAGTTGTTGCCCAGAGAACCGTAGTTGTCGCTGCCCACGGTGCATGCCACATACATGGGACGTTCCCAGTTGGTACGGCAGAGCATCTCGTAGATCATCATCTCGCTCTTGTACACGGCACGCTTGCCCTTCAGGCTGATGTGCATCACGTCGGGTATGGAGTCGCCGGCAATCATCATGCCGCTACGGCGTACGGCCTCCTTGTCGATGGTGATTACCACGGAGTCCGTGGGGAAGCACTGGAGGGCCTCATCGTCGTTCAGTATCCACTTGTCTATGATGTTGCTCAGTTCGTATGGGTTCTCGCCAAGCAGTTCTCTCATGGCCTGCGGGTCGTCCTTCAGTATCTCTATGGCACGTTCCAGTTCGCCCGGACGCACGCTGATACCCTCTCTGGTGCCGGTGACGTACTGCAGGCGCTTCCACGTGATGGGCACGGCAGGAGAGTCGTAGGCAGGACGCTTCATCTGGTCAATGTACCAGTCGGTCTGCAGGTATGAGAGGTTGCAGACGCGGGCATCGGTGCGGAAGCCCTCTGTCTCCTGGCAATACCACAGGGGGAAGGTGTCGTTGTCGCCGTTGGTGAAGATGATGGGAGCCTTGCCCTCGTCCAGACTCATCAGATAGTTCTGGCCGAAGTCGCGGCAGGTGTAGCGTCCGCTGCGGTCGTGGTCGTCCCAGGTCTGTGAAGCCATCTGTACAGGAACAAGCAGGCAGAGTCCGCTCAGCACAGCACCCATCGTGTCGTTCTTCTTGAACACGAATTTGTTGAGCAGGTCGCTTATGGCGGCAACACCCAAGCCAATCCAGATGGCAAAGGCATAGAATGAACCGGCATAGGCATAGTCGCGCTCACGGGGCTGCACGGGAGTCTGGTTCAGGTAAAGCACGATGGCCAGACCCGTCATGAAGAACAGGAAGAAGACCACCCAGAACTGCTTCACGCCCTCGTCCACCATGCCTTCTTTGGTGCTGGCGCGCTTGTTCACCTGCCATATCAGACCGATGATGCCGAGCAGAAGGGGCAGGCAGTAGAATACGTTGCGTCCCTTGTTCTCACGAAGTTCCGTGGGCAACTTGCTCTGGTCGCCCAGACGCATGTTGTCAAGGTAGGGAATACCGGTAATCCAGTTGCCGTGCTCGTATTCGCCATGGCCCTGGATGTCGTTCTGGCGACCGGCAAAGTTCCACATGAAGTAGCGCCAGTACATGAAGTTCACCTGGTAGGAGTAGAAGAAGTAGAGGTTCTCCCACATGGTGGGCACCTTTATGGTCTTGCGCTCGCCAAGGTGGTCGATGGTCACGTTCTTGCCTTCTATGCCACCCATCCATTCCTCGTAGTTGTTCTTGTGGCGGTCGGAATGCATGCGGGGGAAGAGCATGTTGTAGGCATAGATATACTTCTTTTTATAATCTATGATTTCATAGCGGTCGGGCTCGTCCTCCGTTTTCTTCTCCACACGCTGGTACTGCGGTGCACCCTCTGTGTATGCAGGAACGTAGTATTGTCCCTTTACCTCCATCTTTACTGGAGCCGAATAGGGCTGGCCATAGAGCAGGGGGCTGTCGCCGTACTGGTCGCGGGCCAGGTAACTGCCCAGCGTGAACACATCCTCTGGAGAGTTCTGGTCCATGGGAGGGTTGGCCTCGGAGCGGATAACGATGACCGCATAGGAAGAGTAGCCTATCATTATCATCAGCAGGCACAGGAGTGTGGTGTTCATCAGTCGGGCAGAAACCCAGTGGACGCCATCCTTGGCATAGTTCAGCACGAAGTACAGAACAACCATTGCCACCACTCCAATCACCACACTGCTGATACCATGTCCGTAGAAAGGAATGCCCAGCATGCCGATGCTGGCAATGAAGGACAGGTTCATCCTAAGACGGCTTTTCTGTCTGGTAGACTCCCATATAGCCCAAAGCACAGTGGCTACGAGAACGAGCAGGTACATAATCAGGCCGGTATTGAATGGCTGGTCAAGTTTGTTGACAAACAGCAGTTCAAACCAACCGCCCACCTTAACGATACCAGGTACGATGCCATACAGCACTACGGCCACGAGCACGAAACTGCCCAGCAGAGCCATGAGGCTGCCCTTGACATTGGGATTGGTGTTTCTCTTGTAGTACCATACCAGCACGAGGGCAGGCAGGCAGAGCAGGTTCAGCAGGTGTACGCCGATGCTGAGGCCTGTGAGGTAGGCAATGAGGATAAGCCAGCGGTCGGCGCCGGGCTTGTCGGCATTGTCCTCCCATTTCAGGATAAGCCAGAAGACAACGGCGGTGAACAGGCTGGAGTAGGCGTAAACCTCGCCCTCTACGGCAGAATACCAGAATGTGTCGGAGAAGGTGTAGGCCATGGCACCTGTCATGGCAGCCAACTCAACGGTCAGTCCCTGTCCCCAGGTCTTTATCTGTCCGTTCTCGCCCACCAGTTTGCGTGTCAGATGGCTTATGCTCCAGAACAGGAACATGATACATGCGGCAGACAACAGGGCACTCATAATGTTTACCATCATGGCCACCTTGGCGGGGTCGTCGGTAAACTGCGAGAAGAGGTTGCCAGTGAGCATGAAGAAAGGTGCGCCTGGCGGATGTCCCACTTCCAACTTGAATGCGGTTGTGATGAATTCGGGACAGTCCCAGAAGCTTGCCGTGGGCTCTATCGTGCTGCAATACACGAAAGCCGCAATGGCAAAGGCAATCCACCCCATAAGGGTGTCAATCAGTTTGAACTGTTTCATTATAGTCTGTTTAGTTGTTTATGTAATATATCGAGATAATGAGGATGGCATAACGCACGGCCTTGCCCACGGAGATGGACAGGAATGTGGTATAGGGATTGGCCCGCATGTAGCCGAGTGTTACACTGAGCACACTGCCCAAGATGGGCAGGAAGCAGAGGGTTCCTATCCATGCACCACGTCCGTCTATCCATTCCCTTGTCTTGTTTACCTTCTCTGCGGAAATGTGGAGATACTTCTCTATCCACTCCATGCGTCCGAAGGTTCCTATCCAATAATTGAACATTGAGCCTGCCACGTTGCCCACAGTGGCACTGAGGAACAAGGGCCATGGCTCCAGTCCTGCCAGTTGCAGGCTTACCATCACGGCCTCGCTGCTGAAGGGAAAGACACTGCCTGCCAGAAAGGCGGCAATGGTCATGCCCATATAGCCATAACTCTCAAGTGCCTCTATCAGAAAGTCCATATTCCTAAGTTTAATGTGAATAGCATAAGGGTGAGAATGAGTGTCAGACAGAAGAACAGGTTGCTGAGAATGCTTCCGGTGAGGGCAAAGAAGTGCGCTATCATGGTGCTTGCGCCAAGCATCAGAACCGGAGCAAGCAGGGAATACCTGTCGGGCATGGCTACGACGAGCAGCCAGGATGCCACCGTCTGCATGACATAGATGTAGAGGAACATTCTGGTCCTTATCTTGTCGTTGTAGTAGTTGCGCAGGTAGTGCACTATGCCTGTCAGGGCAAGCAATGACATGAGAGCGAAGCCCAGCGCCTGGGGTTCCCTGTACGAGAGCATGCGGCCATAGTGGGCTGCAACGAACAGGTCCGTGTGAATAAGGCATTCTATCCTGCTCCAAAGGAAACTGTAATCGTCAGACACTATGCTCCATCCCACGACAAAGCACATGGGCAGAGTCAGTCCTACCAGACCAGCCCACAGTCCGCGCCATGTCAGGCTCCGTAGGAAAACCAGCAGATACCAGTAATAGAGTGGGGCAAAGACGAGCAGTTGCGGTATGGCCAGCGAGGCAATGCCGAGGAGCAGGAACGTGTGGAACACATGTATTACCGGTTCATGTTGCTGGTAGGTCAGGAACATGATATAGTAACTTCCTGCCAGTGCCGGTACTGCCACCCATGCCTCGGAGAAGGAATGCAGCGATGGCATCATGGAGATGCACACCACCCATACCGTGGCAATCATGCTTGAACGTATGCGCAGCAGGGCGAAGACATTCGCCGTCTCTATCACTATGTAGGTGGACAATGCCGCCAATGCAAATGCTACAATGGCGGAAAGGTTGCAATCGAAAGCCTGGGTGCTGCCGTTCCAAAACCATGCGAGAGCACCTGTCGCCATGCACAAAGGCAGGGTGACGGTACTCTCGCTTACGTGATTCTGGAATCGGTTGTTGCGCATGGCTTCTTACAAGTCCTGGCCTATGTCCCTACGGAAGTATTTGCCCTCGAACTGTATCTTGGCGGCTTCCTGCATGCTCTTGGCCAGAGCCTCGGCCTTGGTGGAACCGTATGAACTTACGGCAATGACGCGTCCGCCGCTGGTAACGACCTGGCCGTCCTTGTTGTCAGTGCCGGCATGGAAGACAATGCTGCCCTCTACCTGGTCGATGCCGGTAATGGGGAAGCCTTTTTCGTAGGAGCCGGGATAGCCTCCGCTCACCATCATCACGCACACGGCGCTGCGCTGGTCAAACTCTATGGTCTTCTGGCCAAGGGTCTGGGTTGCCACACCCTGCAGGAGGTCCACCAGGTCGCTCTTTATGCGGAGCATTACGGTCTCTGTCTCGGGGTCGCCCATGCGTACGTTGTACTCTATCACCTTGGGGTCTCCGTCTACGTTTATCAAACCAAAGAAGATGAAACCCTTGTAGTCGATACCCTCCTGGGCCAGGCCTTCCACGGTGGGACGGATAATGCGGTCCTCAACCTTCTTCATCCATGCCTCGTCGGCAAAGGGAACGGGAGATACACTGCCCATACCGCCTGTGTTGAGACCTGTGTCGCCTTCACCGATGCGCTTGTAGTCTTTGGCTTCGGGCAGGATGACATAGTCCTTGCCGTCGGTAAGCACAAACACAGAGCACTCTATGCCGCTCATGAACTCTTCAATCACCACGCGGCTGGATGCACCGCCGAACATGCCGCCGAGCATCTCCTCCAGTTCCTTCTCGGCCTCCTCCAGAGTGTCCAGAATGAGCACACCCTTACCGGCACAAAGGCCGTCGGCCTTCAATACGTATGGAGCCTGAAGGGTGCGCAGGAAAGCCTTGCCTTCCTCCAGGGTCTCGCCTGTGAAGGTCTGGTATGCTGCTGTGGGGATGCCGTGGCGCTGCATGAATCCCTTGGCAAAATCCTTGCTGCCCTCAAGCACGGCGCCTTCCTTGGAAGGTCCGATAACGGGAATGGATGCCAGTTCGGCATCGGCCTTGAAGTAGTCGTAGATGCCCTTTACCAACGGGTCCTCGGGACCTACGACAACCATAGTGATGGCATTTGCAAGCACAAAACTCCTGATGCCTTCAAAGTCGTCTGCCTTCATGGCAACGTTCTCGCCTGCCAGTGCCGTTCCGGCATTACCGGGTGCAATGTACAGTTTCTCCACCTTGGGGCTTTGTGCTATCTTCCATGCCAAAGCGTGTTCACGGCCACCGGAGCCGAGTAGAAGTATTCTTTCCATAATATCGGTTATTTCAAATAGTCTTCAAAGTATCTTGTTATCCTTTCGTGCAGGTGCACTGCATCCTTGCCGTACATGTTGTGCTCGCCACCGGGGTAGAGGAAGTAGTCGCACTGTGTGCCGGCATCTATGCAGGCGCGGATGAAACTGAGGGTGTGCTGCGGAACACAGACGGGGTCGTTGTAACCGATGATAAGTTGCAGGCGGCCCTTCAGGTTGCCGGCACGCAGACGCAGGTTGCTGTTCTTGTATCCCTCGGGGTTCTGCTCGGGAGTGTCCATATAGCGCTCGCCGTACATCACCTCGTAGTAGTTCCAGTCGATGACGGGGCCTCCGGCCACGCCCACCTTGAACACGTCGGGGAAAGTGAGCATCAGGTTTGTGGTCATGAAACCGCCGAAACTCCAGCCATGTACACCCATGCGGTCCTTGTCCACATAGGGCAGTGACATCAGGTACTCCACACCCTTGTACTGATCCTGGCACTCAACGGTTCCCAACTGGCGGAATGTGGCCTGCTCGAAATCGCGGCCGCGCCATTCGCTGCCACGTCCGTCGAGGATGAAGACGATGTAGCCCTTTTGTGCCATGTAGGTTTCCCAGCCGCGGCTTGACCAATGCCATGAAGCGTCCACCAGATGTGCATGAGGTCCGCCGTAGACATAGACGATGGTCGGGTACTTCTTCTTCTCGTCAAAGTCGGCAGGCAATACCATGCGGTAGTAGAGGTCGGTAATGCCGTCGGCAGCCTTGATGCTTCCGCTCTTGAAGGTGGGGATGCAGTATCCTTTCTCCTTCCATGTGTCCTTGGCAGTGAGGATGTTGGATCCCTTGCCTGTTGTGGTGGACAGCAGGTTGATGATTCGGGGTACATCAGGTGCGGTATAGGCAGATATTACGGCAGCACCGCTCTTGCTCAGTTGTGCCTGATAGCAGACACCCTCCTGAGCACCCAGGGGAGTGCGCTTGCCTCCGGAAACCTTCACGCTGTAGAGACAGGATTTGCGTGGGTCGGCTTCGTTGCTGCGGAAGATGAGGCGGCGTGCCATGGTGTTGAAGCCAACAAACTGCTGTACCACCCACTTGCCAGTTGTTATCTGTTTCAACTCGTCCTTTTCCAGATCCAGAAGGTAGAGGTGGTTGTAGCCGTCGCGCTGACTCTGCATTACGGCCTTGGTGTCGTCCCATGGCAGGAAGGCCAGAGGATGCATAGGCTCTACGTACTTGTCGTGCTTCTCCTCCAGGACGGTGCGGACTACGTTGCCTGTCAGGGCATCATACTGCACAAGGCGCATGTGGTTCTGGTCGCGGTTCAACTCAAAGACGTAGATGCTCTTGCCATCGGGAGCCCATGTCACGTTGGTATGGTAGTCGTCCTTTTCGCCAACGAGGTCCAGCCAGATGTTCTTCTTTGTCTCGGTGTTATATACACCTACCTTTACGACGTGACTATTTTCGCCGGCCATGGGATAGTGGCATGAATAGGTCTTTGCCATACGGGACTCTCCCTCGGCAGGACCATTGGCCTTGATGTCTACCTGCGGATAACTGGGCACCATGCTCTGGTCCATACGGTAGTAGGCCAGCGACTTGCCGTCGGGAGACCAGAATGTGCCTCCGCTGATACCGAACTCATCGCGGTGTACGCTCTGTCCGTACACGATGTTGTCGCTGCCGTCTGTGCTGCCGTCCATGCTGATTTGCAGTGTGTCGGAATTGGCGGTAAAGACATACAGGTTGCCTCCTATGGTGTATGCAGTCTGTCTGCTCTTGATGTTAAAGTCGCGTGTAACGGCACCCTCGGGCAATGTCACATCGTAAAGCACACGGCATGCATGGAAGTCCAGCATTATGCGGCGCTGTCCCTTGGTGAACATCACCACAGGTTCCTCGGAAAGGGGGAATGAGAAACTGTGGGCGCTGAAGGCCACCTTCTCGTTCAGACACTTGTTAACCTGCTCCACGGTCAGTATCTCCTTGCCTGTATTTAGGTCATATACGCCCTCCGGGGTGGTCTTCAAGGCAATGTTGCCCCACCATGACGTATAGATATTCTCAGGGCGCAGTTGCCAGTAACTCTCGCCGCCACCCAGCAGGTCGTCCAGAGTGAACTGCTTCTGCTGTGCCGATGCCGATGCTATACACATAAAGCAAAATACAAACGATAATAAAGCCTTCACCGAAAGCTGTTTGAAACGATTAGTCTTCATCATCTCTACGGAATTTATTGAATGATTTGTTGTTTTTCCTGTTGAAGTCCCTCTTGCCGAACTTGCCGTCTCCGAACTTGTCGTTGCCATACCTTCCCTTGCGGCCTTCGCCATCACGACCGGAGAACCTGCTTTCGCGCTTGTCATCGCGCTTGTCATCACGTCTGTCGCTGTGATGTCCTCCCTCCTTGCGTCCGAATTTCCTGTCGTCACGTCCGAACCTGCGGTCCTCGCGGACATACTTTCCCTTGCCGAAGTTGCGGTCGCCTGAAAGTTGGCGTTCCTCTGGTTCTTCTCCGAGGCGGGTCTTGAAGTCGCGCTTCTGCTTGAAGCGTTTCTGGTCGGCCATAAGGCGGCGTTCCTGTGCGGTCTTGATGTCACCGCCTCCGGCACGCATGTCGTTGAACTTGCCGTCGAAAATCTGGTACTTGCGCAGTTCGCATTCAAGCGAACCGTTGTAGAGGGGTGTTCTCAGCGAGGGCTTCAGGCCAATGGCTTCGAAGCATTCCTCCCTGTAACTCAGCACCCAGGCGTCTCCGCCAACGAACTGGTGCTTGAATCTCTCGCCGATCATCTTGTACAGGCCCAGCAGGTCGGGAGCGGAGATGCGTTCTCCATACGGCGGGTTGGTGACGATGATACTCTTCTCCTTGGGTTGGGTGAAGTCCTTGAAATCCTGGAATGCAATCGTAACCTCCTTGCTCAGGCCTGCTGCCTTCACGTTGCGTGTGGCTATCTCCACGGCCTGGCGGTTGTTGTCGTAGCCATAGATATGGTGCTCGAAGGGGCGCTCCATGCTGTCGTCGTCATAGATGCGTTCGAAGAGTTCCTTGTCGAAGTCGGGCCATTTCTCGAAAGCGTACTCCTTGCGGAACACGCCGGGAGCAATGCCGCGTGCTATCAGTGCCGCCTCTACGGCAAAGGTGCCGCTGCCGCACATGGGGTCTATCAGGTCGCATTCGCCGCGCCATCCTGTCTGCAGGATAATGCCGGCAGCCAGCACCTCGTTCAGCGGTGCTTCTACAGCCTCCTGGCGGTAGCCGCGACGGTGCAGGCTCTCGCCGGAACTGTCCAGTGCCAGTGTGCAGTCATACTCGGCAACGTGGATGTGCAACTGTATGTCGGGGTTTACGATACGTATGTTTGGACGGTTGCCGGTCTTCTCGCGGAACTGGTCAACGATAGCGTCCTTCACCTTGTAGGCAACGAACTTGGAGTGCTTGAACTCGTTGCTGAAAACCACGCTGTCCACGGCAAAGGTGGTGTCGTTACTCAGATACTCTGTCCAGTCTATCTGTTTTACGGCGTCATATACCTCGTCGGCGGTCTTTGCCTTGAAGTGGCTGATGGGCTTGAGGACACGTATGGCAGTGCGCAGTTGGAAGTTGGCGCGGTACATAGTCTCCTTATTACCCGTAAAGGACACCATGCGGCGTCCTATCTGAATGTTGTTGGCTCCCAGGTCTATTAGTTCGGATGCCAACACTGTTTCCAAGCCTTGAAAGGTCTTGGCAATTAGTTCGAATTCCATTATCTTGTCTGTTATTGCTTGTTTCTGATATTGTTGCCCTGCATCAGTTTCTCTCCGGGCTTGGTCCCCTCCGTCACCCAGAGGTTGCCTCCGATTACCGTGCCCTTGCCTATGGTGATGCGTCCCAGAACGGTGGAGTTGCTGTAGATAATCACGTCGTCCTCCAGTATGGGATGGCGTGGTATACCCTTTATGGGGTGTCCGTTTTCGTCCAACGGGAAACTCTTTGCTCCGAGGGTCACCCCCTGGTACAGTTTCACGTTGTTGCCTATGATGCAGGTGGCGCCTATCACCACACCGGTTCCGTGGTCTATGGTGAAGTGGTGTCCTATGGTGGCGGCAGGGTGTATGTCTATACCTGTTTCCGAGTGTGCCTTTTCCGTGATGATGCGGGGTATCAGTTGCACTCCCAGTTCCAGCATCCTGTGTGCTATGCGGTAGTTTATCATTGCCTTTATCACGGGATAGCAGCATATTATCTCGTCATACGATTCTGCGGCTGGGTCTCCGTTGTAGGCGGCTTCCACGTCCATGTCCAGCTGGTGTTTCAGTTCCGGCAGGTATTCTGTCATCTTTGCTGCCTTCTCCTTCTCCATTATGCTGCACATCTGGGCATATAGCAATTCTTCGCTCACTCCCTGTCCGTAGAATTTAGGGAACAGGATGGAACGGAAACTTCCTATTATCTCTTCTACTTTGTTTACCATCTGTGTGCGTCGTACCTTTTATTTGCACTCGCGCGTGCGCGCTTATTATTACAAGTATAGCCCATCGTTACCGACAGGCTATTATCCGCTTGCGCTTCAGGATGGGCTTGAACCAACGACCCCATGATTAACAGTCATGTGCTCTAACCAACTGAGCTACTGAAGCAATTTGCAACTGAGCGTCCGCCCTTTTCTTGTCTTGGCGCTTCAGGATGGGCTTGAACCAACGACCCCATGATTAACAGTCATGTGCTCTAACCAACTGAGCTACTGAAGCAACTTTTTTGAGCGTTTTTTCTCAATTGCGGTGCAAAGATAGAGGTTTTTTCGGAAATAAACAATATATTTGCAGAAAAAAATAGAGGAAGAGCATGAAAATAATAGGAATAGGCAACGCTTTGGTCGATATACTGTACCGTTTGGACGACGAGCACCTTTTGAGTGAGATACACCTGAAGAAGGATGCCATGACCCTTATCAACGAGCGTTGGGAGCATGAGATAGAGGATATGACCCGTCATGTGGACAAGAGTATGGCCAATGGTGGCAGCATCAGCAATACCATGGTGGCTTTGGCACGTCTGGAGCGCGAGGTCGGGTTTATTGGACGTGTCGGAGATGACGAAATGGGTCGTTTCTTTGAGGGCAAGTTGTGCGATGCCGGTGTGCATACCCAACTTATTAGAGGACGCGAGGCAACCGGAGTGGCCCACACTTTTGTCACTCCTGGCGGAAGCCGCACGTTTGGAACCCTGTTGGGTGCGGCCTACTATCTCGGTCCTAACGACATTAGCGAGGAGATGTTCCGCGGCTATGACCTGCTTCATATCGAAGGCTATCTGGTGCAGAACCAGGAACTTATAGAAACTATCTGCCAGAGGGCCAAGCAGGCAGGCCTCATTCTCAGCCTGGACCTTTCCAGTTTCAATGTCGTGAGCAAGAACCGCACATACTTCCACCATCTTATATCCGACTATATAGACATAGTCTTTGCCAACGAGGGCGAGGCGCGTGCCTTTACGGGCAATTTCGACCCCCAGGAGCAGCTCCGCCATATAGCTCACCTGTGTGATTTGGCCGTGGTGAAGTTAGGCGAGCACGGTTCCATTGCCATGCTCGAGGGCGGACGTATCTACAAGTGTCATGCCGATTATGTGGAGAACGTGGTTGATACAACGGCGGCCGGCGACTACTTTGCAGCGGGTTTCCTGCATGCGCTCACACGCGGTCACAGACTGAAGAAATGCTTACAAGTAGGTACTATCCTGGCCACTGAGGCCGTGCAGGTGATGGGCAGTCAGTTGAGCCCGGCTGCATGGAATAGAATCAAGACCGGCATACATTGCAGATAACCCAACACTATCTTGTTTAGTATATAGATGTCCGCCCTCCTTTTGCGAGGGGCGGAATTATGGAGTATGAAGACAATACGTCAGTTTTTCCTTGTTACCGCGCTTGCTTTCATGGCGGGCATATACATCCCTGCTACTGCTCAGGTGGTTGAGAACCACAATTCCAAAGTGGCAAGGAACCTGGAGATATTCAATGAGATATATAAGGCATTGGATCTCTTTTATGTGGACACTCTGGCTGCCGATACCGTCATCCGCTGGGCCATTGACGGAATGTTGATGAAGGTGGACCCCTTTACCGGATACTATCCTGCCGATGATGATGACCTGCGTCAGATGGCTACGGGCAAATATGCCGGCATTGGCAGCATCATACGTTATCACAAGAAGCACGACCGTGTGGTGATAGACGAGCCATACACAAACACTCCCAGTCAGGATGCGGGCCTGAAAGCAGGTGATATTATCTTGACAGTAGACGGCAAGGATATCAAGGGCATGATGCCCACAAAGGTGACAGAGATGCTTCGTGGTGAGGCCGGTACCACGCTTGAACTCCGTTTCCTTCGCCCTGGCGAGGAGAAGCCCCGTACCGTGCACATTACACGCCGTATCATACAGTTGCCAGCCATACCGTACTATGGTATCATGGACGATGGCATAGGTTATATAAATCTGAACAGTTTCACTTCGGGCTGTGCGCGTGAGATGCGTCATGCCCTTCTGCAACTCATGTCGCAGGGCGCAAAAGGCCTTGTCCTGGACATTCGCGACAATGTAGGTGGGGCCATAAACGAGGCTGTGGACATTACCAACCTTTTCCTGCCCAAGGGAGTGAAGGTGGTCTACACCAAGGGCAAGCAGGCATCCATGAACCACGAGTATTCCACAACCACAGACCCCATAGCCCCCGACATGCCTCTGGTGGTGCTTGTGAACGGCATGTCGGCTTCCTCGTCCGAGATTGTCAGCGGTGCCTTGCAGGATATGGACCGTGCCGTCATCATGGGTACCCGTACGTTTGGCAAGGGCTTGGTACAGGCCATACGCGACGTTCCCTATCGTGGGGAACTTAAGATTACCACAGGCCGCTACTACATTCCATCTGGCCGTTGCATCCAGGCACACGAATACAACCACGACGGCAGTTCCAAGATTATCCCCGACTCTCTGCGCAATACCTTCTATACGAAGGCAGGCCGCCCTGTTACCGACGGAGGAGGCATCCAGCCTGACAGTGTAATAAAGAACGACACTTTGCCCACCATGATATACGACCTGGTTCAGAGCGATATCTTCTTTGACTGGGCAACGGACTTTGCCAACAGCCACCCTGCCATAGCCGCCCCTGGAGAGTTCCACGTTACGGATAGTGTATATGATGCTTTCTGCAAGTATGTGGAGGACTCCAAGTTTACCTACAACCGCCGTTCGGACGAGGTTATACAACTTCTGCGCCGTGTAGCGGACATGGAGGGATACCTGACGGATGCTGAGGAGGAGATGAAGGCCCTTGAGGCCAAGTTCGCACCGGACATACACAAGGATCTGCAGCGCATGCGCAAGCACATAATGCCATACTTGGAGAGCGAGATAATCATCAGGTACTATCATCAGCAGGGCTCTATACGTCATGCCATCCCCCAGGACAAGACATATCGCAGCGCGGTGAACCTGTTGCGCGACTCCAAGGCATATCATGCCATACTGAAGCCGGCGGAGGAGTAGGGAACATACATTAACCACACATATTATATATATATGAGAAGAAAGGCAAGCAAGGCCAACCTGTCCTTCATGTGGGGCATTATGGCCATGGCAATAGTAGTTTTGCTGGTGGCAGGGCTGTTCCTCTACTTGTGTGTTCCTGCAAAGTAACTTGCGGGCAAGGAGAACACTTTCCTTAGGGGTATGTTTTCATGCCCTCGGCGAGTGCGGATTTTGTCCTCAAGGAGAACGGCCCTTTGTCGTCACTGAGAACAAGCCCTTGTTCTCCTTGGTGACGCGCCCTTGTTCTCGGGACGACAAAACTGCGTTGTCTCAGAGGACAAAAAGCCAACCATTTGACACCCCGTATGGCATGTCTCCTTGGGGGAGATAAAATGTCTGCTGAAGCCAGGCAACGCAGACCTTTTTGCGTAGCCCTGCGAAAAGCGGCAGATATCATAAAACAAGCAATGAGGTTGTGTCGGGATTTCCGACACAACCTCATTGCATTTCTATGGTATGATACCCTTTTCTGCCTTTATTGTTACACAGAGGTTTACTTCACCACCTCCAGCAGTTCCACGGTGAAGATGAGGCATGAGAAGGCCGGTATCTCTTTCTGCTCACGGGCACCGTAGGCAAGTTCCTGAGGGATGTAGAGTTCCCACTTGGAGCCGGCAGGCATCATGGTCAACGCCTCTGTCCAACCCTTGATGACCTGGTTCACGCCGAAGGTTGCGGGCTGTCCGCGCTTGTAGGAACTGTCAAAGACCTTGCCGTCGATGAGGCGTCCTTCGTAGTGCACCTTCACCCTCTGTGTGTTGGTGGGGATGGGACCTTCGCCCTTGGTGATGACCTTGTACTGCAGGCCGCTGGCGGTCTGCTTCACGTCCTTGTTCTTCAGATTGGCCTTCAGGAACTCCTCGCCGGCCTTGCGGTTGGGTCCGTACTTGCGCTCCATCATGCTCTCCTGGTAGTACTTCATCTGCTTCTCCACAATCTTTATGGCAGAGTCGTTGCTGATAGCCGATTCTGTACCCATGATACCCTCCATGAAACCGCGGAGGAACTCCTCGTGGTTGAGCAGGTCTACAGAGTCGTTCATCTGCTTGGAAATGTTGGGCATCACGCGCTTGCTCACGTCCTCACGGATCTCTGTGCCGGCAATGCGTGCCTTGGCCTGGAGGTCGGCTTCGGTAAGTTCTGTTTTGCCGAAACCCTCTATGAACTGAGCCATATACTTGGCGTCCACACCTTTCTGGCGAGCGAGGTATTCAGCAAGGCCTTCTGTGTTGAGACGGCCGATGAGGTAGGAGAAGGTCTTCACGTCCACGGTGTCCACCTTTTCCACCTGAGCCTTCTTGTTCTTCTTGTCTTTCTTCTTCTTGGGCATTGCCTGTATGCCGAGGCAGAGGGCTGATACCAGAGCAAGGAGTAATATCTTCTTCATGACAGTATAGTGTGTTGTTGTTATGGGACGGACAAGGGGCAATCCGCTGATGTCGCATGATGTTTGGCGCTACAGCAAATTGCCCCTTGTGTGGTATGTCCTGTGTTGTATTACTTGCCTACAGAAATCAGGTCAATAACGAATACCAGTGTGCTGAAGGGCTTGATCTTGTCGCCGGCCTCACGCTCGCCGTAAGCCATTTCCTGGGGAATGTAAACCTTCCACTTTGAGCCTGCGGGCATGTGGGTCAGAGCCATTGTCCAACCGGGGATAACCTGGTTGCAACGGAATGTCATGGGCTTCTCGGCATCCATGTTGCCGTCGAATACGGTGCCGTCGATGAGGGTACCCTCGTACTTAACCTTCACGAAGCTGGTGTCGGCAGGAATCTGTCCGTCGCCCTCAGTGATAACCTCGTAGTAAACACCGCTGTTCTCAATCTGCTTGATGCCTTCCTTCTTGGCAATCTCGTCCATGAACTCCTCGCCGGCCTTCTTGTTCTCACCATACTGAGCCTGCATCTGGCGAGCCTTGATGGCCTTCATGTTGGTCTGTGCGTACTCGTTGGCAGCCTCTACGTTCATGATGGTGGTGTCCTCCAGAGTACCGGCAACGAAACCGGCCATGAAGTTGTTCTGGCTTACGTACTGGGCGCTGTCCTCGCCGAAGAGTTCGTGGTTCAGGCCTGCGATCATCTGTGTGGAAACCTGCTGGCCAATCTGAAGACCTGCAATGTAAGCCTGCTGCTTCTTGTCGTCGCCGGCGTTTGCACCGTCGTTCAGACCCTTGATAAACTCGTTCATGTATGCGGTGTCCACACCCATGCGCATAGCCAGATAATCCTTCAGACCCTGGCTCTGTGCCATACCGATGGCATAGCAGAGAGAGTCTACGTCGCTCTTCATGTTGGCCTTGGGAGTGCCATTGCCGCAACTTGTCATGATAGCAGCCAGAACAACGGCTGCGATGATAGAAATCTTTTTCATCTTGATATTGTTTTATTGTATTTGTTAGTCGTTTTGTAGGGTTTGCTTAGAGCACCTTTATCAGTTCCACGTCGAACACCAGTGTGGCATAGGGAGGGATGGATGCACCTGCACCGCGCTCGCCATAGCCCAGCAGGTAGGGGATGTGGAAGCGGTACTTGGCACCTTCCTTCATCAACTGCACGCCCTCTGTCCAACCTGCAATAACCTGGTTCAAACCGAAGTCGGCAGGCTCGCCGCGCTGATATGAACTGTCGAACACGCTACCGTCGGTCAGACGGCCCTCATAGTGGCAACGTACCTTGTCGGTAGCCTTGGGGCTCTTGCCCGTACCCTCGGTGAGCACCTCGTACTGAAGACCGCTCTTGGTGGTGATTACGCCCTCGCGCTTGCCGTTCTCCTCCAAGTAGGCCTTGCCCTTGGCAATGTTCTCCTCGGCCTGCTGCTTCTCCTTCTTCTGGAAATACTCGCTCAGCATGACCTGTGCCTCGCGTGCGGTCATGTCAGTATCGCGACCTGCCATCACATCCTCGATGCTACGGCTGAATTCCTTTATGTCAAAGTTCTCGATGTTCATGCTCTTCAGTTGCTGGCCTATGCCAAGACCCAGAGCGTAACTTATTTTCTCCATATATTTTATAAGGTGTATTAATTTATGCAAAATCGGGGACAAAGGTACGAAATTAAATGAACATTGGGCAACGAAAGGCTAATAGATTAAGTTTTTTTTGTATTTTTGTATGCAAAACATTATAGACCTATGCCACAGACTCTGAGAATACGATGCCGCAATAACGGGCAGATAATCAAAGTGCCGTTCGGGACAAGTTTGAAGGAACTGTATGAAGTGAGCGGTTTGGACATGAAGCATGGCCCCATGTGTGCCCTTGTGAACAACAAGGTGCAGGGCATGAACTACCGCTTCTACAATGCCAAGGATGTGGAGTTCAAGGACATCACGTCCTCGCACGGCATGAGGACATACACGCTGACTCTCTTCCTGGTGCTTGCCAAGGCCGTGGAGGACCTCTACCCCGGAGGGCAACTTATAATAGGTGCGCCGGTGAGCCGCGGTTACTTCTGCGAACTGCGCATAGGCAGGGAGGTGACGGAGCAGGATGCCATGGCCATACAGAAGCGCATGCAGGAGATAGTGGCCATGGACGAGAAGATACACCGCGTGCAGTGCCCCATAGAGGAGGCCATAGACCTGTTCCGCTCCAAGGGCATGGAAAGCAAGGCAAGGCTTCTGGAGAGCCAGAGTAACCTCTATACCTACTACTACCGCCTGTGCGATACGGTGAACTACTTCTACTCCTGCCTCCTGACGAGGACAAGCCAGTTGCACCTCTTCCGAGTGGAGAAGTTCTTTGAGGGCCTGCTCCTGCGTGTCCCTTCTCGCAAGAATCCGGAAGAACTGGAGAAGATGGTGCCCCAGGAGAAGATGCACAACGTCATTCAGGAGTTCCACCGCTGGCAGGACATCCTTGGTGTGCGCAATGCCGGTGAGTTCAACGAGGCCGTCAAGGAGGGGCATGCTTCGCAACTGATAAACGTGAGCGAGGCCCTTCAGGAAAAGAAACTGAACGAGATAGTGGACAATATCGTGGAGAAGGGTGCCAAACTGGTGCTTCTGGCCGGTCCCTCGTCCAGTGGAAAGACCACCACCAGCAAGCGTCTGGCCATCCTGCTCATGGCATCCGGCATGCGTCCGCACATCATCAGTACGGACGACTATTTCGTGAACCGTGTGGACACGCCCAAGGATGCCAACGGCAACTACGACTTTGAATGCATAGAGGCCGTGGATACCGCGCTGTTCAACAGGCAGATGAACCAACTGCTGGCAGGCGAGGAGGTGGAGTTGCCACGCTACGACTTCAAGTTGGGCGAGCGTGTCTACGAGAACCGCCGCATACGCATCGGCGAGGGTGACATCATCATACTGGAGGGCAACCATGCGCTGAATCCCATACTGTCCGAACAGGTGCCGGAGGACAAGAAGTACCGCATCTTCATCAGTCCTCTTACCACCATAGCCTTGGACGACCACAACAACATCCCCACTACGGACATACGCCTCCTGCGCCGCCTTATCCGCGATTTCCAATACCGTGGCTATTCGGCTTTGGAGACAATACGCCGCATGCCCAGCGTGAGTGCCGGCGAGGAGAAGTGGATATTCCCCTTCCAGGAACTGGCGGACTCCATCTTCAACAGTGCCCTGCTCTATGAACTGGCCGTGATAAAGGACCAGGTGAAACCCATCCTTGATCAGGTGGGCGAATGCGAGGTGGAATATGCCGAGGCAAGCCGCCTGCGCAAGTTCCTACGCTACTTCCGCAGCGTACCTGCCGACCAGGTTCCGCCCACGTCCCTGCTTCGCGAGTTTGCCGGCGGAAGTTCGTTCAAGTACTGACAATAAACGGAAAAGTGAAAACGGAAATCGGAAAACTCATCCGCTCATCCGCTCATCCGTTCGCTCACCTTTCCGTTTTCACCTTTCCGTTTTATAATAGTATGCCAATGCCAATAACCATTCCCTTCCTGCAAAGCATCCTTCGCCCACGTCCCGAGGACGGGCACAAGGGCACCTTCGGGCATGCACTGCTCGTGGCAGGCAGTTATGGCATGGCAGGTGCAGGTATTCTGGCAGGCAGGGGATGCATGCGTTCGGGCGTGGGAAAACTGACGGTACACATCCCCAAAATGAATAACGACATAATGCAGGTGGCGCTTCCCGAGGCAATACTGAATCACGATGAGGACGATAAGCGATGGACATGCAGTCCTTTTGAATCATGCTTGCCCAACAAATACGCTGCCATAGGCATAGGGCCTGGCATAGGCAGGGAGGAGAAGACAGCAGAAGCCTTGTACAAAACGCTGCTGGAATTGAATTTCACCGAAGTACCCATGGTGCTTGACGCGGATGCACTGAACATCCTGGCCGAGCATCCGCAATGGGCAGATATGATTCCCAACGGCACCATCATCACGCCACACCCGTTGGAGTACAGGAGACTGGTGGAGGCGGGGGCATGCATGGACAACGTCATCCTCGTGCTCAAGGGACATCCCACCACCATCACCATCCCCGGCGACACCCCTGCCCAATACGTCTGCCCCTATGGCAACGATGGTATGGGCACGGCAGGTAGCGGCGATGTGCTCACGGGCATCATCCTCGGCCTCCTGGCACAGGGCTATCCCCCGCGGGATGCCGCCATCCTGGGCGTGAGCCTGCATGCCATCAGCGGCGACATTGCCTCGGAGGCGCTTGGCAGGCATAGCCTCATCGCCTCAGACCTTACCGACTATTTACCACAAGCATTCAAATTGATAACCAAAGATACATTACAACTATGATCAGCATCATTATGGGCAGCACCAGCGACCTCCCCGTCATGGAGAAGGCTGCCAAGTTCCTGGACGAAATGGAGATTCCCTTTGAGATGAACGCACTGTCGGCACACCGCACACCTGACGAGGTGGAGCAGTTCGCACGCGAGGCCGAGGGTCGTGGCGTCCGTGTCATCATCGCAGGTGCCGGTATGGCGGCAGCCCTGCCTGGCGTGATAGCCGCAAGCACCACATTGCCTGTCATCGGCGTACCCATCAAGGGCATGCTGGACGGTTTGGATGCCATGCTCTCCATCATACAGATGCCTCCCGGCATACCCGTGGCCACCGTCGGCGTTAACGGTGCCCTCAATGCCGCCATCCTGGCCGCTGAGATGATGGCTCTCTCCGATGAGGCTCTGGCCGCCAAACTGAAGGCTTACAAGCAGGGCCTGAAGGAGAAGATTGTAAAGGCCAACGAGGAACTCTCACAGGTTAAGTACAAGTTCAAGGTCAACTGATAAACTATGGCATACACACGTCGCAAGTCCCACGAAATCACCGTGGGCAACATCCGTTTGGGCGGCGACAACCCCATTCGTGTGCAATCCATGACCAACACCAGCACCATGGACACCGAGGCGAGCGTGGCACAGATCCTGCGCATAGCCGAGGCTGGAGGCGAACTGGTGCGCCTAACCACCCAGGGCACACGCGAGGCGGAGAACATGGATGTCATCAGCAAGGCGATGCGCCGGGCAGGTTGCCCAGTGCCTCTGGTTGCCGACGTGCACTTCAACCCCAACGTGGCCGACGTGGCGGCACGTTATTGCGAGAAGGTACGCATAAACCCCGGCAACTATGTGGATGCCGCCCGTCAGTTCAAGCAACTGGAGTACACCGACGAGCAGTATGCCCAGGAACTCCAGAAGATAGAGGACCGTCTGCTGCCCTTCCTCGACATCTGTCGCGAGCACGGCACGGCGGTGCGCATAGGTGTGAACCATGGTTCGCTTTCCGACCGCATCATGTCGCGCTATGGCGACACCCCGGCGGGCATCGTGGAGAGTTGCATGGAGTTCCTCCGTATCTGCGTGCACCACAACTTCATGAACGTGGTCATCTCCATCAAGGCCAGCAACACCGTGGTGATGGTGCAGAGCATGCGCCTGCTCGTTCAGGAGATGGACAAGGAGGGAATGACCTTCCCCCTGCACCTTGGTGTCACCGAGGCTGGCGAGGGCGAGGACGGACGCATCAAGAGTGCCGTGGGCATTGGCGCCCTGCTCACCGAGGGCATCGGCGACACCATCCGCGTGAGCCTGTCCGAGGCGCCCGAGAAGGAAATTCCAGTGGCACGCCAACTGGTGGACATGATTCCGGAGTGTAGCCGTCTTCGCCAGGAGGCAGAGGAGGGCATCAAGGACGATACCGTCACCCTTCGTCTGGAGGCCTCATCCCTGGAAGAACTCCAACTGAAGGCCGCCATGGCCGTGGGTGCCATCTTCATAGACAAGAAGGCGCACCTGCTCGATATAGAGGCAGAGGGGTTCGACGAGGCCACCTTGCGCGACCTTTCCGACTCCATCCTGCAGGCGGCCCGCATCAAGTTCGTCAAGACGGAGTACATCTCCTGCCCCGGTTGCGGACGTACGCTTTACGACCTGGAGGGGACTATCCACAAGATAAAGGCCGCCACGGCTCACCTCAAGGGGCTGAAGATTGCCATCATGGGCTGTATCGTCAACGGTCCCGGCGAAATGGCGGATGCCGACTACGGCTACGTTGGTGCCGCCCGTGGCAAGGTTTCCCTCTACAAGGCCAAGGAGTGCATCGAAAAGAACATCCCCGAGGAGGAGGCCGTGGAGCGCTTGCTACGCTTCATCGAGGAGGATTTGAAGGGGAGATAGAGGACCCTCCCCCTTACCCCTCCACAGGGGAGGGGAGTATAATGCTCAGATACTCTAATTAGTATTGGTAGATTCTATAATGTAACCACTCCCTCCCCTTGCGGGCGAGCGAGGTCTTCAGAAGAAGCACTGAATGTGCTTCTGTGACTCGTGAGGGGAGCAATCCCCATTGCGACGCGCGGTCTGGTTGGGGAGGGGTTCTCATATTATGATAATACGCAAAGCAACCATATCCGATTCTCCCTTCATTGCCCTGGTGGTAGTGGAGGCTTTGGGCGATGACATCATGGAGAGGAGCGAAGGCACTCTCAGCGAGCAGGACAACCATAGGTTGGCTCTGCTTGCCGATGTGATATGCCGTGACGATACGCTATACAGTTGGCGCCACACCCTCATTGCCGAGGATACTGACGGTACGCCACTTGGTGCCATTGTGGCATATCCGGGAGACAACTACATGGAGATGCGCACCAACACCTTCTCCCTGCTTCGCGAACTCATCTCCTTCGACGTGGAAAGCATGGATGCCGAGGCACGCCCGGGAGAGTATTATCTCGATAGCCTTGCCGTCACTCCCCATGCTCGTGGCAGGGGCATAGCACGCCAACTCCTGTTGTCTGCCATAGATGAGGCTAAGGAACAAAGTCGCCCTGCCATCCTGGCATGCGAACCTAACAACCTTGGTGCCAAGGCTCTTTACGAATCCCTTGGCTTCCGCTACGATGGCGACCTCTTCATCTTCGGTCATCATTATTTGAGGATGGAGCGGACGGAAATGTGAAAAACGGAAATGTGAAAACGGAAAACGGAAAACTGCGAGTAAGCGAGAGCAGAAGCATGGTAGGGACGCTGCGTGCAGCGTCTGAGAGCGATAAAACAAGGCGGACGCTGCACGCAACGTCCCTACATTGCCGAGCGTGAGCAACTAAGACATAGTCAAAAAGCGTCCCTACATTGCCGAGCGACAAGAAGCAAACCTGTTTGAATTGCCATCCGTGTTAAAATTATTACATCCTTATAAATCTTGTGTCTCATTCTCCACATCCATCCGCTCATCCCCTAACTTCTTCCCCCTATAGGGGGATTGAGGGGGGCCTCACCCGTCTCTTCAACAAAGCCTGTACCGCCTACGGCCTTCTCTCCGACGGCGACAGGATACTCCTCGCTCTCTCCGGAGGCAAGGACTCCCTTGTCATGGCTCAGTTGATGGCAGAGCGTGCCCGTATCTTCAAGCCATCAATACAGGTAGAGGCCGTGCATGTGGTTATGGACAATGTGCCCTACCAGACGGACATTGCCCACATGCAGGACTTTTGCAATGCTCTTGGCATCCCCTTGCACATCCTCCACACCTCCTTTGACGAAAGCACCGATAAGCGCAAGACCCGCTGCTTCCTTTGTGCACGCTACCGCCGTAAGGCCATGTTCGACTTTGCCGTTGAGCACGGTTTCAACAAGGTAGCCCTGGGGCATCATCAGGACGACTTCCTTGCCACCATGCTCATGAACCTCCTCTACGAAGGTTCTTTCCACTCCATGCGTCCCTCCATGCCCATGGAGCATTATCCCCTCACCATCATCCGTCCCTTGTGCCTTGTTCCGGAAGGGGACATAGCGTCCTATGCTGCCACATCCCAATTGGTGCGTCAGATAGCCCCCTGCCCCTACGAAGACAGAACCCGAAGGTCGGAAATGGAACGCCTCTCCCAATCCCTCTGCACACTGCACCCCGAGGCACGCCAAAGCATGTGGCACGCATTGGAGAAAGGGTGGGGATAGATGAGAACTTACCAAATACTAATCCCCACGATTCCGCAAATTATTCCTATGAAGGTGCCGGAGAGGACCTGCCCCAGGGTGTGGCCTTTCAGGTAAATGCGGCTGCTCATTACGGCTCCGGAGAGGAGGATGGAAATGCAGAGCCACCCCGTGGGATTGAATGCAAAGATGTGGCTGTAGGCCAGGAGGGCGCCAATGATGACTCCGGTGCCGGCCGAATGCATGCTCACCCTGTACCACATGTTAGTTATCACGCATGCGCACTGGACAAGAAGGCTCACCACCAGTATGGCTCCCATGAAGGAGGGCAGGTAAAGCCTGTAGCACACGTACATGCAACTGAGGTACGAGATGATATTTATAAAATAGACAATATAGCGGCGGTTCTGCTGGTGCAGGTCGTGCCTGCTCCATCCGTTGGTCTTGCGGATGAAGAAGGTCATTATATAAGGTATGGCTATGCTGAACACATACACCGACGCCAGCACCCACAACTTGAACTCCCATGGCATCATGCTCAGGTAGGTGAGGGTGAACAGTATGATGAAGCCCACCAGCGGGTAGAACGCAGGTTGGAACACCACGGAGAGTGCCTGGGCTATGAGTCTTGCCGGTGTCATTCTCTTCTCATTCTGCTTGTGGGGATGCCCAGTTGTTCGCGGTACTTGGCCACGGTGCGCCGTGCCACGTTGAAACCTTTCTGTTGCAGCATTTCGGCAAGTTCTTCGTCCTGGAGCGGGCGTCTCTTGTCCTCCTGTTCTATGATTTCCTTCAGAGCCTGGTGCATCTTCTTGATGGAAACGTCTTCCGTGCTGGCCTTGGCCTGTGTGGTGAAGAACCACCGCAGGGGGAAGGTGCCGTATGGTGTTTCCACGTACTTGCTGTTGCATACACGCGATACGGTACTGAGGTCCTGTTCCGTAATCTTGGCGATGTCCTCCAGACGCATGGGGCGTAGCAGGGTCTCGTCGCCCGTGACCAGATATTTGCGCTGCAACTTTATGATAGCCTGCATGGTGCGCATGATGGTGTGGCGGCGTTGCATGATGGCACCGATAAAGAGTTTGCCACGGTTCACATAGTCACGCACGAAGTCCACGTCGATCATCTCCATCGCGTCCTCGCTGACGGAGAGGGTGGGCAGGTCACCGTCGTTCAGGGTAAGGTCTATGTTGCCCTCCTGGTCAACGTCTACAATGACATCGGGGGTGATGTGTGTCTCTGCAGAACTTGCCTTCTCGCCCATGGAACTGCCCGGACGCGGGTTCAGCCGCCTTATCTCATGGCGAAGCATCTGCACCTGCTGGTCGGAGAGTTTGTACCTCTGCCTTATCAGGTCCCAACGGTTGTGGCTGATGTCGTCCCAGTTGCGCTCCAGCACCTTCAGCAACAAGGGCGTATGCCCGGGAACGCTACGGTACCCCTTGCGCTTGCATTGGATGATGAGGCACTCCTGCAGGTTCCTTGCCCCCACTCCGGGAGGGTCGAAGCGCCATAGGATTTGGAGGATTCGTTCCACCTCCTCCGGCGTGGTGTCCAGATAGTGGTAGATACTCAGTTCGTCGGCAATCTGGAAGAGAGGCTTGCCAAGCAGGCCATCGTCGCCCAGATTGCCTATAAGGTATTCCAGTATCTGTCTGTCGTGCTCCGAGAGGTCGCAGCCTCCGGCCTGCTCCATCAGTTGGTCGTAGAAGGACTGTGTGTCCGCGCTGTCCATGCCGTTGCCCTCATCCTCTGCCTCGTTTCCAGAGGACTGGCGCAGGAGATAGTCGGGGATGTCGTCTTCGGTGGAGTAGTCCTGCCTGGCATCGTATTCAGTATCCTGCCCCTCGCCGGTGCCGCCGTCTGTCTGGATGTATCCGTCTCCGCTCTCGCTGCTGCTGGCCTCCAGATAGGGGTTCTCTGCCAGTTCCGTGGCCACACGCTCGCGCAATCCCTCCAGAGGGAGTTCCACCAACTTGGACGCCAGCACCTGCATGGCGGTCTGAAGTTGTATCTGTTCCTGCGTGAGTTTCTGTTGTTGGATTAGGGACTGGGGCATGTCGAACGGAAATGTGAAAACGGAAAACGGAAAACTGAGGTGAACGGTGAGAGGATGAGCGGTTAGCGGTGAACGGATTGGTTTTCCGATTTAATCCCGCATTGCGGTCTTAAACCAGTTTATAATCGAGTTGTTTTTTATATAGGTCGGCACGTGCCACCTGTACGTGCACCTGGTCGCCCAGGTTGTAGGAGCGGTTGCGCCGGCGGCCTCGCAGACAGAAGTTCTTTTCGTCGAATTCGTAGTAGTCGTCGTCCAGGTCGCGCAGAGGCACGAAGCCCTCGCACTTGTTCTCGTTCACCTCCACGTAGAGGCCGAACTCCGTAACGCCGGAGATGGTGCCCTCGAAGGTCTCGCCCAGGTGCTCCTTCATGTACTCCACCTGTTTGTACTTGATGCTGGCGCGCTCTGCCTGTGCTGCCGTCTGTTCGGCATCGGAGCACTGCTCGCATAGTTCCTCGTACTTCATGGGGTTTACACTACGTCCGCCCGTGGCATACTTGGTAAGGAGGCGGTGAAGCATAAGGTCGGGGTAACGGCGTATGGGCGAGGTGAAGTGCGTATAGTGCTGAAAGGCCAACCCGTAGTGACCGATGTTGTGCACGCTGTAGCGGGCCTTCATCATGGCACGCAGGGTCACCATCTCTATGACGTTCTGCTCCGCCTTGCCGTGCACGTCGGCCAGCATCTTGTTGAGGTTCTTGGAGATTTCCCCCTTGGTTCCCTGAGTCTTCAGGCGGTAGCCGAACTTGCTTACGAAGTCGCCCAGGCGCATCAGTTTGGTGGGGTCGGGCACATCGTGTATGCGGTAAGGAATCACCTTTGCCTTCTGGTTCTTGGGCACCTTGCCTATGCTTTCCGCCACGGTACGGTTGGCCAGGAGCATGAATTCCTCGATGAGTTTGTTGGCATCCTTGGCCACCTTGAAGTAGACGCTGGTGGGCTTGCCCTTCTCGTCAATATTGAAGCGCACCTCGCATCGGTCGAAATCCACGGCGCCGCTCTGGAAACGGCGCCGACGCAGTTCCTTGGCCATGCGGTTAAGCACAAGCAGCAGTTTGCGCTCCTCGGTGCCGGGGGCGAAGGTTGTGGAGGGAACGTGGTCCTCGATGGGAACAAGCACATCGCCCGGGGCGTTGTAGTCCTGTTCGCTTGCCTCGTGCTCCTCCTCCAGAATCTGCTGGACCTGTCCGTAACTGAAACGGCGGTTGCTCCGTGTCACCGTGTGCAGAATCTCATAGTCCTTCACCTCGGCCTTCTCGTTCATTTTGAAGATGACGCTGAAGGTAAGTTTGTCTTCGTCGGGGCGCAGGGAGCAGAGGTTGTTGCACAGGCTTTCCGGCAGCATGGGTATGGTGCGGTCCACCAGGTAGACACTGGTGCCACGTTTCAGGGCCTCCTTGTCTATGGCCGAACCCTCGGTGACATAGTGGCTCACGTCCGCTATGTGCACACCCACTTCGTATAGCGTCTTGCCCGTGTCGCCACCGCCCTTCAGCACCTGTATGCTGATGGCATCGTCAAAGTCCTTGGCATCGTGCGGGTCTATGGTGAAGGTGAGCACGTCGCGCATGTCGCGGCGGCGGTCGATTTCCTGTTGGGTAATCTCCTTGGGGATGCGGTCGGCTATGGCCTCCACGTTCTTGGGGTAGGTGTAAGGCAGGCCGAACTCCGCCAGGATGGCATGCATCTCGGCATTGTTCTCGCCAGTGCGTCCCAGGATGTCCACCACCTTGCCGATGGGGTTCTTGGTGCCTTCCGGCCACTCCACCACGCGGACAACGGCCTTGTCGCCGTTCTTGCCCTTCTTCAGGAAGTGCTTGGGAATGAAAATGTCGGTAGCCAGGGTGCGGTCCTCGGTGAGCAGGTAGGCATAGTCCTTGCTTACCTTCAATGTACCCACGAACTGCTTTTCCGAACGCTTCACTATCTCTATGACCTGTGCTTCGCGGACATGGTTGCGGCGGCGTGCCAGCATGGAGGCCTTCACCTGGTCTCCGTCCATGGCGTGCATGGAGTTGCGCTCGGCCACAAGGATGGGTTCTCCGCCATCATTGGGGTGGAACGTGTTCTTGCCGTTGGACTTGCGGTGGAAGACTCCCTCCATTACCTGCGACGGGGCATTCAGCGTATAGCAATAGCGGGCGGTTTCCTTGATATAGTCGTCCAGAAGCATGTCTTCCAGACAATCCACACAAAGCATCTTGGCAGGGTGGGTGGTCAGTTTCAAGTCTCTGAACAGACGTTTCAGGTCATACACCTCTCCTGCATTCTGCTGGAACAACTCTATGAGTGACTGCATCAGGTCCCTTTTCCTGATGTACTTGCCTCCGCTTTTCTTGTTTCCCATGGTGATGTCTTTTTGTTCGGGTTGCCCCGATGGTTTGTTAAGGCAAAGATACGCTTTTTTTCTATCATATAAACAAAGTTGATTTATTTTAGTTATCTTTGCCCTCAAATTGTAATGTCGACATGAAAAAAGTATTGGTAACAGGAGCCAGTGGTTTCATTGGCAGTTATATCGTGAGCGAAGGACTGGAGAAGGGATACGAGATGTGGGCAGGCATGCGTGGCACCAGTTCCAAGGGTTATCTTACCGACGAGCGCATAAAGTTCGCCCAACTGAACCTTGGCAACAAGGAGGAACTCAAGAGCCAATTGTCGGCATACAGGGAGCAGATGGGTGGCAAGTGGGACTTTGTCGTCCATGCCGCCGGAGCCACAAAGTGCCTGAAGATGGAAGACTTCTACCGCACCAACACTCAGGGTACCATCAACCTCATAGAGGCTCTGCAGGAGACGGATATGGTACCCGAGCGCTTTGTTTTCGTCAGTTCGCTCAGTGTGTTCGGTGCCATTCACGAGACGCCTGTAAAGGCCGTCCCCAAGGGTTATGGCAAGGGAACGGAAATTTCCGAGGAGGAATCCATTTACAAGCCCATCAAACTTACAGACAGGCCCGAACCGAACACGGCATACGGCATGAGCAAACTCAGTGCAGAGCGCTACCTGAAAGGGTTGGACCCACTGAAGTTCCCCTTTGTCATACTTCGTCCCACCGGTGTCTACGGTCCCAGGGAGAAGGACTACTTCGTCATGGCCAAGAGCATAGCCGGGCATACCGACTTTGCCGTCGGTTACCAGCCTCAGGAACTGACCTTCATCTATGTGATGGACGTGGTGCAGGCCGTATTCAAGTCCATGACGGCACCTGCCGCCTTGGGCAGGGCTTACTTCCTGAGTGATGGCAAGATATACAACTCACGCCGCTTCTCCGACCTCATCCAGCAGGAACTTGGCGACCCTTGGGTCCTCCGCATAAAGGCGCCCAAGTGGGTGCTGAACATCATCTGCAAGGTGGGCGGACAAATCAGCCGCATGACCGGCAAACTGATAGTGCTGAACGAGGATAAGTACAACATCCTGTCCCAACGCAACTGGCGTTGCGAACTGGAACCTGCTCGCCAGGATCTTGGTTTCGAACCGGAATGGAGCCTGGAACGCGGAGTGAAGGCCGCCATAAAATGGTACAAGGAGGCCGGGTGGCTGTAGGAAACGGAAAGGTGAAAACGGAAAACGGAAAACTGCGAGTAAGGTGGCAGTTTTCCGTTTTCCGTTTTCAAAGGGTGCGTAGTGGAGGGAGCGTTTTCCGCTTTAATCCGACTTTGTCGTCTTTTCCTCCTTGTTGCTCGGCATAATCAAAATTAATTTTGCTTCTGCTCTCGCTTCCTGCGTCGGTTCCGATTATACCAAGTGGCGTATCAGCTCCTCCCTGTCTCCGGGCAGATAGTCGATGACGGGGATTTCTATCATCGTGTAGGCACCGGGTTGCTGGCGCATGGTGGCACGTGCGGCATTTACCAATACCTGAGAGGTGAGGGCGGGGTTGTTGATCTTCATGTTGAACTCGAACAACTGGTTGTGTGTCTGTCCGCTGACACCCTTGCGCACCAGGTTCACGCCATGGCCCACATCGTTCAGTGCATCCACGCTCTCCACCTGGAACACGTGTGTCTCGTCGCTGGAGAAGTAGGGGTCGGCCTTTATCTCTTTCGTAACCTCCTCCAGGGAAACGCCTTCCTCCAGTTCCACATACACCATGCGGCGGTGTATGCCTTCGCCCACGGGGATGGTCATGGACAGGGCGTCCTTGACTCCCTTCTTGGAACGCACGCAAACGCTATGTCCCATGGAACGGCCGGGGCCGAAGTTGGTGTAGGTCAGTCCCTTGGGGGCAAGGCTTTCCATCAGTGTGCGCACCACGCTGTCCGAGCCCGGGTCCCAACCTGCGGCAATGATGCTGACAGCACCGCTCTCCTTGGCAGCCTTGTCCAATGTGCGGCGGAGATCTACGATGAGGCCGTGGATGTCGAAACTGTCCACCGTGTTGATGCCCAGTTTCAGGCACTCCAGTGCATACTCCTCCACCGAGCGGGTGGGGGTGGCAAGGATGGCCACGTCCACGTTCTCCAGTTCCTTTATGTTCTTTACTATGGTGTACTCTTCTATCTCGCGGGGGCATCCTTCGCGACCGGCACGGCGCACAATGCCCGCAATTTCCATATCTGAGGCTGCCTCCAGGGCTTCAACGGCTGACTTACCAATATTGCCGTATCCTACCACTGCTACTCTAATTTTGCTCATATAAAGTTCGTTTAAGTGTCTTTTTATTGTTTTTCGGTGCAAATGTACGACAATTTGCCTGAATAACCAAGTGCCTCCTCTCAGTTTTTTATACTCTTTTAGCGCGAAATCTTTGTAATTGTTACAAATTCTTTGTACCTTTGTGGACAGAAAAAGCGAGAAAGAAAACATATTAACCACTTAATACTTCAAGGGTATGCAATTGCAAAACTTACAGAACGATTTTAAGGGAACGGCATGGAAGCACGAGATTGACGTCCGCGACTTCATCCAGAACAACTACGAGCCTTACAACGGTGACGAGAGTTTCCTGGCCGGTCCCAGTGAGAAGACAAAGAAACTGTGGGACATCCTTTCCAAGATGTTCGAGGTAGAACGCGAGAAGGGCGTTTACGATGCCGAGACAAAGTTGCCCCAGAGCGTGAGCACATACGGTGCCGGATATATTGACAAGGAAAGCGAGGTTATCGTTGGTCTGCAGACCGATGCTCCCCTCAAGCGCGGTATCTTCCCCAAGGGCGGTATCCGCATGGTTGAGGCTTCGCTGAAGGCTTACGGCTATGAGTTGGATCCTGCCACCAAGGCTATCTTCACCAAGTACCGCAAGACTCACAACGAGGGTGTGTTTGCCGCCTACAACGATGACATCAAGGCTGCCCGTCACGCACACATCATCACCGGTCTGCCCGATGCCTATGGACGTGGCCGTATCATCGGTGACTACCGCCGTATCGCCCTCTATGGTACAACAAACCTGATTGAGGAGAAGAAGCGTTTCCACAAGCGCATCGACATCCAGGAGTTCACCGAGGAGATTGTTCGTTGCCGCGAGGAGATTACCGACCAGATCAACGCCCTGAAGGAGTTTGAGCGCATGTGTGCTTCTTACGGTTTCGACGTTACAAAGCCCGCCACTAACGCTCGCGAGGCTATCCAGTGGACCTACTTCGGCTATCTGGGTGCCGTTAAGGACCAGGACGGTGCTGCCATGTCTATCGGCCGTATCTCTGCATTCCTGGACATCTACATCCAGCGCGACCTCAAGAACGGTGTCATCACCGAGGAGGAGGCTCAGGAGATGATCGACCAGATGGTGATGAAACTCCGTATAGTGCGCTTCCTGCGTACTCCCGAGTACAACGACCTGTTCTCCGGCGACCCCATCTGGGCAACTGCCAGCATAGGCGGTATGGGCATTGACGGCCGTAGCATGGTTACAAAGACCGACTACCGTCTGCTCCACACCCTCTACAACATGGGTCCCTCTCCCGAACCCAACCTGACTATCCTGTGGTCAGAGCGTCTGCCCGAGCCCTGGAAGCTGTACTGCGCAAAGGTAAGTATCGACACCAGCGCCCTTCAGTATGAGAACGACGACCTGATGCGTCCCGAACTGGGCGACGACTACGGCATCGCATGCTGCGTAAGCCCCATGAAGATCGGTAAGCAGATGCAGTTCTTCGGTGCTCGCGCCAACCTGGCCAAGTGTATGCTTTATGCCATCAATGGCGGTCGCGACGAGGTTAGCGGCCAGCAGATAGGTCCCCGCTTCAGCCCCATCACCAGCGACTACCTCACCTACGAGGAGTTCTGGCCCCGCTTCGAGCAGATGATGCGCTGGTTGGCAAAGACCTACGTGAACGCTCTGAAGATTATCCACTACATGCACGACAAGTACGACTACGAGGCATTCGAGATGGCTCTGCATGACGGTGACGTTCAGCGCACACGTGCCACCGGTATTGCCGGTATCTCCATCGTTACCGACTCTATCGCCGCAATGAAGAACTGCAAGATCCGCATCATCCGCGACGAGACAGGTCTGGCCGTTGACTACGAGATCGAGGAGGGCGAATACATCCCATTCGGCAACAACCACGACGAGACCGACCAGATTGCCGTGATGATTACCGAGAAGTTCATGGAGTATCTGCGTCAGCACCGTACATATCGCGACGCCATCCCCACACAGAGCCTGCTCACCATCACCTCAAACGTGGTATATGGCCGCAACACCGGTTCTACACCCGACGGCCGCAAGGCTGGTGTGCCCTTCGCTCCCGGTGCCAACCCCATGAATGCACGCGATGTCAAGGGTGCCGTTGCCGCTCTGGCTTCTGTTGCCAAGCTGCCCTTCCACCACTCTAAGGACGGTATCTCTTACACCTTCGCCATCACTCCCGCATCTTTGGGCAAGGACACTGAGACTCAGAAGCAGAACCTCGTGAACCTGATGGACGGTTACTTCACTCCCGACGGTGGCCAGCACCTGAATGTCAACGTCTTCGACCGCGAACTGCTGGTAGACGCCATGGAGCATCCCGAGAAGTATCCTCAGCTCACCATCCGCGTTTCCGGCTATGCCGTTAACTTCGTGAAGTTGACACGCGAGCAGCAGTTGGACGTTCTCAGCCGTACCATCAACCAGAGTTTGTAAGAAGACCCACCCCGCCCCTCCCTGCAAGGGAGGGAGTGAATGACGAATATCACGCCATGCCCCTCTCCTATATATATAAATAAGGTGAGGGGCATGTCCTCTCTTCCCTGAAGCCTAATGTCTCTAAGGACCTTAAAGTCCTTAAAGACCCTAAAGACCTTAAAGTCCCTAAAATCCCCTTCCCCCAACTATGGCAAATACTCCATCCCCCCTCATAGGTCGTATCCACTCCCTGGAATCCTTCGGCACGGTAGACGGACCGGGCATACGTTTCCTCGCCTTCATGCAAGGCTGCCCCATGCGATGCCTCTTCTGCCACAACCCAGACACATGGGACTTCAAGGCCCCTGTCAAGTACGAATGGACACCGGAGCAACTGCTGGAGGAAACCCTAAAGTATCGTAATTTCATCAAGACCGGAGGTGTAACCTGTACCGGTGGTGAACCTCTCGTCCAAGCTCCTTTCGTGGAGGCATACTTCCGTCTCTGCCGTAAAGAGGGCATACATACGGCCCTGGACACCAGCGGTGTTATATTCAACGATGCCGTGCGCAGTCTCCTGGAGGTCACGGATCTCGTCCTTCTCGACATAAAGACCGTGGACGACAATCTGCACCACCGCCTTACGGCGCATCATCGTACGCACACGCACCAGATGATGGAGTATCTGCAAGGCATAGGCAAGCCCGTATGGATCCGCCATGTGGTAACTCCCGGCATCAACGATGATGACGAGCACCTTCTGGCCACCGCATGTTATATAAAGCAATACAGCGTTGTAGAGCGTGTGGACATCCTGCCATACCATGTAATGGGCGAACACAAGTACGAGTACATGGACATGGAATACCCCCTCAAGGGTACTCCGGCCCTACCCATAGAAAAGAAGAAGCACGCCGTGGAACTCTTCCAAAGCGTGCTGACGTGTAAGGTGGTGTGACGGAGAGAGGACGGACTCTCCCCCAGCCCCTCTGCAAGAGAGGGAAGTTGTTACAACAGAAAGTGGTGGACGATTAACGTTTAGCGATAAAACTAAGGGGATTATTACCAAAGAGTAATAATATAGAGAGGCGTAATTGGAGATTATCCGACTTCGCCTCTCTATTACTATGAATAAAAGTTGAAATCGTGGCATTATCGTAAATTGCCAATATAATGAAATAAGGTTTATATCATGACAGAGGCATATTTGTATGACAGGCCAACTCTGCATAAGGCGTTGAGATAAGCGGAGGTGAACCGAACCAGTACAATAACCCCACCAAAAGACATTACAAAACACTTCCTGAGAAATGGATATTTGCGGCCTATATCTCGTTTGTTATGCAAATACCCATTTCTCAGGAGGCAGAAACACGAGTCAATATACCAACCTCTTCATAACACAGCATTGACTTTCTCAAGTCAGTAGTATTAACTTTCAAAGTCAGTACTATTTCCATGTATGGATAGTATATCAGCAGAATGTACTATATTCGTGTTTATTTATTAAGATAGCACCAAAACATACATGTTTTACAGAGCTTTTTTCGTACAACCGGCATGTGGAGACATGACATTTGCCATAATTCCGCATTACAGGAAGCAATCATTCCATACAGATTACCTGAAGAAAGCCATCGTCTTTTTAGCAAGATATCACGACACATTCATCCTTTTTACCTAGGAAAAAAGTATGCATGTCCATATTTTACCATTCGTTATCCCAAACGCCAGGGCGATGTCTATTGGAAAGTGCCTCTATGTTGTTGTCGGCTTCTCCGTCTCCAATGCCTATGTTGGTATTGTTATCTGATCCGGTTCCGGATGTGGCAAGCATTGTTTCTGTTTTGATATCTATAGTTTCTATAGTAGGTGTAATATATTCCTTCTTCATCTTGTGTACATTGATTTGTAGCAATTTGTCATGCTGGTTATTTAGCTTTAAGGACAATGTTTATAGTAGCCACGGCATCTGTCACGTCCACTACACCATCGGCATCCACATCTGCCTTTGCGTCATACTCCTCAGCCAAGCAAAGGTTTATCACACGCACGGCATCTGCCACGTCCACCACACCGTCACCATTAGCATCGCCCTTTGGGGTGGTCTGCACATTTGTTTGTGAGCCATCTCCCTCTGGTTCTGCAGGATTGGCAGGGTCAAATTCGAATTTGGCTATCAGGTGTACGTCGCCTTCTGGCATATTGAACGAGTAGCTCAGGCTCTTGCTCTGCAACACGCCGTCCTTGTACCATCCCAGAAAAGTGTAGCTTGTGTTTGCTGTAGCTCTGATGGAAACGGTCTGGTCATACTTGTAACTCAGTCCGCTGGCTATATTGAATGAGCACGCCGTAAATGGTTCTGCCACCAGATACAGGCGGTTATCGTTCAGCATTGGTTCATCAGGCGAGGCTGGAGTGTAGGTATATCGGGCTGTAAAGGTGACGGCATCGTTTTCCATTACATAGACAGGCGATGCTTCGCTGCTGAACCACTCTCCATTTTTCTCCCAGTGCGAGAAGGTGTAGAGCGAACTTCGGGGCGAACTGCTCAGGCGTACCTTCGTACCCTCCATATAATAGCCAGCACCACTTAACGATGATATCGCCTCGGTGGGGTAACCCTCTACCGTGAGCTTGTTGTACTGATATGGCTCTGCCGGATTATCCGGATTGAAATCCTGAGCCACCGCTGGCAGGTGGCTGCTCAGGCAGAGCAGCGCACCCATCAGCAGGTATATTATACATTGTTTCATTTGCATCACTTTTTCACCATCTTATGGTTGTTCTGGATATAGATGTCACTATGGTTCATATCCTTCACCTGCTGACCCTTTACGTTGTAGATGGGGGCATCAGCATCAACATCCAGCACACCGTCTATGCCTGTTGCATCACCCTTTACAATCAGGGTGAAACGGCTCCCAAATGTTCCAGACTCTGAACAGAACTCGTAACCGCCCTTGGCCAGGTCGTGTATAGTGCCTGTCAGGTTGTCCATCAGGTATACCGCTATGTCCATGCGTGTGGCAGCCAGGGTATATGTTCCCTGCTTGGGAACGCTGTAACCCATGCTCACGTTGCCCTGTGCCATGGGACGCTCGTTTATGGCATACTTTACATTGTTGCTATCCATGGTGTAGATTTGTGGTACGCCATCGGTTCCGAACTTGGCAGCATCGCATTCTGTCTCGTAGCCGGCTTCGGCACTCTCATTGAACACCACGCGTGCACGGTCTGTTTCCTTGCCATCTGTCAGGGTAATGTTCACCAGCAAGCGATTGGGGTTGATAGCCTGCTGTGCACGTGCTTGGCGTGCTTGGGCTGCAGCCTCGGAGGCTTGGGTGTAGGTCATCTGGTTCTCAGAGTTATAACTTACCTGATTTACTCCTTCAGGCTTCTGTACGAAGAAAGCCTCGAATGGAGCCAGCTGGTAGTCATCATCTCCAGGACGGATAGCAATGTACTTGCTGCCGTCCCATACGGTAATGGGAGCAGAGTAATCCTCGCTGGTCACCTCGTAGTAGCTCAGGTAGGGGTTGCCCACAAAGTTCCAGCTGGCATCGTGCATGTTTTCGGTAACGTGCTCCACCAGTTCGTTGTACTTGTTTTCCTGCTTTATCTTGCCGTTCTTGGCGGTGAGCACCAGCACATCGTCTTTGCTGCACTGGAAGATGTAGCCTCGGGCAGCCTTCAGCATGTTGCCCTCGCTGTCGGATGTCACGTTCTTCCATCCGCCCTTGCCGTTCAGGGCACGCTCCTCGCCGTCGTAGTAGCGGAACACCCATTCTGCACCACTTTCGCAGCGGATGTCTTCTGCCCTGACGTCGAAGGGGAAGCAGAAGAAGTACCATCGGCCACCCTTCACGTTGATGCGGAAGTTCAGGTTCTCAAAGTCCACGTCGCCTGTGCCATCCACAATGATGGAGCCGCCGTTTTCGCCATCGTGCTCAATGTCCACATCGCCCAGATCCTGGTTTACGTCGTCTTCCACTATTATGCCAGAGTTCTCACCCATTTCGGCATCGGGATTCTTGCCCTCTTCGCCCTCTATGCTGCCAGTAATGTTGTCCAGCACTTTGTCACCTTCCAGATAGAAGTTGTCATACTTGCCATCAAACTCTGCAAACTCCAGGAACTGGCTCCATTGGGTGTTGTAGTAATAGTCCCAGTAGCTTACCTTTGGAGCATGCAATGTGCCTATAAAGTTGTTGCCACTCTTGGTAAAGGTGTTCTGGCCAATGTCGGTGGGTTCTACTATATATACATAGACATCCTCCATGTTACTACAGTTAGAGAAAGCATTATCTCCAATGCTACGCACAGAAGCAGGAATATGTATTTCTGTTAGTTTTGAGCAAGAACCGAAGGCGCTGCTTCCAATAGTTTTAAGGTTTGGCGACAGTTTAACGGAGGTCAGACTGCTGCAGTTATAGAACGCAGTTGAGCCTATGCTTGTAAGACTTTCGGGCAGGCTTATAGATGTCAGGCTGCTGCAACCATTGAACGCGGATGAGCCTATACTTGTAAGACTTTCGGGCAGGCTGATAGATGACAGGCTGCTGCAGCCATTGAACGCATATGAGCCTATGCTTGTAACACCTTCTGGCAGATTGATAGATGACAGGCTACTGCAAGCCGAGAACGCGGATGAGCCTATGCTTGTAACACCTTCGTGAATGCTAATCTCACGCAAATAGTCATTTGACGAGAGGCCCTGAATTTCTATACTCTTTATACTTGCGGGGAATGACAAGGTTATCAAATTGCAATTATATAAACCATAAGCAGGGAAGATACTATCCTCTGTATGATATCCGGTATAGTGCTCATAGCTGTTGGCAACTATGTTTGCCTGGCTAAGGTCCAGATGGCGTAGCAGCGGCATCTTGTTGCGCAGAATCATAAAGTCGTAGCTGTTGATTGTGCCGCTGATGGCAAGGTCGGTAACGAATCTCAACTTATCATCGCCTATCTGCACCTGCAGGTCCGACTTGTCCTTGGCTGCTGTCAGTTCCACGCTTTGGGTGCACAATGCATCTGTTGTGATTCTATCCTTTATGTCTGCCCAATATGGTGCTGCGCAATAGGTATCGTATGCCTCTTCTGGGACAATGAATATAGGCTTCGTTGAGACAAAATCAGTTGATGTCAGCGCAGGAGGAGCTATTCCTAGAAGGTGTAATTCTCCTAACGCACTGCAGTTACAGAACGCAGATGAGCCTATGCTTGTAAGACTTTCGGGCAGAGAAACAGATGTAATGTCGTCGCAGTAATAGAATGCATAATCAGGTATGGCAGTCACTCCTTCTGGTATGACCAATTCTGTAATCAATTCATCACTCAAAAACAGATTCTTATTTAGAGAGTTGCAACGTAAGGGATGGGCGCTGCTATAGTAGGAATTTGTGTCAAACTCAATATTAAACCAACTTGCTATGCTGGTTAGGTGAATGTCGGTCAGGTTGGTGCACTTCTCGAATGCATTAAAGCCAATATTTGTAATACTTTCTGACAGGTTTATAGATGTCAGGCTGGTGCAACCATTGAACGCAGATGGGCCTATACTTGTAAGTCCTTCAGGCAGGCTTATAGATGCCAGGCTGGTGCAAGCATTGAACGCATATGAGCCAATGCTTGTAACTCCTTCTGAAAGATTGGCAGATGTCAGGCTGGTGCAGTACTGGAACGCACATGAGCCTATGCTTGTAAGTCCTTCGGGAAGGGAAACAGATGTAATGCCGTCGCAGTAATAGAATGCATAATCAGGTATGGCAGTCACTCCTTCTGGTATGACCAATTCTGTAATCAATTCATCACTCAAAAACAGATTCTTATTTAGAGAGTTGCAACGTAAGGGATGAGCATAAGAATCCTTAAACTCTATATCAAACCAACTTGATATGCTGGCTAGGTGAATGTCTGTCAGGCTGGTGCACTGAAAGAACGCGTATGAGCCAATACTCGTAAGTCCTTTAGGCAGAGAAACAGATGTAATGTCGTTGCAGTAATAGAATGCATAATCAGGTATGGCAGTCACTCCTTCTGGTACAACGAGGTTTGTTATCAGCTCTTCACCCAGATATAGGTTCTTTTGTTTTGAGTTACATCGCAGAGGGTGTGAAAATTGCTCGTTGGTGCCTTTATAAAACT
>JAGAQH010000020.1 GCA_017622815.1 Bacteroidaceae bacterium | reverse complement strand
TATATATTATAAATTATATTTTGCCATATATTCCATCCGTGCGAGGTATGGCACAATCTATAACTGTTAAACTGTTAATCTGTTAACCATGTGTCCCAAATCGTTGATAATAAGGGATATAGTGCGAACGCACCAATGAAACTCCCTCCTCTTACAAGACCTTCCATGCTGAAATGGCAGACTTTTCAGCCCAGATTCGTTGACTTTTTACTGGAAATGCTGGCTACCTAAGGGGGGTATCTTTATCTCTCGCCGCATATCTCCCCGTACCTCGGTATTTCGCGCAGGAACTCCATGCCCTCCTCCCTTACATGCAGGCAGAAGTGCTGCATGCCGTTGCTCACGATGAGGTAGGGCACCTGCAGAACCATGTTGTAGCGGCTTATCTGGTCGAAGGTCTTCTGGCTGATGCTGATGTGCGGAGCCTTGAACTCCATGATGATGAGTGGGCGCCCGTCATGGTCGTAGAATACGGCATCGGCACGGCGCTGCATGCCGTTCTGCTCCAGGCTTATCTCGTGCCCCAGGCGGGCCAGGGGGTAGCCCAGATGCTCCGTCATCCAGTGCGAGAAATGCTGCCGCACCCATTCCTCGGGCGTGAGCACCACCCAGCGGCGGCGCACAAAGTCCCAGATGTGGAGGCGGTCCTGGCGCCTTTCCAATCGTATGTCGGCAGGGGGGAGGTTCAGTTCCAGCATAGAGGTGAAATTTGGTCAAAAGAGAGGGGCGTGTTATTGCCCATTCATTCTTTTTGCTTATCTTTGCATGAACAAAGGTACGATTAAGTGAGCAAAATACCAAACTGTTTGAGTATTTTCAAGCGGGAGTACCTTCGGGGCGTAGCCCCAAGGGTACGATTAAGCGAGCAAAATACCAAAGAAACGATTAAGCGAGAGTAGAAAAGTTCATACTTTTATGCCGAGTGTGAGTTTCTAAGACCGTTAGGTCAAACTTGTTTGAGTATTTTCGAACGAGAGTACCTTCGGGGCGCAGCCCCAAAGTAAAAAATAAAAACCATGAAAACCAAGCAGGAAATAGTAGAAAACTGGTTGCCCAGGTACACGAACCACCCGTTGGAGGACTTTGGCGAGTACATCTTGCTGACCAACTTCAACAACTACGTGGACATCTTCTGCGAGCACTTCGCACTGGAGAAACCCGACTACAAGTCCAACATGCGCATGGCCACGGCGGGCAACCTGACCATAATAAACTTCGGTATGGGCAGTCCCAACGCCGCCATCGTCATGGACCTGCTCTCTGCCATACGCCCCAGGGCATGCCTGTTTCTGGGCAAGTGCGGAGGGCTGAGCCGCAAGAGTCAGCGCGGAGACCTGATTCTGCCGCTTGCCGGCATAAGGGGCGAGGGAACGAGCAACGACTACTTCCCGCCCGAGGTGCCCGCCCTGCCTGCCTTCATGCTCCAGCGTGCCGTGTCGTCCACCATACGCGACATGGGCCTCGACTACTGGACGGGAACCGTGTTCACCACCAACCGCAGAGTGTGGGAGCACGACGACGACTTCAAGAATTATCTGCGCACCACACGCGCCATGGCCGTGGACATGGAGACGGCAACGCTCTTCACCTGCGGCTTTGCCAACCGCATACCCACGGGGGCACTGCTGCTCGTCTCTGACAACCCCATGACTCCCGAGGGCGTGAAGACATCGGAGAGCGACAACGAGGTTACGCGCAACTTCGTGCGCACGCACGTACTGATAGGCATAGAGGCCCTGGAGATGATACGCGACGAGAAGAAAACCGTGCGCCACCTGAAATTCGATTATTAGGAAGGACTAGGAGATCCTAGGAAGACCTAGGAAGGCCTAGGACACCCTAGGACACCCTAGGACCTCCTAGAACCTCTATAACCCCCTATACCCCGCCATACAATTATGACCTACGAAGAAATAACTAAATCCATAAAGGCCGGCACCATTGCCCCGGTGTATTGCCTGATGGGCGAGGAACCTTACTATATAGACCGCCTGGAGGCGGCGATAACCCAGAAGGTGATGCCCGAGGCCAACCGCGACTTCGATATGGAACTCCTCTACGGAAGCGATGTGGATGCCGTGCGAGTGGCAGACACCTGCCAGCAGTTCCCCATGCTGGGCGAGAAGCGCCTGGTGGTGGTGAGGGAGTTCCAGCAGATGCGCACCTCGCAGGATGCACTGGCCGCCTATTGCAAGAACCCTGCACCCACCTCGGTGCTGGTGCTATGCCACAAGAACGGAAATCTGGACAAGCGTAAGGCTCTCTACAAGGCCATAGGGCAGTGTGGGGGAGTGGTGTTCGAAAGCAAGCGCGTCTACGAAAGTTCATTACCTTCCTTCATCCAGCGCTACCTGAAGTCTGCCGGCAAGGACATAGAGCCGAAGGCCACGCAGATGCTGGTGGAGCATGTGGGTACCGACCTGATGCGCATGTCCAGCGAACTGGACAAACTGCTGGTGGCCATGCCCGAGGGCGAGAGTAGGGTGTCGGCGGCCCTTGTGGAGGACCAAACCGGCATGAGCAAGGACTTCAATAATTTCGAACTCCTGGCCGCGTTGGCCGTAAAAAACAAATCTCAGGCGGCAAAAATAGTAAAATATTTTGGCAGCAATCCGCGCTCCTTTGCTATGCCCGTAACACTGAGCATGATGTTTTCTTTTTTCGCAGACCTTATGCAGGCCTACTACAGCCCCGACAAAACGGACAAGGGAGTGGCGCAGTGGCTGGGCAAACCGGATTGGAAGGTGCGTAATGAAATCATGCCTGCCATGCGATGCTACACCGGCCGCCAGGTAATGGAGATACTTTCTCTCATCCGGCAAGCCGATGCGGCAAGCAAAGGGGTAGGAGGATGTAAAACCCCGCCAGGTGAATTGCTCCTGGAACTGGTTTACCGCATTCTGGGATAGACTTATTTGTCGTTTTCATGGAAAAGTGCCCCGTTTTAGGGGCATTTTTTTTCTATTTGCCCCAAAGGGCCAGATGCCCGTTTTTACCATCATTTTACTAAACATTAGCAACTTAGCGTGGATTTCCACTCGCTGAGAATCGCGTAAATCCCTTCTTCCTGCCGTCTGTGGGGGAGAACTGGATTCTGGCAAAAATAGGCTTCAGACATACCTCCGAAATATACATTTAACAAATTCACACATTCGTATTCCCATATAGATTTCGGGAATTTGTACTTGCAAATATCGAATACTGAATTTACAAAACACAAAATAGACCCGGTTTGCAACGGCAAATAACCAAATGTAAAGCGTGCAGAAATGTGAATATACACGTTTGCATACCGCAAATGCATATTTTTCGGCCATAATTTATGCAGTCGTAAATGGCAGTAAACCAGTGCGAAATACATTGCGGTTACATAAAAGTATGCATTATGCGGTATGTATGCCCTTCGGGTAGGGCTGAGGGGCAGAGTTATCAACAATTCACAAGGATACGGGCATGCAACACCCTAAAAATCAACCATAAAGAAATACGAAGTAAAACCAAAATCCTTTAACTTCTTCAAGATACCGTCCTTTCGCCCATTCGGATACGAGAATGTATATTTACAAATCCGTTCTTCGGTTTGTAAATTCAAATACACAAATGCAATCGCAATACACAGATTTAGATTTACGTTTAGAAACTTTGCATTTTCGATTATTTTTGCTTATCTTTGTACTCGGATTTATATATGAGAATCGGGTGGCACATGCCCCTACTTGTGCCCCGAAACCCCAAAAACACCCCTATCAGATGAAAGACCGTATCCGTCAGTTGATGTTGGACAAGGCCATGTCCCAAAAATCATTCGCCTCGGAGTTGTGTATAGCCGAAGCAACTTTGTCAGGAATTTTCAATGGGCGTACCCGGCCCACTAACCAAACCGTCAGCGCCATCCACGAGTGCTTCCCCGAGGTGAACATCATGTGGCTGATGTTTGGCGAGGGCGATATGTACGCCTCCCAGCCATCCTCTGGCGACACTTCCGGCGCTGCCCAGGAGGATGTTTGCGCGGGTGAGGAGATGCCCGATCTGTTCTCCTCCGTCAGCACTCCGCAAGGCCATCCCGATGCCCCCGCCATGCACCAGGAACGTCCCGCCTTTGCCGAGCAGCCATTGCCCGCTTCCCACCCCTCGGCACACATGTCTTCTGCCCAGGTGATGCAGCCGCAGGTGCAGTATATTGAGAAATATATTGACAAACCGCAGAGAAAAATAACTGAAATCCGTATATTTTTCGACGACGGAACCTACGAAACCTTCACTCCTTAGGAGGCAAAACAGGGTGTTTTTGATGCGAAAACCATGCAAAAACGTGCGGAATCCATTGCATAGAAGACCCATTGTGGCCAGTAAATGGCCGGTAAATAGGTAATAAATGGCCGGTAAATGGGTATTAAAATTTGCTTCCGCTCGGGGATGTAGGGACTCGGCATGCCGAGTCCGCTTATGCTTTTTTTCTCGGACACGGCATGCCGTGTCCCTACCATGCTTCTGCTCTCTCTTGCCTGCAAATTTTGGATTTCGCTCACTTATTCGTATCTCTGAAACTGCGTTTCTAAGATACTCACGCTCGAAAAAACTCAAACAAGTTTGGTTTTTTACTCGCTTATTCGTATCTTTACCATGAAATAATTCACTTATATATATAAATAAGGTATATCTATGGCACTTAAAAAGCATATTATAGACCTTCAGGTGGTGTCTGTGGAGACACTGGGCGAGCGCTTCGTGCTGCTGAAATGCACCGACCCCAATGCGCCCCTGCCACCCATGATGCCCGGCCAGTTTGCACAGTTGCGTGTGGACGGAAGCAAGGAAACCTTCCTCCGCCGCCCCATCAGCATCAATTTCGTGGATACGAAACTAAACCAGATATGGTTCCTGGTACAACTCGTGGGAGCCGGCAGCCGTGCCCTCGGACGCCTGAAGGAGGGCGACACGCTGAATGCCCTTCTGCCTCTGGGCAACGGCTTCTCCATGCCCGTCAGCGCCGAGAAGAAGCACCTGCTGGTGGGCGGTGGCGTAGGTACCGCACCGCTCCTTTATCTGGGCGCACAGATGAACCTGATGGGCATGCGCCCCACCTTCCTGCTGGGAGCACGCACCAAGGACATGCTCCTGCAGATGGAGGACTTCCAGCGAGTGGGCGACGTCTACGTTACCACCGAGGACGGCAGCGCCGGAGAGAAGGGTTTCGTTACCCAGCACTCCATCCTCTTCAAGCAGCACTTCGACCGCATCTCGGTGTGCGGACCCTCGCCCATGATGAAGGCCGTGGCAAAGTTTGCACGTGCCAATTCCGTGCCCTGCGAAGTGTCCCTGGAAAACATGATGGCATGTGGCCTCGGAGCCTGCCTCTGTTGCGTGGAGAAGACCGTGAAGGGCAATGTGTGCGTCTGCACGGAAGGCCCCGTATTTGACATTAACGAACTTACTTGGGAATAATAATAGGTATGGCAAATCTCAGTACAAGCATAGGGGCCCTTCAGATGAAGAACCCCGTAATGACGGCCAGTGGCACCTTCGGCTACGGCATAGAATTCGAGGACGTGGTGGACCTCACCGCCATAGGTGGCATCATAGTGAAGGGAACCACCTTCCTGCCCCGCCAGGGCAACGACTACCCCCGTATGGCCGAGACCCCAAGCGGCATGCTCAACTGCGTGGGCCTGCAGAACAAGGGCGTACAGTACTTCTGCGAAACCATCTATCCCAAGATACGCAAGATAGACACGCAGATGATAGTCAACGTGTCCGGCTCCTCGCCCGAGGACTATGCCCGTTGTGCCGAGTGCATAGACGCACTGGAGGACATACACGCCATAGAACTGAACATCTCCTGCCCCAACGTGCACGACGGCGGCATGGCCTTCGGCGTTACCACCGAGGGAGCCTCCAGCGTGGTGCGTGCCGTGCGCAAGGCCTATGGCAAGACCCTCATAGTGAAACTCTCGCCCAACGTAACCGACATCGTGAGCATAGCCAAGGCCGTGGAGGCAGAGGGAGCCGACTCCGTGAGCCTTATCAACACCCTCATGGGCACCGCCATCGACATAGAGAAGCGCAAGCGTATGCTCAGCATTGGCACGGGAGGCCTCTCAGGTCCTTGCGTCAAGCCCGTAGCCCTGCGCATGGTGTATCAGGTGGCCAAGGCCGTTAACATCCCCGTCATAGGCCTTGGAGGCATAGCCAGCGCCACGGACGCCATAGAGTTCATCATGGCAGGTGCCAGCGCCATAGAGATAGGTACGGCCAACTTCCTTGACCCCGCCATCTCGGCCAAGGTGGCGCAAGGCATCAACGACTGGCTCGACGCCCACAACATCGCCTCCGTCCGCGACATCATCGGCGTGGCAGAGTAGGGCGGTGGCCAGACCCTCGTCCTCAGTGACACCGTTTTTGGTCCTTCTGACAAACGCATGACACCCCCCTGCATCTCACGCAGAGGGGTGTCGTGTTGTTTCAGTTTTTACCTTAGGGGCAGGTTTACTTTACGATGTTAGCCTTCTCCAGGCCGTAGCCCTTCTTGCCGTCTTCGTACTTGAGCCACAGGGCAAGACCCAGGGCAATGACACCGAACATGGCAAAGATGAGCATGGGCAGGGTGTAGTCGTACTGGATAACCTCGTTGCCGTCGCGAACCACGGTACCAACGATGCAGTATTCGCTCAGCACATTGCCGATGAGCAGGGGCACGCTGCCAAGACCGATGTTCTGTACCCAGAAAATCAGGGCATAGGCAGAACCCAGAAGGCGCAAGGGGATAATCTTGGGCACAGAGGGCCACATGGCGCTGGGCACCAGCGAGAAGGCTACGCCAAGCAACACCATGATGATGGCGGCAAACCACCAGTAGTTGAGCAGAGGCATGGCAAAGAGCAGATGCACAAGGATAAGGAGCACGGAACCTATTACCATGATGGTGGCACCCTTGCCATACTTGTCATAGATACCGCCGAAGATGGGTGTCATGAGCAGGTTGCCGAAGGGAAGTATGGAGGGCAGGAAACCAGCCAGGGTGGGGTCCACATTGTACTTGTTTATCATCAGCGAGGTGGCATACTTCAGGAAGGGGAATACCGCAGAATAGAAGCAGAGGCAAAGTAGGGCAATGAGCCAGAATCCCTTGCTCTTGAGGATGATGGTGAGGTCGCCCAACTTGAAGGTCTCGTCGTCGCCTTCGGAACTTACGGCCTCGCCTTCCTGCTTGTCCAGACGGCTGTCCATTACGCAGAACACGAGGTATGCCAAGAGTCCGACAACCAGAAGTACCAGTGCCAGCAACAGGGGAGTGGATACCTGGAAGTTCTTGGCAAGGATGGGACCTACCGCCAAGGCCAGAGCCGTTCCCAAACGTGCCACGGCAACCTGGATGCCCATTGCCAGGGCTGTTTCGTAGCCACGGAACCAGCGTGCGATTACCTTGGTTACGGTGATGCCGCAGTTCTCAGTACCCACGGCAAAGATGGCATAACCCACACATGCGGTCAGCACCTGCTTGTTAAGGCCGAGGAAGATGGCCTCGCCGCCGGGTTCGATGAACTCTACGGCATAGTACTTGATGCAGGCACCTGCCACCATGAACAGACAGGAGGCTATACCCGTAAGGCGTACGCCTATCTTGTCCAGGATGATGCCGCCGAAGAGGAGGGCAAAGAAGAACACGTTGAACCACATGTAGGCCCAGTTGAAGTTGCCAAAGTCGCTGGCACTCCAACCCATGCCGCCTTGTTCAATGGAGATGCCGAGCATGTCCATCAGTGGAGACATGGCATCGGTCAGGAAGTAGCCCCACATCATGGTGAAGCTTACGATTATGAGTGCCGTCCAACGGGCTGCCCATGAATCGCGCAAAGTTTGCTTGATTGCTGTAGTCATTTATTTGAGAATTTAGTATTTGAAGTCTTTAAGGTCTTTAAGGTCTTTAAGGAGGGGGTTATTTCAGCCACTTGTCCAGCCAGCGGAAGAAGGTGCGCTGCCAGAGGATGCCGTTCTGGGGTTTCAGTACCCAGTGGTTCTCGTCGGGGAAGAGGAGCAACTGGGCAGGTATGCCACGTGTGCGTGCGGCGGTGAAGGCACTTTCTGCCTGGGTGTACTCTATGCGGAAGTCCTTCTGTCCGTGGATGCAGAGGATGGGGGTGTCCCAGCGGTCGACGTAGAGATGGGGAGAGGTCTCGAATACCTTGGCACGCTTGCCCTGTGCGTCCTTGTACCAGGGAGCCTGACCCATGTCCCAGTTGGGGAACCACATTTCCTCCGTTTCCACATACTGCTGCTGGGTGTTGAAGATACCGTCGTGTGCGATGAATGCCTTGAAACGCTTCTCGTGGTTGCCGGCAAGCCAGTAAACGCTGTATCCTCCGAAACTTGCACCCACGGCACCAAGTCTGTCGGCATCCACCCAGGGTTCCTTGGCAATGTCGTCTATGGCAGAAAGGTAGTCCTTCATGCACTGGCCGGAGTAGTCGCCGGAGATTTGCTCAAGCCACTCCATGCCAAAGCCGGGCAGGCCTCGGCGGTTGGGGGCGATGACCACATAGCCCTGAGAAGCCATCACCTGGAAGTTCCAGCGGAAACTCCAGAACTGGCTTACGGGCGACTGGGGGCCGCCCTCGCAGAAGAGCAGGGTGGGGTATTTCTTCGTCTCGTCGAAGTTGGGGGGCAGTATTACCCATGCCAGCATGTCCTTGTTGTCGGTGGTCTTTATCCAGCGCTCGCGAACCTCGCCGAACTGGAAGTGGGCATAGAAGGGTTCGTTCTCCCTGGTAATCTGCTCGGTCTTGCCGTCCGCAATGTTTACGAAGAACACCTCGTCGGCACGGCTCATGGAGTGACGCTTGGCCAGGAGTTTGTCTCCCTGGGGATGAACGCCAAGCAGGACATAGTCGGCCACTTCGTCGGTAATCTGCCTTACCTCGCCTGAAAGGGTGGTGGCATAGAGGTTGGTCTTGCCATGCCAAACGCCAGAGAAGTACAGGGTGTTGTTGTCGCTTGCCCATGCAAACTCGTTGACACCGCTCTCAAAACTCTCGCTTACGTATGTCTTCTTGCCGGTGGCAAACTCGTAGATGCAAAGGCGCGTGCGGTCGCTCTCGTATCCGTCGCGCTCCATGCTGCTCCATGCTATGTATTTGCCGTCGGGAGAGAACTGGGGATTCTGGTCGTAACCGGCATTCACGTCCTCCTGGAACTGGTTTACGGCCTGATTCTTGAGCGAGCGTGTGGGGTCGCAAGCCGGGCGTACGTATCCCTCAGGCTTGCAGAGGTTCTTTGTCTCTCCGCTCTCTATGTCGTAGAGGAAGATGTCGCTATCTGTACTGATGGCATAGTCTATGCCTGAGAGTTTGCGGCATGTGTAGGCAATCTGCTTGCCGTCGGGGCTCCATGCCAGTTGTTCGGCACCGCCGAAGGGGAGCATGGGGCTTTCGTATGGCTCGCCCTCCAGAAGGTCCTTGGCTCCGCTTACCTTGTTGCCGTCGAAATCGGCCACGAAGGGGTGGGGGGCAGACTTGGTGTAATGGTCCCAATGCTTGTACATCAGGTCGTTGGCCACAATGCCTGTGGACAGGGCAAGGTCCTCGTCGTTCTTCTGGATGCTTGCTTCGTGAGCCACACCCTTTATGAGGATGACCTTGTTGCCGCAGGGCGAGAACAGATAGTCGTCCACGCCTTCGGCTTCGAAGGAAACCTGCTTGCGGCCTGTGCCGTCGGCATTCATGCTCCATATCTGCATTGCGCCGGAACCGTTTTCCTCGGGGGCAAGGAATACAATCTTGTCGGTGCCGGGAAGGAAGGAGGGGGCATACTCGGAGGCAGAAGACGATGTCAGCAATGCCGGTTCGCTATCTGCCGAGGGTGTGGAGGCATAGATGACGGAACGGCTGCGGTTCTTCTCCACGCTATAGTATGTTACTCCGTAGACGGACTTCTGGGCTTCGGGTGACAGGTGATAGCCTCCTATGCGGCCCATCTGCCACATTACCTCGGGGGTGAACTGGTGTGAAGAATCGGCAAACTCGGTGGTTCGGCCTATGCCGGCGGTATCCGAGGTGTTCTCTGCCGATGGTGTGCATGCCACAAGTGAGAGCGACATAAGGGAAAGGGTTAATAGTTTGTTCATATTGTTGGTTTGCTTGGTTAGGTGCTTTTATAAGCAGAAATCGGGAACCAGAGGAAGAAGTCCGAGGGCTTGATACTCTAATTCCAGATTTCCAAACGCGTGTGTGCGGTAGTTTCTGACGTCAGTCCTATACCTTATTATATATATAGGGCTTACTTCCTGTTCTTCTGCTGCTCCTCCATCTGCTTTTGCAGAGCCTCCAGACGTGCTACCATGCCACCGGTCTTCTTGGGATCGTTCTTGTGCTTGGCACGGTACTCTTCCAACTTGGCAAGAAGTTTCTTGTCGTCGGTAGTCTTGCGCAGGTACCACATGATGAGGATGCTGGTAAGACCAGACAGGAAGTAGTAGTAGCAAAGGCCGCTGGAGTAGTTGTTGAACATGAAGAAGAACATCAGTGGCATGATGTACATCATGTACTGCATCATCTTCATCTGCTGGGCCTGTTCGCTGGACATCTGGTCCTTCTGCTGACGCATGGAGATCCATGTGTTGATGATGTTGGTGGCACAGAAGAGCAGGCAGAAGATACTCAGGTGGTCGCCAATGAGCCACAGGTCGGCATCCCAACTGAGCAGTTCGTCGTAGGCAGACAGGTCGTCAGCCCAAAGGAACTTCTCGCCGCGCAGGGCAATGGCGTTGGGCACGAAGTTGAACAATGCAATCCAGATGGGCATCTGTATAAGCATGGGCAGGCATCCGCCCATGGGGCTTACGCCGTATTCTCTATACAACTGCATCATCTCTGCCTGCTTCTTCATGGCATCCTCGGGCTTGGGATACTTGGCGTTCAGTGCATCCACCTGAGGCTTGAGGACTCGCATGCGGGCACTGCTCAGATAACTCTTCTTGGTGGTGGGGTAGACAAATATCTTCACGATGATGGTGAGCAGGAGCAGTACGATGCCCATGTTCATGCCGAAACCGGAAAGGAAGTCGAACAGGGGCAGAATGATCCAACGGTTGATGATGCGGAACAGAGGCCAGCCAAGGTATACGAGGTTCTCCAGTTCAAGGTCCTTACCAGATGCTACGAGGTCGTCGTGTTCCTTCAGCAGGTGGAAGTCGTTGGGACCAAGGTAGAGGTTCAGGTCTGTACTCTGCACGCCGCTGGGGTCAAAGGCGCAATTCATGTGTGCGGCATATTTCTTCAGGTCACCGGACTTCTCCTGACAGGGCGAACTCTTCAGCACCGCTCCGTCGAACTGGTCGGGGGCAATGAGCACGCAACTGAAGAACTGGTTCTTGAAGGCAATCCATTCGAGAGGCATCTCCATGGTTTCGTTCTCCTCGCCAGTCTCAGACAGTTTGTCGGTGTCGCCGTTCTTCTCCTTGTAGGTCAGGGAAGAATACTGCTGTTCGAAGTCGAAACCCTTTTCCTGCTGGGCGGCCACATCCTGCCAGTTGATGCTCATGCTCTGGGTGCCGGGATGCAGGACACTGCCCATGCCTGTAGCCTGCATGCTTATCTTCACCAGATAACTGTTTGCCACCAGGTGGTAGTTGATGTCCAGATGTGAGGCCTCGTTGCCCAGACGCATGGTAACGGTGCTGTCCGTCTTGTTGATGGCCTGGAAGGTGTAGTCGCGAGTGTCGATGTTGTCTTCCTTGCCTGTCAGCGTGTAACTGAGGCTGTTAAGTCCCTTGCGCAGAAGCATTACATCCTCCTTCTGCTGGTTCTTGTACTGTGTGAGGCTTGCACTCTGTATGCTGCCGCCACGGGTGTTCAGCGTAAGGTTCACAAGACCGTTGTTCAGGTTCACCTCCTCGCCCTGCACGTTGCGTGCCTCAAAGAAAAGCGAAGTGCTGTCCTGAGCCTTCATGGCCAGTTCCAGAGTCTTCTGTTCCTCTGCCTTTTGGGCTTCCAGTGCCTGCTTTGCCTGCACGATGCTGTCCTGGCGTGCAATCTCCTTCATCTGGGCGATTTCCTCCTCGGAAGGCTGGCTGTACTGCCAGAAACCAATCATCACCAAGGCAATGAGCACAAAGCCCGTAATAGTGTTCTTATCCATAAGTTATTGTTTAAATTTCACGTAAAACGCGTGCAAAGTTACGAATAAGCACGGGGAAATGCAAACAAAACATCTTTTAAATTGCCATTATATAAGTAATGTTAAAATAAAGTCGTATCTTTGTGCCATTCGTGTTTATTATGATTATGTGCAGATATATTATATTTACTTTTTTCCTGCTTGCTTCGTTAACGTCGTTTGCCGTAGTCAGAGATGACAGTACGGAACTTAGCAAAAAGGTAGTATGGAGGTATCGTGTGGACTCTGTTGCTGATGTCTACGGAAAGTCTTTGGCAAGACTGGCAATGCAGCATAAGGCCGAGGCGGAACATCCCTCTCACGAGAAGACTGTCGACGCGTACAGCCTTCGTATGGTATTGCCCCCGACATTTTATTCATCTTCGGTGCTTCAGCAATTTAGGGTGGAGGATACAGACATTTATGCCGACCCACATCTGTTGCGTATGTATATGGTCAACGATGCTTTTGCAAACATGTATGTGAACAATCCTTCCTTTATAGTCCAAACTGACGACCAGGTGGAAAAGGCTGGAACATTGCGTGATGATGTACACGGTTCTTTGACAACAGAAACAAAACTTACCGACAAGGTGGTCAATGTGGATTTGGGACCCGATATGGACGAGGGGGTGGAACTGGTAACGCGTAAGCCTAATTTCTGGAAGTTGTATGGTGATGGCTCTCTGCAATTCAGCCAAAACTATTTTTCCGACAACTGGTATCAAGGCGGTGAAAACTATTATTCATTCCTCAGCCTCCTGACACTGAATGCCAATTACGATAACAAACAGAACATCCAATGGGAAAACAAACTGGAGGCAAGACTCGGATTCCAGACAACAGGCAAGTCCGAAACACGACATTCCTTGAAGCCGACGGACAACCTTCTTCGCTTGACAACCAAACTTGGCTATAAGGCATACAAGACCCTCTACTATACCACACAGGTTCAGGCCTATACACAGTTGGTTCCTTTGTACGAGGCAAATTCGGACAACATACGTACAAACTTCCTCTCACCATTGAACCTTACGGTATCTGTGGGTCTCGACTACAAGTTCGCCACCAAGAACAACAAGTTCCGTGGTAATGTGTATCTTGCTCCATGTTCTTACAATATGCGTTATGTCAGCAATATAGACCTCGCAACCAAGCATGGTATCGAGGCTGGACACCATGCATACCATAATTTTGGTCCAAGTGTCACGGTAAATGCATACTGGCAGATTTTGAAGAACCTGTCATGGAATGCCAGGATGTATTGGATCAGCAACTTTAATTACACGAATATCGAATGGGAGAATACATTTAATTTGACGATAAACAAGTACTTGTCTGCCAGATTGTTCGTGTATCCTAAATTTGACGACAGCAGTGCCAGATACAGAAGCGAAGACGGAAGTTATTTCATGATGAAGGAGATGCTTTCTGTTGGATTTACATATAATTGGTAAAGGAAGCGATGATAATAAAGACAGCAGAATACCTTATCTCCAGCGCCCGCACAGACCAATGTCCACAGGCTGGATATCCCGAATATGCTTTTATCGGCAGGAGCAATGTGGGAAAGAGTTCGCTTATAAACATGCTTGCCGACAACAATAAACTGGCCAAAACGTCTGCTACACCGGGAAAGACAATACTAATCAACCACTTTATTATCAACAAGGCTCCAGAAGGTAAGATGCCTTCGGCATTGGCCGACAGACCATGGTACTTGGTCGATCTTCCAGGATATGGCTATGCCAAGCGTAGCAAGAAGGACCAAGAGGGTTTTGAGCACATGATAAGTTCGTACATTCTTGAGCGTGAACAGATGACATTGCTCTTCCTGCTCATAGACGTGCGTCACGAACCCCAAAGGATAGACCTCGAATTCATAGAGTGGTTAGGCGAGAATGGTGTCCCCTTCGCTATAGTCTTCACTAAGGCCGACAAGGTCAGCAAAGGGCGCCTTGGCGGTAATGTCAAACATTATCTCAAGGAGTTGTCCAAGCAATGGGAAGAGTTGCCTCCATACTTTGTTACCAGTAGTGAAACTCGCCAGGGACGTGAGGACTTGTTGCAATATATAGGAGAGGTAAACGAGAGTTTGTCGCAAGACTGATATGCGCAACAGGCTCCCTTGCCACTATTATACACCACGAATAGATTATCATGCCTGCTATTGGCACTATGATAAGTCTTTTGTCTGGTACCTTGCTTTTCAGGAAGAAAACCTTAATCCATAGGGCCAACAACAACTCATTCCTTATGCTGTAGGTAAACCTGCGCTTTTGAAATCTCAACTTTCATCGTAGATGTACATGTAGGTTCTCCAGTACCCAAACACTCATTGCAGATATACATGTACCTCTATGGTGCCCCAGCATCCATTTCAGATGTACATGTAGTCTCCTGTTACCCTCTCTTTCATGGTAGGTGTCTATGCTGTCTCCCGCCGCACCAGACATTCATGGCAGATGTCATACTTTCTTCTGCTAACCCTAACTATCATCGTAAGGCTCCTCTAAATTTCCGCAGACACGTTGTCTTAGGCTCTGTTGCTCCAGACTTTGGGGCATGGGACAATACAAAAAATATAGGGCCGCTTCCCAGCGCCCCTATACCATCCTTTAGGTATTAGTTTGTTTAAGGTAAAAAGATTGTTTTCAGGATAACTGACGCAAAGGTAGTGATAAAATCATTACTTACCAAATATTTATATGTGTTAAATAACATAAAAGTGGTATTTGCGTATTTCTTCGGCTGGGCGGGCTGTTATTTTGCCGACTTTGAGGCCGCAGAAAGTGCACGCGGCATGGATTTCGTCGGGAAAGGCGTTTGCCACACCGCCGACAAAATTGACCGGTAGGTCGGGTCTGCCGTAGGGGATGACGTTCCTTTCAAGGAAATGTGTAAATTCGTTTACAACCATGTCCTTTACGGACGGTTTGTCTGTGTGCTTCTTGATGAAGGGGACAAGTGATGCGAGGAAACGGTTGGCTTGTGGCTGACGGTATACCTTATTTATAATATCAGGTATGGTAAGGCCGTACTCCAGAGTAAAGTCATTCCAAAGGCTCTGCAGTTTGCCTTTGAGCATTTCGGAGAGTAGTGTGCGGCCGAGGACGGCACCGCTTCCTTCGTCTCCTAAAATGTAGCCTAATGGAGAAATGTTGCTGACTATTTCTCCTCCCTTGCACAGGCAGGAGTTGCTTCCTGTCCCTAAGATGCATGCTATGCCTTCTTCCCTGCCACACAGGGCACGCGCGGCACCGAGGAGGTCGCTGTGTACGTGTACTTTAGCCTGTGGGAAGAGATCTTCGAGTACTTCTTTTACGCTTTGTGAAAATGGGGGCACGCATCCGGCTCCATAGAAGTGTATCTCGGTGATGTCTGATTGGTGTATCTCAGTGGTGTCTGATTGGCGTATGGCGGTGTCTGGTTGGTGTCTGGCGGGAGTGGATAATAGTTTGGGCATCAACTCTGTGCTGATGATGTCCAGGATTTCTTCCTTGGTATCTCGCACAGGGTTGATGCCCTTGGTTATTACAGACAAATCGGCATGTTCTCCGACAATCCACTCCGTTTTAGTGGAGCCACTGTCTGCTATGATTGTCATATTCTGTGTATGGTTGCCGTGTTAGTTTGCAGCAGGTGCATCAGTAGGCAGGGGGAGGGGATCTGCGTTTGTATTGGCGGCATCAGTTGCGGGAACTGAGGGCAATACGGGGGCTGCTGTGGCAGGTTGCTCCAATTGCAGAACGCTGTCAACTGCCTTTGCCTTGGGCAGGCATGCAGTGGTTATAATGCTGAGTACTACCATTGCGATGGCCAGACCTGCTGTTATTTTCTGGATGATGTCGGTAGTCTTGGGTGCGCCCAGCAGGGTGTTGCCACTGGCATAGTCAGCGGCCAGACCGCCTCCCTTGCTTTCCTGAATGAGGACAACGCAGCACATTAGCACGCTGGCAAGGATGATGAGAATTACAAGAATTGTGTACATATTACGATTGTTGATTTATGATTAATTTCTCGAGAAAGCGTATTTGGTCTGCAAAGTAACGATTTTTTTTCGGATATTTCAAGGAAATGCGACGAATAATTTCAATAGCCTTGTCATATTTGCCTTGTTTTATGTAAATGCGTGCCATTGCTTCGGTGAGAACGCCTGTGCCGGTGTCGTTTTTGGTTTCCGGAATGTTATGTGGCGTCTCTTCTTCAGGCAGGTCTTCCAGATCAAAGCGCCCTTCGTTCTTTATGAGGAAGTCGTCGATATAGTCCTGGCCGGCCATTCTTGGGGTATTGGAGTTGCCGGCACCACTTTCCATCTGCATGAGATAGGCCATGTAATCCACGGTGGCATCCACTATGCGGGGAGTGTTGTGATGCTGCTGGGGTATGGTATCCAGGAAGGAGTCTATCAGTGACTCAGTGCGTTGTGAACCTTCTTCTGCGTGTTCGGCACGTGCTGTTCGTTTTGTCGGTGATTCGGGTTTCAGCGAGGGCGCCTGAAACATCTGGAACAGTGTACGGCGTGCCGGTACGTAGATGGCGGCCTTGCGGAGTTGTTCGTCGAAGGAAGGATCGTGCATCTGGTACAGGGTACGGAGCAGTAGAATGCGTGCGGCATGGTAGTACGGGTACTTGTCTACTATGCTGCGCAGGTGCTCCAGCGATTGGGAGTCCAGGCTTTCCGGTTGCCTTATATAGTCAATGACTTGTTTTCCCATGTTTCTCTGTCCCTTCTGTCTTCAGTATTCAATATTCGGTTTTATACTTTTATCCTTTCGTCCTCAGTCTTCAGGCTTGTGCATTCTGTTTTTCGCCTTCAGTCTTTGGCAGTCTTTTGCCGGTTTACCAGTTTGCCACGGTGGCATTGAATATCTGGTCGGTGATGTCCTTGCACATTTCCGTGACGAGTTCTTCCTGTACGTTCACGAGTTGTTGTGTCGCGTCGTATGTGGAGGTGGCGCTGAACTTCTGCTCGAAGTCCTCGGCATGGTTATTGTTGTTTGTGTAGCGGACGTTCACGGTCATTTTCAATTGGACCTGGTTGGAGTATCCGCTGTTTGACACGCCCTTGTTGAATTGGTCAAAGCCTACAATTTCGCCTTCCAGAACCAGGTCGCCGTTGCGCTTCACCTGTTTCAGTCTTGTCTGGCTGGCATAGATGTCTGTCAGTTTGTTCTGGAAGATGGATTGCATGGGTGACCACACATAGGTGCTTCGTATGGGGAAGTTGCCTATCTGTATGCTTTTTGTCTTGCTATAGTCTATGCTGGCACCGTTGAACTTGTAACTGATGGTGCATGATGTATACAACACGAGGCATGAGAGGACGAGAAGTGTTGCAGTGAGCCTCGCAACGTGTTGCGTTGCCCTTCGGTATGTATTATTCTTCGATGCCATAATCCTTTATCTTTCTGTATAGTGTGCGTTCGCTTATGCCCAGCATCTGTGCGGCAATCTTTCTTCTGTTGTGGCTTTGTTGCAGAGCGCGTATTATATTGCGCTTTTCCATATCCTCCAGGTTGAGGTTGTCCTCTTCTTTCAGTTCCTCTATCTCGTCGTAGGGTTGGTTTATGACGTGTGGAGTAGTGGGGACATAGACGTGTGGTGTCTGGACCTGTGGGATTTGCGCTATCTCCTGTTCGTGGACGACGGGCGATATAGTGGTGCTGCTCATGTCTTCCAGTTGCAGGGGAGCGGAGGCATGTTTCTGGTGCTCGGGCGAGAGGTGCTTTTTCAGTTCGTCCACTTCGGAGCGGAGTTTGAGCACGGCATTTGCCAGCCACTTTATCTCGTTCTCCCAGTCATGTCTTCCGCCCTCGCTTCCTGGCTTGCCTATGCGCGACAGGGCGAAACTCTCTCCCTGGCCGGCAATGATGCCATAGCGGTAGAGCACTTCGGGCGTAATCTGTATACCCTGTTCCAGGATGCTCATCTGCTCCACCACGTTCTTCAGTTGGCGCACGTTGCCCGGCCATTTGTAAGCCATCACAGTCTGTTCTCCCTCCGGACTCAGGCGGATTGGCTCGGGGATATGGTATTTTGCCGCCACATTCATGGCAAACATCTTGAATAGCAATACGCTGTCTATGCCGCGTTCCCTGAGGGGAGGCACCTGTATGTTGATGGTGCACAGACGATAGTAGAGGTCTTCGCGGAAGCGTCCTTCACGAATGGCATTGGGGATGTCCACGTTGGTGGCCGCCACTATGCGCACGTTTGTCTTTCGTGGTTCGTCGCTGCCGACACGCAGGTATTCGCCTGTTTCCAGCACTCTGAGCAGACGTGCCTGAGTGGTCATGGGCAGTTCTCCCACCTCGTCCAGAAAGAGTGTGCCGCCGTCTGCCGCACCGAAGTAGCCTTCTCGTTCGCCCACTGCTCCTGTATAGGAACCTCTCTCGTGTCCGAAGAGTTCCGAGTCGATGGTACCCTCGGGTATGCTGCCGCAGTTTATGGCTATGTAGCGCTTTCCCTTGCGAAGGCTGTTGTCGTGGATGATGCGCGGTATTATCTCCTTGCCTACACCGCTTTCTCCCTGAATGAGCACACTCAGGTCCGTACGTGCCACTTGGACAGCCGTGTCCAGTGCCATGTTCAGTTTCTCGTCGCGTCCAACGATGTTGTATCGCGCCTTCAGGTCTTGTAATGGTGTAGTATTCATAAAAGAGTGTGCAAAGATATGAATATTTCTTGATAAATCCAATTTCGGTGCAGACGAATTGTCGTCTCCCTCTCCTTGGGTCACTTCATGTTAAATGACGTTTTGCTTCAGTCTCTTGTCTCGTGAAGAATGGCCTGGAATATGGTGAAGTCCGAAGGCAATGTCAGTTTGAAGTTCATCATCTCTCCCTCGGCTATGTGCAGGGGCACGTGGCCCAGTTCGTTTGCCAGGGTGAAGATGGATTGCGAGTAGGTGATTCCCCTTTCTTCAGCCTCCGTCATCATGGTGGCCAGTTCCCCGAGCAGGAAGGTGTGTGGTGTCTGTGCACGCAGGAGTTTCTCGCGCAGAATGTATTCCGAAGATGTAGTCTCCTTGTCGCAAGCCCCTGCGCCAGAGTCTATTACCATGTAACTTTCCTGACTTGGCAGAGTGGTGATGGCATTGCCGCGGGACAGACAGACGGCGATGTTTCTGCTTATTATGTCCTGCGATACCAGGGGACGTACCGCATCGTGGATGAGTACAACGGTATTCTCTTGCTCCTTATCCTTGAGTGCCGCTATGCCGTTTTTTGCAGACTGGAAACTGTTCTCACCGGCTTTCAGGCACGAGATGAACTTGCCTATGCCTGCTTCCTTGGCCTGTTGGCGCACGGTTTCCGCCCACTGGGGAGATGCAACCACGTAGATGGCACTGACCAACTGATGGCGTTGGAATGCAAGCATCGTGTGCTGGAGTACGGTCATTCCGTCTACCACCACAAACTGCTTGGGTATGGAAAGGTTCATCCTGCTTCCCACTCCGCCTGCCAGTATCAGTGCTACGCTTCTGTTCATTGTTTTAGTTCTGGGTATATTGTGCCGTTATCCTCTCGCAGAGCCTCTCGTGCCGTCCTATCATGTGGAAGCGTATGGCCTCCAGTACGGTGGATTCGAATATGAAGTAGAGCCATGGTATGCCTAAGCCTATGCAGAGGAACAGGACTATCACTCTGGTATCGAACGTAATTATGTTGGTCAGAGGCATCAGCGGACGACTCTCCCTGCAGAAGTCCTCTCTGATGTCCAGAGGTATTTCCGTGCCGTATTTGGCCTCCAATCCCTTCATCATCGTGTGGAAAGACTTTACCTGCGCCTCCTGCGAACCGGTGTATCGTGCATAGAAGTAGAGGTAGAGTTTGTGGAACCAGTCCTTGCTCATCCACTTCATGGAGTTCATTTCCTCCTTTATCTTTGCCTCGGAATCGAGTTCCGCTCTGCCTGCCCCAAGCAGGAAGTAGAGGTGTATGTTGCGGTAGTAATCGCCTATGGCACATTGGCGACCGTGGCATCTGAGTCCTGCCCATGCCCCCAACAGCCATATCCCTATGCCCCATTGCACGTTGGTGAAGGGTATGTTTTCTCCTTGCATCCTCAGGCACAGGAACAGGTAAATGAAGAAGAACCACACATCGCCGCAGAAGCCGTCCAGTATCCTGCCTATGAGGGTGCGCTTGCCCGTCATGCGGGCCAGTTGCCCGTCGGCACAATCGTACCAGTTGGCCCAAACCAGCAGTCCCATGCCAATGAGGTTCATCCCGAGGTCTTCGCTATAGAAGAACCATCCGCTTGCCGCCCCAATGACTATGCTCATCAGCGTCACCGCCACGGGATGCACGCCAAGCCACTTGAACAGGCATGCCCACAGGTAGCCCGGTGTCCGTGTCATGTATAGTTCAAAAGGACCTTCCGTATCCTGGCTTTTCAGTGTTGCCCTTACATTATCAATTAGGCTCATGTCGCTTCTTTATGTCCTCTTTCTTGTCTATGAAGAGTTTGGGCAGAGGGTTTTCCCTTGCCTTGTCGTATTGTTCCCTGTTCTTCAGTATATCCTTGGCAATGTATATGCTGTCGCGGAAGGAATCTGCCGAGAACGGTGCCGTGCATACCAGTTCGCGTCCTGTGGTGTATGCAACTCCGTTTCCCCGGCTCAATTCCAGGAATTCCCTCAGCCCCTGCTCCCTGTCCTTGGTCAGTACGGCGTCGTATGTCTTGTAGTTCTCGGCGTCCAGATGTGGGACGATACGAGGGTTGTCTATATAGAAATCCCTTTCCAGTGCAGTGCGCAGGGTTTGCACCTGTTCCTCGAAGTCTTCCTCTTCATCGGCGAAAGCCATACGCAGGTCTTCCCATACTATCATGTCCTGACCTCTGAGGCTTGCCGGGTTCAGGCGTTCCTCTCCTTCGGCCGGTATGAACAGTATGGCGTCCGTGTTGCCCTCTTCCCAGTCGGCCAGGGCTTCGTCTATGCCCTCTTCGCCCTGTTTTTCGTATAGCGTCTTGGTGCAGATTTCGTCCAGCAGTATGTCTTCAAAGGCATTCGCTATCGTTTCCTGTCCATTCTGGTCGGAGTGTACTATGCCTATTTTCAGTGTATTCATAAGTATGTTCAGGTTATTTCTTCTCTTCTTTTGCCAGTGTGTCCTTCTTCTCCTCCTCTATGTTTGGAGTGATTTCCATGAAGTACTGTTCTTCGGGCAGCATCATGGTGTAGAGCGAGCCTTCCAGTCGGCGTATCATGCCGCGCTTCATCTTTTCTGGAGCGTAGACAAAGCCCTCTGTCACGATGACGCGGTTGTTCTCCGTGTCCACACGGTGGTGGCTCACGTAGGGGCCTCCCATGCAATCGTTTTCCACGTACCAGAGGCCTCGCATCTCCATGGCGTACTGCTTGTGCACCACTATGGGCTTCACCACGGTGCAAAGGGTGTCCGTCTTCATGAACATGCCAGGCTTCTCGCCGGGGATGTTGGCCTTCAGTGCCGAGTCACGCTTCTGCGTGAGGTATTCCTTGTTGAATATCTGCGGACCTTCATAGGGGAAGGAGTACATCACTATGCTCATCATGCCCGATGGGGTGTTGTTGGAGGTCCACAGGAAGTCCTTGCCCTTCTTGAACGAGGTCAGTTCCTTCGGTGCGTGCATCTTGCAACCGAATATCTCCTTGGCCAGTTCTCTGGTCACCTTGGAATTCTCTTTCTTCAAGTCCTTCACCAGGCGGTTCATTTCCATCTTGGTCAGGAAGTCCACTATCTCCTGCCTGTTCTCTATGCAGAACTGGCGGAACTCCTCCTTGGATGGAGAGTTGATGGAAAGCACGATCTGCTCCATGGCATACTTGTCTCGTGTGAATTTCATCCTGGTGCGTGTGTATTGGGTCTTGTCTATGTTCACCATGATGATGTTGCGGAAGATGTTCAGTATGCGGTCAAAGTCCTTTCTTTCGCATTGTGAGATGCGGAACGAACGTTCGCTCTGTGGCAACATGGGCACGTCGGTGTCCAGCACGTCAAACAGGGCACGTCCGTGGGGTGCTTTCCAGTCCACGGAGTCCATCACCACCATCACCTCGTAGGGGCGTCCGCTGGCGGTGGGCAGGAAGTGGGATTTCTCGCAACTGGCGGCAAGCATTGCCATGATGGGGAGAATGAGTAGTATCAGGCGTTTCATGTCGGTATGTCTTTGGTTAGTTTCTCGTTTCTTTTGTTAGGTTTGTATGTTGCTCGCGTGTGGTCATTCCTGTGCACCTTGCAGGGCAGCCTCTTTGTTCTTGGTGTTCAGCAGGCCGCATGCCGCCCAGATGTCCTGTCCTCGGGATGCTCGTATTGTTGTTGTCACACCGTGTTGTGTCAGGTAGTCGCGCAGCCACACCATGGTTTCCTCCGGTGCTCCGTGGAAGGGCGAATCGGGGATTTCGTGGAAGCGTATCAGATTCACGCGGCACTCCATCGGGGCCAGCAACCTTACCAGTTCCCTGGCATGGCGGGGCGTGTCGTTGAGGCCTCCGAACACTATGTACTCAAAGGACAGGCGTCTTTGGTGTGTCCAGTCCATCTTTGCCAGCATGGGCAGGAACTCCGTCAGCGAGAAGGCGTTCTCGGCAGGCATCATCTCCAGACGCTCGTTGGCAAAGGGGTTGTGCAGGGAAACGGCCAGGTGGCATGGGCTTTCCTCCAGGAAGCGCACCAGGCCGCGCCTTACGCCCACGGTGCTCACCGTTATGCGCTTGGGGCTCCACGCCCAGCCGTCCTTGTGCATGAGCAGTTCCGTCACCTTCATCACGGCATCCAGGTTGTCCAGAGGTTCGCCCTGTCCCATGAAGACGATGTTCGTGAGCCTGTCCCTTTCCGGCAGGGAGTAGATTTGGTTCAGTATGTCGGTGGCGGTCAGATGCCCTTGGAAACCTTGCCTGCCGGTCATGCAGAACTTGCATCCCATGCGGCATCCCACCTGGCAACTGACACACAGCGTGCCACGCTCCTTGTCCGGTATGAAGACACTCTCCACCGTGTGCCCGGACAGGGTGGGGAAGAGGTACTTGGCCGTGCCGTCCACACTGCGCTGTGCCTCCACGGCAGGCATGAGGCCAATGGTGTGGCTCTCTGCCAGCAGGTTGCGTGCCTTCTGGGAAATGTTGGTCATGTCCTGCACGTCGGCGGCATTCTTCTGGTATATCCATCCGAACATCTGCCGTGCGGCGAAGGCGGGAAGTCCTGCACCGGCGGCCACTTCCTTCAGTTCCTGCATGTCCATACCCAGCAGGGGCGTGCGTGTCTCCTTATTATTCATATCCGAGGGCAAAGTTACGCTTTTTCCCGATAATAACAAAATAAACTTTGGCACTTAAAGATAAAATCACTATCTTTGTCCTCGGAAAGCAAACACAGATAAACATATTATTAACCTAATTAAACAAACGAAAGAGAATGAAACTGAAGAATCTTCTTGTCGTTGCCCTCGCCGCCATCTCAGTAGCGGCAGGTGCTCAGTCCCTTTCTCCCAGCACAAAGTGGCATTGGGATAAGGGTACTATCGTAGTGGAAACTCCTCAGCGCCCTGCAGGTCAGCAGCACGTTCTGGGTTTGACCGCTCCCAAGATGGAGACCGTTCGCGTGGCCTTCGTTGGTCTTGGCATGCGCGGCCCCGGTGCAGTTATGCGTTTCTGCCACATCCCCGGTGTTGAGATCGTTGCTCTCTGCGACTATGAGGCAGAGCGTGCAGAAAAGTGCCAGGGTTACCTCCGCAAGGCAGGTCTGAAGCCCGCCGACATCTATTCTGGTGCCAAGGGTTATGAGGAACTCTGCAAGCGTGACGACATCGACCTCGTTTACGTTGCTACCGACTGGAACCACCACTATCCCGTGGCAAAGTGCGCTATGGAGAATGGCAAGCACACCGCCATCGAGGTGCCCAGCGTAATGAACCTGGAACAGTGCTGGAGCCTGATTGACCTGTCAGAGAAGACACGTCAGCACTGCTTCATCCTGGAGAACTGCTGCTATGACTACTATGAGCTGAACGCTCTGGCCATGGCTCAGGACGGTGTATTCGGTGAAATCATCCGTGCCGAGGGTGCTTACATCCACGGTCTGGAGTGGTTCTGGGACGCTTACTGGAAGGATCCCGCCGACAACGATACCGAGAACCTGCACTGGCGTATGAAGTATAATAAGGAGAACCGTGGCGACCTCTACGCTACTCATGGCCTTGGCCCCGTAGCACAGTGCCTGGACATTCACCGTGGCGACCGCTTCACCACTCTGATTGCAATGGACACCGAGAGCTTCGTAGGTAAGGATTGGGTGAAGAGCAAGACCGGCAAGGAGTGCAAGGAATTCCGCAATGGTGACCACACCACCACTCTGATGCGTACCGCACAGGGTAAGGTTGTTGAAATCCAGCACAACGTTATGACTCCCCAGCCCTACAACCGTCTGTTCAAGCTCACCGGTACCAAGGGTTACGCTACCAAGTATCCCGAACCCAAGTTCGCTCTCTCTGGCGAGGCTATGAAGGGTACTGGCGCTCCTCAGGTTGACAACCTCAACGCTCACGGCTTTATGAACGCTGAGCAGCAGAAGGCTCTCGAGAAGAAGTACTATCACCCCATCCTCACCAAGTACGGTGAACTGGGTCGTGAGATGGGTCACGGCGGTATGGACTACATCATGGAGGCTCGTCTGGTTTACTGCCTGCAGAACGGTCTGCCCCTGGATATGGACGTTTACGACATGGCTGAATGGTGCTGTCTGGCAGAACTTGGCACATTGTCTATGGACAACAACTGCGCTGCCGTTACATTCCCCGACTTCACTCGTGGCTACTGGAACAAGGTAGAGGGTTACAAGCACGCTTACGCACCCGCTGAGCAGGAGGCTAAGGCTGAGGCTGCTGCCAAGGCTTACACCGCCGCTCAGAAGAAGGTAACTGCCGACTTCAACCTGTGGTCTCTCTACGACGCCATCAAGAGCGCAAAGAACCCCAAGTCTGCTCAGAAGAAGTACGACAAGGCTGTTGTAAAGGCTGAGAAGGCTCTGGCCAAGGCTCTGGCTCAGAAGTAATCTGCACCATCTTGCCCTTCCAGACAAAGGGCAAATGAAGAACCAATAGCATTGGCAGTCTTCCTCTGTGGGGGGCTGCCAATGTTCTTTTTCTGGTTAGTACAGTATAATAAGGAATGTCATGAAGAAGGTAAGAATAACGGCCGTCCGCAAGGTGGAGCATCGCGACCTGATGTCCATTTACGAGAATCCCATCGAGCATGCCTGTGATGTGTGCGAAGGCCAGTCGTGGGTATCGGTGGACGGGAAACGTCCCGAAGGTCTCTGTCCCGAAGCATGGAAGACGATGCGGGAATTTGTTGAACCCCTCGCTTGTGGAGGAGGCAACTTCTTTGACGGATGGATGAAGAATCCACACAGCGCCATGATAAGCTGCAATGACGGCTTCCGCCCCGTAAGTTTCTATATGGAAGTGATAGACTAAAACTGTCGATTAAGTCAATTAGTTCGTTCTGGATATGCTGATTTATCTCAATTAGTTCGTTCTGGATATGCTGATTTATCTCAATTAGTTCGTTTTGCTACTGAGCCGGAGTTTGACCAGTACTCATACTAAGAGGACTGGAGTACTCATACTAAGAGGACTGGAGTACTCATAGTAAGAGGACTGGAGTACTCATAGTAAGAGGACTGCTGCTGTGACGAATGAAGAACGGAGAACGGATGAATGGAGAGCGTTGAGCGAACAACGTTGAAACGGAAAACCTTTCTTTATGATTGTACAGAAGCAGGGGCAGTCAAATCTCTGCCAAGCAATGGAAATCCTGCTCTCGGCACGCAGGAAATGCTCCTCCCGGACAACAGGGGCGTGTCACCCCGGACAACAAGCGCGTGTCACCCGGGAGAACAAATTTGCCTTGTCGGAGGCGGTAACTGAAATGGTGAGGTCCAGTAAAATGTACAATCAATATTCGTGAGTCATGCAGTCTTTTGACGGGATGATGTATCTATGTTTATAAGGGGCTATATATTCACACATACACAAATCATCGTCCCTGTTGACAGATGGAACTATACACAGTAGTAGAGAGAGCAAAGGAGAAGGACGCCAAGGCCTTTGATATATTATACAGAGCGTACCGTCCCAAGATGGCGGGGATATGCATGAACATTGTCAAGGAGGACAGCACCGTGGTCGACGACCTTGTGCACGATGCCTTTATCCTGGCATTCGTGTCGTTGGGGAACTTGAGGGACAATGACAGGTTCAGCGAATGGCTGACCACCATAGTCAGGAACGTGGCACTGAAGCATGTGGAACAGAGGAAGCGGATGCACCTGTTGCCCATATCCTCTGTCAGTGAGGAGGATGCGTTGATGGCGGATGCCGTTTCCACGCCCGATGCCGACCTTAACTACAAAGAACTGCTCGGACTGGTTAACCTCCTGCCCGATGGATACAGAAAGATATTGCATCTGTCGGTCGTAGAGGGCTTTTCGCACAAGGAGATAGCAGACATGCTGGGCATAGCGCCGCATAGTTCTTCGTCGCAGTTGTCTCGCGCCAAGCGTATGCTCAGGCGTATGATAGAGGGCGGTACAATCTGGGTGCTGATTGTGTTGATGGTTCCTCTGGCATGGAGTCTGATTGTCAGACACATTGGGTGGCGCAAAGGGGAGAAGGTTGTTGATGTCGGACAACGGCATGTGCGCCCGCATATCTTGCCGCCAGATAGCATTGTGGAGGAACAGGAAATCGTTGCAGACACTCTGCCTGCGGATACTGTTGTAATGATAGAGGTTTGTCGGGCATCGGCAGAAGACATGGAAGAGACGGCCTTGCCGCAAGATTCTGATTCCGTTGCCGTTGTCCTTCCGCCTGTCGCCATCGAAAAACCTTTGATTGTAGAAACAGAGGAGGATTTGATGGAAACCAATGTTAAGGACACTTTGTCAAGAACAATCCTCATGCCCCGGAACAATATGCCGGAACGTTTCCTGACGAAGAGCACCAAGTGGCACTTCCGCCTCACTGGTTCAATAGGTTCTGCTCTGGCACAAAGCGGCAACAGACTTATTGCCGTAGATATGTCCATGCTGCCAGAACCAGACAGCGCATCCTTGGCGTTACCCGACCATGTAAGCACATGGGAAGAGTATTCCTCTTACCTAAACCAGTTTCCTTTCCACAGAGACACAGCCAGGATTTCTGCCCTCAGTAAGATTTCCGCACACAACACGGGCAAGATAGAGCAAAGGGAACAGCACTCAAACCCAATTACATTCGGCATGTCGTTTGCAAGAATGCTCGGAAAGAGATGGGGAGTGGAAACCGGCATACAGTACTCTCTGCTCAAATCCACATTCACCATGGGCGAGGGCGGATACTCCGTAGTGGATAAGCAGAGCGTGCACTATCTCGGCATACCGCTTCGTGTGTCCTATGATTGGGTATCATACAGAGGGCTGTCGGCATACACCTCCATGGGTGTAACGATGCACATACCCGTATACGGAAATACGAAGAGCGACTATATTGTTGACTGGCAGACGATTCTGTCGGAGAACAGCACCTTCACACCCTCTCTGCAATGGCAGATGGGTGTGAGTGTTGGAGTTCTGTACAGGTTTGCTCCACATACCAGCATATTCGCTGAACCCACATTCAACTGGTTCATACCCTCTGGAGGGCAAACACGTACCGTATGGACGGAACATCCTGTAATGTTCACATGTCCGTTCGGTATCAGGATTGCCTGGTAGCATGTCTGCTGAGGTATTCAGTGGATATCGCCGAGCGTTCGTTGATGGGGAGGCGCAATGCCGTTGTCAGTTCCTCCCTTGGGCAATCCACGGCCTGAGCGAGCAGGTCGCGGTGCCTCACCTTCATGACGAAGACACTCGGCCCTGTGGTGATGCTTCCCACAAAGGAAAGGCTTGATAGCAACAGGTCTGCGGAGACGAGAAGGCGGCGGATGGCATCCTTCTTGCTGGAGGGGTCTTCATTGCAGAACCGCTGGTGACAATAGCCCTTCTCGTCCTGTTGGCATAGCGTCAGAATCCTCAGGTCGGGGAAATCCTCCTGAGCCTTCCGGTACTGGCGGTAGTCATCAGTAAGGATGAACAGGCAAGCCTCCTCACTCCCAAACTCCAATCTGCTTATAATGGTCTTTCCGTCTATCAGGCTCGTCTCCGTAATCTTGTCGCCACCCCTTATCTGCACAGCGGAGTAGACGGACGGCAGGCGTAGTTTGGCCTTGTAACTGTTTTCCAGTCGTATCATCTCCGGCGTAAACCTCCAAACCATGCGTGCTACCATGCTGTATGCACTCATATAGTCGGTATCTATGCCAAGTTCCGGAACGCAGAACCTCTGCACCCCTTCCAAAGAAACGTCCTGCGAAAGGAATACCGCTTCTCCGTAAGTCCATAGGGACGCCAACCTGCCAGTCAAGGTTTTCATGCCAGACTTCGCTTTCCATGCAATAGCCCCCAGGGACTTCTGTCTGCCGCATAGCCTCAGGATTTTGCGCCAGGACGGCAGTCTGTGGAAATTGTACTTTTTGTGGAACTTCTCATGCACCTCTTCGCAGAAGGGCAGGAAGTATTCTGTCCACCCGATGCCGGTGCCGAAATTGGCGTTCTCCGAATATAGTTGGAACCTGATGCGGTGTGTCAGGCAATAGAGCATGGCATTCACCATATAGTTCATCTCCACAAAGAACCCGCAATCCACGCCTATGCGATATACCATCCTTTTGCGGAATGAGGCGTTTACCCTAAGGTATGAGTCGATATCCAGTTTCTCCATGCTATCATGTGCCGGTATGCGTTTTCCTTTTCACCCGACATTCATATAGATAGGATAGCATGCAGGATGACTGCACGGACAAAAAAAGAAGGGACACTTCAGTCGTGTCCCTTCCGGCTTTTTGGCAGGTCTTGTGATGACCGTTACCCTTTATTCTCCTTATTCGGCAAGCATGGCGTCCGCCAGGGCTTCCAGGGCGGGCTTGTCGGTTTCCTTCAGTTTGCCCCAGATGGTTACGGTGGGTTCCACTATCTCGCACTGCTTCATGCTCTCTATCATGTGGCGCATCACCTTGGCTGCCGTGGGAGCCCAGGTGCCGTTCTCCACAAGGCCGAAGCGGCGGCGCTGGTATGCCTTTATCTGCAGGTGGTGCAGGAAATCGTGCATCGGGGGGAACACTCCGGCATCGTAGGAGGAGGCAAGGCATACGACACGGGGATAGCGGAAGGCGTCCTCGATGACCTCTGCCATGTCGTCGCGGCTCAGGTCGCTGACCACCACCTTTGCGGCCCCCTTCTGCTTCAGCACCTCGGCCAGATGGCGTGCCACCTGTGCCGTGTTGCCGTGTATGCTGGCATAGGCCAGGAGGATGCCGTCGCTCTCGGGTTCGTAGCGGCTCCAGAGGTCGTACAGGCGTATGGCTTCTGCCATGGCCTCGCCTTGGAGCACAGGACCGTGCAGAGGCATGATGGCGCTGATTTCCAGGGTGGAAGCCTTCTTCAGCACGTTCTGCACCTGCATGCCGTACTTGCCCACGATGTTGAAGTAGTAGCGGCGTGCCTCGCATGCCCAGTCGTCCGTTTCGTTGCAGAGTGCACCGAACTTGCCGAAACCGTCGGCGGCAAAGAGTATCTTCTCGCTGGATTCGTAGGTCATTATCACTTCAGGCCAGTGCACCATGGGTGCGGCAATGAAGTGAAGCGTGTGTGTGCCCAGAGAGAGGCTGTCGCCCTCCTTTACCACCTGTATGCGGTCGGCAAAGGATGCCGAGTCAAAATAGTGTGCCAGCATCTTCACCGTCTGCTGGGAGCAGACGAGGGTGAGGGTGGGGTAGTCCTGCATCATCTTGCCAACGATGGCAGAGTGGTCAGGCTCCATGTGCTGGCATACGAGATAGTCGGGTGTGCGTCCCTCCAGGGCAGCAACGAGGTTGGCAGTCCATTCCTTTTCCTTGCGTCCGTCGGCGGTATCCATTACGGCCACCTTGTCGTCCAGGATGACCCAACTGTTGTAACTCATACCCTCGGGCACGATGTACTGGCTCTCGAAGAGGTCTATGTCCAGATCGTCCACACCGATGTAGCGTATGTTCTTGGAAATTTCGTTTGTCATATTGTGTTGTGTTTGGTTTTGATCTTGTTGTTTTGGGCTTGGGGGCTTGGGGGTTTTAGGGTCTTTAGGGAGTTTTCCGTTTTAATCCCGCTTTGCGGTCTTGAATCTGCTCCCGCTCGGCAATTCAAACAAGTTTGATTGCTCTCGCTTACTCGCAGATTTCCGTTTTCCGTTTTCCGTTTTATTCCCCTACTATTGCTTTCCGCACGCGGTTGGCCAGGGCATCATAGTCCTCCTGTTCGGCCTTGGGCATGATGGGTTTCAGGTATTCCACCTTTACGGGTTTGGGCGAGGGCAGTTTCTTGCTTCTCGGCCAGGCCTCGTATGCACCGCTGATGCGGACGGGCACTATGGGGATGTTCAGTTCTGTGGCCAGGATGGCAAAGGTCTTCTTGAATTCGCCCACAAAGCCGGTGCGTGTGCGCGTGCCTTCGGGGAAGATTATCAGGTTCTGTCCCCTCTTCAGCACAGATGCCATTTCCATGATGGATTCCTTAAGGCGTGCACGCTCCATGATGATGACATTGTTGCGGCGTGCCAGGGTGCGGCGCAGACTTCCGCGTACGTGCTCCTCGGTGGCATAGAAGAAACTGTTCCTTATCTGTTCGGAGGTAAGTCCTGCCATGGCCACAGGTCCGTCCATGAAACTCTGGTGGTTGGGCGCCAGGATGAAGGGGCCCGAGGCGGGGATATTCTCCTGCCCTATGATGGTAAGACCGTTGTAGAGGCTTATGAACCCCTTCATCATCTTTGCCCACACGGACATGAGTGGCGAGGTGCGGCGTGTGCACTGTTCGCACTCTGTATTGCTGTCCTCGGGGTTCTCAGGGAAGGAGAGCAATCTGTTCCAGTCGATTTCCTCCACTTCCATGCGTGTCTTGTTCTCCTGTATGTGAAGAGCCAGGGCACTGACGTCGCGGAACCCCAGGAGGCTCTCTGCGCTTACCTGCACTCCGAATGTGTTCTCTATGAATGTCTGCAGGCTTATGCGGTCGAGCGAATCCATGCCAAGGTCCGTCTCTATGCGGTCGGTGGGGCGCAGGGTCAGTTTCTTCTCTCCCTCTATGTACTGCTTCAGTATGCGGTATTCCTCGCTATCGGGTTCTTCGATGGGAGCCTCGTCGACGGGTTCTCCTGCATATTGCCCTTCCAGGATGTCCTTCAGGCGGAAGCGCTGGAGTTTCTCCAGTTTGGTGCGTGGCAGGTCGCCACGGAATATGCACAGGGTCATCACCTTCTTGTACTGGGGCACGGTGTGGTTGTATGGTTCCAGCACCTCCTTCTTTATGATTTCCTCTGCCTGCTGGTCGGTAAGGTCCTTTGCCCACTCCGTCTGCGGCACGATGATGGCGCAAAGCATGTCGCCCTTCTGCGTGATGGCAGCCTCGTGCACGTAGGTGGAGTACTTCTCTATTTTTGCCTCTATCTCGGCAGGTTGTACGTTCTTGCCGTTGGACAGGACGATGATTTCCTTGCACCGTCCGGTGATGTAGACACGTCCGGCCTCGTCGAAGCGTGCCAGGTCGCCTGTGTGGATGAAACCGTCCCCGTCTATTGTGGCTGCCGTTTCTTCGGGACGGTTGTAGTATCCCTTCATCACATTCGGCCCCTTGGCGCACAGTTCGCCCACCACCACACGGCCTTCTTCCATGGTCCCCATCTCGCTGGGGATTATCTTGCACTCCACAGAGGGCAGGGGCAGGCCCACGCAACCGGGTATGTAGTCTCCGGGACGTGTGAATGCTATGATGGGAGCCGTCTCCGTCATGCCATAGCCTTCCAGCAGGTTCAGGCCCAATGTTTCCAGACCCCTGCCTATCTCGGCATCCAGTGCGGCACCACCGCTGACGCAGAACTGTATGTTGCCGCCCATCTTCTTGTGCACCTTCTGGAAGATGAAGCGCGACAGGGCAGGACTCTTTGCCCATGCGCAGAAACGGAACAGGGCACGTGTTACGGCCTTGGCCTCTATCTGCTTCATGATGCCCGTGTAGAGCGTCTGCCACAGGCGTGGTACTCCCACGAAAATCGCTACCTTGCCACGGCACAGGGTGTTCATGATTTCGGGACCTGTCATCCCCGGACTTATGGCCACACCGCCACCAAGCAGGATGGGTGCTATCATGCATCCCTGCAGGGGCAGGACATGATGCAGGGGCAGGAGAATGAGGGCACGCCGTTCGTTGTTGAAGATGCACACCTCGTCCGATACGCCCCGTATGTTGGCCATCAGATTTCCCAGGGTGAGCATTACACCCTTTGGCGAACCCGTTGTGCCGGAGGTGTAGATGATTACTGCCGTATCCTCCTCCCTTCTGCTCCAGGTGGAGGGTTCGGGTGCACCTTCTCCGCTCTCTGGTATGCCGGCGTTCTCGTAATTGTCGATATTCAGCATGCGCACCTGTGCCCCTGACAGGGAAATGGCCTCCTGCACTACCTGGATATGCTCGTCGGATGTCCAGATGCACTGGCTTCCGCTGTCCTTCAGTATGTATGCCAGATCCTGTGCCGTGGACGATGCATCCACGGGGATGGCAATGCCGCCGTTCTTCCAGATGGAGAAGAAGGCATATATCCATCCTTCCCTGTTCTCCGAGAATATGACGGTCTTCTTGTCTGCTCCCTTGGGAGTGTGTGTGGCGAAGTGGTCAATATGCTGAAGCATGGACCTGTAACTTATTTCGCCTTGCGACGTGAGTATGGCTGTCTTCTTGAAATCCTTTATCATCGTTCTCCTGTACCTTGTTATATATTACAGCAAACAGAGCAAATTTATTCTATTTTTGCCAATCTGCCAAGGGAAGGCATGAAAAAAGTTCCTGTTGGGCATCAAAAAGTCTTGCCCGGCAGGAACTTTGTGCTAAAACTATATGACCTGTGCTCATTTTGTTAGCAGAGGAGTGGACTTCGGCACGGCTTTGCGGGCCTCGGCGATGCTGTCTGCCCTGGCGATGCTGTCCTGGATGTGTGCAAACTCTATGGCTTCAAGATGGCTGTGCCCATAGACCTCTCTGTTGCCGGAAGGCTTCAACTGTCCTCTGCGCCCCATTCGGCGGTATGCGTCCGGTATGTTTCGGGGACCGATGTATATTTCCTTGTTCAGTGGGCGGCCGGCATCGGTAAGCCTGTGCGAGAAGAGCCAGTCGTATGTCTCATACATGTAGAACAGCCGGCATGGCTGGCTATGGTTGTAGCCTTTCAGACGTGAGTATATGAGGCGCTGGGGTATGGAGTCGCGTCTCATGGCCGCCACCACACGGTCGCTGCAATTCACGGGAACCGCCACATCGGCCGTGCCGTGCAGGATCCACAGGGGAACCTTGTTCAGGTTGCCTATGGTCTTGCTTGTGGCGCCTCCGCATATAGACATGGACGCGGCTATGCGGTCGGGGTATGCGGCAGGCAGGTCCAGGGCTCCGTATCCGCCAAGACTCATGCCCAGGACGTAAATGCGCGTGGTGTCTATGCCGGGATGTGTGCGCGACGCCCATTCCGTCAGGTTCATCAGTTTGTCGGGATCCCAAGCTCCTCCCGGATTCTGTGGTGCGAGTACATAGGCATCAACCTCCAGACCTCTGTCCATGGCATCCAGTGTGCCGTAACGCAGCACTTGCCTGAGGTCGTGTCCGCACAGGCTTGCTCCGTGCAGGAAGATGACCAACGGTTTCAGTTTCTCTATCCGCTTGGCCTCCTCTCTCTCCTTCCAGTGTTTCCACTCGGCAGGTTTGGCATGGAAGAGTTGCTCCAAGTCTATGCGCCTCTGCATTTCCATGTCGTCGTGGCGCATGGGTATCAGGGTGGGAGAGGGAGGTTCGGGGGAATAGAACCAGAAATGGTATCCTCCGGCAGCCAGGTTCCTGTAGGCATGAAGTTGCTGGCTCCATCCATCGGCACTTCCGCATATCAGGAGGCACAGGGTGAGTATGCCGTATCGTATCGTCTGCCTGAAGTGTGCTTTCTTCTTGGTCATGGTCGGGTGGCGGTTCTTTTATATTATATATAGGTATATGCTTTGTTGTTATTATCTCGGCAGATTGAACCTCAGGCCGGCATAGAGCATCCATCCGTCTATGGGGCCCCATGTCATTGTGGGATCAAATTCTTTGCCCCATGGCTGGTCTGCCGCAATGATGGGATTCTTCTGCGTGAAGTCGGTAAGGTTCTCTCCACCTATATATAACGAGAAATTCTTTCGAATATTGTATGTCACCTGCGCATTAAGTTGGGGGAAGGCCTTATACTCCTTGTCCCAGGACATGGTTCCGTCTGCCTTCTGGTAGGGGTCCGGCATGCGGCCGGGACCGTTAAGTGCCAGGGTGGCATCGAACTGGAACATGTCCTTCGGTGTCTTGTATTGCAGGGAGCAAAGGGCCTTGTAGCGCGATGTCAGGGGGCGTTCCCTTAGGGCCTTGTTGCCCTGTGCGTCGATGAAGGTTGTCTTTGAGTCGGTATAGCGGTATGCCAGTGTGGCGTTGAATCCCTTGAAGAAAGGATAGGAAGCCTCCAACTGGAACACGTGCGAACGGCTCTTTCCGTCCAGTTGGTAGATGTACACGGCATGAGGGTCTCTGTCCATGTCTATGACGGCCTGCTTCTGGAAGTCTGTGTAGTAGTACTCGGCCGTGAAGTTCAGTTCCTGGCCGAACAGGGTGGGCTTGAACATTACGGAAGCTCCCACGTTCCAGTCCTCCTCGCGCTGCGTCTCGCTATCCATCACAACACGTCGCGAACTTGACAGAAGGTAGTTGTTCTCGTCCAGGGTGAAGGAAGTCCTGTATCCCTTGCCTGCAGAGGCACGCACGTTCACCCATTCCGTGGGTGTCCATTTCATGTGTAATCGGGGGGTGGCAAATGTGCCCCACAGGTTGCTGTAGTCAACACGTATGCCCGGCTGGATGAGGAACTTGCCGTCGTGTCCGTGGTCGTCGAAGATTGTGAAGGTGTATTGCGCATATCCGCCACCGGTTATCTCATGGCACGAGGGGTGGAGCAAGGACAGGTCGAATGTCTGGTTGAGGTAGTCGTTGGGCTGGCGCTTGTATCCGTCGTAGTTCATGGAAAGGCCTACTGACAACTTGTGGCTGTGTGTCCACTGGTTTTCAAATATAAGCGAGGCGTATGCCGTACTTTGGTCAACGTCGTAGTGCTTCAGTCCGAAATGGTTGTCCTGGCAATGGTAAGAACCCGATAGTATGAGTGCCAGGCTGCTCTCATGCTCGTTGCTCCACATGTATCCGTTCTTCATGAAACCCTCCACGCGGTTTGTTTCCAAGTGGATGAGGTAAGGGTTCTGTACCTTTGCCTCCAACTGGCCGCTATGACGGTTCTCGTTCAGGTAGCGGGCACCTATCTGGAACTCGTAGGTGTCGGAAAGGAAGGTCCAGCGGTTCATCACGTTCACCTGCTCCGCCTTGGGCATGTCCTGGAAACCGTCGTTGTTCTCGTCGTGAGAGGTAAGGTCCTTGTCGTAATGTACCAGCAGGGTAGTACCCCAACGAGGGTCCTTCATCTTGAACGTGGCATCGGCATTGCCCTCAATGCGCCCCTTGCTGTTGCCGTACAGGTTCAGGTTTATCCAGTCGGCCTCGGGCATCTGTGGTTTGCGGTATTCGATGTTTATCTGTCCCGTCATGGCCTCGTAGCCCTGTTTCACGCTGGTAATGCCCTTGCTCACCTGTATGGATTGCATCCAGGGACCTGGCACATAGCCAAGACCGAATGGAGCGGCCACGGTGCGGAAGTTGGGGATGTTCTCCGTGAGCATCTGCACGTAAGTTCCGCTGAGTCCCAGCAACTTAATTTGCTTGGCACCTGTGGAAGCATCGGTGTAGTTCACATCCACGGCTGCCGTGCTTACGAAACTTTCGCCCAGGTTACAACATGCCGCATGTCTCAGGCCTGCGGCGGTAATCAGTTCGCTGTTCTCTGCCGTATGCCACATCTTCAGGCTCGTCTGCTTGCGTCCCAGCACCTCTGTCTCGTGCATGTCGGTCGCTATTTCCTGCAGGCGAATTACCAGGAACTTTGCGCTATGCGTGCAGGTGGTGTCGTTCCTGTACCCCATCATGCTGGTAACTATCTCATGCAGATGTCCGTTCTTTTTCAGGTGGAACTTGCCGTTTATGTCCGTAGTGGTACCCACGTTTGTGCCTTCCCATCGCACGGTTGCTCCCACAAGCGGTTCTCCGTGCTCGTCAATCACCTTGCCTTCTGCCTGTGCCATGGCAACGCTTGCCGTCAGTCCCAACCACAGTAGGCATGCTGCTCTTCTTTTGCTCATAATACGTAATGTCCTTCCTTATATATTTATATTATCGCCGGCAAATGTATGGAAATGTATTTGCAAGTGAAAAGCAAAAGTGATTTGTGGCGTCCTGTTTCATGTCATCCCCCCTTCATGCCTGTACTTTTGTGGCCGTATGGTTTGCCATAGATGCATATTTGGATATTATAGGGAAAAAAGACGGAGAAATGTTTCCTTAATCGGGAAAAATGTTATAATTTTGTCTGCGATAAAGTAAGAACGCTCCATGCTCAAAGAGAAAAGCAAGTATATAGTTTTCCTCTGTCCAGAGGAAAGGGAATAGCACAAGAAAGGCCATTCTGCCCGGTGAAATGCCGCCGGCATGAATGGCTTTTCTTTTAGTGCAGTGCAGTTTCGACGTGAGCAATGGTGTTGGGACGGAAGATAACACATACAACATACAACGATGAAAAAGCAACTCAAGAAAGTTCTCGTATTGGGAAGTGGTGCCTTGAAGATAGGTCAGGCAGGCGAGTTTGACTACAGTGGTTCACAGGCTTTGAAGGCTCTGCGCGAGGAGGGCATCAAGTCTGTTCTCATAAACCCCAACGTGGCCACCATCCAGACAAGCGAAGGTATAGCCGACAAGGTTTATTTCCAGCCGGTAGACGCACATTTCGTTACCGAAGTGATAAAGAAGGAACGTCCTGACGGTATTCTGTTGGCATTCGGTGGACAGACCGCACTCAACTGTGGTACAGAACTCTACCTCAACGGCACTCTCAAGGAGTACGGCGTGGAGGTTCTGGGTACCAGTGTGGAGGCCATCATGAACACTGAGGACCGCGACCTTTTTGTAAAGGAACTGAACAAGATAGACATGAAGTCTCCCGTAAGCAAGGCTTGCGAGAACATAGAGGACGCCATTGCCACAGCACGCGAGATAGGTTATCCCGTCATGATCCGTAGCGCCTATGCCCTCGGAGGTTTGGGCAGCGGTGTCTGCAAGGACGAGGAAATGTTCAAGGAGATAGCCGAGAGCGCCTTCACCTTTGCCCCCCAGGTTCTCGTTGAGGAGAGTCTGAAGGGATGGAAGGAGATAGAGTTTGAGGTCATCCGCGATGCCAACGACCACTGCTTCACCGTGGCCGGCATGGAGAACTTCGACCCCCTGGGCATCCACACCGGCGAGAGTATCGTTGTGGCATCCACCTGCACTCTGCGCGAAGACCAGGTTGCCATGCTTCAGGACATTGCCGTCAAGTGTGTGCGCCACCTGAATATCGTGGGCGAGTGTAACATCCAGTATGCTTTCAATGCCGAGACCAACGACTATCGTATCATTGAAATCAATGCCCGCCTGAGCCGTTCTTCTGCTCTTGCATCAAAGGCAACAGGTTATCCCCTGGCTTTCGTTGCTGCCAAGATAGCCTTGGGCTACACTCTCGACCAGATAGGCGAGATGGGCACCACCAATAGTGCCTATGTAGCACCCCAGTTGGATTACATCATTGCCAAGATACCCCGTTGGGACCTCACCAAATTTGCCGGCGTAAGCCGCAAGATCGGTTCCAGCATGAAGTCTGTGGGCGAGATAATGAGCATCGGCCGCTCCTTCGAGGAAATCATCCAGAAGGGTCTCCGCATGATTGGTCAGGGCATGCACGGTTTCGTGTGCAACGACCATCTGCACTTCGACAACCTCGACGAGGAGTTGGCAAACCCCACCGACATGCGCATCTTTGCCATTGCCCAGGCTCTGGAGGATGGCTATACAGTGGAGCGTATCGAGGAGTTGACAAAGATAGACATCTGGTTCCTGTCCCGTCTGAAGAACATCGTGGACATGAAGCACAACCTTCTGAAGTATAATTCTGTGGAGGAGGTTCCTCTGGACGAACTCCGTCAGGCAAAGGCCATGGGCTTCAGTGACTTCCAGATAGCACGTTGTGTCTTCAAGGGTTGCGAGGGCAACATGGAGCGCCAGAACCTTCAGGTGCGCAAGTACCGCAAGAAGATGGGCATCCTGCCTGCAGTGAAGCGTATCCCCACCGTGGCAAGCGAGCATCCCGATCTCACCAACTATCTCTACATGACTTATGCCTGCGAGGGTTATGATGTCAACTACTACAACAACTCCAAGAGTGTAATTGTCCTTGGTTCAGGCGCTTATCGCATCGGCTCAAGTGTAGAGTTCGACTGGTGTTCAGTTAATGCCATTCAGACAGCACGCAAGCTCGGCTACAAGAGCATAATGATAAACTACAACCCCGAGACCGTTTCCACCGACTATGACATGTGCGACCGCCTCTACTTCGACGAACTGAGTTTCGAGCGCGTACTTGATGTCATTGACCTGGAAAGCCCCAGCGGTGTTATCGTCAGCGTGGGCGGACAGATTCCCAACAATCTGGCCATGAAACTCTTCCGCCAGGCTGTCCCCGTATTGGGTACCAACCCTGTCAGCATTGACCGCGCCGAGAACCGTGGCAAGTTCAGTGCCATGCTCGACCAGTTGGGCATCGACCAGCCCCGTTGGAGTGCCCTTACCAGCATGGACGATGTGAAGAAGTTCATCGACCAGGTTGGCTATCCCGTATTGGTTCGTCCTTCCTATGTCCTCTCAGGTGCAGCCATGAACGTCTGTCACAACGACGAGGAACTGGAGCGCTTCCTGGCAGCAGCTAGCGAGGTGAGCAAGGAATACCCCGTGGTTATCTCCGAGTTCATGACCGAGACCAACGAGATAGAGTTTGACGGCGTTGCACAGAACGGTGAGATCGTGGAGTACGCCATTTCCGAGCATGTGGAGTTTGCCGGTGTGCACAGCGGTGACGCCACCATGTGCTTCCCTGCCCAGCAGATCTCTTTCGCCACTACACGCCAGATCAAGCGTATCTCACGTGCCATCGCCAAGGAACTGAACATTTCAGGTCCCTTCAATATCCAGTATCTGGCCAAGGGCCGCGACGTGAAGGTTATCGAGTGCAACCTCCGTGCCAGCCGCTCGTTCCCCTTCGTCAGCAAGGTGCTGAAGCGCAACTTCATCGAGACAGCCACACGCATCATGCTCGACGCTCCCTATCGCAAGCCCGACAGCAGTGTCTTCGATATCGACCGCATCGGTGTGAAGGCCAGCCAGTTCTCATTTAACCGTCTTGCTCCTGCCGACCCCATTCTGGGCGTGGACATGAGTTCAACCGGCGAGGTGGGTTGCTTGGGCGACAGCTTTGAGGAGGCTCTGCTCAATGCCATGATTTCCACCGGCTACAAGATTCCTTCCAAGGACAAGGGCGTAATGCTCTCCAGTGGCGGTACCAAGGAGAAGGCCTCCCTGCTCGATGCCGCTCAGGCTCTGTGCAAGGCCGGCTACACCATCTATGCCACCGAGGGCACTGCACGTTTCCTTAACGACAACAATGCCAAGGCCATTCCCGTATGCTGGCCCGACGAGAAGGAGACCAAGACCGACATGCTGAACATCATGGACATGATTTCACAGCACAAGTTCGACCTCATCGTCAATGTGCCCAAGGATCATACCAAGCGCGAAAAGACCAACGGCTACCGCATCCGCCGTGGTGCTATCGACCACAACATACCCCTCATTACCAATGCCCGTCTGGCCAGTGCCTTCATCGAGGCCTTCTGCCGTATGCCACTGGCAGACATTCAGACCAAGGCTTGGCAGGAGTATGAGTAGACCGGAGGCAATACAATAGTTGAATGACTAAAGAACAGAAGGCCCGGTGATGCCGGGCCTTCTATGTTCTAAAAGAATAAGCTATAGATTCTATAGCTCCTATAGTTCCTATAGTTCTTATATATCCTATAGACTCTATAGATTCTATAGCTCCTATAACTCTTATACCCATTTCACCATGCAACAATCTTTCAAACGTATAGAGTCACTGGACATACTCCGTGGTCTCGACCTCTTTCTTCTCGTCTTCTTCCAACCTGTGCTTATGCAGATATGTGCCCGTGTGGACGCCCCCTGGGTCAAGACCATTGGCCGGTGGTTCTCCCATGCCGATTGGGAAGGCCTGCACCTGTGGGACATGGTCATGCCCCTGTTCCTCTTTATGGCTGGAGCCTCCATGCCATTTGCCTTCTCCAAGTACAGGACTGCAGAAACAAAGTGGCCCATCTACCGCAAGATACTGAAGCGCTTCGTCATCCTCTTCATCCTCGGTATGGTGGTGCAGGGCAATCTTCTGGGGCTCGACCCGCAGATGTTCCGTTTCTATAGCAACACGCTCCAGGCCATAGCGTCAGGCTATCTCATTGCCTCGGTGCTGATGCTCCACCTCTCTCTTCGCGCACAGATTGTGGCCACCTGCCTGCTTATGCTCATTTACTGGCTGCCCATGCACTTCTGCGGCAACTATACTGCCGAGGGCAACTTTGCCGAAATGGTGGACAAGGCGGTGCTGGGACGTTGGCGCGACGGTGTCTATTGGGACGAGCAGGGTCAGTGGCACTTTTCCCACTGGTATCACTATACTTGGGTGTGGAGCAGCCTCACCTTCGGTGTCACCGTCATGCTCGGCACCTTTGCCGGACAGGTAATAAAGGCCGGTGGCGACAATCGCCGGTTTACCGCCCTGCGTCTGGCGGTGATTGCCTTTGCCCTGCTTGTGCTGGGCTATCTGCACAGTATGCACGCTCCCGTCAACAAACACCTGTGGACCACCAGCATGACTCTGATTTCCGGAGGCTGGTGTTGGGCGCTTATGGCCTTCTTCTATTGGCTGGTGGACGTAAAGGGGTGGAGTAGGGGCCTGTCATGGCTGAAGATATACGGCACCAACTCCATAGTGGCCTATATGCTTGGCGAGGTTGTCAATTTCCGTAGTGTGGTACAATCCGTCAGTTATGGCCTGCAACCCTATCTTCAGGACTGGTACAACGTGTGGCTCGCCTTCGGCAACTACCTTATCATATTCTTTATCCTAAGGGCCATGTACAAGGCACGCGTCTTTGTAAAGATCTGATGCTATGAGCAGACTCTGGCGATATATCCTCTTGCTTGCCGTTGTGCTCTGCATTGCAGTGCTCGGCGCATCGTTCTATATGCTGGACTTTGCCCTGGCACGCAGACACACGGCATGGACGGAGGAACAGGCATGGCAGAGGGTGGAGCATTATTACCCATGGGCTGCAGGGTGGATGGATTCCATACGCGCTAACGGAGTCCTTCGGGATACTTTCATCCTCAGTGAGGACGGCCGTCGCCTGCATGCCTATTATCTGTCGGGGAGTGCTTCGCCTGCTACGGCAGTACTGGTGCACGGCTACCGTAATTGTGCCATAGACATGATGCATCTGGGCTATATGTACCATCACGACCTGGGATGCAACATCCTCTTGCCCGACCTCCATGCCCATGGACAGAGCGACGGGGAGTCTATCCGTATGGGGTGGCTTGACCGCCTGGATGTCCTGCGCTGGTGCGGTATAGCCGACAGCCTGTTTCATGCCCCCATCGTGGTGCATGGCATATCCATGGGTGCCGCCACCACCATGATGCTTTCCGCAGAGGACGGTTTGCCCTCCAGTGTCACTCGTTTCGTGGAAGATTGCGGCTACACCAGTGCATGGGACGAGTTCACGGGCGAACTGCAGGCCCAGTTCTCCCTGCCTCCGTTCCCCATTCTTCATACCTCTTCTCTTTTATGCAAGATGTTGTACGGCTGGAGTTTCACCGAGGCCAGTGCTTTGCAACAGGTAACCGAATGCCGCCGTCCCATGCTCTTCATTCACGGCGATGCCGACACCTTCGTACCCACGTGGATGGTGCATCCTCTGCATAACGCCCATCCCGGCCCCAAGGACATCTGGCTTCCGGAAGGTGTCACGCATGCCCTTTCCTATTACAAGTATCCGGCGGAGTATACCGGCAGGGTAAGGCGCTTCCTGTTCCATTGATGTCGTTCTCTATTGTAGTTTACTGCTGTTATACAAACGGGTCAGACGTCAGGAATATTATTATATAATGAATAGAAGAATCCAATAATTATCTGTATATTTGTACGGGATTAAGCATGTAAACTTGTAATAAGAGATACAGAAAAGGACACGTGTCCTCTGCACAGGAATAGTAGTATAATATTGATATAATGATGTTGTTGCCGTGATGGATACCGGCAATATAAGGAGGATGGATATGAAGCGTGAATTACATAAAAGGAATACCCCGATAAGCAGGTTGATACGGGACTACACCAATAAGGAGAGCGGAAGGGTTTCTGAAAGCAAGGTGGAAATAAAGAGACGTTTTGAGCATTTGGACTGGAAAGACCAAAAGAGGATTGTATCTGCTTTTCTTGATTCATGCCGGTCCGACAGAGAATGGATGTACGTCAGACTTCTGGATTTGTGGGACGACTGTTTCGCACCAAGGATTGCAGAACTGTGGGAACAGCACCACGAGGAGAGGTGTGCTTGGGTTGTTATCCGCCATCTGCCGGAAGACTATATCATATCGCAACTTGACAGCTTCTCCAACGACAGAGACTATTATTTTGTGTGCAGAAGACTGGCCCACAGGAGTGATTTCTGTATAGATAGGGAGCGTTTGTCTCCGGTAGACCACCTGGCGGTGTTGGTTCATGCCGGGCGTTCTTTTTCTGGTTCTTCTGCATTGGACATGCTTTATACGCTGGTAAACGAAGAGTGCAATACTGACTTTTTACACGCAAGTTATTGGAAACTGAAGGATAATGCTGACGTATTCCATGCCATGCATATTCCGCAGGTTTCAAAGGCTCTCTATTACCTCAGGAAGGCTGAACATACAGATGTCGTAGACGAGTTCGAGCACTGGAATGATAGGGTGGTGGCGAAGATTCTGGAATCTCCCGAATACAAGGAAGTAAGGTCAGAGCCTCTGTCCTATGATGACTACTTGTACAGACTCAGGTCTATCGGCAGATACTACCTCTATCAGGAACTGGATAGCAAATACAAGACGACAGAGTTGTACAAGAACACGGAGCCACAGGTGACAGATGCCTACAGGATGGACGTTCTAAAGCGCATGCGCAAAAATAATTCTTCAATAGATGATTTGATAGAATCACTATCGCTGGAGTTGGTGAATTGACGCCATAATCAAATCATAATCATAAATACGTGTTGATTTATGGAGAAGATTAACAAGGCGAGTTGTCCAGTCTCTTTTGTTCAGTTGTTGAAGGCCACCCAGGAGAACAACGAGTATGTAGGATGTGGTAATCCCAATGCGAGTATTCTTATAATTGCAAGCGAACCGGCAATTGCCCCAGACGAAGAGCGTTACAAATGGGAGATGGCAAAAAACAACGAGAAGTGGCATAAGTGGTTGACGAATGGCGTGTCTGAAATCATTGTCCATGATGGCGTGATAGATGATATTTCCAAGTTCTCTCCAAGGTTTCCATACAAGGGACAGAAATATTCTGTCAGGTCAGAAGTTAAGAAGAATGAAGTGACCCATATCCGTTCAGTAGCAGGAACAAGCAGGACATGGTATAATTTTCAGAAGTTGTTGGATTTGGTGCGCGGAGTCAACAGGAGCAAGGCGGAGTTGCTGGACTTTCACGACTGGTGCTTCACTTCTGAATTGAACACCTGTTGTTCCAAGAAGAGCAGTGAGGTTGACGAGGAGGGACGTAGATCCTCTATAGCCAAACGTGCAGGGAAGTCAAACAGGTTTTTCTCTTCTGATTTCTTTCAGGGTTTCCCCATAGTGATAGTGGCATCCAGGAACTATGTCCACAGATACAGGGATGTATTTTCTGTAGGGGAATTGTTCGGATTTCCGGCAGACAGTAAAAGGGTGATGTCGGTGCCCACCCGCAAAGGTGGCAGAAACTGGCATCTTGATATCTATACAAGGCAGGGAGACTCCCCTAAACTGTTGGTTTGTTGCACCCATTTTGCGAATCGTATGTCGGAAGAGTATATGAAGGCAATCGCATCGACGATAAGGGAATTTTGTGCAGATAATAATATAAAGATATGAAACAGACAGAGGAATTGATGGTGATGACAGCGCATGCCAGCGGCATGTCTTTTGAAAAGGCAGACTTTGCCCATCTCTATAAGAACCGAGATTTCCTGGCTCAGGAATATGTACGTGGCAGGCTTGTCTTCGGAGAACTTGTACGTGTTCTCAAATCAGACTCGGAAGGCATGTTCATAGCCAGACTGATAACAGTCATAAGGACCTCTGCCAGTGAAGAGGAGGCAAGGCAGAAGATATGTTGCGATTACGCCTTGTGCCCTGATACGGCTGCCTATGTGCTTGCACTTTCCCTTGAAGAAGTGACATCACTCTCGCTACAAGAATGTCAGGAGGCATTGGCACATTTTGAGGTAATGGCATCAGTATCCTGACCGGAATACCCGTAGGTATGCTTGAATGCTGTTTCCTGTCTTTCCGGGAACCGTTTTTGTTGTCCCGGGTGACTCGCCCTTGTCACCCTCGGTGACTCGTCTTTGTCACCCTCGGTGACTCGTCCTTGTCACCCTCGGTGACTCGCCCTTGTCGTCCCGGGTGACAAGGGCGTGTCCTCGGGACGACAAATTCAAGGCCATAAAACATCAGGCACCTGCATCCCCGGAAGTGGGGGCAGGTGCCTGACGCTTTTTGCTTGCGCGTATGTTGAAACCTAATTATTTCTTGTCCGTTCTGGTCAGCACGAAGTCGGTGGCGGAAACCCAGTCGCATTCGGGGGTGTCATTCGTAGTGGCAGGGTCGGTGGTTATGCCGTAGGTGATGGTTTCCCCCTTTTTCACCTTTATGCCCTCTATGCTCAGTACTGCCCATCCGAAACCTTCTCCATCGTTGGCCATGGCCAGGAGATTGCGTATGCTGTCGTTGGCAAAGTGCGGATAGATGTTCTTCACTTCGGGCAGGGTTCCGTTGCCGCATGCCCATTTCCACAGGTTGCCTCCCTTGTTGCCGAATGCAGGGATGTACTGTCTGTTTTCCGTGTCTCCCACGTTGGCAAAGAGGTATGCACCGTTGTCCTCTGCCCTTACCAGTGCCGACAAGGTGTATGTGCCTGGGGCAACGGTGTCCGTCTTCTCGGCGGTGAATATCAGTTCGTCATAGTCGCATGCATCCAGATATCGCTTTTCCGCATCGCCGGTGGGGTAGTCGCCTGTCCATGTGCAACGGTTGCATGTGTTGGTGATGATGGTGAAACCAGTTTCGTCCAGATACGGTATGTCCAGATGCGGCTGGGGCTTGAAGGTGGGAATGGGGTTGCGCATCCTTCTGTTTCTCCACTCGTCATTGTTAATCTGTTTGGCCACCTCAAAGCATTTGGTTATCGAACGCGAGATGGAGAACACACCCCAAATCAGACAGCCCAGTATCAGCAGGGCAATGACTGTCTTCAGCCAACCTGCCATGGGTTTGCCGGAACCGAAAATCCACCTCAGCAACAGGACGAACAATACGGCCAGGATAATAAGTATGCACACTACGCCCGAGGTGAACAAGGTGCCGGTGGATTCTGTAATAGCGCTCATGATACGTGCTTCTGTCTGTGACAGGATCATGCTGCCCATACCTCCGATTATACCGAACCATCCGGTAATCAGTGCAATTACTGCCAGTATGAATATGCCCAGAGGACCGAGGATAAGCAGGGCGAACAGCACCTTCAAACAACCCGAACCGTTGTTGCGGTTGCACGATGCCCCCTGATCCGTCTGTGTGCTATGATCCTGGATGATTTGTTCGTTAATATTGTTAGGAGTCAGTTTCTTGCCCTTCATCAGCAGTTTGTCCTCCGGAGTGCGTGCCAGGGGTATGATGAGCCACAGAATCAGGTAGGTGAGCAGTCCCACTCCCTCCACAAAGAAGAGTGCCAGCAGGAGCAGGCGCCACAGGATGGGGTCGCCGAAACCTATGTAGTTGGCCATGCCCGAGCACACACCGCCCAGCAGCATGTTGTCGGGGTCGCGGAAGAGCCGACGGTTCTTGAAGTGATGGCGTATGCGCTCCCACAGGGATGCAGTGCTGGGGTCGAAGTTGTCCTCTTCGGTGTATGTGTTACCGCTTTCTACGCTCTGCCCACCGTTTTCCGTTTTCCGTTCTTCGTTTTCCGTTTGCTGCTCTCCGGCAATCTCCTCGGCGTTGCCTATCTTGCCAATAATCTCCTTTATTATCTCTATGCTGATGGCATCTGTACCCTGTTCCTTCTTCTCCCACAGGAGTTCTGCCACGCGGTGTTCTATGTCGTCGGCAATCTCTTCGCCACCGTCCTTGGTGCCGAAGTAGCGCTTCATGCTCTGCAGATAGTTGTCCAGCAACTGGTATGCATCCTCGTCTATATTATATAAGGTGCCGAACAGGTTTATGGTAATGTTCTTTTTCATTGTAGTAAGTTTTATAGTTTTTCTTTGCAGTATTGACTTAACGTCGACCTTTGGTTCCGTTTTCAGATTTGCTCTTGTTTTCGGACACGGCATGCCGTGTCCCTACCATGTTCTCGCTTACTCTCAACTTTGAATCTGCTTCCGCTCGGCAGAGCAAATAAATTTTCTCTGCTCTCGCTTACTCGCAGTTTTCCGTTTTCAGATTTCCGTTTTCAGTTTATTTACGGTGCCGGCCAGTTCGTTCCAACTCTGGTTCAGTTGCGTCAGAGCCTCCTCCCCGTCCATCGTCAGGGAATAGTACTTCCTGGGCGGTCCCTGTGTGCTCTCCTGCCACTCGTACTTCAGGATCTTGTCCTTCAGCAGGCGGTTCAGCAAGGGGTACAACGTGCCTTCAACCACTATCATGTCCGCCTCCTTCAGTTGCGAGATGATGTCGTTGGCATAGCACGGCCTGTGCCTAAGCAGTAGCATGATGCAATATTCCAGCATGCCCTTGCGCATTTGTGCCTTTGTGTTCTCTACGTTCATACGATAGGTGTTTTAGTATTACACGACTCTTTTTTTATGTTCTCGTTGCAAAGGTATGCATAATATTAGTACTATGCAATACAAGGTACTGTAATTAACATATATTTAACACTTGGCCTCTTGCCTCTGAGTACTAATTTCCGTACCTTTGCCTCGTCGTTGCAGAAGATATACTGATACTTGATATTATTCAAATATACACGTTATGGAATATGTATGGTTGGCATTGGCAATCATCAGTGCCTTGGTTGGAGTGGCAGGAGCCATCCTGCCCATGCTGCCCGGTCCTCCGGTCAGTTATGTTGCGTTGTGGATGCTGTATTTGTATGATAAGGACAGTGTTTCGTCCACAAGTCTGTGGGTAATGGGGGGATTGATGCTGGTGCTTACCATCATAGACTATGTTGCCCCGGTATGGCTCACCAGGATAGGCGGTGGTTCCAAGCAGGCCATGCGCGGTGCCACGGCAGGTCTGCTGGTGGGATTGTTCTGTGGGCCGGTGGGAATGATAGTCGGCCCCTTCGTTGGTGCATTGCTTGGCGAACTGCTTGTCAAGACACCCCCTCACCAGGCTTTTAAGGTTGCCTTATACTCATTCCTTGCCTTCATCCTCACCACAGGCCTGAAGTTCTTCTATTGCATTGCCGTGGTATGCATGGTAGCAATAGCGATGTGGTGGTAGGGCACTGCTGTCTGCAATATAGAGAATCCCACGAGGCTTGCACCGCGTGGGATTCTTCATCTTGTCATTTGCTATGTGTTTCAGGTCACTTGACCTCGATGGCGCGGTGCGCCTTGTTCTCTGCTTCCTTGTCGCGCTTGGGCAGTGCGATGCTCAGTATGCCGTCGGCCACCTGTGCAGAAATGTTGTCGGCATCCACGTCCTCGGGCAGACGGTAGATCTGCTGGTAGTTGCTGTAGTAGAACTCGCGGCGCAGATAACGCTCCTTGTGTCCTTCCTCCCTTTCATCCTGCTTGTGTTCCATCTTGTTTTCGATGGCTATCTGCAGGTTGCCGTCGTTGGTGACGTGCACTCGGCAGAACTCCTTTCTTATGCCAGGTGCGGCCAGTTCCATGGTGTAGCCTTTTGCATCCTCCTTCACGTTGATGGCTGGTGTGGTGTCGTTAACTCTGTGCATCCAGTTCTTTCCGAAGAACTCGTCAAACATAGTGGGCATCCAATTGCGGTTGTTAATCATCATTGGTAACATAACTTAATCTCCTTTTACCTTTAATTAATTATATAATGTGTGTTTTTCTCTTGCAGGTCCGTCGCCATGCGCTGTAGGCCTGCACCATTATATCCGCAATTCCCGTGCCAAGGCACTGAGTGTTAAGGAGTTTGAAAAACGGACAACATTCTGTCAGTTGTGTTAACATGTTTAACACAGGCACTGACGTGCTGTCCGTTTCCTTGTCAAAGTGGCTGTATATTGCACCGCGTGGGATTCTTCATCTTGTTATTTGCTATGTGTTTCAGGTCACTTGACCTCGATGGCGCGGTGCACCTTGTTCTCGGTTTATCTGGCCAGTGCATCCTTCAGGGTGGGGAGCAACAGGGCATGGTCGCGAAGGTCGTTGCGTAGGGCGTATGTGCCGTCTTTCTGCACCAGCACGTAGGAGGGGATGCCGTCTATGTTGAACAACTTGTCGGTGAGGTAGCGCCATTGTGCATTGTTCAGACGATAGTGCAGACCTTTTATGTCCGAGATCATTTCGTTGTATTGTGCTATGGGAGATGTCTCGTTGGCAATGTACACCCACACGATGTCGTCCGTGGCGAGCGGACCAGATTCCTTCAGAGGCTTTACCTGCTTCAGGGCATGGCGGCACGGGCCGCACCATGTGTTCCAGAAGTCCACCACCACCACCTTGCCCTTGTGTGGTTCTATGATGGCCTGGAAGAGTGCTTCGGGAGCAATCTCCTCCACGTTTTGCAGATTCTTGCTGCTCTGTGCTATCGCCTTCAGGGTTCTTGTCATTATGTCCTCGCACATGTCGGCATAGAACGGGTTGTCCATCTTGCGCAGGCGTTGCAACGTGCTGTCGGCAAGTTGGCCCTTGTATGCCTCCTTCACAGCATCGTATGCAAGAATCATGTCTTGCAGCATCCTGTTGTCCTGTACGCTTTTCAGTTCCCGTGGCACACTCTTGATTAGTTCGTTACTATACTCGGAGAGTAGCAGCCATGGATTGTCGGTATCCACATGAGTCATCACCTTTTCGTAGTGCTGGGGCAGGATAGGGTGCAAGTCTAGATTGAAGGTATCCTCCGGTTCTCTCTCCATCCACTGGCGTATGTCCTGCTTCATGTACATGATAAGGCCATGTTGGTGATTGGCTTTTTCCATTTCCTTCTGCCATGTGTGCCAGGGCTGCCTGTCCATGTGGTTGCACGAAACCTTATAGTTGTTTATCACGTGGTTGGTGTATTGCTCGGCTGTGATGTTGTAGCGCAAGCCGTGTGATATATCGGTAGAGTCGGGGCTGTCCCATGTCATGGCAGGCAGGTTGTTCATGGCATCATATCTGCCGCCCTTTGTCCAACACTGTTTTATCGTTGGCATTTCCATAGGAACTCTACCGTAGTAATTGAACCTGTTATTGAGGTTTATGTTGCCAAGATTGACATATAGGTCAATGCTGTCTCCAGGGGCAACATAGAAACTGCCATACGCCCTCCCGTTCACAACGGGGAAAGCACATCCCGTGCCGTACTGGCGGAAGGTGGCGGTGCCTTTGCCTGTCTTGGGGTCGATTTTTACATCCACGCTCTTCTGCTCTTCCAGCAGGGAGTTGATGGGCAGGATTATGTCCTTTGCCACACCTTCGCGGTAACCCAGCAGATGCACGTTCACGGTGACGTCGCCGAACTCATAGGCATATCGTGGTTCCACGTCCGTCTTGGGCATGCCTTTCAGTTCTTCCGGCAGTCCTTCGGGGGCGTTGGCGTCCCTCTTTCCGGTCAGGTCCAGGTCGTATATCCTCCAGTCGCCCTCGTCATCGCCCTCAATGTAGTCAAAGGCTCTGCACTCCTTGGCCAGGGGGGCGAAGCATAGGGTGAAGCAGGTGTCGCCGTCCTCGGGCAAGGTCATTGCCTTGCCTATCTCTATGCTGCTGCCTTCCCTCAGTTTGTACTCTACGCCGTCGGCCACCAGTTTCGTTGTCTCTTTCACGTTTATCCAGTTTCCCGGCATGTTGAATCCGCGTACCGTCAGCACCGTGGCAGAGTCTGTCCTCTCCACTCTCTCAATGACGATGCTCGTCGTGTTTGCCGCCCCGGCCAGCGGGAAGTCCACTGCCTGTGGCATCTGTGTGCAGGCACACATCAGCAAGGATATGCTGCCGGCAAGGAAAGAAAGTCTTTTCATGTTCTGCATAAAACTCTAATTAAGACAGGCCTTCTACATCAAAACCATTATCAATGAATTCCTTTATAGATTGCCAAAATCATTATTCAACATTGTCACTTCTCTGTTTCTTTTGTGCAAATATAATATTATTCTTCGCAACCCCCAACTATTTCATCGTTTACGGGTATTGTCCGAACTCTGATGGCTGATGGCGCATTTCTATCAGTTTATGTTCAAACTCTGTTTGTGTCATCTATCTATATAACGCTTACAGCAATCAAATGTCAAGTCTAAAAGAAGAGAAAAAGATATTTCGCTCGCTTAATCGTATCTCAGAAACTGCGTTTCTAAGATACTCACGCTCGGAAAAACAAAATTAAAGCACGCTTCATTTTGTTTTTCGCTCGCTTAATCGTATCTTTGTGTCGGATATTAACAACAAGTACTTATGTCTGAACAGTATTTAGATTGTGATTCTTTGATAGATCTTGGTACCATATATGATGCAATTGCCTATAATGGTTTTTCTAAGGAAACTATCGATTTGATTGATATCTATACAAAGCATATATTAAATGGAAAAACAAACTTTAATCAATTTAATCAACAAGAGCATGCAGGACTCTGCTGTGCAGGTGAGGTGCTCATTGGGGCGACCATCGTGTGCAACTACGCGCAAGCAAGCCTTAGAGCAAGTTCAGATGCTGGAACAGGCCAAGCAAGCCCATTTAATTGGGAAATAGACGAGGCACAGGAAACTCTCCTACAACAATGGGCAGAGTCTAAGCATTTGTGGTTTGCAAATGCTGAGGCTGATATTGAATTGGAGTATGGTCCGATGATTGCTCAAGGAGCAGAAGCTAAAGTTTTTTATAAGGAGGGAGATACATCTGTCGTAAAAATGCGGACTTCTATTTATGCAACTTTGGACAGAGCATTAGAATCAATAGTTCTTCACAATGCTTTATTTCCAGAAACAGCAATGAAGTTAATAGGATTTACACGCGATTCTGATGGACTTTTACGTTCAATAAGTACCCAGCCTTATATTAGATGTAAGCGCTTGGCTACAAAATATGAAATAGATCATATGGTCGCTTTAAAGGGTTTCCAAAACAATCAAGACGGGCAAGGGGTCAACTATATCGGAGAACGTCTGCATCTTGAGGATATGCATCCTGCTAATGTTTTTATAGATGCTATCTCCGATGTACCAGTATGTATTGATTGTATTGTGAAGTTCATTAAGAAGTGATATTTTAATTGCATGAAATACTTGAATCAATTTCACAAAGAATCCGTAGAACGGAAGTTGAAGAAAATCGCCGAATCTCAAAAGTATCCAATGTCACCAGAAGAGATAATGGCATATCTTTGGTCCAATTTCGAGAAGGCAAAACGCATGGAACTTGGGTTGGAATAGCATGCATCACATACCCACACAAATAAGACTATTATACTTACACCCGTAAGAGTACTATACTTATGCCTATAAGACTATTATACTTATGGCGATAGGTATAGTATAGTGTTTTTCCAAGATATCAGTATTCTATCCCATGCGCCTTGATGAGACTCTGCAGGCGCTTTATCTCTTCGGCTTGCTGCTTCACTTGCTTGCGCAGGGCGTGCAGTTCATCTTGTTCTTGCTGGCGGTATCCCGTGCGTGCGGCATGCATGCGCTCCTTTATACCGCCTTGGGTGACAAATTCCTGCTCCAATGTTATTAGGTGACGGTTGAGCATAGTATCCGCCATATAGCAGAGGGTGAGGGCTGTATTGGCCATCTCCTCGTTGTTCCATTTGTCAAAGTGTGGTTGATAGTCTTCCACGCGGTTATGGATTTTGCAAAACTCCAGCATCTTGTTGTAGCGATTATGCGACTCTGTCCAAATAGTGAGGTTACGCGAGATGAGATAGTCCCGATAGTCCTCGCGCAACTCTTGGATAGAACTTCGTGCCACATTTAGGAGTTTTAGTTGCATTTCTGTGGAAGCCACTCCATCCTCTATACCCTCAACAATATTTTGCTTTCCACTACGGGCAGCCTGTATCATCTGGTCCACCGTACGGTCGCCATGCGCAGGAAGGAAACGCTTGCAGAATACATAAGTCAGATGGTAGAGCACCTCGCTCTTCTGGTAGAAGTATGTATTGCGCCAGGGAGCCTGCCTCTTTAGAACTTGTTGCATGGTATAGTATTTAATGGTTTAGATAGATGCTATAGATGTAATAGAAACTATAGATAGGGGCAAAGATAGAGTTTTTTTGAGAGAATAGATGCCATAGGTTCTATAAATTCTATAGTATCTATAGCTTTTATAGTTTTATAGCACCTATCCTCTCACTCTCACTCCTTCGCAATCACCTCGGCGGGATTCTCCTTGAAGCACACTTTTACCTTATGGGCAACGAGGGCGGTGACGATGAGGGCGATGAGTGCGACGATGCCGAGGGCCGGCAGGATGCCAAGGGAGATCTGCAGGGCGTAGGTTCGCAACCAGAGGGTCATCAGGTAGTAACCCACGCAGAGGCCTAGGGTGGTGCCGAGGGCAGAGATGATGCCGTATGTGCGGAGGGTGCGGCGCAGGCAATCCCTATAGTGGGCGCCGAAGACACGGCGTATGGCTATGGCACGGCGCTGGCGCTGGAGGTCGGCACTCAACAGGGTTATCATTCCGAAGAGGGCAATGCCCAAACCCACTGCTGAGAGCACGGAGTAGAGCCACAGGAAGTTCTGCTCCTTGCGGTACTTCTCGGCAATGAGGTCGCCATAGTTTACTACACGCACTGTTCCTGCATCGGGGTTGATGTCGTGACGGCGCAGAACCTCTTCCACGGCTGCTATGCCTTCCTTCTCCCTGCCGGGGAGTATGCGGAAGTAGAGTTGGGAATCTCCGTCAGAGCCGCCTAAATCCTGGGCATATCCTATCAGTTCGGGTTCTTGGTGCAGGTCGCGGGTGCAGAGGTCGAGCGTGCCGATAACTTCTCGTTGTCTATTGTTATTGATATATGGATTCTCGGGCGTTACCCCGTAATATGCCGCGGCATTGCTGCTCAGCAACACCTGTCCGTCCTGCCACTTGAATTCGCCCTGCATGGGTTTCCACAGGTTGGGCTTGATATCGAACAGGCGTATCGTCGCCTCGGAAAGTATCATCAGGGTAAGGCTCTGTTCATAACCATCCACACTGATGCCTATCGCCCATCCGCGTTCGAAGATGGGATGGTTCAATACGCAGGTGTCCACTGCCGAAAGGGCACACAGTTCTTGTGCAAACTCGTTGGTGTTTACCACCCTCTTTTCCTCATACCTCTTGAAACGGAAGGTATATACCCTTTCGGGGTTCACGCCCAGGGCATCTTTGGTGACGAAGCGGATTTGTCTGCCACCGTTCCACACCAGGAACAGCAACAGCACGCTCACCGCCACCTGCATCACGGCAAGGGGATAGTTCAATGCCGAGGGACGCCCCTGCGGAGCACCCTTCAGGGCGAGGCGGTGCCTGCGGTTCTGCACATATACGGGCAGCAGGCATAGTGCCAGTTGCACAAGGAGGAGCGTGAGCAGACTGCCTGCGAACCAAAGGTACACTTCGCCGCGGGTAATCTCCATTCCCTCGAAATAGGTGTCGAACGTCAGTGTCATCAGCACAAAGGTGAGCACACCAATGGCGCAGAACATCAGCAGGGCCTCGGCCTGCAGGCGGAGCAGGGTGTCGCGCTTGCCACCACCCAGGCAGATGCGCAGGCGATGGTCGCTCCATCGGGCATCGGCAGCAGTGTTGAGCAATGCCAGGTAGGAGAACAGAGCCGAAAGGAGCAGCAATGTGGAGAGGATGAAGAACACGCCGGGGTAGAAGGCCGCTTTCCAGAAACTTCCTTCGTTGCGCAACAACTCGCCCATGCGGAGCGGTACGAGCCGGAAACTTTCATAATCGTCGTTGTATTGAGAGTTGGAGAATCGCTCCAACGTCTCGTCCAGCGCGCGTTGCATCTGTTCGGGGTGCTTCGTGCGCACGAATAGTTCCATGCTCTCGGGTGAGTAAGAATATCCTTTTGCAGGGGTGGGCTCCAGTTTCTGGTAAAGATAAGCGGTAATCTCATTATCCGCTCCGACAGGCTTCTGTGCTTTTGTCACACCCACCACACGCAATGTCTTCTCGGCACCGCCTTCGCGCAGGAACTTTGCCGTCACCGTGGTGCCCACCAAGTCCGTGGTGCCGAAGAGGGCAAGGGCAGTCTTGTCGGTGAGTACCACTTCGCCATCCTCACTGGCAGGCCTGCCGGAGATGAACTCGAGGCGCATGACCTCGTAATATTCCGGGTTCACCCTCAGTATCGGCTGCGCTGGTGTCGTATCATTTGTGCTTATAATCTCAGCACCAGGATACATGATGAACCCCACTTTGGCATCTTCAGGCGCATGCTCCAGGATGTCATGCCCCAGACTGTCGCTGAGATGGTAGGTGAAGGCTCTGAACCCCTGTGGTTCACTGGCCTGCACGCGATAGACGTCCTCCACGTCGGGGATGTGACTTGCCCCGTGTGTCAGCCTCCAGATGCTGGAAGCCGAAAACACGAAGGCAGTGAGGGCAAACGAGATGATGCCCACGATAAGAATGCTTTGCCCCATATTGCGCCTTATGTGGCGCAGGGCTTGGAGGAAGTTGATACGGACCCAGTGGACCCAGCGGACCCACCCCCGGCCCCTCCCTGTATGGAGGGGAGTAGGATGTACTGTGTGATTGTGTATTAGCATATTTGTGATAAATTAAGGACCCCTCCCCATACCCTCCCACAAGGGGCGGGAGTATAATGTACTGGAGGGTGATTAGGATTTTGCGTATTTGTGATAAATTGTTCTATTTTCAAAAGTGTCTTGGGGGACTTTTACATACCCCCTCCGGAGCTTTGCTCCTCGTCCCCCTAACTTAGAGGGACAGTTTGCTGGCGCTGTGATATTCAGTTGTAACTGACTGTCCCTCTAAGTTAGGGGGACGAGCGCGAAGCGCGGAGGGGGTATGCCATAGTTTATCATTTTGAGTTTTAATCGCTTAGTGGATATTGCTCCTTCCTTTTGGGTTGGCACTGTAGGGACACGGCATGCCGTGTCCGCATTATTGCTTTTGTGACTCTGTTTCGGACACGGCATGCCGTGTCCCTACAAGTAGATGTTTTCCGTTTTCCGTTTTCACTTTTCCGTTCTTTCCTCACTCCTTCGCAATCATTTCCGCAGGTTTCACTCGCAGGACTTGGTGGAGGTGGTAGCCTACGATGAGGAGGATGATGAGGGCGGTGAGCAGGAGGGCACCGAGGATGGGGAGGGTGGGGGACAGGAGTTCTGCCATGGAGGTGCTCATGCTGCTTCTTGCCCATTCCTTCAGGAGGATGTTGAAGAGGACTATGAGGGGTGCGCTGACCATGGTGGCTATGCTGATGAGCCACAGGTAGAGGCGACCGAAGAGCAGGACGATGTTCCATCGCTTGGCGCCATGTATCTTGCGCAACGCCACTTCCTTCTGTCGCGAACGGGTGTCGAGGGCTATGGTGCTCCAGATGCCCATGAGGCAGATGACGAGACAGATGGCGGATAGTATCCATGAGGCACGTTGCATGACTTCGAATAAGAGGATTTCTATGCCAAGGCTTTCACGGAGGTTAAGCACCCGTTCCATCAAAGGTTTGGGATTGATGCGGTGCATGGCTTCGGTCAGATCGGCAAAGACACGGTCGTAAGCGCCCTTCTTCGGCTGGACGATGATTTCTGTTATATTATCGTCGCTACAACTTTCTATGTACACCACCTGGCATGTATTGGATAAGCGCTTATTGTCCATATAAGGCAGAGTGCCAAAGGTGCCTCCGATGCGGTGAGGCTGGCCTCCCTCCAGTTGAAGAACGCCACTGGCGGTCAGGCCATAGTGCTCCATACCGGCATAGAGCGAGTCGCTCAGCAGCAGGCAACCTGTACGCTCCTCGGGTGGCAGTATCCAACGGATGGGGCGGTTCCAGAAGTTGAGCAGCGCTGAGTCACCAACCTGATACTGCCTAATCCACATATGCCCCCATGCTTCCTTTGCCATGGGATGTTCCTGGATGTCCTTTAGGCGGAGGAAAGAAATATTGATGGGGATGAAGCATTCGATGTCCTTTGCCTCAGTGCGCAGGTATTCCAGTATTTTGGGCACATCCTCCTTGGTAACGTAAGGACGCACCAGTATGCACTCCTTGTAGAAGTCATCATTCTCCGGCACATTCATTTCCTTCAGTGCCAGTTCGCTGAAATGCGTCAGGGCTATGCTTCCGCCCACAAAGAGGATGCAGATGGCTATCTGTATGCCCAGCATCGTGTTGCGCAGGGCATGCCCACGGCTGCGTTGCAACTGTACTGTCATGCTTTGGCGCTGGCGCACCATGGTGCGGACGGTCAGCCACAATACCATGAAACTGATTAGCACCACCACGGCGAGTATCACCGCCACACTCTCGTACACGCCCTCTATGTGCCAGCCGAACTCGTTGAGGTAGGGCGTGAGCGAGGCATTGGCAAAGTCTATGAGCAGTACGCTCAGTATGCCGGCCACGATGCCGGCAAGCAGGAAGGTGAAGAGCGTTTCGCAGGCAAAGAGGCGGAAGATGCTCAGGCTTGTGGCACCATGCACACGGCGCAGAGCCACTTCGCGCTGACGCATGCGGAAGAGTTGCAACTGCATCTTCAGGAAGCCTATCAGCGCGGCGGCAAGGATAAGCGAACTGATGAGGTAGACGATGGTACGGACTATCAGCAATGACCTTACATGCTCGGCATCGTTTACACTTAAAGGTTTCAGTCTTGCCGAGATGCCATCGAAATGCTTCAGGCGGCGGGTCATCTCTGCCTCCACCTCCCTGGGGTCTTGCCCCTCCTGGAGCACAAGGCAGTAATTGCGCAGATAACTGTCCGTCAGGCCGTCGGCATAGACGTAAATGCCCGTTGTCACACCATCTGCAATGTAATCCGTGGCATATACATCGCGGATGGTGAACTCTGTCCAATCACGACCATTGATGTTCATGCTAACGGTACACCCAACTGGATTTGCCTCGCCAAAGATGGTACGTGCATGCGTTTCGCTGATGACCGCCTCCTTGTCGTTGAGCACGGGAATCTTCTTGCCCGTCAGTGCCGAACGGATACCCCAGAAGTTGAGGTCTTCGGCCTGCTTGACATAGAAAGAATATGCACCGGCGCGTTGGGCGCTGTCTGGCAAGGTAAAGGTCATGCTTGAGCCCATCGTTAAGCCGCCCATGAAGGCATTGCGTATCACCTTTTCCACACCGGGCAGGGGACCGCCGGAGAAGAGAGCGTCGTGCATTTCGGGTGTGACGTTTTCGGTGGGGACGGTGACCCATTCCTGCGTGCCATCCTCCTTGTCTACGGGTAGTTTGTAACTATCGTTGGGGAAGTCCGCCACATAGCAACGGTCGTAATACTCCTCCTTGGTGATGGATGGAGGCCCCATGTGTTTGAGCACAAAGTGCGTAGCCGCCAGAGTGACCATACCCACCGCCAGCGCCACTACGCTGACAAGGGTCTGGAACTTGTATTTCATGAGATTGCGGTAGGCAATCTTGAGGTTGTGAAGTAGGAGAGGACCCACCCCAGCCCTCCCTGAGAGGGAGGGGGTAGGAGAGACGCAATTTTGTTGTTGGTTCATGAACATATATAAATAAGGTATAGTTCGCTTGCTTGTAGGGACACGGCATGCCGTGTCCGCATGATTGATTATGTTTTCCGTTTCTGTTCGTCTCTGCGTTCTCTGTCGCGCGAAGCGAGCGACTAATCCAGCGACAGCGTTGTTTGCTTTGCTACTCTGCGTCCTCTGCGCTCTCTGCGTGAGGTTTGTTTGAGAGCGGTTATGATTTTTTTGCACGCAGATTACGCCGAGAGCGCAGAGTTTTATATTTTCTTTAGTGTATTACGCTGGCGCTGGAGGGGTCGCAAACTTCGTTACGACGAGAGAGCGCAGAGGGGAGATGTAGGCGAGGCAGTTTAATTACCTCCTACATTGTTTTTGTGACTCTGTTTCGGACACGGCATGCCGTGTCCCTACTGTTGGCCAGTTGTAACCACTCCCTCCCCTTGTGGGAGGGTTGGGGAGGGGTCTGCTGGGTTTGTTTGGTCCGCTCCCTACATTTCCACCTCGCTCACCACCTCGCCGTCGAAGAGGTTTACTATTCGGTCGGCATAGTTGGCATCGTGCTGGGAGTGTGTTACCATGATGATGGTGGTGCCCTCCTTGTGCAGTTCGCAGAGCAGGTCCATCACTTCCTTGCCGTGCTTGGAGTCGAGGTTACCCGTAGGCTCGTCGGCCAGGATGATGTGGGGACGTGAGATAACGGCACGTGCTATGGCCACACGTTGCTGCTGACCGCCGGAGAGTTGCGAGGGGAAGTGCTGTGCACGGTGTGTCATGGCCACGCGCTCTATAACCTCCTTCACCTTCTGGCGGCGCTCCTTCTTGGGCACACCCATATAGAGCAGGGGCAGTTCCACGTTCTCCGACACGTTCAGTTCGTCGATGAGGTTGAAACTCTGGAACACGAAGCCCAGTTTGCCCTTGCGCAGGTCGGTACGGTCGTCCTCGCTCATCTGGCTCACGTCCTTGCCGTCCAGTATGTACGCACCCTCTGTGGGTGTGTCCAGCAGGCCAAGGATGTTCAGCAGGGTAGACTTGCCACAACCCGAAGGACCCATGATGGCCACGAATTCGCCTTTCTTCACTTCCAGGTTCACGTTCTGCAAAGCCCAGGTTTCCACTTCGTCGGTCTTGAAGACCTTCTTGATGTTTGTTAATGTTAGCATAGTTGTAAAATAATGATAGACCCACCCCCAACCCCTCCCTGTATGGAGGGGAGTATATACTACTGGAGGTTAAAGTCTTGGTTAATGAATAATGTTTAGTTATTTGTTAATGTATTGTTTTGCTCGTTGTAGGGACACGGCATGCCGTGTCCGCCTGCTTGATATGATAACTTTGTTTTTCGGACACGGCATGCCGTGTCCCTACAGTGCTTTTGCTCCGTTTCCCGTTTATCCAGCCAATGCTTTCCAGTACCGATTTCTGTACCGCATAATCGGTACTGGAGTACCGACGTGTAGGTACTGGAGTACCGTCGTGTAAGTACCGGAGTACCGACACGGTGGTACTGAGCCTGTGCTCCCGTGAGAGTATTGTAGTCCTCCCGTGAGAGAACTGGAGTTTCCCCGTGAGAGAACTGGAGTTTCCCCGTGAGAGAACAGGAGTTTCCCCGTTGGGAAACTGTGTGTGGCCTAATGACGGTATGGATGGTGTTCGCATGAGAAGTTTTATTGTCCGTTTCGTGTTTGTTTCGGACACGGCATGCCGTGTCCCTACTGCTGTTGTAACCACTCCCTCCCCTTGTGGGAGGGTCGGGGAGGGGTCCTCTCCTTCCTCACTCCTTCTTCACCACCTCCGCCGGATGGATTTTGCTCACCTTCCATATCTTGTGGCTGATGGTCAGCAGGGTGACGGCCACGACGATGAGGATGGCGAGGATGAGATAGAGGATGAGCCAGGGGAGGTCATTCTTGATGCCCGAATCGGGATTATAGACGTGTACCACGGTGATGACGGCACTGGAAACGACAATGACAATTACGGCACTGATAGCGAGCAGGCGCAGGTAATACTTGCCGAAGAGCAGGATGATGTCGCGCGTGTGTGCACCATGAATCTTTCGCAAGGCAACCTCCTTCTGGCGTCCGCGGCTCTCCAACGCAATGGCGGAATACACGCTTGCCACGATGCAGAGGATGGAGACGATGACGAGAATCAGGCAGAGCTGGCGCATCATTTCAATCATACGCACAGACTTGAACCACTCTTCATAGAGGTCTTGAATGGGCGGCTCGTTCATATAGCCGGGTTGCGCCTCGCGGAAGATTTCGGTGATGGCATCCTTTACCTTATTATATTTACCATCCTTGGGGAAGATGTAGTAGAAGGTTTCGACACCAAAGTCACTACGTTCGCGACCTTCCGTAAAGTCTTTCCAATTGACTTCTTCGTCCAGCATCCAATATGAAGGAGTGGCAGGGATTTTACTACGGTATCCTTTCAAGCAGGGAGCATAGCCGATGAGCGTGTATGAGCGCTGCTGGTACAGAGGACGTGTGACGGCATCGCGGCTCACATCCAGGTTCCACTTCCGGCGCAGACGCTCTGCCTGCTCGGTGCGCGCATATATGGCGGTGTAATCCTTGTGGACGGCAGTGTCGCTGGGCAGGTTGGGAGTAACTTCTATCTGAAGCTGGTCAATAAGGTTCTCTCCGCTGGTCAGGTAACTGTAGCCATAACTAATGACAATATCTTCTGTAAGCATAAAATTGGAATAGTTGCGCACCAGGGTTTCATCGCGATTGGTACCATCGGTCTGACAAGTGTTCCAGATGCAGAATGCCACATCCTCCACGTCGGGATTGAGAGAAAGTTCCTGTACAAAATCAGGAGCAATGTGGACTAAGCTTAGAGGTGCCTTGATCACATCCTTGTAGATAGATGGATTGTCCTTGATGCCTCCGTTCTCATCCTTTTCAATAATGCTGAAAACCTGGAAGGCAGCAAGCACGGCATAGGTCAGTATCATGCTCACTACAAACTGTGTGCCCAGCATAAAGCTCTGCCCCTTGGTGTTTACGCTCTGGCTACGACCCACACGTAGGCCCACTGGGGCATGCAACTGACGATGGACACTGACGTATGCCATAAGCATGGCAAGGACGAAGGTGATGACAGCCAACCACAACTCAATGCGCATGATTAGGGCTACATCGAACAGCATGTCTTTGTTTAGGTTGCGGACAATGGGGATGGCATATTCTGCCAGGAACGAAGTCAGTGTCACCGCAACCAAGGCAGTGAGAGCAAAGACGATAAGCACCTCTATGCCCAGGAGCATGAACAGGTGGCGAGGCTTGGCACCCATGGTGCGGCGCAATGCCATCTCGCGAGCACGGAGCGAGAATATCTGCAATTCCATCTTCATGAATCCCATCAAACCGATGGTGAGCACACTGCCACCAAGTATCAGCACAACCAGAATCATACCGATGTTAACAATTCTTTGATTCAAACTTATGGACAAATCCGGCATTGTAATAGTGTATTCGGGAAAGGCTGCTTGCAACTGTTTGAGCAATTCATCCTTGGTACACCCTTCTGCTATTTCAATACTGAAGGTTTCAACCGGCTGAGCCCATTCACCTTCCGTGATATTCTTTTTAATATAGTAAATGGCATTGTTCTCAAAGTTCTCTACACGCTCCGTAACATTGACCACATCGCGTATGGTATGTTGGCTTCCATCGATTTCATCCAGGAGAGTGAAACCACGAGGGTCTGTGCCCTTACCAAAGAGTTTTTCGCTCAGGACGTCGCTGATAAGAACATCGCCCTCCTGCAACTCAGGGATACGCTTACCCGTGATGGCAGAACGATACCAAAGGTAATGCAAATAATTGGGAGAAGTGTATTTCAGCCAAGCATCGCAAAGTTTGGGTTGTTCTGTACCATCGTCAAACGAGAAAGCTTTGCCAATGTATGGACGACTGCCATGAAATTCTTTGAAAGCAGGAAGGTCCATTTCTATCATGCGATTGAAGAATTTGGCATCCAGTTTTGCATGCTCCACTTTTCCCTGCTTTACGGCTTCTTCCCACTTGGAACAGGGTACATCGTCACAATAAAAGGTTGCTATGCCATCGTCAAACACATTAAAGTATATGTTGCGTGCAGAGTTTGACATCATCAGCACGGTGATGGCAAAGCACACCACACCCACGGCCAGACAGGCAATGGAAATGGCGTTCTGCACCTTGTACTTGAGCAGATTGCGCCATGAGGTCTTTAGATGGTGAAAGAAGAAGACCCCTCCCCATACCCTCCCACAAGGGGAGGGAGTATGATGTACTGGGGATTGAGATTGATTGTTCATATTTGCGATAAATTGAGGACCCTCCCCCTTACCCCTCCACAAGTGGCGAACAAGGTCTTTAGAAGATGGACTGAATGTCCATCTGTGCCTTGTGAGGGGAGCACACTCCTGTGCGACGCGCGGACAGGAGTAGAATGTACTGGGGATAAAGTCAGTTAATGAATTTCTTAGTTGATTATTATGTCATTAGTCAGTTGTAACCACTCCCTCCCCTTGTGGGAGGGTTGGGGAGGGGTCTGCTTGGTCTGTTTGGTTTGGTCTTTACTCTTTCTTCACCACCTCCGCCGCATTTATCTGGCTGACGCGGTATATCTTGTTGCCTATGGTCAGCAGGGTGATGGATGCAACGATGAGGATAGAGAGCAGGAGGTAGAGTAGAATCATTATCCAATCTGTTGTGTCAAAACTATTCACATAATCCATATTTTGGGTGGCCAGTGCCATCTCAGTCATGAGATTAGCATTGTTGACAAGCATAATGATAAAGGGCAGTGACACTATGCTGACAACAAGAGCACTGATGCCGAGCAAGCGCAGGTAGTAATTGCCAAACAAATGGATGATGTCGCGCGTGTGTGCACCATGAATCTTGCGCAAAGCCACCTCCTTTTGTCTGCCACGCGATTCGAGTGAAATGGCCGAATACACACTGGCCATGATACATAAGATGGACACAACGACTAGCATGAAGCAGAGTTTACGCATCATTTCAATCAAGCGGATCTCCTTGAACCATGTTTCGTAGAGGTCATTTACATTCAACGGATTCATGTCATCCGGTTTCACCTCGCGATACATATCGGTAATGGCTTCCTTCACCTCATTATACTTACCTTCCTTAGGGAATATCAGGTAATGGTCAGTGGGACCATAGGTCTTAATATTAGGTATTTGGACACACCATACAGTTTTTTCGCGATATGCGTCGGGTTCTATTACCCAATAGGATGGAACACCGTAAGAATCTGTTCTGCTCCCCATCAACGACATAGCATAACCAATGAGTGTGTAATCATTACCACGGTAGAGGTTGCGCGTCTGCACATCACTGCTTATGGGCAAATTCCATTTCTCACGCAAACGTTCCACTTCTTCGCTACGCACGTAGAGGGCACATGTGACGGCCTGAAGCTTCTCGTCTGTTGGTTTTTCTGCGGTAATTTTCACTTTGAGCAAATCCAGGGTCTCCTCGTCGGTTGTAAGTACGCCGACTCCATAGATAGTATCTCTATTCTCGTTTAGCATTAAACGGGTGCGTACGAAAAGTTCCTTGTCGTATTCGGTTCCGTAAGTATGCCCCGGACTATAATAATACTTACCGATATGCTCCACAAGTCCTGTTTGCATCAGTTTATCCTTAAAGCCGGGAAATTTCTCGTCCATTGTCCAAAGATCCGTCATAATCACATTGCGGTAAGGTGCCTTGTCCTCCTCCACTCCTCCATACTTGGCATCTGCCAATTCATTGAGTATGTAGAATGCTCCCAGCACGGCAAAGGTGAGCAGCATGCTGATGATAAACTGAATGCAGATCATGATGCTTTGCCCTACGGTTCGCGGACTTCCGCTACGCCCCACACGCATTCCTACAGGGCTGTGCACCTGGCGATAAACGGAACAGATAACTACGACAATTGATCCAGCCAAAGTGACGAGGCAAATCCACAAACTTGTCTCTACCAATTGGCTGGTGTCAATCACGAAATTTTCATTTACGCTTTGTATAATGGGCAGTGCATTGTGAACAAGTTGAATGGTAATGAATGAAGTCACTAAGGCTGTGATGGCAAATACAAGGACTATTTCAGCCATAAACAACCCATACAGATGTCGAGGCTTGGCACCCATCGTTCGGCGCAATGCCATTTCGCGCGAGCGTAGCCCAAAGAGTTGCAACTGCATCTTCAGGAACCCTGTTACACCAATGAGCAACACACTGCCTCCAAGCAGGAGAACGATGCCCAGGATTGAAAATGTTTGCCAGTCAAAGTCGGGCTGTTGCAATTTCACATAGTATTCAGGAAAGGCGCTGGCAAGCTGTTCATGCATATCCTCAGCCGTATAACCTTCGTTCAGTTCTATTTGTGCGTATTGTTTAAAGAAAGCAAGATTATTCTTAACGATAAAGTTTTTATGGCACAAGATGATGTCTTTGTTCATTATACGATTACTGCGTTCTTTTGTGTTAAGCACATCGGATATGACCCCATTGATTTCTTCTTTGGTTAGGGATCCGCTTACATGAAATCCACGTGGGTCCACATCTTTGCCATAAACCTGATCACGTAATTGGTCGGTGATGAGAATTTCGCCTTCGTTCAGTTCGGGAATAATCTGGCCGGTAATTGCTGAGCGATACTTCTGATAATGAAAGAAGCGTGGCGAACAAGTAATTGTGCCCGTATAACAAGTTTTGTCAATGTCAGTACCATCTTCAAATTTTGCCTCTATTAGCCAAATATCATAACCATGCAATTCGCGCATAGCCGGCAATTCCGAGTTGTAGAGCTTTTCAACAAAAGAATCCGTGATATACATCTTTGGTGGCTCTGGCTCGAAGTTATTTTCGGCGGAAGGGGTGTAATTCTTGTATTCCTCCTCGGTCATTTCGTAGAAGTGGAATACAGGTCGTCCTGTGTCGTATTTTGTGTAATACATTTCCTTCAGGTAAGCACTTCCCACCTGGAACACCACGGCAAAGCATACCACACCCACCGCCAGACAGGCAATGGATATGATGTTCTGCACCTTGTACTTGAGCAGGTTGCGCCATGCGGTGGCGAGTGAGTTGGTAAGAAGTCCTCCCCAACGGACCCTCCCCCTTACCCCTCCACAGGGGAGGGGAGTATGATGTACTGGGGATTGTGATTGATTGTGATTTTGCATATTTGTGATGATTTAAGGACCCACCCCCTTACCCCTCCCTGTATGGAGGGGAGTAGAATGTACTGGAGGGTGAGTAGGATTTTGGTGATTTGTTATTATTGTTGATGAATAGTGTTTTATGCTAATAACGGGATTGGAGTTTATTTTGTTACATTGTTGTGCTTCTTTTCCTTGCCCCCCATCAAAACTGGAGGGCAAGGGCGTCTTCTAACCTAATTTATAACCTTTTTCAACATCTCGTAATTATTGTTTTGGGTTGTTGTTTGTGTGGAGTCAAGATTGTCATACCCCCTCCCCACTTCGTGGTACTCCCCCTGTCTCAGAGGGAGAAAGTTGGATGCTATTGTAACTGACTGTCCCTCTGAGTCAGGGGGACGAGCGCGGAGCGCGGAGGGGGTATGTAAATTATTGTTCATACATTGACTGGTGTCATCCATCGGTCAGTTGTAACCACTCCCCTC
>JAGAQH010000019.1 GCA_017622815.1 Bacteroidaceae bacterium | reverse complement strand
AGATAGAGAAATCTGCAGAAGAATTGCAATTGGTAAAAACGGATTCTGAGAGATTCTTAAAGGAAAAAGAGTTAGAAATACAAAGTCTGCAAACAGCACTAAGCATGTATCAGGGCAATGTGCAGAATGTTGAGCAATGGAGTGACGAACGTGCAATATTCGCATGCGATATTGCAAAGCATCTGCATTCTCTTTCTTCGCATGCTCAAAAAGCAACACCTAATGAATTAAATTGTCTTCTTGTCACAGCTCAAAATGCATTCCCAAAATTCTATGCTAATATTACAGATGCCTCCAAAGGACTATCTCATACAGAAATTGTCATAAGTATCTTGATTCGTTTTCGATTCATTCCATCGGAAATATCACTGCTCTTAGGACTTAGTTCGCAACGAATCACCAATCTTAAATCGTCAGTCAATCAAAAATTGTTTGGAACACAAGGGGCCAAGACACTTGATTCTCACCTCATGTCCTTGAAGTAGCCAACACGAACACAGCTAAACAATCACACCCTATCTTTCAATTTTAATTATAAATTGGGAGATAGGGTTATTTTTATATACCTAATAATCAATATACCTTGAGTGTAAAAAGTGTAAAGCAAAAGATAATATACTGAAATAAAAGCAAATACCCCCTCCTGTATTTTGTGGCAGTGTAAAAAGTGTAATGAAATAATGGGATTAAATCCAATTATATGTCATACTTTTACATTGAGAAAATCAACAGCCATATATTGGAATCGCTCATAAACAATACTTCAACACCCACACAAATAAAAAAGTTATATCGTATAATGTTGGATATTAATAAAGATGGTTTAATATCTCCACTGGATTTTTATCAACTATTTTTCTGCATATTTCTAGCATTAACAGAGAAACAGAGGTTAAATAGAGATTTATAATTTTACAGCAGAATTATTATGAAAAATAGATATTATCTGATATTAGGATGCCTATTTACATCCATATTTCAATCTGTCTATGCAAACAATCTACCAATGACTGAGGGCACTCCCGTAAATACCTCATCTACAGACAGTATTAACGTAGATACACTTTCGGAAGTAACTGTCCGTGCCACAAGACTACTGCTTGTTACCAAGAACGACACCACCATCTACGACCTGGATGCGCTAACCATAAAGGAAGGGGCATTGTTACGCGATGCCTTTGAGCGTTTGCCTGGCATGAGTTTCAGGGATGGAGTACTCTATCACAATGGACGTGAAGTGAATAGCATTCTTATCAACGGAGTTGACTTCTCGCGCAAAGACCCTATGCTGGCCTTGCAGACCCTGCCATCATATATTATGAAAGATGTGAAAGTATATGAACGGCAGAGCGATTTCAGCATGATGCATGGAAAGGACGACGGTTTCCGTGAATTGGTGGCTGATGTCACAGTACGTCGTAAATACATGGGCACATGGACTGGCGAGATTGCTGCCGGTGGCGGCAGTGACAAGCGTTTCATGGGTCGCGGATTTGCCAACACCTTTACCGACCAGTACCGAATATCGTTATTTGGCAATGCCAATAATATCAATGAACAGATATGGTATAGTGGCGACGGACGTCAATGCCCGGGAGATGCAGTGGCAGGAGATAACCGCTATTACACACCTGGTGCCACATTTTACTGGAAAAACAAGCTTCGACAGAAACAGAAGGGATACTTCAAGATAGAGGGTAGCGTGGATTACAATAAGGAACAGCATGACAATAACACTCAGACAGAGCGCGAACTATATCTGTCTGACGGAAGCATGTACTCTGCCTCTGATGTACAAAAGAATAGCGACACCGACCGTATTGCCGCAATGATGAGACTCGACTGGAAAATAGCCGATGCCACGTCCTTGAGTTACCAAGGAAATTTAGACATTCATCAGCACACCGAGAATCTGTCTTCTCTTACAGCTAATTGGAACGAACGTCCTGAGTATGGCGAACACCTTGCCGACACCTTGCTATACCTCTCCATAGCTCCGCCTTATCAGCCTTCAGTCATAGACCTTCAACGCAAGTCTGTACTGAATCGGGGCGATGCTGCAAAGTATGACCATAATCTGAAAATAACTCATGCTATTGCTGATAAGGACATATACATCTCCCTCTTTCATAATATGCACATAGGATACGATAGTGGGGCAGAACACAACCAGACATACTACAAGTATTTCAATACAGAACATACAAACTCCACCTTGATTAACCGCTACAAGGATATGCAGAGCAACAATTCCAAGCAAGATGTAAAGGCAAGGATTATGAAGTATTATGATGTCAAGGGATTTAATTATTTCTGTACGTCTTTGGTATACGACTACAAATACCAGCATGAAGAACATGACGAACATGGATATTTGCTAAACAATCTGGGTGGTGTCTACAACGACCCTACCACATCGCACGAACTCTTTGGCACGTTGCCTACCGATGCCTCGTGGCGCTCTGTAGCAATGGAGGACGAGACCACCCGACATTGGGAGTCTACAAGTAATACTCACTCCATAACACCAGCCATAGATCTTGGCAAAGAGATATTCTATATGGAACTTTGGCCCACTATCTGTTTCGCCAAGGAACGGTTATACTATACCAAGGGAACATTGCCAACACTCACTCCAGAGCGCGACTATATATATGTGGATCTTAAATCACAGTTTAGATTCAGCACAGACAAACTGGGTACTCTGCGATTCTATGGAGACATTTCGCACACACTACCCGACATTCTATCGCTCGTAACCTATCCTGATATGGCCGACCCCCAATATATCATTTATGGCAACGAGGCTTTGAAGAAAAGTACCAAATACAATCTGCGAAGTTCATACAACAAAGATCTCATCAGTTACCGTGCAGATAGCAGCAAAGTGACACGGCTACTGAGTGCCAACCTCAACGTAGCCTTTATTGAGAATGATTTCACAAACCTCATGACCTATGACCGTGTCAGTGGCGAGGTAACCTCTACACCCATCAACGTCTCAGGCAACTGGTATGGCAGTCTGGGAGCCAACTTTACCACTCCACTCGACCGTTCACAACGTTTTTGGCTGGATGTATCTGCCAATGCACACATACACCACACCAACAGTTATGCCGTGGTAGGACATAAAGATGAACAGCCCATGCTCAACAGCAACTATCTCCATGCTTACTCGGCAAAAGTAAAGCCTCGTGCGAAGTTTAGTAATATTGATGCATCCATCGCCTACGAACTTACTCTTGAGAACAACCGTAGCACTTACATCGCTGGCAATAATAAAGAACTGTGGCAACACCACATCCAAGGACGTCTGACATGGCAACTGCCTTGGTCGCTCAACTTCGATGCTGTAATAAACTACCAGAACTATGCGGCATACCATGCTGACCGCAAGCGCATGGACTGGCTTATGATGGACTTCTCTATTGAACGATACTTTTTGAAAGGACAGAATCTACTTGTCGAAATATCTGCCCATGATTTGCTGAATGAGAACACCGGCTTCACTCGCATGTACGATGCCACCTCTCTCACCAATACGTACAATAATACTCTCGGCAGGTATGCTATGCTGAGCGTGAAGTATCGTTTTGCTACGAAGAAAAAATAATTATCCCGTAAAGAAACGCACATCTATCATGCAAGAAACACACACTCCCAAAGGCAGTAGTACTTGCTTCGCAATGTAAAGGCCTTTGCTTCGTAATGTAAAGGTCTTAACTTTGCAAAGTAATGGCCTTTACTTTTTTAGGAAGGTTACACAATATTGAAACCACACTTACGCAAGTTAATGTATTAAACAGAAGGATGCGATTGTGCGCTGGCGCACGGCAGATGTGCGCCAGCGCAATCTGGATTCCAAAAACGGTCAGGAAGTGATGATGCTTCTGCGAGAACTACACAAAGAAGGCACGACCATAGTGATGGTGACACACTCTGCCCGTGATGCCTCCTATGCCGACCGCATTGTCAATTTGTTCGACGGAAGGGTCATGGACACGATGGAAATTTAAGACCTATACGCCAAATTTAATGGGGCTTAAGAGTAAAAGTGTGCGGTACCGCACACTTTTACTCTTAACAGGGTTCTTTTAGAGCATTGTCCTGTGCAGAGTCGTTTATTATGTATAATTTTGCGTGCATATGACAATGTAATCTGCTTTTGACATAGAATGGAGAAGTTTGGAAAAATCCTTGTTGTCGACGACAATGCCGATGTGCTTTTCACCATCAACAACCAGTTGGCGCCACGTTGCGAATGGGTGAGAGTTGCCTATACACCCGAGCGTGCCCTGATGCTATGCAAGAAGTATAGCCCCGATGTGGTACTGATGGACATGAACTTCACCCGCGATGCAGTGAGCGGTGAAGAGGGGTTCCAGTTGCTCAGGGATATGCTGAAGATAGACAAGACCCTGGCTGTTATCATGATGACTGCCTATAGCGATACGCCCAAAGTGGTACGCGCCATTAAGGCAGGTGCCACAGACTTCCTGCCCAAGCCTTGGGAGAGGAGCCAACTGATGGCAATGCTCTCTTCTGCCATGCGGTTAAAGGGATCGGGATGCGAGGAATCTCCGTCAAGAGCGCAATCCTCAGGCACCTCGCATGCTGCCCCGGAGATAATCGGAGAAAGCGAATCCATGCAACAACTGCTCTCCCTTGCCAGGGAAGTGGCCAAGACGGATGCCAACATACTCATTCTGGGCGAGAACGGCACCGGCAAGGACGTACTTGCACAATACATCTACAGGCATTCCTTGCGCAACGGCAAGCCCTTTGTAGGCATTGATCTGGGAGCTGTGCCAGAGACATTGTTTGAAGGCGAACTGTTCGGATATGAGCGTGGTGCCTTCACCGGTGCCCTTAGTGCCAAGGCAGGACGCATGGAGAGTGCCAATGGCGGCACCCTGTTTCTGGACGAGATAGGAAATCTAAGGACAGAGATTCAGGCAAAGTTGCTGACATGCATAGAAAAGCGCCAATGCTCGCGTCTTGGTTCCACAAAGGTCGTCCCCATTGATGTCCGCCTTATCTGCGCCACCAATATTGACATACACAGGGCAGTGGCAGAGGGGGCCTTCCGCCAGGATCTGCTCTATCGCATCAATACCATAGAACTGCGTGTTCCGCCATTGTGCAAACGCATTACGGACATTCCCCTGCTGGCAAAGCACTTTACCAACATCTATGCCCGCAAGTATTCCAAGAACATCACCGGGCTTTCTGCCGAACTGCTCAAACGACTGAAGGAATACAGTTGGCCGGGCAATGTGCGCGAACTGCAACATCTGATAGAGCGTGGCGTTATCCTGTGCAAGAAATCAGTAATTGGGACAAACGATCTGCCTGCTGATAGTTTCAACAGGCTTCCATCTGCCAATCCGGAAGACACGCTCGATCTGGAAACCGTGGAGCGCATCTCAATAGAGCGGGCACTGGCGCGTTGCGAAGGCAATGTGAGCCGTGCGTCCAAACTGCTGGGCATTACCCGATTCATGTTGTACCGAAAGATGGAGAAGTACGGTCTATGACAAGATTCACTCTAAAGGTTCTGTGCACAACCGTCCTGCTCACGCTCAGCGCCTATGCCTTGGTAGCGTGTCTGCTGCACGATTTCTACTTCAGCGCCTTCGGATGCCTGCTGGTGCAGGTATTCCTTATTATATATATCGTCTCCATGCAAAAGCATCTATTATCCACCATGCTTGGCACTATAGAACTGATACGCATGGGCGACACATCGGACAGGGTTTCTTCGTCCAAGGGCAGCTTTGGGCGTGCCATTGTCAGGGAACTGAACCTCACGTTCGACATGTTCAGGCAACGTCTGCAAAGCGAAGCCATACGCCAGCACTACTACGAGCAGGTCCTTGACGAAGTGGACACTGGTGTACTCGTGTGCAAGGAAGATGGCGAAATAACATGGCAGAACCGTGCCTCCATACTGATGTTGGGGTCCATGCGCGACATGCCACAGGAATGGATAGCCACACACTCGGCACATAAGGTGACGCACACCCATCACAATACGGTGTACGAGATGCTGGTATGCTCGCGCAAGTTTGTACTGGACAGACAGACCTACCGCATTGTCAGCCTCAGGGACATACACGAAGTGATTGAAGAAACGGAGATAGAGGCATGGCAAAAGTTGGTAAGCGTGCTGACACACGAGATTATGAACTCGCTCACTCCCATCATCGGCCTTTCAGAACCCAAGGATTCCCATTCCTCCAACACTGCCACCGAGGCAGAACAGGCACTGAGCGTAATACACCGGCGCAGCAAGGGGTTGCTGGACTTTGTCAACAACTACCGCAAGCTGACACGCATACCCCAGCCTCAATGCGAAGCAATACCCGTGCAGGAATATTTCAACGACCTGATGGAGTTCTACGGCCAGCGCCTGAGGTGCAATGCCACACCCTCCACTCTGGAAGTCAATGCCGACCCCCGCCTGCTGATGCAGGTTCTGGTGAATCTTGTCAACAATGCTTCCGAGGCGGGTCCCGGTCCTATAGACATCAACGTGGCTCGCAATGCCAACGGCCACATAGAGATTTCCGTCCGCGATTACGGACAGGGCATCCTGCCCGAAGTGATTAACAGCATCTTTATACCGTTCTTTACTACCAAGCCACAAGGGTCCGGCATAGGCCTGAGCCTCTGCAAGCAGATAATCCAGCGTCATGGCGGACGCATATCCGTAAAGTCACAACCTCAGCACGGAAGCGTATTCACGATAACACTACCTTAGGGAAACGGAAATCTGCGAGTAAGCGAGAGTAGAGGCAAAGTTTACTTTGATTATACCGAGCGTGAGCAGATTCAAGACGACGGAGTCGGATTAAAACGGGAAGCTATTCGTGCGATTCCGCACACCTGATGTGCGCTGACGCACGGTTTTGAGAACCAGCATAACGCTGTAACTGTTGCATAATCAGCAGATAAGATGTTTGGCACGGTTTTTGCAAGAGTATATACATAGGCCCAACCGCACTACGGTGTCCTTGATACGAACAGCAATAACCGTTAAACCAAAACAACAGATCCTATGAAGTTACTATTCATCAATTTCGTTCAGGCCATGCGCCACATCAAGCGCAACAAGCTACAGACCTGCCTCATAGTGGGCATATTGTCGTTTGCTATGGCCGCCTTCGTATTCTCCGCTGCTGGTATATGGGAAATAACGCACGAAGAACATGGCATCGGTGACGATGCCGATGTATATGCTTTACAAGCATACACACCAGAAGGACTCACACAATCCAATTATTTCTTTACGGTAAAAAAAGCACGCGAACTGACAAAGAATATGCCTGAAGGTATGATTGCTACAATGGCATCACTAAGTGGTAATAAATTAAAAGGAAGGACAGATAGTGCATCCAATCAGACTAAGCCTGTGCTATTGGTAACTCCCGAATTCTTTGATGTGGTACAAGCGGATTTTATCTACGGCCGACCTGTACAAGAAGAAGGTGAAGTGGTCGTCTCCGAACAAGCCGCACAGGTTCTGTATGGCACAACCGATTTGGTGGGCACTATGGTAGAGATAACTTTAGAAGAAGACCATAACAAAAGCATACAGGCAAAAGTATGTGGTATAGTCAAAGGAGAAGAAGAAAGCATGATTACAGGTGCTCAGGCGTTTTTATATCGTAAGATCGAGAATGTGACATGGTTTAGTAAATACACATATAAAATCAATACCGCATTGATTGTTACAAGGACCACAGATAGCAAGGCATTGATGGCATTGATAGAACAGAACAATGAGAATATGGAGGAGAAGGTAGCAGCATTAAGACTGGTACCAGTAAGAATGTTTCACCTGTTGTGGAGCAATAGCAGTTTCTGGAAGGCAGCCTTGTATCCTGGAATATTCCTTATACTGTCTGCCTTGTTGCTCATATCTGCGTCATTCTCATACTTGGCATTGCTTAATACAAATGCCGAAAGCCGTTGGACAGAGCATCGCCTAAGATTGAGTTTCGGTGCAGGTACCGACACCTTGCGACGCATCTATTCCGAAGTGCTATTGGTACTTCTTGGCGTTGGATTTTGTGCGTGCATAATACAGGAACTGGGTTACAAAGCTTTCCTGGAGTATATGCAGATGCCGGAATGCGATGTGATGCAATGGCTCGTGACGGTATGGTTCGCAATAGTGGTGCTCTTGATTTTTCTGTGCACAATACCTGTGTATCTGCAACACAAAAAGTACAAGAAAGCTATCCATGGCGCACCGCAAGGCAAATCCTCGTTCCTGAACCATATCTTTGTAACAACGCAGATAAGCGTCAGCGTATTATTGCTCTTTCTGGTGTGGAATGGTGGCAGACAATTGAGGTATGTCAGCCACGATGGCTTGGGATTTAATGCACACAAAGTCTACACTATAAAAACTACTGATGCAAAAGCTCAGGTCCTGGTCAGTTCCACCGAATTTGCACATGAAGTTGCATCAATAGCAGCAGTAGACACCTGTATCGTACAAGCCCCGTTTTATGATGTTACCTCAAATACTGTCACGCCCTTTGAGGGATTTGACAAGAATATGTGGACCTTGCAATTGACTCCTGCTGCAATGCGTCTATTCGAAATCAAGCCAAATCTATGGAAAGATGCAGATGGGGAGTTTGAAATGAAAATGGGCCAGATTTTGCTCGCTACAAATACCGCGAAGTATTTTGGCATCACACCAGAGAATCCCTTTCTGCCAAATGGTTTGGAAGCAGTAGGTATCCTGAATATTTGTACAATAAATATGCATCAAGACCCCTACTTGGTTGCCTATAGCCATTATCATAATAACTGGGACACAAATGTTGCCTACTTCAGTTTCCATCCCGGCAGGGAGAAAGAAGGTATAGCAGCCGTGGAGGATCTGTTGCGTCGTAGGGACATGAATGTGGATGCCGGACTTGTTCGTGTGGTCAACTTTGGAGATACGATATCTGATACTTACGAGAAGGAGCAGAACTATCTGAAACTATATTCAGTTCTCTCTGCCATAGGTTTCTGCATCGCACTCTTCGGTTTGTTGACACTCATCAGTGCCGACCTTCAGCGCCAACGCCGTTCATTGGCCATCCGTCGCATCTTCGGTGCCACATACTCTATATGCTTAGGCAAGACCCTACGCACCTATCTCCTCATCACATTCATTGGCAGTGCCATGGGTCTGTGCATAGGCTATATAATGATGACTATGTGGCTTGAAACATATAGCGAGCAAATAACACTTGGCGTAATGCCTGCACTCTGCATCATTGTGCTGATTGTATCCGTTGTCTCCATCCTTGTTGCCTACAAGGTGAAGATGTGCTTCAAGGAAAAACCGGCAATGGTGATTAAGGCGTAGTGGAGCGACGAGCGATTAGCGACGAGCGATTAGCGAGTTTAGATAATAGATAAGAAAATTTAACAAGACAATATTATGATTAAGACTGATAGTATATCAAAAGTGTTTCGCACGGAAGAGGTTGAGACTCATGCATTGATTAACGTTTCCCTTGAGGTAAAGCAGGGCGAGTTTGTAGCCATAATGGGACCTTCGGGTTGTGGCAAGTCTACGCTGCTGAATATTCTTGGCTTGCTGGACAGACCTACCGATGGTCAGTACTTCCTTGATGGCAAGGATATGTGCGCACTGACCGAGAAGGAGCGCAATGTGATTAGACGTGGCACACTGGGCTTCATCTTCCAGAGCTTTAATCTGATTGACGAACTTACCGTAGAGGAAAACATCGAACTGCCTCTATTGTACATGAAAGTTCCTGCCGACGAGCGCAAGCGTCGCATCACCGATGCCCTGAAACGTATGGCCATTGAACATCGTGCCAAGCACTTCCCCTCTCAGCTGTCGGGTGGTCAGCAGCAACGTACTGCCATAGCACGTGCCGTGGTGATGCAACCCAAGGTAATCCTTGCCGACGAGCCTACGGGAAACCTTGACTCAAAGAATGGTCTGGAGGTGATGGGGCTGTTGCGCGAATTGCATCGCGAAGGTACAACAATAGTGATGGTGACACACTCGGCACGAGATGCCGCCTATTCCGACCGCATAGTCAACCTCTTCGACGGTTGCGTGGTGGACGAGGTGATGATGTAAACATTCTCCTGTAACTATAAATCCACTCCCCTACTGATAGTATTGACACATGAGTGCTCCAATAGGGAAACTGGCACGCTCTTATGTCTAATTTAGGGTTAACGGCTTTGGCAAAAGTTTTGGTGCTTTAGACACAGTATTACACGATAAGTGGTCTAAAACGATGATTTTTTCAGCACTTTAGACATGGTATCACACGATAGATGGTCTAAAACGATGATTTTTGGGGCACTTTAGACACAGTATCTAAAAAATATACTTATCTTTGCGATAAACTAAAGGCAAAAAAGCATGAGCAACATCATCGGGCGCGATAAAGAAATAAAAGCCCTGCAAGAATATATGAGTTCTGGCAAGGCTGAATTCATAGCCGTTTATGGCAGACGCCGAGTAGGAAAGACTTTCCTAATTCGCGAACTGTTGGGCAATGAATTCACCTTTGAAGTATCGGGAACCATCAATGGCAAGAAGAGCGAACAAATGTTCAACTTCATACAAGCCTTGCGCAGATACGGATACGACAGAACAGACATACCCACAGATTGGAACCAGGCCTTCGGAATACTGCAACAAATGCTTGAAGACAAGGTCGGATGTCAACGATGCATTATCTTTATAGACGAACTGCCATGCTTTGACACCACCAAATCTGACTTCATCAGAGCATTTGACCATTTCTGGAATGGTTGGGCTGCTCATCACAGCAATATCAAGCTGATTGTCTGCGGTTCGGCCACCTCGTGGATGGTAGACAACATCATTGACAATCACGGCGGACTACACAACCGCATTACTCACGAGATGCACCTCCGCCCATTTACATTAGCAGAAACAGAGAATTATTTCAAAGAATATGGTTTTGAATGGAACCGTTTGTCCATACTGCAAACCTACATGGTATTAGGAGGAGTACCATATTACTATAGTCTGCTCGACAAAAAAAACAGCCTTGCACAAAACATCGACCGCCTATTTTTTGGGGAGGACGGGGAAATGCGTCGCGAACACGACCGTCTATTCAAGTCCTTGTTTGCATCACCCGATTCCTACCTATCCATTATTAAGGTTTTATCGGAAAACAAACAAGGCTTATCCAGAGATGAAATAGCAAACAAAGCAAAATTATCCAACAACGGACGACTGAGCAAAATGCTCACAAATCTAAAAAACTGCGACTTCATCCGAAGTTTCAACGTAAAAGAAAAGAAAATCAAGGCCAATGCACAATTTTACCAACTCACTGACCTCTTTACACTATTCCATTACACCTTTGCACAAAAGACAACAACAGACGAACACTATTGGTCCAACATGATAGGGACAAGCCGAATGAATTCATGGTTGGGACTGGCCTTTGAGCGCGTGTGTCTGCTACATATACCACAAATCAAGTCAACACTTGGCATTGACCGAATACACACTGAATACTATTCCTGGCGAAGCAAACACAGTCAACCTGCCGCACAGATTGACCTGATAATTGAACGGGCCGACAACCTGGTTAATGTCTGCGAGGTAAAGTACAGTGAATTTCCATATAGCATCAGCAAAGCAGAAGAGACTCGGCTCCGCAACCGAATTGGCTGTTTTCAAGAAGAGACTCAAACCCGTGGAGGACTTCATCTCACCTTCATAACTACTTTCGGAGTGAAGAAAAACATGTATAGCGATTGTGTCCGCAATGAACTGACAATGGACGATTTGTTTCGCTGACAGCACAGAAGCCAGCCTCTATTTCCTTACACAAGTCTCAAACCTTCGTCTGTGATGGTTATCAGGCGGCGCTTGTAGAGGTCGCCAACGGCTTTCTTGTAGACTTTCTTGCTGACGTTGAATGTCTGGGCAATGTCCTCGGCAGGACTCTTGTCGCCCAAGGGACAATGGCCGCCGTGGTCGTGGAGGTAGGAAAGGAGGATGTCGCTGAAGTCGGCCACACCTTCCTGACCCTGACGGGTGAGTGTTACATCTATCTTGCCGTCCTCGCGCACCTTATTTATATATGCACGCGTGCGCATGCCTGTGCGCAGGTCGCGGAACACCTGCGAGTCGTAGAGGAGTCCGCCCCAACGGTTGTCTATGATTACCTTGAAACCGAGGTCGGTCTTCTGCCACACGAGGATGTCCACCTCGTCGCCACGGCGGTATGGGGCAATGCCGTGGTCCAGATAGCGTTCCACCTTGGCGCTGGCCATTATGCGGTTGCTGTCTTCATCCAGATGAATGTGTACGATGTAGCTCTGCCCCTTCACCATCTTCATCTTCTGCTCGCGGAAGGGGACGAAGAGGTCTTTCATGAGGCCCCAGCCCAAGAAAGCACCGAAGTTGTTGACCCATGCCACCTCCAGGAAGGCAAAGTCGCCTACCTGTGCCAAAGGCTTGCGCATGGTGGCAATGAGGCGCTCTTCCTGATCGAGATACAGGAACACCTCCACTTCCTGGTCTATGGCCACGTCGCCATCCACTTCGTTCTGCGGCAATAGTACCTCGCCATGTATGCGTCCGCCATCCAGATAGTATCCGAAGGGAACCTGCTTTACCACCCTGAGGGTGTTTATTTGTCCTAATTTTATGTTCATATTAATAGGACCCCTCCCCAACCCTCCCCTGTATGGGAGGGAGTTTATACTACTGGGGAATAGAGGATTTTGATATTGTAGGGACACGGCATGCCGTGTCCGCCTGTGTTATACGTTGTTATCTTTCGGACACGGCATGCCGTGTCCCTACTGCTTGATGCTCCTTATTGTTGGTTGTAACTACTCCCCTCCCTTGTGGAGGGGTAAGGGGGAGGGTCAGTCCACTATCACCCCGTCCTTCATCCTGATGGTGCGGTCAGTGAGCGATGCCAGGGTTTCGTCGTGGGTGACGATGACGAAGGTCTGTCCGAACTTATCCCTAAGGTCAAAGAAAAGGCGGTGCAGTTCTTCCTTGTTCTTGGTGTCAAGACTGCCCGAAGGTTCGTCGGCAAGCACCAGTTCGGGGTTGTTCATCAAGGCACGTGCCACCGCCACACGCTGTTTCTCGCCGCCGGAGAGTTCGTTGGGCTTGTGTGCGGCACGCTCGGAGAGCCCCATGAAGTCGAGCAGTTCCATGGCACGCTTCTTGGCCTCCTTGTGCGAGGTTCCTGCTATGAAGGCAGGCATCATGACGTTCTCCAGCGCCGTGAATTCGGGCAGGAGTTGGTGGAACTGGAATACGAAGCCTATGTGCTTGTTGCGGAAACGCGCCATACGGTCGGAGGAGAGGTTCGTCACGTCCTCGCCGGCAATGACGACACGTCCCGAGTCGGCCTTGTCCAGTGTGCCTACGATCTGCAACAGGGTGGTCTTGCCGGCACCGCTGGAACCCACGATGCTCACCACCTCGCCCTTGCCAATCTCCAGGCTGATGCCCTTAAGCACCTGCAGGTTGCCGAAACTCTTCCTTATGTCTTCTATCTTTATCATGACCACTGGTCGGGGTATAGCAGCATTACGCTGGTGTGACTGAAATATCTGTGTATCATCAGGGGCAGGCCTGCGAACGAACCCTTATAGGAGATGAAACCGGGGCGTGCGCTGACGAATACCACCATCTCGTCGGAACCGGCCCTTTGCGCCAGAGAGATGATCTTTGTCCACAGGGCCATCTCAATGTACTCGGCACGCAGGGACACATGGTAGCGCCACATGTAACTCTTTATGTTGGGCATGGTGTCGGGGTGGGCATGGAACTCCAACTGGCAATCCAGTTGCTCTCCCATACGGCAGACGTGCTCCAGCCACTTGTAGAAGCCAGCCTCGTACTCTGCCTTCTGCGGAACGGCAACGATTACCTTGTGCAACGTGCCTGGCGGGACAATAAGGCGCACGGCCATGACCTCGCGGTTTGTTCCCTCCAGCACATGGTCTATGACCGGTCCGAGGCTGGACTTGGGCATGCCCGTGGTGCGGTCGGTAAGGCATACCATCACCTCACCGCAATCGTATTCGCGTATGGTGTGCAGGATACCGCCCGCTATGTTGGTGCTCAGGCGCGAAAGGGTCTTCAGGTCAACCTCCGCAGCCGATGCCACCGAGGTGGCCTCCTCCAGCATGCGCTGGGCCTCGCGGTAGCCTTGCGCCTCCCCGTCGTAGTCGTTGAGAGTGACGGTAAGTCCCATCAGACTGTCGGGGATACGGGAATTTCGTATTATCAGTGCCAACTGGGTCAGAAGTCCCACGCTGTCCGGCTGGCTGTACGTAACCAGGCACTTGCCGTGCCATGCACCCTGGTTCTCCTCGGTGTCCGTATCCATGAGGGCCAGGCGCCGTGCTCCCTCGCTGGTGGCAAAACTGCTTATTATGCAAGAGAAGAGTATCAGCATCACCGTGCCGTTGAGCACCGAGGCATCCATCAGGTTCACTTTCGGGTCGGTGCCTATCATCACTATGGCCAGAGCACCTGCGGCATGCGCGTTGGTAAGGCCGAACATAAGCAGGGAACCTCCCTTCAGGTCCTTGGAGAAGCGGCTCATGACATAGGAAGCCAGCCACTTGGAGAACGTGCCCACCAGTACCATCACCACCACAATCCATATTGTATCCAGGTCGCCGAAGAGCACCCTAAGGTCGATGAGCATGCCCACGCCTATCAGGAAATAGGGGATGAACAGGGCATTGCCCACAAACTGGATGTAGGACATAAGGGGCGAGGTACGGGGGATGAGCCTGTTTACCGACAGACCTGCGAGGAACGCTCCCAACAATCCCTCCAATCCTGCCAGTTCCGCCAGGGCGGCACTCAGGAAGACCAACGAAAGGATGAAGATGAACTGCATTATCGGTTCGTCGTACCTGCGCAGGAACCAGCGCCCTATCCTGGGATAGGCATATATGATGAACGCTCCGTATGCCAGGCACTTCACCGTAAAGAACGCCCAGAACCTCCAGTCTGTCTCCTGCAAAGAACCCACCGCTATGGCCAGCACAAGCAGGGCCACGAACAGGGCCACCGCCGTGGCCACCACGGAAACGGTAACCACAGGATGGCGCGACAAACCGAAACGGCTCACTATGGGATACGTTATCAGCGTATGCGAGGCAAGGATACAACTGAGCAGGACCGACGTGATGGCACCGAACCCCAGCAGATAGTGCGCGGCCAGAAAACCGAGGACAAACGGCACGCAGTAGGTTATCATGCCGAACAGAAAACCCTTGCGCCCATACTGGTGCACACTGCCCATGTTCATCTCCAGTGCGGCCAGGAACATGATGAAGTATATTCCCACCTGACCGAAGATTTCAAAACTCCTGTCCCTCTCTATGATGTTGAAGCCATGCTGGCCTATCATCACACCGGCCAAAATCAGGCCTATGATGTGGGGCGTGCGGAGACGGCGGAGCAGGATGGGAGAAAACAGGATAATCATCAGTACCACGAAGAACACCCACGTGGGGTCCGTGACCAATGCCATCGGCATGTGTATGGATGTCAGTATCTGAAGCATGTCCTGTGTGTATAATTTCATGCAAAGGTAAGGTTTTTTGTGCTATTTATAGGCAAGAGTACACCTTATTTATAATATTTTCCGTAATTTTGCACGCAAATTATCAAACAGAGTAATCAAAACAAAAAAAGATAAACGATGAGAGTAGCGATTGTAGGCGCCAGCGGTGCCGTAGGTCAGGAATTCCTGCGCGTTCTGGATGAACGCAACTTCCCCATTGACGAACTGTTGCTTTTCGGCAGCCAGCGCAGCGCCGGAACCAAATACACCTTCCGTGGCAAGGAGATAGAAGTGAAACTCCTCCAGCACAACGATGACTTCAAGGGCGTGGACATCGCCTTCACCAGCGCCGGTGGCGGCACGAGCAAGGAGTTTGCCGAGACCATCACCAAGCACGGTGCCGTGATGATAGACAACTCCAGTGCATTCCGCATGGACGAGGACGTGCCCCTGGTAGTGCCCGAGTGCAATGCCAAGGACGCACTGGACCGCCCCCGCGGCATCATAGCCAACCCCAACTGCACCACCATCATGATGGTAGTGGCCCTGCAGGCTCTGGAGAACATCAGCCACATCCGCCGCATCCACGTGGCCAGTTATCAGGCTGCCAGCGGTGCCGGCGCCGCCGCCATGGCAGAACTGTTCGAGCAGTACCGCCAGGTGCTGGCCGGCGAGAAACCCACCGTGGAGAAGTTCGCATACCAGTTGGCCTTCAACGTAATCCCCCAGATTGACGTGTTCACCGACAACGGTTACACCAAGGAGGAGATGAAGATGTTCCACGAGACAAAGAAGATCATGCACACCGATGCCGACTGCTCAGCCATGTGCGTTCGCGTGCCCTCTCTGCGTTGCCACTCTGAGGCCATCTGGGCAGAGACCGAGCGTCCCGTAAGCGTGGAGGAGTTCAAGGAGGCTGTACGCAACGGCAACGGCCTGCGCCTTCAGGACGAGCCCGAGAAGAAGGAATACCCCATGCCCCTCTTCCTGGAGGGATGCGACGATGTCTACGTGGGCCGTATCCGCAAGGACATCAGCAACCCCAACGGCCTCACCTTCTGGCTGGTGAGCGACCAGATAAAGAAGGGTGCCGCCCTCAACGCCGTACAGATAGCCGAATGGCTCATACAGAACGACCCCAAGTTCCAGGGGTAAGGCAATGAGCGTCGCATGGCATAACATTGCATAGCATACCACAAAAAAGGAGGTCATCTTCACCACGAAGATGACCTCCTTTGATTATGTCTTTATCTCGCCATGCCCCTTCGGCGGGGGGGGGCAAGCCTTATTCCCATCCGCCCGGAGTACCTGTACCGCTTTCATACCAGCGCACCATGTGGACACGGAACTGGAGTGTGGAATAACCGGGAATCTTTCCGCTTCCCTCGCTGCCGTAAGCCAGGGTGTAGGGGATGAATACCATCCAATCGTCGCCTTCCACCATATACTGGATGGCGGTACTGAAACCTTCTATAAGATTGCGCACGCTCATCAGAGTGGGTGCAGCGGTTTCAGGATTGTAGTCTCCGAAATAACTTGTATCGAAGACATCCTGGACCATGCCCATCTCCGAACCATTGCCCGTATAGTTATAGACGGGCATCATCCAGCCTCTGTAACTGATGTGCACCGAATCGTTGTAAGCAGGAGAACCCTTTCCCGAGGGGTCTGCACCACGCTCCAGAATACGGACACAGATGCTGTCCGTAAGAGGTCCGGTGGAACCGGGAGACTTGAACAGCGACTTATACATGCGCCATTGGCAGTGGTCTTCCCATTCTTCGCCATACTCGGCCTGTGCCTGCGCTATGGCCTGGCGTGCCACCTGGACGGTGTCTTCGTACCACTTGGCATTGCGGCTTTGCCAGTTTTCATAGGGTTTGTAGGTATTGTCCGTCTCGCTACAAGAGGCCAAGCCCAGGACTGCCGCCAACAGTATATACAGATATTTCTTCATCAACTCTCCTATTTGCCTTAAAGGGTGGATATGGATTTAGGGATTAGAGCAACTTCTTCAGCAGGCTGGTGATGCTCACCTGGTCCTCGATGATGCCGCGGAGTTCAGAGATGTGCACACGGCGCTGCTCCATGCTGTCGCGCTCACGCAGGGTGACGGTGTTGTCCTCCAAAGTCTGCTGGTCAACGGTAACGCAGAAGGGGCAGCCGATGGCGTCCATACGACGGTAGCGCTTGCCTATCTGGTCCTTCTCCTCGTACTTGCAGTTGAAGTGGAAGCGCAGGTCGTTCATGATCTCCTGAGCCTTCTCGGGCATGCCGTCCTTCTTGGTCAGGGGGAACACCGCCAACTTGACGGGAGCCAGGGCTGCGGGCAGGTGCAGGACGGTACGTGTCTGTCCGTCGGGCAACTGCTGCTCCTCATAACTGTGGCACATGATGGACAGGAACATGCGGTCTACACCGATAGAGGTCTCGATAACGTACGGAGTGTATGACTCGTTTGTCTCGGGGTCGAAGTACTCTATCTTCTTGCCGCTGTACTTGGCATGGCTGGAAAGGTCGAAGTTGGTACGAGAGTGGATACCCTCTACCTCCTTGAAACCGAAGGGCATGTGGAACTCGATGTCGGTAGCGGCATTGGCATAGTGGGCCAACTTGTCGTGGTCGTGGAAACGGTAGTTGTCGGCGCCGAAACCAAGGGCCTGGTGCCATGCCATACGTGTCTGCTTCCACTGGCCGAACCAATCCAGTTCCGTGCCGGGCTTAACGAAGAACTGCATCTCCATCTGCTCGAACTCGCGCATGCGGAAAATGAACTGGCGTGCTACGATCTCGTTGCGGAAGGCCTTGCCTATCTGTGCTATGCCGAAGGGCAACTTCATGCGTCCGGTCTTCTGCACGTTCAGGTAGTTTACGAAGATACCCTGAGCGGTCTCGGGACGAAGGTACACCTTGTTGGCGCCATCGGCGGTGGAACCCATCTCGGTGGAGAACATCAGGTTGAACTGACGTACTTCTGTCCAGTTTCTGGTGCCGCTGATGGGGCATGCAATCTCCTCATCCAGGATAATCTGGCGGAGTTCGGCCAGGTCACCGTCGTTCAGAGCCTTGGCAAAGCGCTCGTGCAAGGCATCGCGCTTCTGCTGGTTCTCCAGCACGCGTGCATTGGTGGCACGGAACTCTGCTTCGTTGAAAGCCTCGCCGTACTTCTTGGCGGCCTTCTGCACCTCTTTGTCAATCTTCTCGTCGTACTTTGCCAACTGGTCCTCTATCAGCACGTCGGCGCGATAGCGCTTCTTGCTGTCCTTGTTGTCAATCAGGGGATCGTTGAAAGCGTCCACATGTCCGCTGGCCTTCCATACGGTGGGGTGCATGAAAATGGCGGCATCGATACCCACGATGTTCTCGTGGAGCAATACCATGGACTGCCACCAGTACTGCTTGATGTTGTTCTTCAGTTCAACGCCGTTCTGGCCATAGTCGTACACTGCGCCCAGACCGTCGTATATGTCGCTTGAGGGGAAAACAAAGCCATATTCCTTACAATGGGAAATGATTTTCTTGAAAACGTCTTCTTGTTGTGCCATTATCGTAAATATTTTTCGCGCAAAGGTAAGAAATAATGCCGTACCAACTGCCCGGATGCGCCAAAATACTTTTATTTCGGGGCTCATTTTAACATTTCATCGCCATTTCCTTGGCAATTCCAACAAAAAAGCGTAGCTTTGCGGGCTGAAATATGTAGTCACGGCACTTTCGTCGGGACAACAGGATAACAAACAACAAAAACCTCCGGAATGAGACAACTAAAAATCACCAAGAGCATCACCAGCCGCGACAGCCAGTCACTGGACAAGTATCTTCAGGAAATAGGACGCGAGCAACTTCTGACCGTAGAAGAGGAAGTGGAACTCAGCCAGCGGATACGCAAGGGCGACCGCCAGGCACTGGACATTTTGGTAAAGAGCAACCTGCGCTTTGTGGTATCTGTGGCAAAACAGTACCAGAACCAGGGTCTCAGTCTCCCCGACCTCATCAACGAGGGTAACGTAGGCCTCATCAAGGCCGCAGAGAAGTTCGACGAAACCCGCGGTTTCAAGTTCATCAGTTATGCCGTATGGTGGATTCGCCAGACCATCCTGCAGGCACTGGCAGAGCAGAGCCGCATCGTGCGTCTGCCCCTGAACCAGGTCAGCGCCGTAAACAAGATAAGCAAGGCCATCACCAAGTTCGAACAGGAGTTCGAGCGCAAACCCAGCCCTGAAGAGTTGGCAGAACTGGTAAACGAGGTTCCCGAGAAGATCAACGACAGCCTGCGTGCCAGCGGACGCCACGTCAGTGTGGACGCACCCTTCGTGGAGGGCGAGGACAACAGCCCTCTGGACGTAATGGAGAACACCGATGCTCCGGCCGCCGACCACACCCTCATAAACGAGAGCCTGCAGATGGAGATTTCTCGCGCACTGGAAATTCTCAACGAGCGAGAGCGCGACATCATAGAAATGAGTTTCGGTATAGCGCAGCCGGAGATGACTCTGGAGGAAATAGGCGACCGCTTCGGTCTGACCAGAGAACGAGTGCGCCAGATCAGGGAAAAGGCCATCCGCAAACTCCGCAATGCCAACAAGACCGGCATACTGCGCTCATACCTGGGTTAGGACATACACCCGTCACACACAATACAGGCAAGGGATGCTTTCACATGCGTAATGAAAGCATCCCTTGCTGTTTTTCTATTGAAAGCCGGAGGCTCGGATTCCGCCGTCCGGACATCAGGATTTTGTTGTCCCGGGTGACTCGTCCTTGTTGTCCTCGGTGACTCGCCCCTGTCACCCTCGGTGACTCGCCCTTGTCACCCTCGGTGACTCGCCCTTGTCCTCGGGGAGGGCAAAACGGGGGAACATTACAGGAGCAGAACCCCTGCGTGCAGACATGTCCGTCAGTTCTATTACGGACGACCACAGGGCCGCATCGTAGACATCCATATCCAGGCACACCGGTTCGGGGCGGCCCTCGGCACGTGCCTGGCGTATTTGCTCAATGGCATCCAACAGGCGACGGTCCATCATATAGTTCATCACATTGGGTACACCTATGGCCCTACCCTCGTCTATCATGCTCTTGAAATGTGGAGGAATGAAGCCCTCAACGTATTCCACAGCCTCATCGCCACTAAGTTCCATCACGTCCTTCCCCATCTCCAGATGCACGGTGGGCAGAGGATACTTCTGCAGGAAGCCCAATGTACCACACACCGTCTGCATACGGCTGTAGGGACGCGGCGTGGAGATATCGTAATGCAGAAGCATGCTCACGCCAGAAACGGAGCGGATCAGCGAAGTATTGGTATGGTCGCCGGGGATTGGGGAGGAGAGGGAAACGAGATAGTCCAGAGTGTCCCCTTCCGGCAACAACTGGCACATGGGCCCCAAGGCATGCGTAGGATAGGGATTGCCACCCTGCCTGCGCCCGTGGGCACGCATCCAGCCTTCAGGCACAGTGTGCGCATAGGCCCCTTCAAGATGCTTGACACGGCCAAGCATGCCACGGCGCACCATCTCCCTGACTCCGAGGTGCCACGTGTCGTAGCAACAGTTCTCCAGCATGACGCAGTGCCTGCCGGTCTCGCGTGCCACCCTGACCAGAGTCTCGCAATCTGCCACCGTCATGGCGGCAGGAACCTCCAGGGCAACATCCTTTCCTGCCTGCATGGCTGTTACGGCCATACGCATGTGCCATTCCCACGGAGTGCATATCCACACCAGATCCACATCGGGATGGGTGGCCGCCTCGCGCCAGTCCGTCTCGACGTCGCACTTGACCATGACATTGGCATTCGGCACACGCCCAAGGCGCTCGAGAGTAACCTGTCCCCGCTGGCCAAGACCTATGAGAGAAATGTTTACCATAGCACTATCATCTTAGGGGCACATACACCCTTCTGCGCTCGTCCTCGCCTTCCCAAAGGCCTATTACCATATCATTGTCCAACTTGAACCAGGCACCGAAACCGCAACGGATATCGTTGACAAAACTGCCATACCACAAACCGCCGTCGGCATAGTAGTATATGCCCAGTCCATGACGCTTCCCCTTATAGAACTCGCCCACATACCTGTCGCCATTGGCAAAGGTCTGGGACATGAAGGTATAGCCTGCAGTATCGGGCACCTCCACGGTCTCACGCCCTCCATGCTTGGAGATATACTGCAACTCGCCCGTTGCCAGGCTGTAACTGCAATAGAAATCGCGGCTTCCTACCGTGACGGCATACTTGCCAAGGCTTATTCCTTGCATCAGTTCTCCCTGACGGAACTTTCCTATGATGATGTCGCCGTCCTCGTTGATATACTGGCCATATCCGCACAAAGCATAGCGGTCATCTACCTGTCCGACATACTGTCCTCCGCCATGGTCTATAAGATGCGAGCGGAAGTCCTTGACATAATCCACAAAGACGTGCTCGAAAGACCAGGGAGCAACATCATATTTCTGCAACGGTGTCTGCTGTGCCTTGGCAGGCAAAGCCATGAAGACGGCAGACAGAAGTATCGTAAATATCCTTTTCATCGCATTTTTTCTCTTATCATTTTCCACACATTAGCGTCCAGTCCCTCACCATCGTACTGGGGATTGGCGCTGATTTCCGAACGTATCCATGTGCTGCTGAGGTTTATCAGCGGCACGTCAACAAAAGTGACCCGGTCCGAATACATTTCCAGACGTGCATCGGCACATCCTCCATCCGTCTGCCGGGGAAGTACCATGAGACGATAACCTTCGAGTATCTTCTCCCATTGATACCAACGATGGAAGCAGTCCCAGTTGTCCATACCTATGACCAGCACGAACTCCCTGTCGGGGAATTTGCGGGAAAGTGTCTCTAACGTGGTAATCATATAATTGGGCCTGGGCAGACCGAATTCCACATCCGACACCTCCACCGACTCTATGCCGCTGACCGCCGTACGGGCAAGTTCAAGACGAAAGGCATCATCCCACAAGCCATTGTCCTTCAGAGGATTCTGGGGACTGACCACCAGCCACATCTCATCCACCAGACCTTGGCGCAGCATTTCTCGGGCCATAGAGGTGTGACCAAGGTGTATGGGATTGAAACTTCCCCCATACACTCCCGTTATTGTCTTTTTTGGCACATGCTTGCACATTTCGCAGACAAAGTTAGCCTTTTCTGCCGAATTTTTGCTATTTTTGCAGACAAATTTTATATTATATAAGGTATGATACTCTCAATGACCGGCTACGGTAAGGCTTCTGCCACATACAACGACAAGAAGATTACCGCCGAGATAAAATCCCTGAACAGCAAGGCCCTGGACCTGACGGCACGCATAGCCGTATGCTACCGCGAGAAGGAAATGGAACTGCGTGCCATGATAAGCAACACCCTCCTGCGAGGCAAGGTGGAGTTTTCCCTGTGGGTAGAACGCGACGAGACCGAGCAGGCAGCAAGGCTGAACGCTCCGCTCATCAAAAAATACATGGAGCAGTTCCAGGAAGCCAACACAGAATACGGCATACCCGTTCCAGAGAACCTGACAGAGGTGATACTGAGACTGCCGGATGCTGTGAGCAAGCAGGACACGGCAGAGGAACTGGCCGAGGAAGAATGGAACGTGGCCCGTTCCGTGGCCGAACAGGCAGTGAACCAACTGATGGAGTTCCGCACTCAGGAAGGCAAGGCTCTGGAGCAGAAGTTCCGCGAGAAGGCAGACAACATCGAGGCCCTGATGAAAAGCATAGAGCCATACGAGAAGGCACGTACCGAGAAGATACGCCAGCGACTGACGGACGCCCTTTCCACCATACCCGAGGTAGAGTACGACAGGGGCCGCCTGGAGCAGGAAATGATCTTCTACATAGAGAAACTGGACATCAACGAAGAGAAGCAGCGACTGTTCCACCACCTGGAGTATTTCCGCGAAACCCTAAGCGGAGAATACGGGCAAGGCAAGAAACTTGGCTTCATAGCCCAGGAAATGGGCAGGGAGATAAACACCACAGGTTCAAAATCAAACCAGGCGGAAATGCAGAACATAGTGGTGATGATGAAGGACGAACTGGAGCAGATAAAGGAACAGGTACTGAACGTGCTATAACGTGTTCAGGCGACAAACAGAAGAAAACTATTTCAGAATGAACGGAAAATGTCTTATATTCAGCGCTCCGAGCGGTAGCGGCAAAAGCACCATAGTGCAGTGGCTCACCAAGGAGCATCCCGAGTTGAATCTGGTATTCAGCATCAGCGCAACATCACGCCCACCACGCGGCACGGAGCAGCACGGAGTGGAATACTTCTTCCTCAGTCCCGAGGAGTTCAAGGCCAAGATAGAGGCTGACGAATTTCTGGAGTACGAGGAGGTCTACACCGACCGCTACTACGGTACACTGAAGAGCCAGGTGGAGGAACAGTTGAAGAGCGGCAAGAACGTAATCTTCGACATAGACATAAAGGGCGGAATCAACGTGAAGAAGTTCTATGGCGAGCATGCCTTGGCGCTATTCATCCAGCCTCCCAGCGTGGACGAACTGAGAAAGCGTCTCGTTGGACGTGCTACGGACAGCCCCGAACAGATAGAGGAGCGTCTGGCAAAGGCCGAATACGAAATGTCCTTCGCCCCGCAGTTTGACCGCATCATCGTGAACGACGATCTGGACACCGCCAAGGCCGAGACGCTGAAGGCAATAAGCAATTTCTTAAACGCAGAATAACATTGGCAACAATACTCAGCATAGAAACGAGCACCAACGTATGTTCGGTGGCCGTGGCAGAGGATAACCACGTAATCTTCCGCAAAGAAGACTACGAGGGACCCTCGCATGCCGTTCAGTGCGGTCTGTTCGTACAGGAGGCGCTCTCCTTTGCCGAAAGCCATGCCATCCCGTTGGATGCCGTGGCGGTGAGCGAAGGTCCCGGCAGTTATACAGGATTGCGCATAGGAGTAAGCATGGCAAAGGGCGTGGCATACGGGCGCAACGTACCCCTCGTATCCATACCCACCCTGCAGTTGCTCTGCGTGCCAGTGCTCCTGTACCATGAGGAGATTCCCGAGAATTCATTGCTCGTTCCCATGATAGACGCCAGAAGGATGGAGGTCTACTCCGCGGTCTACGACCGTAGCCTGAAGGAGATACGCGGCATACAGGCCGACATTGTGGACGGGAACACGTATCTTGAATATCTGGAACGCGGCCCTGTGGTATTCTTCGGCAACGGCAGCGGCAAGTGCAAGGAAGTCATCACGCACCCCAATGCCATATTCATAGACGGCATACACCCGTTGGCCAGCAATGCCGCACCACTGGCCGAGCAGCGGTTGAGAAGAGGCGAGACAGTATCTACGGCATACTTCGAGCCTTTCTACCTAAAAGAGTTTCAAGCCACCAAGCCCAAGAACCTACTATGAACAGAACACAACAATACAACACTGAGAAGACAAGCCTGCTAATGTCGGAATACGGACGCATCGTCCAGGAGATGGTGAACCATTGCCTGACAATAGAGGACAGGCAGGAACGCCTGGCATGCGCACAGGGCATCGTGTCGGTGATGGCAAGCCTGGTGCAGGAAAAGTCGGGCAATCCGGAGGTACAGAGCAAACTGTGGAACCACCTGGCCCTTATCAGCGACTTCAAACTCGATATAGACTATCCCGTGGAGATAATTCCAAAGGCAGAAGCCACATCGCACCCCTCGCCCATGTCGCTGCCACAAGGCAGAATCCGCCACAAGCACTACGGGCGCATCATAGAAGAAGCGCTGAAGCACCTGAACGAAATGCCAGAGGGCGAAGAGCGCGACGCACTTGTACGACAGACGGCAGACCGCATGAGACAGAACCTGTTCACCTGGAATCCGGATGTCATGAGCGAAGAGAAAGTGGCAGCAGACATTGAAGCATACACCCAGGGACAGAACCTCAGCGACGCCCTGGAAGGACACCAGTACGCCAATCTGCACACACTGCCCACCAACATATTGAAAAGAAAGAAGAAAAGATAATGTCAGCATTCATCATAGAAGGAGGACGCCCCCTAAAGGGAGAGATAGTGCCGCAGGGTGCCAAGAACGAAGCCTTGCAGGTGCTTTGCGCCACCTTGCTTTCCAGCGAACCCGTAAGAATCAGCAACCTGCCTGACATAGCCGACGTGAACAACCAGATACGTCTGCTGCAGGACGTGGGGGTACGTGTCACACGTCATGGACAAGGCGACATGACCTTCCAGGCAGACAGCGTAGACCTCAGTTACCTGCAGAGCGAGGAGTTTCTGGAACGATGCTCCCGTCTGCGCGGAAGCGTGATGTTCGTAGGCCCGCTGGTTGCCAGGTTCGGGCATGCCTTTGTCAGCAAGCCCGGCGGCGACAAGATAGGACGCCGTCGTCTGGACACCCATTTCCTGGGCATACAGAAACTGGGTGCAGACTTCACCTATGACGCCGGGAAAGGGATCTTCGAGATAAAGGCAGACCGACTTCACGGCACATACATGCTCTTGGAAGAAGCCTCCGTAACAGGCACGGCAAACATCATGATGGCGGCCGTATTGGCAGAAGGAACCACCACGATATACAATGCCGCATGCGAACCCTACCTGCAGCAGTTGTGCACCATGCTTTGCGGCATGGGGGCAAAGATCGAGGGCATAGGCTCCAACCTGCTTACCATTACCGGTGTGGAGAGGCTCGGCGGAACATCACACACCATACTGCCCGACATGATTGAAGTGGGTTCGTTCATAGGCATGGCCGCCATGTGCGGCGAGGGAGTGCTGATACGCAATGTCCGTTACGACCAGTTGGGCATCATCCCCACCGTGTTCCAGCGCCTCGGTGTACATCTGGAGCGCAGGGGAGACGACATCTATATCCCCAAGCAGGAACACTACGAGATAGAGTCTTTCCTGGACGGCAGCATCATGACCATAGCCGACGCTCCGTGGCCGGGCCTTACCCCCGACCTCCTGAGTATCCTGCTTGTCGTTGCCACCCAGGCAAAGGGCAGCGTGCTGATACACCAGAAGATGTTCGAGAGCCGACTGTTCTTCGTGGACAAACTAATCGACATGGGAGCACAGATTATACTATGCGATCCCCATCGGGCCGTAGTCATAGGCCACGACAAGCAGTTCATGCTGAAAGGGGGAAAGATGACCTCGCCCGACATCCGTGCCGGTATCGCCATGCTGATTGCCGCCATGAGCGCCTCGGGGACAAGCCGCATAGACAACATCGGGCAGATAGACCGTGGCTATGAGAACATAGAGGAGAGACTGAACAAACTTGGAGCAAACATAACCAGAGTAGAATGATTGACACCTATAAAATAGGCACACTGACACGTACTCACGGCATAAGCGGCGAGTTGTCCATGAACTTCACCGACGACGTGTGGGACAGGGCCGATGCCGACTATGTCTTTCTGGAAGTGGACGGCATACAGGTGCCCTTCTTCCTGGAAGAGTGGCGATTCCGCAGCGATTCCGTGGCACTGCTGAAGTTCCAGGACATAGATACCGCCGAGGACGCATTGGAATATGTCGGGGCGGATGTCTATTTCCCTCACGACCTTACACCCGAACCCAGCGAGGATGACGAATACACATGGCGGCACTTTACCGGTTGGCAGGTCGTGGACGCCGTTGCTGGAGCAATAGGCGAGATAGAACATGTCGAGGACTCTACCGCCAATACAATCTTCTTCGTAGGGGACAAACTCATCCCTGCCACAGAGGACTTCATCGAGAGGATAGACGCCAAGGAACGTACCATATATATGATTCTGCCCGAAGGGCTTTTGGACTTGTAAACAGTTATGAAAAGGAAGATTTGCATATTAGGCTCTACCGGAAGCATCGGTACACAGGCCTTACAGGTTATAGAAGAGCACAGCGACTTATTCGAGGCATACGTGCTAACGGCCGGAAACAATGCCGACCTGCTCATCAGCCAGGCTCGCAAATTCGTGCCATGCGCCGTGGTAATTGCCGACGAGAGCAAATATGACCACGTACGTGAGGCCCTGGCCGACCTGCCCATACAGGTATATGCCGGAAGCGAAGCACTCTGCCAGGTTGTTGCCATGGAACCCGTGGACATGGTCCTGACGGCACTGGTTGGTTTCAGCGGCCTGCGCCCCACCATCGCCGCCATCAAGGCTGGCAAGCCCATAGCGCTTGCCAACAAGGAGACGTTAGTAGTCGCAGGTGAACTAATAACGGCACTCTGCCAGGAATATAATGTGCCCATGCTGCCAGTGGACAGCGAGCACTCTGCAATCTTCCAGAGCCTTATGGGAGAGGAAAGTCCCATAGAGAAGATTATCCTCACGGCTTCGGGCGGTCCTTTCCGCAAGTTCACACTGGACGAGATGAAGGATGTGACCGCGGCACAGGCGCTAAAACACCCCAACTGGGACATGGGTGCCAAGATTACCATAGACTCGGCAAGCATGATGAACAAGGGCTTCGAGGTAATAGAGGCAAAGTGGCTCTTCGATGTAGACGCCGACCGCATACAGGTGGTGGTACACCCACAAAGCATAGTACACAGCGCCGTACAGTTCCAGGACGGTGCGGTAAAGGCCCAACTTGGCGCACCCGACATGCGGGTTCCCATACAGTTGGCCATGTCCTATCCCGTCCGATTGGAGAGCAGTTTCCCTCGCATAGACTGGTGGGACATGCAGGATCTGACATTCGAACGTCCCGACCTGGAGCGTTTCCCCTGCCTGGCCATGGCATACGAGGCCATACGCCGTGGTGGCAATGCCGCTTGCGTGGTAAATGCCGCCAACGAGGTGGTGAACCTGGCCTTCCGACAGGACAAATGCGGTTTCCTGCAAATGGCGGAAGTCATCGCGGAAACACTCGAACGTGTACCATATATCAAAGAGCCGTCCCTGGAGGACTATCTGGAAACCGACCGCATAGCAAGAATAACCGCAACAGAACTATTATAAGAACTATCTTTTAGACAAACGACGACACTCCAATGGAAATAATACTGATAAAAGCACTGCAACTTATTTTCTGCCTGAGCCTGCTGGTGTTCATCCACGAGGGCGGGCACTTTCTCTTCGCCAAGTTCTCTGGCGTGAAGGTGGAGAAGTTCTACCTGTTCTTCAACCCTTACTTCCACATATTCTCAACAAGGGACAAATGGTTCACACGCCTGTTCCCCTATTTCAAGGACAATGAAACGGAATATGGCATAGGCTGGCTGCCCTTGGGCGGATACGTGAGCATAGCCGGCATGGTGGACGAGACAAAGAGCGCCGAGGACATCGCTGCCAGAGAGCCACAGGAGAGCGATTTCAACCAGAAACCTGTCTGGCGCCGCTTTCTCATCATGGCGGGAGGCGTCCTGTTCAATCTTATCGCAGCCTTGGTAATATACTCCGCCATAATGTACACATGGGGACGCGAGATTGTGCCGATGCGCAATCTGCCCAATGGCCTTAACTACAACCACATCGCCCACGAGATAGGTTTCCGCAACGGTGACATACCCATAAAGGTGGACGGAGAAGAGATAGAAGGCTACAGCGGTGCCTTGATGATGGACATTTCCGAAGCAAGCGTGGTAACCGTGCTGCGCGACGGCAATGCTGTGGACATAGAGATGCCGGAAGAAGGGGTGTCCCTGCTGGAGATGCAGAAGGAGCCACGCTTCTTCTCCATGCCCATAAAGCCCATCGTGGGATTAGTGGCCGAAGGTACCCCTGCCGAAAAATCAGGCATCAGGAAAGGCGACACCATACTGGAAGTGGGCAGTGTCCCCACCTATGACATCAGCGACGTCACACTGGAACTGGGACGCAGACAGGACATCATCGAAGCAGAAGGATGCTCTCAAGAGGACAGCCTCCGCGCCCTCAGTCTTTCCGTTGTTGTCCTCCACGCGAATGCGGCAACTCCGGACACTCTCCAGATGCAACTTTCCGATGATGTCAAATTAGGAGTCATGTGGGATGACACCCAACTCAAGGACATCCAGACGGAGCACATATCATACGGCTTCCTGCAGAGTATACCTGCCGGCTTCCAACTGGCATGGAACACCCTGTCCGACTACGTGGTGTCCTTGAAGTACCTCTTCAACAAGGAAGGCGTTCAGCAGGTAGGTTCGTTCCTTACCATCGGCAGCCTATTCCCTAACACATGGGACTGGCATGCGTTCTGGAGCATGACGGCATTCATCAGCATCATCCTTGCCGTAATGAATATCCTTCCAATCCCCGGCCTGGACGGCGGGCACATTGTCCTTCTTCTCTATGAGGGCATCGTTGGCCGCCAGCCTTCGGCAAAGGTTATGGACGTGATAGAGAAACTCGGTCTTTTCCTGCTGTTCGGCCTGATGATACTGGCATTCAGCAACGACATCATGAGGTTCTTCTTCTGACCGTTCTGTTAAATGTTGTCAAGTACGACACCCTTTCGTTAATACATTGGCCGTTTTATATGTTTTTAACACGAGGTTGCACCATACTTGTCCGGACAAGTCATAACTTCGCAACGGCAAACAAATACATAAGACGGTTAATAACCGTATAAGATTATACAGATTATGACATACTACATTCTATTCGGCGTTATAGCCCTTGTGAGTTATCTGGTTCAGTGGAACCTGAAGAGCAAATTTGAGAAATACGGCAAGGTGTTCCTGCCCAACAGGATGACGGGCAAGGATGTTGCCATAAAGATGCTGCACGACAATGGCATCTACGACGTGCGCGTCATCAGCACTCCCGGCCAACTTACCGACCACTACAACCCCGTTGACAAGACCGTGAACCTCAGCGACGATGTGTATAACGACTGCTCCGTGGCGGCGGCTGCCGTGGCGGCACACGAATGTGGCCATGCCGTACAGCATGCCACTGCCTACGGGCCCCTGAAGATGCGCAGTTCTCTGGTGCCCGTTGTAAGTTTCGCTTCCAGTTGGATGCAGTGGGTTCTGCTCATCGGTATCCTGACCATCGAGGCATTCCCGCAGATCATGCTTGGCGGCATCATCCTGTTTGCCATGACCACACTCTTTGCCTTCATCACCCTGCCGGTGGAAATCAACGCCAGCATGAGGGCAACTGCATGGCTTAAGAATGCCGGCATCACTACATACGAGACACAGCCTATGGTAAACGATGCCCTGCGCAGTGCCGCCTACACCTATGTCGCCGCCGCCCTCGGCTCTCTGGCAACACTCGTATATTACATACTCATGTTTATGGGAAGAAGCAGAAACTGACATCTGCACCCCTGCCTGTCAAGAAAACCTTAAACACTTAATACCGATATGAAAATCAAGATCCTGTTACTGGCCCTCTCCGCATTGATGACATGCGGAACAGTACTGGCCGACAACGACAAGGAAGCCCAGGATGTGGCAGAGTTCCGCAAACTACTTACGGACTCTCTTTCCAAGGCAAATGTCACTACCTGGACACTGCCCGATTCTTTGGAGCCAAACGCAAAAATGAACTTCTACCTGGGAGTGAAGGGCGACATGCCCAAAGACGGCTACCCGGTGTTCCTCTATCTGCATGGTTCAGGTCCCAGAGAGCACGAATGGGCTAACGGTCTCCGTCTGGCCAAGATGTTCCAGGACGGCCCCTCCATGTACATCGTCCCGCAGATTCCGCAGGAAGGGGCATGGTACAGATGGTGGCAACGCAGCAAGCAATGGACATGGGAACGAATCTTGCGAATCCTTATGTCCATGCCCGAAGTGGACAAGAACCGCATCTACGTCTTCGGTATCTCCGAGGGCGGATACGGAAGCCAGCGTCTGGCATCGTTCTATGCCGACTATTGGGCAGCGGCAGGTCCTATGGCCGGAGGCGAACCCTTGATAAATGCACCTGTCGAGAACCTGGGCAACGTTCCCCTGAGTTTCCTGACCGGCGACAAGGACTACATGTTCTACCGCCATCTGCTCACCAAGACCACAGGCGAGAAACTGGACAGCATGCAACGTCTCTTCCCCAACGAGTACAAGCATCGTGTGGAACTCATCCCCGACAAAGGACATTCCATCGACTATACTCCCACCACCCCATGGCTGGCGCAACACAAGCGCAATGCACAGCCACGCCACTTCATCTGGGAAAACCTCGAGATGGACGGGCTTAAGCGCAATGCTTTCTACAACCTGCAGGTGCTGGAGGAAACGGATGCCTACCGCACCAGATACGAGTTTACCGCCAATGCCGACAACAGCATTGACATCAAGGTGGATGGCGTCAAGTACAACGCCACATGGAAGGATCCGCACTGGGGCATAGACATGCTCTTCAGCAAGGACCTCACTCCTGCACAGCACGGACACCTGCGCATCTTCCTGTCCGGCCAACTCGTTGACCTGAAGAAAAAGGTGACCGTCCGCATCAACGGCAAGCAGGTGTTCTGCGGTAAAGTGAAGAGTTCAAAGAAGACCCGCAAACTCTCCCAGGAACTCTGGGGAGACCCCATGCGCGACTTCAAACATGCCGTTGAAGTGAACTGGTAAACAAAACTTGGCTCTAACAGAAAAAATAAGAGCATACTTTTTTGTAATTATCTCGCTTATTCGTACCTTTGGCCTAATGGTCGAAGGTACTATCGTTCGGAAATATCAAATCAATTTAAAAATTGTTTGCTATTTCACTCACTTATTCGTACCTTTGTATCTTGTTATAAAGGTAATAAGCGAGATAATTCTATGAAATACGGATTTGACAACGACAAATATATCCGCATCCAGAGCGAGCATATCAGGGAGAGGATAGCACAGTTCCAGGGCAAACTCTATCTGGAACTGGGCGGAAAACTTTTTGACGACCACCATGCTAGCCGTGTCCTGCCCGGTTTCCAGCCCGATTCCAAACTGAGGATGCTGTCACAACTGTCTTCACAGGCCGAGATTGTTATCGTAATCAGTGCCGTGGACATCGAGAAGAACAAGGTGCGCCAGGACCTGGGCATCACCTACGATGAGGATGTACTGCGCCTGAGAAGCGAGTTCCAGAACTGCGGCTTCATGGTGGGAAGCGTGGTAATAACACACTTCAACGGCCAGAGTTCCGCCGAAACATACCGCCGCCGCCTGGAGTCGCTCGGCATAAAGACCTACTACCACTACACCATCGAGGGCTATCCCAACAATGTGGCGCTCATAGACTCCGACGAGGGTTTCGGCAAGAACGACTTTGTGGAGACGGAGCGTCCCCTGGTCATTGTCACCGCTCCCGGTCCCGGTTCCGGCAAGATGGCAGTATGCCTGTCCCAACTCTACAACGAGCACAAGCGCGGCGTCTGCGCCGGTTATGCCAAGTTTGAGACCTTCCCCGTCTGGAACCTCCCGCTGAAGCACCCCGTAAACATCGCCTACGAGGCGGCCACCGCCGACCTGAACGATGTCAACGAGATAGACCCCTTCCACATGGAGGCCTACAACGAGGTGGCGATCAGTTACAACCGCGACGTGGAAATCTTCCCCGTACTCACCAGCATCTTCGACGGCATCTACGGCACATGCCCCTACAAAAGTCCCACGGACATGGGCGTGAACATGCTCGGTTTCTGCATCTGCAATGACGACGTGTGCCGCGAAGCCTCCAAGCAGGAAATCATACGCCGCTACTATACCGCCCTCAACAAGATGGCCATGGGAGCGATGAACGAGACGGAGGTGAACAAGATACGTCTGCTCATGAAGCAGGCTGGTATCTCCACCGATGACCGCATCACCACCGTGGCGGCCAAGAAACGCGCACAGGAAAGCGGCAACGAGTCTTCTGCCATACAACTGAGCGACGGCACCATGATAACCGCAGGCAGCAGTCCCTTGCTGGGCACATGCGCAAGCCTTCTGCTCAACTCCATCAAGCACCTTGCCGGCATTGACCACGAACTGAAACTCATACCCCAGGACTTCATCGAACCCATACAGAAGACCAAGGTGGACTATCTCGGTGGCAAGAACCCGCGCCTGCACATGGACGAGGTGCTGGTGGCCCTCAGCGTCCTGTCGCTCAACGATGCCAACTGCCGCCGTGCCCTGGCCATGCTTCCCGAACTGAACGGCCTACAGGCACACTCCACCGTGATGTTGAGCCAGGTGGACCAGAAGATACTGAAGAAACTGGGCATATCCCTGACCTGCGACCCTGCAAGCAAGAAGTAAGATGAAAGACCTTCCACGCGACCCCTTCATGCTCATGAGCCTCATCAACATGAAACTCAGAGACTACTACCCCACTCTGGATGCCCTGTGCGAGGACATGAACATAGAGAAGGAGGTACTCACCACCACACTGGGCAGCATAGGCATGGAGTACAATCCCGACACAAACAAGTTCTGGTAGAAAATGAAAGAGACAAAAGTATTACTCATAACCGGTTATCTGGGCAGCGGCAAGACAACCCTGCTGAACCGCATACTTAATAATAAAAGAGGTATACGCTTTGCCGTCATCGTAAACGACATCGGCGAGGTGAACATCGATGCCGACCTCATACAGAAGGGCGGAATCGTTGACCAGCAGGACGACTCTCTGGTTGCCCTGCAGAACGGATGCATCTGCTGCTCGCTGAAGATGGACCTCGTCCTGCAACTCCGCGACCTGATGAAGTCCGAGCGCTTCGACTACATTGTCATCGAGGCCTCCGGCATCTGCGAACCATCCCCCATAGCACAGACCATCTGTGCATACGAGCAGTCCCTGGACCTCAACACCTTCAACGCAGGCCCCATCACGCACATCCCCACCCTGGACTGCATCTGCTCCGTGGTGGATGCACTCCGCCTGAAGGACGAGTTCGGATGCGGTCTGGACCTTACGGGCAAGAGAATAGCCGAGGACGACATTGCCAACCTCGTCATCCAGCAGATAGAGTTCTGCAACACCATACTGCTCAACAAGGCAGATGAGGTAACGGAGGAGGAACTGGGACGCATACGCTCCATACTGCACACCATACAGCCCAAGGCCGAGATCATCCCGTGCAACTTCTGCGATGTGGACCTCGATCTCCTGCTCAACACCGGCATGTTCGACTTCGAAACCGTTGCCACCTCGGCAAAATGGATTGAGGAACTGGACAAACCCCACCATGAGGAGGAGCACTCAGAGGACTCAGAGGACTCAGAGAACTCAGAGTATTCGGAGTACTCGGAGTATTCGGACCATCACCATCACCACCATGAAGGTGAAGACCACCACCATCACCACCATCACGAAGACGAGCACCATCATCACCACCACCACGAGGAAGATGGGGAAGCATGCCCGCATTGCGGACACCATCATCACCACGATGAAGACGGGCACTGCTGTTGCGGACATCACCACGATGCCGAACATCCGCATGGCGACGAATACGGCATCAGCACATGGGTGTTCTACAGCCGCCGCCCTCTGAACCTCGGCAACTTCGACCACTTCGTGGCACGCCAATGGCCCAAGAGCATCGTCCGCGCCAAGGGCATGTGCTACTTCAAGGGCGAGGAACACATGTGCTACCTCTTCGAACAGGCTGGCCGACAGGTGTCCCTGCACCAGGCAGGACAATGGTATGCCACCATGCCCGAGGAGGAACTCAAGCCCATCCTGGCACGCGACCAGAGGTTGCAGGACGACTGGGACCCCACCTATGGCGACCGCATGCAGAAACTCGTCTTCATAGGCATACACATGGACATCGAAGACCTGCGCCAGAAACTGGAGGCATGCCTCACGGACTAAACGACAAACAGAAAGAATATGCTTGACCTTATAAAAGAATATCCAATACTGACCGGCTGGCTCTGCTTCGTGGTGCTGGTGTACCTGTGGGCCTACCTCGACTATGCCTACTACCGCTACAATATCAAGGACAAGGCCATACAGATCTACGAGGCCCTGACCGAAGAGGAATAGCGACTGGAGATGACCACTACATACAAGACATCTTAGAGGGGTGCGGCATGCCGTGCCCCCTTTTGTATGACTTATCATTGGCTGCACTTACTTCCCTGTATTTTATGACTATGCACGAAGTACTCTCGCGCTGATTTCTTCATATAAATTAGGCAATTCCCACACATATTAGCACCTCTGACCTGTGCTCTAAGGTACTTTCACCCGGAAATATCAAATTAAAAGTCCCTTTTATTTGCTATTTCGCTCGCTTATTCGTACCTCTGACATATCGTCTAAAGTACTCCCGCTCGGATTTTCTCAAATAAATTTGGAAAATCGCTCGCTTATTCGTACCTTTGCACCCGCAAAACTCTAAAAGTCAGCATATAATCCCCACTGATAACACAATAATAACACATAAAACATATTATTATGACAAAGCAAGAACTTGTTCGTGCCATTTCACACGAGACCGGTATTGACCAGCCTACCGCCCTGGCTTCAGTTGAGGCCCTCATGAATATCATCAAGGATACCATGGCAAGCGGCGAGAACGTGTACCTGCGTGGTTTCGGTACCTTCAACCTGAAGAAGCGTGCCGCCAAGACCGCCCGCAACATCACCAAGAAGGAGACTATCATCGTGCCCGAGCACTACATCCCCGCCTTCAAGCCCTGCCCCGAGTTCCAGAGCAGAGTAGCCGAGGTTAAGGAAGTAAAGGAATAATCTCCTCCGCTTTCGGATAAAGAAGGACAGATGCCTGCACAATGGCACCTGTCCTTTTCTTATATATAGGCCTGGGATTGCATATCCTGATGAGAAATATAGTTCATTCAGAATAGATATATAGGCCCTTATGGTGTATAATTAAAAAAAAAGGCGTACCTTTGCACCATCCGAGTTGCGCTTGTGGTGGAATTGGTAGACACGCCAGACTTAGGATCTGGTGCAGCGATGCGTGTAGGTTCGAGTCCTATCAGGCGTACGAAACAGAAAAGAGGAGTCATTGCGACCCCTCTTTGCTGTTTTCTCTGGCCGATGTCATGCCACACGCTCAGTGAGGACAAGTTTTTGTTGTACTATCAACAGAACGCTGTTGCCGTATCAACAGAGCAGTGTTGATACGGCAACAAAAGTTCATCATCCGTATGGCAATCGCCTACCTTCACGTCTTTCTGCGCCACAGTATGGCAGGAATGAGCATCAGGTAACCGGCGAGGCACAGGAGAGGTGCGAGGGTTATCCTCCGTGCGGAGAAGATGTCGGGACAGAATGTTTCGTTGCTACTGCCCTCTCCTGTCATGAGCAGGAGGCCCAACAGGATGAGGGATACGGCAAGGGCGGAAACGACATAGTGCGTGCGTTCCACGAAGAGGCGTTTCAGGGTCATAGGCATTATTTTGATATTTGTTCGGGGAAATAGGTACTGAGAAGTTCTTTCCTGTCGTAATGGAACAACATGGACACGGTCCTTTCCATTATACGGTTCCAACGGTATTCCGTGAAGGCGGAACCGCGACGGCGCTCGGGGCGCAACGTGCCTATCCATTCCAACCACTCCACCGAACGGGAGAGCATGTCATTGGCAAGTGCATCGGCCTCCTCGTGATGCCCAGTATGGTAGAGGCAACGCAGCATGGAAAGGGCAGCATCGTCGTAGGGCACGACATGCGGAGGCATTTCCTGTTGCCATTTGCGTACAACGGCCAAGGCGCGCTCATTGTCGCCCTGCTCAAGCAAGGCATCTATCAGGGTTGCCATCTTATGCTGATGTCCGTATGCCATCTTACGCACGTCATAGTCGGCATACACATCACCAGCAGACAAACCTCCGTAGGAGAAGTTCTTCATGATGTTCTCGTACAGGCGCTCCACGTCCACACGTATTTCCGTTTCCAGGCTATCGGAGGGGGCGATGCGATACAGCAGACCTTCGAGCACAAGATGAGGTTTCAGATATGCCACATCATCCACGTTCATGGACGTAGTCACATACAAAGGCCTGGTTTCATCGGCATTTACGAGGAGTTGGAGTATCAGCAGGTCGCTCTTGAACAGCATGTCCTTGCCGGCGAAAGACAGGGGCATGCGTTTGCCCGACTTCTGCACGGCAAAGGCCGTGTCGGTGGGGATGCAGCGTATGTCCAGTGTTTCCCATTCGTCCTCGCGTCCGCAGGCAAGAGCCTTCACATACCGTCGCAGGCGCACATCCTCCTCGCTCATGCCGTCCGTGCGGTTGAACACCCAATGCTTCAGTATGTTGGCCATATCGAACGGTTCTTCGCCCAGAATTCTCCTTAGAGTGTGAGGTTCCTGCCTGTAGAGGGCAAGGACCCTGTCGTGCAGTTCGGGCTCTATCCGCACCACGTCGTTGTTGCCATAACTATAGTCTTCCGTTTCCCATCCCAAAGGGAAAGCGGGAGAGCCGTAGGCCGGGCGGAGCATCTGCTCCACGTACCAGTCGGCACCGGCATAGGACAGATTGCATGCCCTTGCCTCCGTGCGCTTCCCCTCCACTTCCTGGACATACCAAAGCGGGAAGGTGTCGTTGTCGCCATGACAAAAGATGATGGGATTGCCCTCCTCGGGTGCCGTCTCCAGATAGTTCCGTCCGAAGTCGCGGCAGGTATAGCGTCCGCTACGGTCGTGGTCGTCCCAGTTCTGGCATCCCATCTGTATGGGCACAAGCAGAGACAGGAGCACGCCGCCAACGGCCGAGGTGCGCTCTCCCAACTTCATGCGCCTCAGCAACGATACCACCGCACCGGTGCCAAGTCCCACCCAGATGCAGAAGGCATAGAAGGAACCGGCATAGGAATAGTCCCTCTCCCTGGCCTGCAGGGGAGTCTGGTTGAGGTACAGGACTATGGCTATTCCTGTCATGAAGAAGAGCCAGAAGGTGACGAGGAACTGTGCCCTGCCCTGAGCGCCTCGCCTGCGTTGCCACACCATGCCCAACAGTCCCAATAGCAGGGGCAGGGCGTAATAGACATTTCGTCCCTTGTTCTCCCTCAGGTCGGAGGGGAGTTTGTCCATATCGCACCCCAAGAGCAAACCGTCCACGGCATCTATGCCCGTTATCCAGTTGCCGTGCTCCGTCTCTCCGTTGCCGGGGATGTCGTTCTGCCGGCCGACAAAGTTCCACAGGAAGTACCTTATATACATATAATATAATTGGTAGGACACGAAGAAACGGATGTTTTCCTTCATCGTGGGTCCCTCCACGCCTCCCATCCACTGCTTGTAGGCCTGGGCATGACGTGACGAGTGCATACGTGGGAAGAGCATGTTGTTGTCGTAGACGTACTCCAACTTATTGCCCGCGTCCACATACTTCCCCGTCTTCTCCGACTTGCGCCAGACGGTCTCTCCCTCCTTGCGCTTGGCAACCATAAAGTCGCCCTTGCGCTCGTATTCGGGCTTTGCCTTGTAAGTCGGACCATAGAACAGGGGATTATCCTCGTACTGCTCCCTGTTGAGGTAGCGTTTCAGGGCGAAGACGTCCTCGGGGGAATTCTCGTCCATAGGCGGATTGGCGGCAGAGCGGACAAGGATTACACCATAGCAACTGAAACCGACCAGTATCAGGGTCACACAGGACAGGACAAGCCTTCTTGTACCGCGCCATCGCCACAGACCCCAGGCAACCAGTACGGAAAGCAATAATATAAAGGCAAGAAGCCCAGAATTGAAGGGAAGTCCCAACTGGTTTACGGCCAGCAGTTCTGCCCTGCCTGCCAACCACAACACACCGGGTATGAGTCCGTAGAGTATGCCGCCAAGCAAGGCAAAACTTACCAGCAATGCCTTGCAGATGCCCCACATGCCCACTTTCCGCGTTCTACGGAAGTAATACACCAGCACCATGGCAGGTATGCAGAGCAGGTTCAGCAGATGCACACCTATGGACAGACCTATGAAATATGATATGAGCAGAAGCCAACGGTCAGAACCGGGGGCATCCGCCTCCTCGTCCCACTTCAGCATGAGCCAGAACACCAGGGCGGTAAGGAAACTGGAATAGGCATAAACCTCCGCTTCCACCGCAGAATACCAGAAGGAATCGCTGAACATGCAGGCCAGTGCGCCCACCAGTGCGGAACCTTCAATCAGGAGGAGATCCTGCATGCGCTCCACCTCGCCATAACCGCATAGCAGACGGCGCATCAGGTGGGACACCGTCCAGAACAGAAGCATGATGCACCCGGCACTGAGCAGGGCAGACATGATGTTCACCATGTATGCCACTTGGGACGGGTCGGAGGCAAACTGGGAGAAGAGGTTGGCCGTAAGCATGAAGAAGGGTGCGCCTGGCGGATGGCCTATCTCCAGTTTATAGGCGGAAATGATGAACTCGGAGCAGTCCCACAGGCTTGCCGTAGGTTCTGCCGTAAGACAATAGACCGTGGCGGCAATGGCAAACGCCACCCACCCCATGATGCGGTCAACAAGATTGAATCGGAACTTTTGCATGATTGCACGGATTTGGTTTCTCCGGCAAAGATATGAAGGAGCGGCATACCTTCATGCAAAACCCACCTTACATTACCCTTACAATTACGCAAGGAAGCAGCACGGCACAGCGCTTCCGGCATCAGCCCTGTGCAAAATCGCCCTTTTCATCGGCAAGAACATATTCCCGTCCTCTCTTGTTCTCTATCTTGAACGAAGACGATTGTCTTGCCATAGAAGACTTCATCCTGCTTATGAATGTATAGAAAGAATCATCGGGATTGTCCTTCTTGGGCCATAATGCCGAGCAGATTTCCTCCTTGGAAAGGGTGCGGCCGGGACTGGCAAGGAACATGTCCATGAGTTGTTGCTGCATGGGAGTAAGCATCAGGTCGGCACGGGATGGCGCGCCGGCTCCCACCGAGGCGTGTACAAGCCTGCCGTTTGCAAGCATGAAGGCGAGCAACATCAGGCCCAGGAAAAAAGACGCCATGGGCCATGCCATGCCGGCGTGACCGAAAACACTTGCCATGGAGGGGTTGGCAAAAGCCCTTACTGCCAAAAGAACATCCCTGCCGTCGGCTCCGCAACCAGCCACCGTGATTGTGTCGCTGACAATACGCGCATGGGTGGTTCCGCCATTACATTCCCCACCGACCTGTGCCAGGGAATAGGATATATGTGCCGTGTCTCGCAAGGATGGGATACGCAGGAACCGGGCAAAGCCATGGTGAGTGCCGTTGAAAGTGAGCATTGGGTTGCCGTGCATGCAGGACAGGGAGTCGAGCATGGCATCCACTCCCTCATCCGCCACCGTCGTACGTTGCAGGGCCTGGTTCAGGTCCTCCACCATCTCTGTCCTGGCCTTGTCATAGCACCTCCAACCGACAACAATGGAGACCATTATCAGCAACAACGGGAATATTACCATATAACGTAGATGCTTCATAGCAGTATCTGTATTACTTCTTTATATGCGGTTTCATCATCTTGCCAACAACTTGCGGGCCGTTTCTATCAGCGTATCCTCGCCCTTTGCCACGTCCTCGGCCTTCAATTCGCATGGTATGGTGGGAGCGATGCCGAATTCTATGTGGCGCTTCTCCCTGTCGTACTGGGGACAGGCGCTGAAGCGCACCAGCCATCCGTTGGGCAGTTCGCTGGTAAAGGGCATGCCGCTACCGCCTCCGGTACTGTCTCCCAGGGTACGGACATTGAGGCAACAGAGCATATCGCGCACGAAAGTGTTTGTGGCGCTATAGCATCCGCGGTTGGTAAGCACTATGGCTGGCTTCTGCCAACGCACCGTGGTGCTGGGTTCAAGGTATTCTGGCGTGAGGTCGGAGAAGTCGGAATGACCCGTACCTGTCTTGTGCGAGCGGTAGCCCGTCAGTATGCGCTCGTTGGTAAAATGCGATGCAAGCCTTTGGGCATAGTCCAACTGCCCGCCGCCATTGCCACGGACATCTATTATCAAACCCGAGCAGAGGCGCAGATGGTGCAGTACCTCGGCAATGTTGCCCTCGCCTATTGCAGAAGAGAAACTCTTGTAAACGATGTATCCCACATTGTCATCCAGGATGCGGTAGTAGAGCCCCGAGGCTATACGATAGTCCGTACCGAGATAGGATTCCCTGATTTCATCGTTGAGATTGGAGGGATAATCCTCTTTCCATGCCCAATAGCGTCCCACATCGGAGGCTGTGTAGAGGTTGACATGCCCGTCGCGCAACTCGGCAAGCATGTTGCAGAGAACCTCCTGCAACTGGGCGGAACTCATGTTCTTGTCCAACTTGCCACGATACCTTGCATGCACCTCGTCCCAATCCAAACCGATGGCCTCTGCCTTGTAATCCAGGAAACAATAGTGCTCGTCGATAATCTTCCAAAGGGCTTCCATATTGCCCTCGGGGGTATTGTCGAACTGCACCTCATCTACACACGAGGCGAGCGTCAGGGTTGAGAATAGTATTATTAAACGGAAAACGGAAAACGGAAAACGGAAAGCTGCGAGTAAGCGAGAGCAGAAGCAAAGTCCACTTTGATTATGCCGAGCGGAAGCAGATTCGACAAAGTCAAAACGGAAAACATCACGAACGGAAAACGGAAAACGGAAAACTGTTAGGACATCCCCCCTCCGCTTCGCTCGTCCCCCTATCTTAGAGGGACAAAGGAAATGGGAAGCGGGAAATCCAGCCTTTATTCCAGTTGTCCGTGTTCTCAAAAACATATTCTTCATATTTCCTGTTTCTGCTTTTATTTTACGTTGCCTCCTCTTGTTCTCGGACACGGCATGCCGTGTCCCTACCATGCTTCTGCTTTTGACTTGACTTAACGTCGACCTTTGGTTCGTCGATTTTGCTCATGCTCGGCATAATTCAAACAAGTTTGACTCTGCTCTCGCTTACACGCAAAATTCGCTTACTCGCAGTTTTCCGTTTTCCGATTTCCGTTTTCCGTTCTAAAGTATCACGGCTGCCGCCTTGCGTTCGTCACGCCCCACCTTGCGGAAATGCCTTACGAATCCTATCATGAAGGAGTGGGAGCGGTCGTGCATCTTTATGCCGTTGACATGGCTTTGCCTGATGTCGCACAGATAGCCTGCCCTCATCACAATGTGTCTGCCCAAGGGGATGTCTACCGTAAGTTGTTGCCACAGGCTGAAGGCATTGCCGGGATGGGAAAAGCACACATTGCCATTGGTGTACCCCTCTCCTATCTCATAATAACTTTGGCCGAACTGAGGAGAAAACATCACACCCACCAGAGGCATGTTGGCCTGATACCTCAGTGCCAGGTCCTGTCCCCAAAGGCGGAGGCGGTATATTGCCATGACGGAGGCGGAAAGGTCCGCTCCCAACCTGCCCTGTGCCGGATTGTTCCCGCCACGGGAGTTGTAGAGGAAACCTGCATCGGCACCCACCGCACCGCCGGCCATCAGGCGGAGACCCTGCAAGGGTGTCCAGTTGTAGTGCCACAGGGCATCGTATCCTATGTGCCCGCCCCAGTCCGTTGCCGTACCAGAGGCGTTGTCGCTATGCGAGAAGGTTCCCTGCCATAGGCTCTGGAAGGATATGCGGCGGCCGGCCAGACGTGTCATGCGGAGGGTCTCCCTGAGCAGGGATATCTGGAAGCCGTCGTAGTTCTGTGGCGAGAGGTAGGTATCCAACTGATGCGACGAACCCACACCAAGCATGAAGGCATGGGAACGTATGGAATCTCCTGCCGTCTGGCCGCAGAGGCAGACGAAAGGAAAAAGAAACATCAGTATGGCAATGGCGTGCTTCATGTAGTGGTGCGCCTATACACTATATCAGTCAAACAGATGCATCTGCCCTGTCATCTCGTCGGCCACGTCCTGCTGGCTTTTGCCGGCATCGGGGTCTTCTACCGTCTCATCTTCGGGCTTGTCCGACTCTGTCTCAACAGTCTCTGCAGGGAAACGCAAGGGTTCCAGTTCCTCCACCCCGGCCACATTAAGCGTGGTAATGCGCTTGCCACGGGCCTTGAAACTCTTCACTCCGATGAACTCTTCGGCATCCAGTTCGATGGGATCGCGGAAATCGTCCACTCCACCCATGGTCACCTTTATGCGGGGATATGCCGTATCGGTAAGCAATAGCAGTTCGTTATCGGGATTCTCACCGAGGAAGTTCTGCCTGCGCGGTGTCGCCTCCATGGGGAAACGCTTCACGTAGGCATAGCCGTTCTGGTCCTTATCGAAGAGCACTGCCGTCCAAACCTTGGCCGAGTCGTACTTCTCTATGCGCAGGATATTGCTCTCGTAGTGGTTGTTTGTATCGAAGTTGGTAACGTAGAACTCACCGCCAGGCAGTACAACAAGTATCTGGTCGTCGCTCTGGAACTCGCCCAGATATTCGCCCTGCTCGTCATAGTTGATACGGTTTATGTCAGGGTCCCACCACACCTTGCGTCCGCCCAGTGTACTGCCGCCGTGGCTCTTCAGTGTTACACGGGCAATCTCGTTCTTCGAGAGCAGATTGCCCATGGAAGCACGTCCCTTGATGGCAAGCAGGGAGAAGTCGTAGTCGAAGAACACCTTCTTCAACTTCGGGTTGGGTTTCATCACCACCTTTATCACCTCGGCCTCGCCGTTGGGATTGGCGGTAAAGTATAGCACACGGCTGCCGGGAGTTCCCTTGGTGAGGTCATACTCGCGGTCGCGTGTCATACTGGTAACGTTGAAACGCTTCACATAGTAGTTGCCGGCTTTGCCGTCGCGGTACACGGCATTGTAGATGATGCGCGTGTCGCTCTTCTTGAAGATGGCCACGTGGATAATCTCCACCTTGCGTTTCTCCTTCTTGGAACGTTCGGTTTCACCGACGAAAATCTTGTCGGCCACCTTCACCACCTTGTACGTGCCGTCCTTGTAGAAGATGATGACGTCGTCTATGTCGGAGCAGTTGCAGATGTACTCGTCCTTCTTCAGCGATGTGCCGATGAAACCCTCCTCGCGGTTGATGTACAGTTTCTCGTTGGCCTCAACCACCGTAGCGGCAGAAATGGTGTCGAAGTTCTTTATCTCCGTAAGGCGCGGATGGTCCTTGCCGTACTTCTCCAGGATGAACTCGAACCATTTGCAGGTCACCTCCACCATATTGGCCAGTTCCCGGTCTATCTGTGCCAGTTCCTCGCGGATGCGGGCCATCAGTTCCTCGGCCTTGTCCTTGTTGAACTTCAGGATGCGGGCCATCTTTATCTCCATGAGGCGCAGGATGTCGTCCTTGGTAACCTCGCGCACCATCTTGGGATACCATGGCGTCAGGCGTTCATCAATCCATTCGCAGGCCTCGTCCATGGTCTTGGCATTCTCGAACTTCTTGTCCTTATAGATGCGCTCCTCTATGAATATCTGTTCCAGGGAGGCGAAGTGCAACTGCTCCAACAACTCGCCCTTGCGGATAAGCCTTTCCTGGCGCAGGAGTCCGAGGGTGTTGTCCACGGAACGGCGCAACACGTCGCTGACGGTAAGGAACTGAGGTTTCCTCTCGTCGATGACACAACAGTTGGGACTTATGCTCACCTCGCAATCCGTACAGGCATACAGGGCATCTATCGTCTTGTCGGAAGATGCGCCTGGGGTAAGGTGCACCAGTATCTCCACGTTGGCGGATGTCATGTCCTCCACCTTGCGCACCTTTATCTTGCCCTTCTCGGCAGCCTTCAGTATGGAGTCGATGAAAGTGGAGGGTTTGGATGCCGTACCTGTGGTCTTGCCGAAGGGAATCTCCGTAATTGCCAGCGTCTTGTTGTCGCGCTTCTCTATCTTGGCTCTCACACGCACCGCACCTCCGCGCTGGCCGTCGTTGTAACGGCTCACGTCTATGCTGCCGCCCGTGGGGAAGTCGGGATACAACTGGAACTCCTCGCCATGGAGGTATTTGATGGCAGCCTCGCAAATCTCACCTACGTTGTGTGGCAATATCTTGCACGACAGGCCCACGGCAATGCCTTCCGCTCCCTGAGCCAGAAGCAGAGGGAACTTCACGGGCAGGGCCACCGGCTCCTTGTTGCGTCCGTCATAACTCAGTTTCCATTCCGTAGTCTTGGGATTGAATACCACATCCAAGGCGAACTTGGACAGGCGGGCCTCAATGTAACGGGCCGCGGCCGCATCGTCGCCGGTGAGGATATTGCCCCAGTTTCCCTGGCAGTCAATGAGCAATTCCTTCTGTCCCAACTGTACCAGAGCGTCCTTGATACTGGCATCGCCATGGGGATGGAACTGCATGGTGTGACCCACGATGTTGGCCACCTTGTTGTAGCGGCCGTCGTCCATGCGTTTCATGGAGTGGAGGATGCGCCGCTGGACAGGCTTGAAGCCATCGCCGATATGCGGCACGGCACGCTCCAGGATTACATACGAAGCATAGTCCAGAAACCAGTTCTGGTACATGTTGCTAAGGTGGTGGACAGCACCACCGCTTTGTTGTTTATTGTCTGCCATTTTACGGGAATTTCCGTACAAATATACGAAAAAGATACGGCATCACGGCTGAATTGTGGCTTTTATTGCTATCTTTGTCCACATGAGGTACCTTTTTGTTCTGCTTTCGATGCTCCTGCCACTGACATCAGTTCATGGGCAGAGGTTCCGTGTGGCAACATGGAACATAGAGAATGCCTTTGACACGGTTCACGACGAGGGCAAGAACGACCTGGAATTTCTCCCTCATGCAGAACGCCGGTGGCATAGCGGACGCTACTGGCGAAAGTTGCGTGGCATCACCCAAACTCTGGCGGCAATGGAACTGCCGGCACTGGTTGGCATTCAGGAAGTGGAGAACGACACCGTTCTTCGCGACCTGACACGCCGCACCGCCCTTTGGTCGGCCTGCTACAAGTATGTCATAACAGACAGTCCGGACGAACGTGGCGTGGACGTGGCGCTTCTGTACAACCCAAAGGTATTCTCACTCCTGTCGTGGCATGCCGTACGCATACCCTCTCAGGAGCATGGCCTGCGCCCGACGAGAGACATCCTTGTTGCCAACGGCATGGTGGGCAATGACACCCTGCACGTCTGCGTGGTACACTTGCCAAGCCGGCGCAACAATGACAGGGCCACACGCCAAAACCGTGCCTTGGCCGTGAACTCATTGTGCAACATCCTGGACTCGTTAAAAGGACGAAAAGTAATGATAATGGGCGATTTCAACGCTGAACCTGGCGATGAAATCTTCACTTCCCTGTCCCAACGGCTCGTAACGCTGATGCCCACAGACAGGAAAACTTTGAACGACAAACGGGGCACATACTACTTCCGTAGCGTATGGGGATACCTGGACCATATACTGGTATCTCCGGAACTGCACCGGCACTCCCTTGGCAAAGCCACAGAGTGCCGCTTCCCCTGGCTTCTTAGGACAAAGAAGCAAATCCCCCATCGCACCTATGGAGGCACAAGTTATCTCGGCGGACTCAGCGACCACCTCCCCCTAACCGCCGACTTCTCGGTACCATAAGGAGAATGGGGAGTTTAAGGAATTTAATGAGTTTAAGGAGTTTAAGGAGATCAAGGACCTTAAGGACGCTATCCCCCCTTAGTCCTTCAGTTCCCCCGCAAACATCCTGTCCAACATCTGCTGGGGGAACGGGCATGGTTCGCCACGGTGCTTTGCCAACTGAAACTGCTGGCAGGCACGCACCACAGAATCTTCCTCAAAGCACTTGAACAACGTGCTTTTCAGTTCATCAAGACGTGCAACGTCCTTTTCCGCAAACAATCCGCACTCCGCATAACTCACCTCCTTCTGTGGCATGACACCATGGTAGTAGTAGGACCACACAAGGAATTGCATGCACACATCCGGAGTCATCAGTATCTCACTCATATCATCAATCTTTTTTCATGTTTTATCCTCTGTAGGGACACGGCATGCCGTGTCCGTGTTTTCATTCTTCCAGTATTCGGAATACTCGGAATACTCAGAATACTCAGACTTTCCCGAGGCATCTAACCGTTTCCGTTTTAATCCACTCCGTCGTCTTGAATCTGCTCCCGCTCGGGGATGTAGGGACTCGGCCGAGTCCGCTTATGCTTTGTTATCGGACACGGCATGCCGTGTCCCTACCATGCTTCTGCTTTCGCTTACTCGCAGATTTCCGTTTTCCGTTTTCACCTTTCCGTTTATATCATACCCCCTCCGCTTCGCTCGTCCCCCTGTCTCAGAGGGACAAAGTTGAGTGTGGTTTACTTCTGTAACTGACTCTCCCCCTGAGACAGGGGCGAGCACCCCGTAGGGGGGAGGGGGTATGATATAGCCGCTCACCGCAGTTTTCCGTTTTCCGCTTTCCGCTTTCCGTTTCCCTCACCGCTCCCCCGCCCATCCCAGCGTATAGACCTGCACGCGTACCGAGGGAAATGCTTCCCTCAGCGCACGTATGCTATCGCTGATGGTCGCACCGGTGGTCATGATGTCGTCCACCAGAAGCACGGTCTTGCCGTCCAAATTTGTCCGTCCATTCTTGGCGACAAAAATGCCGCGGGTGTTCTCCTGCCTTTGGCTGGCAGACTTGTGCGTCTGAGTCTCGTTGTCTTTCCTTCTGGCAAGCACATCCGTACACAATGGGATGCCCGCAGCATCGGCCACGCCGCGTGCTATCCATTCGGCCTGGTTGTAGCCACGCTTCAAGCGTCTCTTCCATGACAGAGGCACAGGTATCACGCAATCGGCATTCTGTCCCAAGCCACGGGCATGCCACACGGGGAAAGACAGGCGCGCCAACCTCTCCCCCAACTTCGGGCATCCCCCATACTTTATCGCTATGAATACGTTGTGGAAATCCGAGGAAGAATTGTAGTAAAACGAACTGCCTGCCGCCTCCACATCGTGCTTGCCCCACAAGAGGCGAAGCAATGGGTTGTCCGTGGTACTCTCCCATGTTACCGGCAACATCCGGCAAAGGCACACATTGCACAGGTCCTGTTCCGTGCCGTCCAACTCGGCACCGCACACCACACAATGGCGTGGCAGAAGCAGGTCAGCCAATGTACGCCAGAAACTCATCCGGTTTGTCGTTCATGATAAGTTCCGATGGGAAGTCCGTTTCCTCTATCAGTTCCCACAGATACCTGTAGTCGGCAATGGAGAAGGCAGTATGCGCATCGCTGCCCAGTATCACGGGAATGCCATGCTTACGGCTCAGGCGCAGGATCTCCACGTTATTGGCCCTGGCCTGCACCTTTCCTCTCGAGGGGATAAGACTGCTGTTGTTTATCTCCAGCAGCGTCCGGCTCTCCCCTGCCGCCAGCACTATGGGTTCAAAGTCCAGTTCTGCCGTACCGTCGCCGGGGTGCGAGATTATCTGCACCCATGGATTGCGCACCACGTTTATCATGCCCTGCGTGTTCTCCTCGCGTGTCCCTCCCTTCCAGCAGAGCGAGTGTATGCCGGCAATGCGCAGGTCCAGCATACGATAGTAGTACTCATCCAAATCCAGCGTGCCGTCCTTGTCCAGGATATTGAGTTCCGCACCAAGCATAAGTTTCACACCATACATCTCGCGCGGCACGACATGAAGGTTGCGGAAATATATGGGGTCGCACGTGCCGGGGATACCGGGTGCATGTTCCGTTATTCCCAGTATCTCCAAGCCGCGTTCAGCGGCCTCGCGAGCCATTTCCTGCATCGTGCTGTAGGCATGGCCGGAAACTATGGTGTGCGTGTGCACATCCAGTTTAGGTATCAGTTGCATTATGCCTCGGCCTGTGGGGTTGTGGGCACCTGCGGTGCGGCATTGCGCGGGAAGCGCAGATTGTCGCGCATGAACTGCTGTGGGTTCACCAACGGCAGCATGGCACGGGGGAAACCTGCATCGTCGGTGCGCACGGCCAGGATACCACGGGCAGCGCCTATGGTGATGTCTGTCAGGTGGTGCACCAGACCTACGGGCAGTATCCACTGGTCACCGTTCAGGTCATACATGGACGACCACGACTCGCGGGAGAACTCGAAGACGGTCTCCACACCCAACATCATCTGCGTGATGTCGTTCTTCTTGTATTCTATGTTCAGCAGACAGCGAACCAGACGGTTCTGCGTGTCGCTGCTGAAGTTTATCTGGTTGCCTACCTGCAATTCGCCCTCGGGCCACTCGTTGCAAAGGGTCACGAACTGTACCTGACGGACGTCGTTCAACTTGAACTGGATCTGTATCTGCTGTTGCTTGCTCATATTGTCTTCCTGTTATATTATACCTTATATATATTATATAGTCATTCGGTGTGTAAAGGTACAACTTTTCTTTATAAAACGCCTACAAAACCCGGCGCAATGGCACTATTCTGCAAAAATAATCGTACTTTTGCACTGACACTCATCATACCCGACACATGCAAGCAGAGCAACTTTCTCTCTTTGACGACTTCGATGCCTCCCCCACTCTCCCATGCCCGTTCCTCGGACGCAAAGTGGTGGCGACAGGCGCCTTTCCACAGAGCCGCCAGACTCTCCGCAGCACCTTGCTGAAACTTGGTTCGGCCGAAGTGCGCTATGACAAACTGCAACGCAACACGCACTTCCTGCTTGTCGGCGAGAACCCCGACCCCGAGGTCATCAACTACTGGCGCCTCTACGTGCACGACGGCTACAACATCCGCCGACTTACGGCAGAGGACCTGCAACGCATACAGCATGGAGAATACTCTGCCTATCAGGTGCCGGAGGACATGCCCAAGGAACTGCACCTGACACAAGAGCATCTCCATTGGGCCGCTCCCGAGATAAGCGGACTTAAGAACACCCGCCAGGCTTCACCCCTCACGCTGGATGCCCCCGATGTCCTCTACAACAAGGAAATATTCGTCCACACCTCCATCATGGACTCCATGCCCTCACTGGCACAAGCCCTCGGTTGCCTCGGAGCCTATGCCAATACCGGGATGGCAGACGACACGGATTGCATCCTCATCCCCAAGGACATGCCACGGAACATCTGCCAGGCCGTAGAGGATTACTACAACGCCAGCCGTGCCACACAGTTCAACCTCCCCTTCATCATCCTGGAGGACCTGCTGGCATATCTCCAGCATCGGGCACAACAGTTCCCCGACCCCACCCTCTCATCCCTAATAATCCCCTAAAGACCCTAAAGACCTTAAAGACTCTAAGGACCTTTTAAAAAAACCAAAACCATCAACCATGAAAATCAGAGTAGGATTCGGATTCGACGTACACCAACTTGTAGAAGGCCGCGACCTCTGGCTTGGAGGCATCCGCCTGGAGCACACCAAGGGCCTCCTTGGCCACAGTGATGCCGATGTGCTCATACATGCCATCTGCGATGCCCTGCTTGGCGCCGCCAACATGCGCGACATCGGTTATCACTTCCCCGACACCGGTGCAGAATTCAAGAACATAGACAGCAAGATCCTCCTGCGCCGAACCGTGGAAATCATTGCCACCAAGGGATACCGCGTGGGCAACATAGACGCCACCATCTGTGCCGAGCGCCCGAAACTGAAGACCCACATCCCCGCCATGCAGGAATGTCTGGCCGAATGCATGGGCATAGACGCGGACGACATCAGCATCAAGGCCACCACCACAGAGAAACTCGGCTTCACCGGCCGCGAGGAGGGCATATCTGCCTATGCCACCGTGCTGATAGAGGGATAAGCCCAAAACATCTTCATGTAATCTGCCAACATAACGACAACGCAGCACTCCTTTTTCACGCAGAGAGCGCAAAGAACGCAGAACATAACCAAGTAACGCAATAACAAAGACAGTACTGAATATCTCCGCGTAATCTGCGGCCTCTGCGTGAAAAAGCACAGAACCTTTCCCTATTCCACGCAGAGAGCGCAAAGAACACAGAGTTCAATATATATCATATCATGCCAACCTCTGCGACCTCTGTCGTAGCGAAGCTTGCGACTAATCCAGCGACAGCGCAAACAGCACTGAATATCTCCGCGTAATCTGCGAACTCTGCGTGAAAAAAAAGCACAGATTCTTTCCCTATTCCACGCAGAGAGCGCAAAAAACGCAGAACATAGCCAAGTACCGCAACAACAAAGACAGTACCGAAAATCTCTGCGCAATCTGCGGCCTCTGCGTGAAAAAAACACAGAACCTTTCCCTATTCCACGCAGAGAGCGCAAAGAACGCAGAGTTCCATATATATATCATATCATGCCTACCTCTGCGTGAAAAAATATACCCACCTTTCTCACACAAAAACAAGAGAATTGGCAGAAACATTCATCATTTTTTAACTTTGTTCCAGCATTCAACACTAATACAACATGAATCAAATAGACGAACTATCCTACAAGGTTATTGGATGTGCAATGGAAGTGCATAAGACATTGGGGCCTGGTCTCTTTGAAAATATTTACGAACAGGCACTTGTTCACGAACTGACACTAAATGGCATCCCAGTAAAGACACAAGTTGAGATAGAGATAAACTACAAAGGAACTAATCTTGGAAATGGCCTCAGACTTGACGTTCTTGTAGACAACACACTTATTGTGGAACTAAAATCAGTAGAAGAGTTGAAACCTCTGCACCACAAGCAGTTGTTAACCTATCTGAGGCTAACAGATAAACGTGTTGGTATTCTAATCAACTTCAACACAGAAAACCTCAAGGACGGGATCAAACGAATAGTCAACAAATATTAAACCGGCTCTTGCAAGAAATAAACACAAAGCCCACAGGCCTTTTTTCACGCAGAGAGCGCAAAGAACGCAAAGACTCCTTGGATAGGGTATTACGCTAACGCTGGATTAGCCGCAAGCTTCGCTACGACGAAGAACGCAGAACATAGCCAAGTACCGCAACAACAAAGACAGTACCGAATATCTCCACGTAATGTGCGACCTCTGCGTGAAAAAAGCATAGAATCTGTCATGCCTGCCTCTGCGGCCTCTGTCGTAGCAAAGCTTGCGACTAATCCAGCGACAGCGCAAACAGCACTGAATATCTCCGCGTAATCTGCGAACTCTGCGTGAAAAAACACAGAACCTTTCCCTATTCCACGCAGAGAGCGCAAAGAACGCAGAACATAACTAAGTAACGCAATAACAAAGACTGCACTGAATATCTCCACGTAATCTGCGACCTCTGCGTGAAAAAAGCACAGATTCTTTCACTATTCCACGCAGAGAACGCAAAGAACGCAGAGTTCCATATATATATATAATCTCATACCAACCTCTGCGACCTCTGTCGTAGCAAAGCTTGCGACTAATCCAGCGACAGCGCAAACAGCACCAAAATCTCCGCGTAATCTGCGGCCTCTGCGTGAAAAAAAGCATAAATTCTTTCCCTATTCCACGCAGAGAGCACAAAGAACGCAGAGTTCCATATATATCATATCATGCCAATCTCTGCGTGAAACAAGCTAAAGTCCCATTTGCATCGGGTATTTCTAAAACCACTTGACATAAATCAATAAAACACGGAGTACGGGCAAAAAGTTCGCCCTTACTATTGCAGGTCTCGGAAAAAGCCGTACCTTTGCATCGTGTTTTTCATGGTATTAGATTTAAGGTTAACGAAAGATTGGTTGTCGTGAGACAACCTTCTTTTTTTATGTACGTACTTTTCGGTTAAAACCTATTCATCGTTAAACATTCAACGTTAATCGTTAAACGTTCACCGTTCAATACTCCACCAGCCAACGTTCCAGATTGCGGGTTTCGCTTGTGATGTTAGCGCCTATCTTAACCGTCTCCCTGCCGTCCACGGCAAAGGGCAGGGCATAGTCCTTTTCGTTTATCTGGGCCAGAGCATCCTCGGCAGAACCGTCCAGTTTCAACTCAATGACATAAACGTACCTGTCGGTACCTATGGTCAGGTCTATGCGCCCACGGGAAGTACGGTATTCCGCCTGGACATACAAACCCATCAGTTTGGTGAAGATGAACATAACATTCTGGTAATGGACCTCGAGGTCGCGTATCAATTCGTAAGGAGTATCAGCCATAAGGGCCTTAAGGCGCAGCATAAAGGCATCAACCTTGCCGTTCCTAACCTCCCGAACGAACTTTCCAACAAACGACGGGGAGTCGTTCTGAGAAATGGGAGTGTAGAAGGGCATCAGGAAACTCATGAATCCCTCCTTTACCTCCTCGTTGGGATAGTCAAGGGTGTACAGGCGGACACTACGGTCATAGCCCTTGATGGTAAGATAACCGCTCTGGTAAAGCACCGCTATGGGGTTGTCGACCTTTATATGCACACTGTCCAACTCGCTGGCAGAGGCCTCGTAGCCCGACAGTTCCGTGGGGTTCATGTCCACCTCCTTCAGCAGTTCAACCAGGTAGGTGGGTGTGCCGGTGCTGAACCAATAACTGCCGTATTGTTGGTTCTTCAAAGTAAGCAAGACACTGAACGGGTTGTACATGCCAGGCGTATAGGGGGCGAAATGGTAACCGTCGTAACGTTGCTCCAGCATAGCGTATGCCTCCTCCCTGGTCTGGCCATTCACCTTGGCAAATTCACCAATCTCTTCGTCAAACACATCGTGCAGTTCCTGCCCGGAGATACCGCATATATCGTAATAGGAAGGATTCATGGAAATGTCTTCAATGTTGTTCAGGTCGCTGAACACGCTGACTTTGCTGAACTTGGTAACGCCGGTAAGCAAGGCAAACCTAATACATCCGTCCATGCTCTTCAGTGCACCATAAACTGACTTCAAGGTGGCACGGTATTCGTCCTGTAGTGATTTGTCAGATATTGCCTGCAGCAGAGGTTTGTCGTACTCGTCCACCAGGATTACAACACGCTCGCCTGTCTTTTCATAGGCACGTTGTATGATACCCTCGAAACGCATGGGCAGGGTAGTCTCGGCAGGGTCTGCACCGTATAGGTTCTCCCAGATCCTGAACTCGCGGTCCAGTTTCTTGTCAACACTGTCAATGGAATCGTATTTCTCCGTATTCAGATCCAGGCGAAGAACAGGGTGCACACGCCACTCCTGCTCCAACTGTTCCATGGCAAGACCCTGGAACAGTTCACGCTTGCCCTCGAAATATGCACCCAAGGTAGATATCAGCAGACTCTTGCCGAAACGGCGGGGACGGCTCAGGAAGTAGTATCGTCCATTGGATACGAGATCGTAAAGAATCCTGGTCTTGTCAACGTAGAGATAACCATCTTCACGCAAACTCTCAAAGTGCTGTATACCTATTGGGTACTTCATAATCTGCCCTATTTATCGTTTTACCGTGCAAATATAATGTTTTTATGGCAAATACGCAAATACGAACGGGAAACGGGAAACAAACGGGAACAAAACATCCGTGTGGTGGTTATATCTCACGCAAAGAGCGCAGAGAACGCGGAGAACATCTCTCTCAAGCAATAACATTTTATAATTCTTTGCGCTCTTTGCGCCCTCTGCGTGAAATATAATTCCTCAGCTCACACAGATGGGGTTATTCTCTCTCACAGAATCCACAGAATCCACAGAATTTCCTTATGGCAAGAGTAGGTTCACGCTCACGCTGGAATACACAGAATAGCACCTGTTTCACAGTGCTCACCGCTCTAATCGTTAATCGTTAAACGTTAATATCTCCTCCTTCTCACCGCGCCAGCCGTCGTGACGAAGTCTGCGACAAATTCTGTGTATTCTTTCCATCTGCTTGCCCCCTTTACATCTCCCCCTATTATATCGTTTCTGTGAATTCTGTGTATTCCGTGTGAAATATAATTCCTCAGCTCACACAGATGGGTTTATTCTCTCTCACAGAATCCACAGAATTTCCTTATGGCAAGAGTAAGTTCATGCTCACGCAAAGAGCGCAGAGAACGCGGAGATTATCATCATAACGCTAATGGCCGGTTTGGGGTTAAAACTGTCAACTATAGTTATTAAATCGTATTAGAACAAGTAAACAAACATACGAAACACATGCTTATAATAATGTACTGCGTATTGAGTACATTTGTATTCAGTGTTTAGTACAATATGACTGAGTGTTAGGTACAATACTGCACAACATTGGGTTTATATAATACAACGCGCTCTTTCTGCTTATACCTCCCATTCTCATAGCCTTTGTATTGTGTAGTCTTGGCAAATCTTTTGGCAGAGGGAAGATTGACGGGATTGGCACTATAGAGACACCATGTTATTGGGTGCAGGCAGGGAAAATGCTTACAAACGACAAGAGGAGCGGCATTGCAGCCACTCCTCTTGTCTGTATATTACAATAATGTACTTACGTCTCGTCTTGGGGATTACCAGCCCTGCTCCCAGATGTTGGGGCGAGAGGGGTTATCCTCACGGCCGAGCTGACCGCCAGAGACAGAAGTATCTACCTCTTCTTCATTAACATCCAGAGAAGCAGCCAGCATATTCATGGCATTAACCTTGATTGTCTCCACTTCGGGAGCAACATACATCTTCTTCATATTCTTGTCTTATTATCTAATTTGTTTCACATTATTTAGCTCATCCTCCCTGTCCCGTACCTCACGGCAAAGGAGCAGGGGGTGAACAGGGAGCCGAAGCCCCACTATAAACTAAAACTAAAACTGTATTCTCGTTATTACTTGATTACCTTTTTGCCGTTCACGATGTACAGGCCCTTCTGTGCCTTCTGTACGCGACGACCAGCCAGGTCATAAACTACTGCATCGGCAGTGCTCTCTGCCTCGATGCCCTCAATAGCGGTTGCATTGTCATCACCGAAGTTGAAAACGAGGAAGCGAGACTCAGCAGTGGTTGCAGGCAGGTATGCCTTGAAAGCATTGTTCAGGAAATGGGTTGTACCGACTGCACCCTCCGCATCCTTGTTCAATGTTGCCTTGTAGAGACCGACACCATTTGTACCATTTGCCAAGACGTAAGCAGGACCTGCAACGTAAGTGTTTTCAACTGAACCTGCCAACAGATTAGATTCAATGGTTGTTGCGGCATCAGCAGATGTAATGAACTGGTGTGTACCTTCACCCTTCAAGATTACGCCTGTGTTTGCAGGCAGAGAACCTGTCACCTGAGTCAGGGATGCATAGTTGCCAGTTGCCTCAGAGACAACGTAAGCCTCAACTGTTTCTGGAATGAACACCTTAGAACCCAGATAGAGAGTTGCATAATCTGCTGTACCTACTTCAACCTCGTGAATCTTGTACTCTGTAGCCTTAAAAGAGGAACCGTTATCGTTAGCAGCCCAATGTTTAATACAATCACCCTGCGCATTCAAATAATTGTTATTTGTCGGATACTTGAAACAGAACCAAGGGTCATTAGCCTGGCTGGCCGTAACAACGAAAGATGTTGCAGAATTAACGTCAGACATAGAAGCACTACCACTTCCTGTTGATGCAATTGCCTTACCAGTCTTCTTGTTAACCATCTTCATGCCGAAAACATCACCAACAAAACCCCAAAGATGGGATTCTATATCTGCTTGTGCTACGGTCTTATCAGTCCACTCAACAGTAGAGCCTCCATTGTCTTCGATATAAGATGTAACATTGCCATTAGCATGCATCTGGACATAATACCATGTATCTATGTTTGCAGCATCAACAACAGTCTTTACAGAAGTGAACTCCTTTTCCTTGGTCAATTCAATCTGATGCGTTCCATCCGCAGAAACATAACCTTCGGGCTTGGCACCAACGATTACGCCATAAGGTGCAACATAACTGCAAGCAGGATACTCAGAACCCTCTTCAACCGTAAAGGTCTGGGTTGCCTTTACATCGCCATCATATACATATTCATAGGTAATGTCATAAAGAATTGTCAAGTCCGGATTTTCAACATACTCAAAAGTAAACGTTGAACCGCCATCGGTTGCACCCCATGAACTGTTCCATATAGCAATCTCAGGCTGATGGTCATTCATGTAACCAGTTTCATAGCCGTTAAGACGGAACACATAACCGCTTGTACCATTAGCAGACAGCACCCAAGTGTTGCCATCGGTATCCTCCTTGTCAGTAAAGAATACGCGGCCTCCGTCTGTCGCATCTGCTCTCCAGAACACCTTATTGGAACCTGCTACATAATTGTAGATGCTAAAGCCGTCGAAGGGGTTACCCGTAAAGGCAAAGTAGTTGTATGCAGACTTCTCATCTACATTCTGAGCAAGAGCCTTACCAGTAGCCGCATCGTAGGTAACATCCTTACTGCGCATCTTCAGATAATACCATGCCATGTCTCCACCGAATTCACCATCGGTCAAGGTTGAAACGGTGAAGGGGAGGTTGTTTGCAAGAGCTATTTCAACTTCTGCATCAGCTTCTACAGTACCCGTAGGTTTAGCAGCCGCAACAATACCGTAAGGGAATGTTTGAGTATAGTCTGGATACTCAGAACCCTTGGTTACATCAATAACCTCACGACCCTTTTCTTCATTGCCATACTTAAATATATAGGTAACGGTAGCCATTACGTCTACACTGACAACATTCAATGTAACATCCACAAAGACACCACCTGCCGAATTGATCTTCCCATCAGCACCATTAGGATCCAAATCATTCCAGTCGTACTTTACGCGCAAGCGATATACGCCAGGAGTCTCAGGTGCTGTAAAGTTAGGCATCACAACAGTATTTCTGTTAGCCCCTGTAAGCTCTGTGCTTGCGCTATTTACACCAGCCTCATTGTCGTCTGCATCGTAGCAAGAGTAGGTTACAAGATCGCCTGTGGGAGTGTATCCATCTGTATCTACTCCATCGGTCGCAAATCCATTGCCATCAAAATCAACATAAGCAAACGCCTGCATCCAACCACCATTTCTATCAATAGAAATCTCTACCTCACTGCCAGCGGCAACATTGAATGTTGCGCTCTCTGTCAAATCGAAATATACAAGTCCGTAGTAAGGAGTGGTTGTTTGCTGTACACCATTTATCGTTATTGACTTGATATAACGACCACCTGTACCTGCACGAGTTACCCAACCGTTGGGATTGTATGTTGGGTCAAGAAGATCAGTCTCCTTATGGAATACCCAAGTAGTACCTTGCCAGTCTGTAGATACAGGAGCATAATCTCCAATACCAGAACCGCCATTGCTCGCATCTAGACAGCAATGGCCTTCGATCTCTGCTTTAGATGATATGCTAAATCCATTATTGTTTACCCCATTCTCCAACACATACCAAACAGCAGCTGTTGTAGATGCCTTTTTATCGCTACCCAAATAAACCTTGTTTTCTCCTGATTTGTTCTTGTTTACAATATAGACACCATTGTTCGCATTGTCAGGAACAGCCTCAAAGTACCAAAGGCTATTATCGTTGTAGTCTGCGTGTTGAACAGCCTCACCTACATTAGCGTAGTTGATAACGCCACCACGGTTATAACTACTGATTACATAATAAATAGGAGAGTCCTCTGTTGAGGTCTCCACCAATTGTGCCCATGCCCCCACCGCAGAGAGCATTACGGCGAATAAAAGTAAAAATTTCTTCATTGTTTTGTTATTTAAATTAGTTATATGTTGATTGTCTTGTTTTGTGGCGAGGCGTGAAGTATAGGGATAACAACGCAAGCCTCTCGGTTTGGGAAGAGCTGTCACTCTTTCCAAACCGAGAGGCTATGGCAAGGATAGGCACGAGAATCTTCCTCGCGCGTACCTATTATTATATGCTTGCTTGCTTGCTTGCTTGCTT
>JAGAQH010000018.1 GCA_017622815.1 Bacteroidaceae bacterium | reverse complement strand
TTTGCGAGTGCAAAGGTAAGACTTTTCCGCAAACCGGCAAAGGGTTGCGAAAGATTTTTTAAGAAAATGGAGAAAAAAGAGTGTAGAATGGACAACAAACGGACGGGAGAGGGCGGGTACACCTTATTATATAATATATAGAGGGGGACCCACCCCGGCCAGTCCGCGCGTCGCAATGGGGATTGCTCCCCTCAAAGGACACGAAAGTATATTCAATACTTTCTCTAAGGGACCTTTTCGCCCTGGGAGGGAGGGAGAGGGAAGAGGGGAACGGAAAACGGAAAACGGAAATCTGCGTGTAAGCGAGAGCAGAAGCAAAGTTTACTTTGATTATGCCGAGCGTGAGCAGGTTCAAGACGATGCAGTCGGCTTAAATATGCGTGTAAGCGGGCAGCATGGTAGGGACACGGCATGCCGTGTCCGATAACAATAGCAAAAGCGGACTCGGCATGCCGAGTCCCTACATCCCCGAACGTGAGCAACTAAGACGACAGTCAAGACGACGGAGTCGGATTAAAACGGGAAACGGAAAGCGGGAGGAGTTTTTATGAACGAAGGAAAGCCGGGCGGGAAAAACGAGATGCCACGAAACGCAAAGACAAGGATATGGAGGATAAGATTTTGCCCTCCCGAGCACATGAACATGTTGTCCGGGAGGACAAGGACGAGTCACCTGGGAGGACGAAAATGTGTGTTCTAGAAGATGCATCGGGGGCGTTAGAAGCAAGGAGAGCGAACCCTCTGTCGGATTCGCTCTCCTATCTTCCTGTTATTCTTAAAAATGAGTATTATGCCAATGCATATCTTGTGATATAGTCTTCCTTAACTTCCTCGTAGAACTGGGCCAAAGAAGCCTGCATATACGGAGCGAGCCAGAAATAACCTATTCCAAATGTGAAGATACACAGGATGCCCCATCCAATGAAGGTGAGATAAAGCCAAAACAGGGCCGTCTTGTGGCCATCCATCATCTTCATGCTGAGTTCGATAGCCTCGTTGTTCTTCATGTCGGGATTATCGCACAGGACGAAGCAGGTCATAGAATAGGAAAGGCCCTTGATGATGCCGGGGACAATGAGCAGCAAGGCCCAAAGGAATGTATACAACTGCATGAGCAGAATGGTGGTGAAGATACGGCTGAAGTCCTTGTAACCATCTAACAGGCGAGAGATATTGAACGGATCTTCTGCACCACGTCTATTGCCCAGGAATGCGACTGAATATCCCCATCCCATTGGGAGGACAAGCAAGATCACCAACATGGATGCGCCTGGCACAATCAGATCGAGGCCGGCAGACACTGCACCGATTGCCCAAGAGGCAAGGTAATAGACGAAGGTAAACATTGCGGCTTCTGCCCAATGACCGCTCAAAGCCGTACGGGCGGCAGAACGGATTTCTGATGCTGACTTAATCATAAAATTGAATTGTTATGGAATTTCTCTAAATACTGATGCAAAGGTAACAATTATTTCGGAATGGGACAAAAGTCAAATACAACAATTATAGTTACCGTGTATATTAAGCCCTATTCCACCCACACGGCAGTGCCGCTACAGGTGACCATGAGCATGGAACCGCTTCCGCCGATGGCTTCGTAATCCAGCGACACGCTGAGTACGGCATTGGCGCCGAGAGCCTTGGCACGTTCCTCCATTTCGGCCAGAGCCTCATTCTTAGCACGGCTGAGCACTTCTTCATAGGACTTGGCACGTCCGCCCACTATGTCGCGGATGGATGCAAATAAATCGCGAACCATGTTCATGCCGAAAATTGTTTCTCCTGTCACTACGCCAAGATAGCGTGTAACCTGCTTACCCTCGATGTTGGGTGTTGTTGTGATAATCATATTGCTTAGAGTGTTTGAAAATGAAAATATATTCCTATGGGCAACGCCTCACGTTGCGATGGACATCGCCTCGTGATGCGATGGGCCTCGCCTCACGTTGCGTGCCTTGATGCGTCGTATTGTGTTGCCACCTCCTCCATGGAGATGCCAAGGGTGTCCATCAGGGCAAAGACCTCAGGCAACTGGACATTGAAGAACTCGGCACGGCGCATGGCATAAACCCTTTCACGTGCCCCAGGCATGACATATACGCCAAGTCCGCGACGGGAAGCCACCACCTCGTTCAGTTGCAGGTATTCAAATGTGCGGGTGACGGTATTTACGTTTACCTCCACCTCTGCCGCAAACTCGCGAACCGAGGGAAGACGCTCGTCCTCACCATACTCGCCAAGGAGTATCCTGTCGCAGATATAGTCGGCAATCTGCAGATATATCGGTTTCTGATTCTTGAATTCCATAAGCGCAAGTATTAGGGGTTGCGACGGGTGGTAATCTGTGCCTTGCAATACATGCGATAGGTGCAACGCCACATGAGGAACAAAAGTCCAGCAAGGAACACATTAAGGATAAGAACGAGACACCAGGAGGGAACATTCTCAAAGAAACCGTAAGTTCTATAGAAAAAGCCTGCCACATCCCATGAGCAGATAGCAGCAAAAGCAGCACATGCTGATATGAGCACTATCAGCAACAACCATGCCAAGATGTAGAACAAAATGGTATAGGCAATGTTATGTCGGTATTTCCAGGCATTGAAAAGCGGATAGACAGACATGCCCAATAATGAAGACAGTATTATTGCCACATAAGCCCCAAGATGGAAACTCTCGTCAAACACCATGGACGTTGGCAAGGTCCTATAGAAGTTATTGCACACCTTTGACGTCAGGGACACGTATTCATAGTCGCCAAAATTGAATGTTACCGCCACAAGTATGGCATTCAATATCTCGGCCAGTGCCACCGACATTAGAAACCACACATGCGCTCCCACCAGCACCACGAAGGCATGCCACAGAAAACGCTCGATATTAGAGGCTGGCAGAGTGAGTTCTGCAATTCTGCCCTGGCGGTTCCTGAGATTATGAAACATAAAGCCGAGGACCACCGTTAGAGCAATGCTGGAAAAGACAGAGATGAATACAGATATGATCTCCAGGTCACCCAGGAACGAAGAATAGGGTTTGCCCACTCCATCGGAATCCATAACCTTTTCCAGAAGTTCTATGGCATGATAAAACAGCACCGGCAAAATGGAGCATGCGGCTATCGCCATAGCCATCTTGTTGTAAAAGGCACGGTTGATGGTGAGATCCCAGCGTGCCACGGCACAGAAACGTCTTATATCGAAGTTTTTCATTGTTGCAAAGAGTTATGGGTTAATGTATCAACGAACAGTTTCTCCAAATCCACGGGTTCTTCATTCTCCACAAGGGACTGGTTGAGCAATACCCTGTTGCGGTCGATGATGACCACATGATCCAGCACACGTTCCACATCGTGAACCTGATGCGTGCTCACGATGATGGTCTTCTCGGGCGACATGGCCGTTACGATAGCCTTGCGGAACTGGCTCTTGGAAAGAATGTCCAAACCGTTGGTGGGTTCGTCCATAAATAAATAAGGTGTATTGGCGGCCAGCGCTATGCACATGTACACCTTCTTCTTCTGTCCCATGGAAAGCGAACCGAGGTTCACGTCAGTCGACATCTCGAAACAGGAGAGACATTTCTCCATCAACTCCATGCTGAAGTTGGGGTAAAACGGTGCAATGGCACTGACATAGTCAGAAAGGTGTACGGCAGGCAGGTCGTATTCCTCAGGCAGGAGGAACATTTCCCTCATCAACTCGGGCTTTCTGTCCTTGGCAGACATGCCATCCACCAGCACCTCGCCCTTCTGGGCATGCAACAATCCCATAATCAGGTAAAGCAAGGTACTCTTGCCTGTACCATTCTTTCCCAGAAGTCCATAGATGTTTCCTCGCTGGAAATCAAGCGAGAAATCCTGCAGGACAGGATTCTTCTTCCCATAGGCAAAGGTTAGGTCCTTAATAGTTATCATAGTGTCATAGTTTAATAGTACACCGCAAAGGTAAAGCAAGACGGGCACACTCCCAAAGGAATGTGCCCGTTTAACATTATTTTAACACTCGAAGGTCTTAGGGAAGACCTTTGGAGGTGCAAAAGCCGTTATCAGCTGACCTTGTTCAGTTTCTTGATGATGGAGAAGATGAACAGGGCGGCAACTACGCAAATAAGCATCAGGGTACCCCATACGATGGTGAGGTCCATACCCCACAGGAAACCGGGGATTGCCACCAACACGTTACCCAAAGCGGTAGACACGAACCATGCGCCCATCATCATGCCCTTGTACTTTGGAGGAGCAACCTTGGACACGAATGAGATACCGATGGGAGAAAGCAGCAATTCTGCAAAGGTGAGCACGAGGTAAGTACCTACAAGGAGGTTGGGGGTAACGTCGGCCATGTGCATGTTAGAACCGTCTGCATTGTAAGCAGGTGCAGGCAAACCGAGGCAACCTACAATCATCAGAACATAGGCAGATGCTGCCACGAGCATACCCAAACCGATCTTGACAGGAGCCTTGGGTTCCTTGCCCAACTTGGCCAACCAGCCGAAGAAGGCGATGCTGACAGGAGTGAGCATTACCACGAAGCAAGCATTGAACTGCTGGAAGATGGGAGCGCTGATGGAAATGGATTCGGGCAACTGGGTGTACTGCCAATAAAGGAAGGCAGCAGCAGCGGCAACGAGGCCAAGACCTATACCCTTACCCTTGCCGGTCTTGCTCTGGAAGATAGAGAAGCCACCGAACACGATGAAGATGGCAGCAACCAGATTCCATACATTGAACATCATTGACTCTACGCCAGAAGAAGATGTTGCTGTATAGTCACGCGCAAAGAATGTCAGGGTAAGACCATTCTGGTGGAACGCCATCCAGAAGAACACAACCACGGCCATTACCAGGCAGAGGCATACGATACGCTCCTTTGTCTCGGCAGGAGTGAGTTCGTCTGCAGGGGCAACTTCCTGTGCATCAGCCTTCTTGTCATCCTTCTTCTTGCCACCGATAACATGACGGAATGTGAACATACCAGCATAATAAATGGCAATGGAGAAGATAAGAGAAGCGCATGCTACGGCAAAGGCATAGTGGTAAGAGTCAGCCTCTGACACGCCCATAGTGTTCTGTGCATAATCCATCAGGCTGATAGCCGCAGTGGGAGCGAACATGGCACCGATGTTGATGGCCATATAGAACAACTGGAAACCAGAGTCGCGCTTCTGGGCATACTTGGGTTCATTGTAGAGGTCGCCCACCATTACCTGCAAGTTACCCTTAAACAAGCCAGTGCCAAGGCTGATAGCAACCAGCGCACCTGCCATGGCTATCAAAGCGACTGAGTCCTTGCCAAGAGGCAAAGAAAGCAACACATAACCGGCAAACATGATGAAGATACCGATGGTAACCATCTTGTGGTAACCGAACTTGTCAGCCAGAATACCGCCAAGCAAGGGGAGGAAGTACACGAGGCCAAGGAATGTGGAGAAGATTGTACTTGTCAGTTTCTCGTCAAAGCCGAAATTGGCCTGCAGGAACAATGTGAACACCGCCAACATAGTGTAGTAACCGAAGCGCTCGCCCGTGTTGGCCAAAGCGAGAGCCCAAAGACCTTTAGGTTGTCCTTCAAACATAGATAGATTTTGTTTAGATTATTGATTAATTGTTATATTGTCAATTGATATATGTTAATAATAGCGTGGCAAAGTTAACAAAAATAAACCAATGTATATACTACTTGACCAAATAATTGTACCTTTGCAACACAATTATAACATTTATTACCATTTCATCATTACCTTGCCAGAGGCACAGGCCCTCTGCAAGGTTCAGAACAGGACACATTTATGAAGAGTTTTGTCTTGAAGCCACGTCTGCTCGACTCACTGAAGGGCTACAACAAGGAAAGTTTCATGAAGGACCTTATGGCCGGTATCATCGTCGGCATAGTGGCCCTGCCCCTGGCAATCGCTTTTGGCATAGCCAGCGGAGTTACCCCCGAAAAGGGCATCATCACGGCCATCGTTGCCGGTTTCATCATTTCCGCCCTTGGAGGCAATAAGGTGCAGATTGGTGGCCCCACGGGTGCATTCATCGTGATTATCTATGGAATAGTCACCGACCCGGCATACGGATTGCAAGGCCTGCTCGTAGCCACCATGATGGCAGGCGTGATACTCATTGCACTGGGGTTGTTCAAGTTGGGGGCTGTCATCAAGTTCATCCCCTACCCCATCATCATCGGTTTCACCGCAGGTATTGCCGTAACCATCTTCACCACACAGATAGGCGACGTGTTGGGACTGACACAGCAGGCAGTGAGCGAGACAGGAGAGGCCATCACCATTCCCCTGAAGACTCCCGGCGACTTCATAGGCAAATGGATATGCTACGCCAAGAACATCGCTACGTTCAACCCATGGAACTTCCTCGTTGCCATTGGTTCGCTGCTGATTATCATCCTGTCCCCCATGGCTGTAAGACGCATACCTGTACTGAACAAGATACCCGGTTCCCTGTACGGCATACTGCTGGGCACACTGGCAGTACTGCTTATGAAGAGCCAGTTCGGCATAGAGGGCATCGACACCATCGGCGACCGTTTCCAGATACAGGCCCAACTGCCTGACATGGTGGTTCCCAACTTTACCTTCGACACCATTCAGGACCTGTTGCCCATAGCCTTTACCATAGCCATACTCGGTGCCATTGAAAGCCTGCTCAGTGCCGCCGTGGCGGACGGCGTAATAGGCGACCGCCACGACTCCAACACAGAATTGGTGGCACAGGGCGTTGCCAATCTGGTGACACCGCTCTTCGGCGGTATACCTGCCACAGGTGCCATTGCACGCACCATGACCAACATCAACAATGGCGGCCGTACCCCCATTGCCGGTATCATACATGCCATAGTGCTGGTGCTCATCCTGCTGGTACTGATGCCATACGCCAAGTACATCCCCATGGCCACACTGGCCGGCGTGTTGCTGGTGGTGAGTTACAACATGAGCGGCTGGCGCACCTTCAAGGGACTGCTGAAGAATCCCAAGAGCGACGTTACCGTACTGCTCGTAACCTTCTTCCTGACCGTCATCTTCGACCTGACCATAGCCATCGAGATAGGTCTCGTCATAGCATGCGCCCTGTTCATCAAGCGTGTCATGGAAACCACGGAGATTTCCGTCATCGAGAACGAGATACACCCCAACGAGGAGACCGAGGAGAGCCTGAGCATTCCTGAAGGCTGTGCCGTGTATGAAATCAACGGCCCCTACTTCTTCGGCATTGCCAACAAGTTCGAGGAACTGGAGTCTGCGCTGAAAGGCGGCAACCGTCCCAAGGTACAGATCATACGCATGCGCCGCGTTCCCTTCATCGACTCCACAGGTATCCACAACCTCACCACCCTGGTGGAGATGAACCAGGAGAAGGGTACGGAGGTCATCCTCTCCGGCATCACCCCCAAGGTACAGAAGCAACTGCAGAAGGCCAACTTCTACAAGGTGTTGGGCAACAAGAACTTCTGCGACAACATAGACGAAGCATTGAACAGAGCCAAGGAACTGCTTGGATAGGGAACACGCACGAATGTGGGCAAACGATGCCCGCCATTCAATGCCGAACCCAGAAGAAACCACAAAGGAAAACAAGTCAGCCCCGAAATACTTTCACTGTATTTCGGGGCTGTCCATTATAATACTCAGACCTCAAGCCTGACGATAGAAGTCAACCTTTTCGGGAGTCATCTTGCGAATCCAGGTGAAGTGCTTCTCCACTTCGGCGTCGGCCATATTGGCATATACTTGCAGGCTGCGGCCGAAGAGTTCGGGAGCCTTCAGGGCGTTCTGCATAAGCAGGTGGCACATGATTATGTTGCCTGCCATGTCATAAAGGTGACGCGCGCAAAGGTCGTGGAAGTCCTGGTCGCCAGAGTCCTTGACGGCGGCGGTGCAGGCATTGAATTTGCTGGCCATTTCCTTCAGACGACGCAATGTGCTGTCCCCCTCCAGACCTGCCATCATGGCCTGCTGCTCCATTTCCTGGATTACGGTGGCGTACATGCCGTTGGTAACGTAGCGTATGGCTGCCACGGTCTGCAACTGTGTAGTACCCTCGTAGATGCTTGCAATACGTGCATCGCGGTAGATGCGCTGGCAAGCATACTCCAGCATGAAACCGCTGCCGCCATGCACCTGGATGCTGTCATAGGCATTCTGGTTGGCATACTCTGAGTTCATACCCTTGGCAAGGGGAGTGAAGGCATCCGCCAAGCGGGAGTACTGCTTCAGTTCCTGGCGCTCTTCGGGAGTGAGTTTGCGCTCGCGGGCAATATCCTCGAGGTTCTTGTAGATGTCCACGTATCGTGCTGTCTGGTAGAGCAGTGCACGACCGGCATCCAAGCGTGCCTTGATGTTGGAAATCATCTCTGCCACAGCAGGGAACTCTATGATAGCCTTGCCGAACTGACGGCGGTCACGGGCGTATGCAATGGCTTCGTTGTATGCGGCCTGACTGAGGCCTACACTCTGTGCAGCAATGCCCAGACGCGCACCGTTCATCAGCGACATTACGTATTTTATGAGACCCAGTTTGCGGTCGCCGCAGAGTTCGCACTTGGCGTTCTTGTAGACCAGTTCGCAGGTTGGAGAACCGTGTATGCCCATCTTGTTCTCTATGCGGCGTACGTCCACACCGCCGTCGCGCTTGTCGTAGATGAACATGGACAGGCCGCGGCCGTCGCGTGTGCCAGCCTCGCTTCGTGCCAAGACAAGGTGTATGTCGCTGTCACCGTTGGTGATGAAACGCTTTGAACCGTTCAGGCGCCAGCAACCGTTCTCCTCGTCGTAGGTGGCCTTGAGCATTACGCTCTGCAGGTCGCTACCGGCATCAGGTTCGGTAAGGTCCATGGACATGGTCTCGCCGGCACACACACGGGGGATGTATTTCTGGCGCTGCTCCTCCGTGCCGAAGCAATAGAGAGTCTCTATGCAGTCCTGCAGGGACCAGATGTTCTGGAAACCCGCATCAGCCGTTGCCACCATCTCGTTGGCGGCGGTATAGACAGTAACGGGCAGGTTCAGACCACCATAGCGGCGGGGCATGGTCATACCGTTCAGTCCTGCCTGGTTCATGGCCTGCAGGTTCTCGTATGTCTTTGAGGCATAGCGCACACGGCCGTTCTCGTGATGGGCGCCCTCGGCATCCACAGCCTCGGCATTGGGAGCCACCACGTTACCAGTGATGTCGCCCACTATGTCCAGCAGACGGTCGTAGGAATCCATGGCATCGGCAAAGTCCTGCGGGGCATAGTCGTGCGTGTCCTTGTCGGCATAGTTCAGTTCCTTCAGTTCCACTATGCGTTGCATGAGCGGACTGTTCTCAAGTTCGAACTTGATTTCGTTTATATCGCTATAATAGTTAGCCATTGTTACTTGCTGTTTTGTTTGTAGTACTTTATCAGTTTGGGCACGACCTCTTCCACGGTGCCGTTAATCACATAGTCGGCAATCTGGTTGATGGGGGCGTTCTCGTCCGAGTTGATACTGATGATGATACCGCTCTCCTTCATACCTGCCACATGCTGTATGGCACCGCTGATGCCGCATGCTATGTACACCTTGGGGCGCACGGTAACGCCTGTCTGGCCTATCTGCAGGTCGTGGTCGCAGAAACCTGCATCCACGGCGGCACGGCTGGCGCCCACCTCGGCATGCAGTACGCGGGCCAGTTCATAGAGTTGGTCAAAGCCCTCCTTGGAACCGACGCCATAACCGCCTGCCACGATGATGGGAGCACCCTTCAGGTTGTTCTTGGCAGCCTCGACATGGCGGTCCAGCACCTTGGTTACATATTCCGTTTCAGGAACGAACTTGGCAACGTCCTGGATGATGACCTCGCCCTTGTAGTTCGGGTCAAGTATCTCTGCCTTCATCACGCCGGAGCGTACCGTTGCCATTTGCGGACGGTTCTCGGGGTTGACGATGGTTGCCACGATATTACCGCCAAAGGCAGGGCGGATTTGGTAGAGCAGGCTGTCGTAGTGCTTGCCCAGTTTCTTGTCGTCGTGGGGACCTATCTCCAGGGCGGTGCAGTCGGCAGTAAGACCGCTATGCAAAGCACTGCTCACACGTGGGCCAAGGTCGCGCCCCACCACGTCGGCACCCATCAGGCAAATCTGAGGCTGCTCCTGACGGAACAGGTTTACGAGCACTGCCGTATGAGGCTTGCTGGTGTAGGGACTAAGTCCCTCGGCATCAAAGATGTGCAGACGGTCCACTCCATAGGGCAGTATCTGCTCCTCCACCTTGCCTGTTATGCCGCTTCCGGCAACCACAGCCTCCAGTTGTACACCCAGGCTGTTTGCCAGTTTACGACCCTTGGTAAGCAGTTCCTGGCTCACTTCGGCAACACGTGTGCCTTCTATCTCGCAATATACGAATACGTTGTTCATATCCTTTGTCCCTCCTTCTCTTATCCTATGGTGTGACTTGCAAGAAGTTCCTGCACAAGGGCATTGATGTCCTCGTCGCTTCCTGTCAGTATCTTGTTCTCCTTGGCCTTGAAGACGATATTCTCCACGGCCTTCACCTTAGTGGGCGAGCCTGCCAGGCCGCACTGGTTGAGGTCGGCATCTATGTCGGCGCAGTTCAACTGGCCCAACTTCAGGTAATCCTTCTTCTCGTATTCAGAGGCATAGGGAAGGTCTCCGTATCCGCTGCCCTGAGGCAACTCCATGGGAGCCAGGGCACGCTTGTACTTCATTACCAGTTTCACGTTGCGCGGACGGCAGGGCGCAGCACTTCCGTTTACGGTCAGCACGCATGGCAGGGCACTCTCCACCGTTTCCACACCACCGTCTATGTGGCGCTTCACACGGATGACGCCGTCCTGACAGGACAGGACCTCCTCGGTGTAGGTTATCTGGTTCAGTCCCAACTTCTCTGCAACCTGCGGACCCACCTGAGCAGTATCACCGTCAATGGCCTGACGGCCACCGATAATCAGGTCCACATCGGGGGCAACATGCTTTATGGCAGTAGACAGGGCATAACTCGTGGCCAGTGTGTCGGCACCGGCAAAGGCGCGGTCGGTAAGCAGATAGCCACCGTCGGCTCCGCGGTACATGGCCTCGCGGATTACCTCTGCCGCACGGCCGGGTCCCATAGTAATGACTGTAACTGTGGTACCTGGATTCTGGTCTTTCAGTCTCAGTGCCTGCTCCAAGGCATTCAGGTCCTCGGGATTGAAAATTGCAGGCAGAGCGCTACGGTTGACGGTGCCTTCCGGAGTCATGGCATCGGGTCCCACGTTGCGTGTGTCGGGTACTTGCTTGGCAAGCACAACAATGTTCAGTTTCATATTATATGGTTTTGCACTTTACGCGTTAATCTGTGCAAAAGTAGTATATTTGAGTGAAAGACGCAAGAGAATCGGGCAAATTATTGTATCTTTGCACGCAAAAATAACGGACATCCATGATAGAGTATCTTAGAGGAAAACTGGCAGAACTGGAGCCTACTATGGCCACCGTGGACTGCATGGGAGTGGGCTATGGTGTGAACATCACCCTGAACACCTATGCCTCCATACAGGGCAAGGAGGACGTGAAGTTGTGGATATACGAATCCATACGCGAAGACGCATATCAGTTGTGGGGCTTTTCCTCCAAGGTGGAGCGTGAGGTCTTCCTGCTCCTCATCACCGTGAGCGGCATAGGCGCCAACACGGCACGCATGATACTCTCTGCCCTGACACCAAAGGAATTGTGCGGCATCATCTCCAGTGGCAATGCCAAGATGCTTACCCAGGTGAAGGGCATAGGACCGAAGGCTGCCCAGCGCATCATAGTGGACCTTGGCGACAAGATTATGGCCCTGGCAGACGATACATTGCAGGCAGGCTCACAAAGTATTGCAAAGGGCACGACAATACTTAACAACGAGGTTGCCGACGAGGCGACACAAGCCCTCACCATGCTCGGCTTCAGTCCTGCCCCCACGCACAAGGTTGTTCACAAGATATTGTCCGAAGAACCGGATGCCCCTGTGGAGAAAGTCATCAAATTGGCGTTAAAAATGCTTTGAGGCACAATAAACAGAGGGCAGGTCTCGTTTAATATAGCGTGAAGAAACGTAACAGAATCATACTGATGATGCTGGTGATGGGTATAGTCTTGCCTGTCGCCGGTATTTTTGTGCCTTCATGTCTACCTTTTTTTATTACGCGCGCCTACGCACAGGAGACTACCTCCAGACAACGCCCCGACGAGCAGGAGAACGATACCACAAAGAAAAAGAAACCACGCTATTCCGTCCGCCGAACCTCCACGGAAACTACCGAAGACGTAAAGCACCGTTCCGCCGACCTCGAGGATCCCGACAACCTGAAGACCGAGGTCACCTACGACGAGAAGAACGGGACATACCAGGTGGGAACGACCCTCGTGAAGAGTGACGGCAAGTCCAAGGACAACAAGAAGGGCAAGTCCACGTCCCAGACCACCTCCAGCAAGTCGGCATCTGGTGACGACAAGAACGCCACTAACGTGAAGTTGGGCAGTTTCCTGCCCGTCAACGACAAGGGTCTGGACCTGCTTACCGCAACCAGTTACCTCACCCCTCCAGTGGTGATGACCACCGAGGAGTACATGGACTGGAGCCTGCGCCAGAGCATAGCGAAATACTACAGGCAGCGCAATCAGGAACTCTTCCTGACGAAGGGCAACAGCAAGTTCGACTTCACCGACATGCGCTTCTCACTGGGTCCGGCAGAAAAGATATTCGGTCCCGGCGGCGTGCACATCAAGACCCAGGGTTCGGCAGAACTGAAGATAGGCGCCAACATGAAGTCTACGGACAACCCCACACTTGCCGCCAGCCGCAGAAGTTCCTTCGGTCTGGACTTCGACATGAAGATAAACATGACCGTCAATGCCAAGGTGGGCGACAAGGTGAACATGAACCTGAACTACAACTCAGATGCCACCTTTGACTACGATGCGCAGAACCTGAAACTGAAGTACGAGGGCAAGGAGGACGAAATAATAAAACTGGTGGAGGCTGGTAACATTTCCATGCCTTCCAACATGAGCCTTGTGCCCGGTGTGAGCAGCCTGTTCGGTCTGCGCACCGACGTGCAGTTCGGCAAACTGAAACTGCAGACCGTCTTCGGTCAGAAGAAGTCGGCCAGCAAGAGCGTGTCGGGCAGCGGAGGTTCCAACACCACATCCTACGAGATAGAGGTAACGGACTACGAAGAGAACCGCCACTTCTATCTGGCACACCATTTCCGCGACACCTACGACAAGAACATGCGCACCCTGCCCACCATAGCCAGCAGCGTCACCATCAAGCGCATAGAGGTGTGGATAACCAACAAGACCGGCACAACCACCAACACCCGCAACATCATAGCCCTGACCGACCTGGGCGAACCGCAGAACATCCGTGGTCCGTGGCTGGGAACGGGAGGGACCGTGCCACACAACCGTGCCAACAATGAGTACACCACGCTGATAGAGAATCCCGGCGTGCGCGACATAAGCCAGGTGGGAAACATCCTGGACGGCGAGTACGGCCTGCAGGGTTCCTTCGACTATGACAAGTTGCAGTCTGCCCGCCTGCTATCTCCCAGCGAGTACCATCTGAATGCGGAACTGGGTACGCTGACCCTGAACACCACCCTGCAGCCCGACGACATTCTGGCCGTGGCCTACGAATACACCTACGGTGCACAGACCTATCAGGTGGGTGAGTTCTCCAGCGACCTGACGAGCACCGACCAGGCACTGATGCTGAAGATGCTGAAGGGTAGCACCACCAGTCCGTCGCTCCCCACATGGAGACTGATGATGCGCAATATCTATCCTCTTGGCGCCAACACCCTGCAGAAGGAGAAGTTCCGTCTGGACATCAAATACCAGTCGGACTCCAGCGGCGTGTATCTCAACTACCTGCCCGAGGACACCCTGAAGGGAACCATCCTGCTCCGTGCCATGAATCTGGACCGTCTGGATGCCAACAACAAGCCCCACCCCAACGGACAGTTTGACTTCATCGACGGATACACCGTGTACAAGGGCCGCATCATCTTCCCCGTGGCAGAACCTTTCGGCCAGCATCTGCGCCAATGGATTGAGGCACGTGGAGGCAAGGCTATGGCCGACAAGTATGTGTTCCAGGAACTCTACGACACCACCAAGACTGCCGCCAAACAGATGGCAGAGAAGAACAAGTTCCTGCTTACCGGACAATACAAGGGTTCGGCCGCCAACGAGATAGACCTCGGGGCATACAACATAGCACCGGGTTCGGTTGTGGTCACGGCAGGTGGCGTCACATTGGTGGAGAATACTGACTACATCGTGGACTACAACAATGGTCGTGTCACCATCATAAACCAGGGTATCATAGATGCCGGCACTCCCATCAGCGCCTCTGTGGAGAGCAACGACACTTACGGTATGCAACGCAAGACCTTCGTGGGCTTCAACGCCGACTACCAGGTGAACAAGAACCTCGTCATCGGCGGTACCTTCCAATACCTCAGCGAACAGCCACTGACCACCAAGGTGAGCATGGGCAACGAGGCCCTGAACAACATCCTTTGGGGTATGCATGTTTCATGGAAGCACAAGGCGCAATGGCTCACCAACTGGCTCGATGCCATACCGTTTGTCGACGCCACCCAGCCGAGCAATATCAGTTTTGACGCACAGGTGGCCCAACTGATAGCCGGACAGAGCGGCACGGCACAGGGAGGTGCATCATATCTGGACGATTTCGAGGACACAAAGCGCAAGACCACTCTTATCCAGCCCACCTACTGGCAGATAGCCTCCGCGCCCAGCCCTTCAAGGAACAGCAACCTTGCCGGACGCTTTGCCGAGAGCAGGCTGACCAATGACGTGGCCTACGGCTACAACCGTGCACTGCTTGCATGGTATTGCGTGGACCCCATCTTCACGAACAGAAGTTCCACGCTGACCCCAAGTCACATCAAGAGCGACCTGAACCAGTTGTCCAACCACTATGTCCGTGCCGTCTACGAACTGGAACTGTACCCCAACAAGTCGCAGACTTCCTACAACAGCAACTCTACGCTGAACGTCCTGAACATGGCCTTCTATCCGCAGGAGCGCGGCCCCTACAACCTCACAACCGAGGTGGATGCCCGTGGCAACCTGCTCTACCCCGAGAAGCGCTGGGGCGGCATGATGCGCAAGATGGACAACACCGACTTCGAGGCACAGAACGTCGAGTACATAGAGTTCTGGCTCATGGACCCCTTCTTCTACGAGAAGAGGGACGGCACCACAAAGCAGAAATTGGGCGGCGACCTTTATATCAACCTTGGAGAAATAAGCGAGGACATCCTGAAGGACGGCAGAAAAGCATACGAGAGCGGACTGCCCATAGACGGCAACATGAACTATGTGGAGCAGACTGCATGGGGTTATGTGCCCAAGACCAACAGCATAACCTACGCATTCAACAACGAGGGAGGCTCACGCGAGAAGCAGGACCTTGGCCTGAACGGTCTGAATGACGCCCAGGAGCAGACCTACGGGGCCTACATGGACTTCTGGAACGAACTGAACGGCGGTTCATTGGCACATCTGCCCGATACCGTGCGCCAGCAACTGCTGGCCGACCCTGCCAACGACAACTACCACTACTTCCGCGGTTCGGACTACGACCGCGACAAGGTGCCCGTGCTGAAGCGATACAAGCGCATCAACATGCCCCAAGGCAACTCGCCCGACAGCGAGAACTCGCCAGAAAACTACGAAACGGCATGGAAGAACACTCCGGACATTGAGGACATCAATACAGACTATACCCTGGGCGAAAGCGAGAAGTACTGGCAGTACCATCTGCCCATCACTCCAGAAAACCTGCGCCCCGGCGGCAAGTATGTTTCGGACACACGCACCTCTACCGTGACCCTGCGCAACGGCGAGATAGAGAACATAGACTGGTACCTTATCCGCATTCCCCTGCACGACTCCAACCGCGAGAGCATAGGCGGCATATCAGACTTCTCCAACATCCGCTTCATGCGCATGTTCATGACCAACTTCACGGACGAGGTAATCCTGCGCTTCGGCACTCTGGACCTCGTGCATGGCGACTGGCGTACATACGAGAACACCCTGTATGCCGGCAATGTGGCCACCAGTGCCAACACCGACTTCACCATAACGGCGGTGAACATTGAGGAGAACAACGACCGTGTGCCGGTGAACTATGTCGTTCCCCCCGGCATATCACGTGTTACGGATGCCAGCAGCGGTACGCTAATGGAGAGCAACGAGCAGGCTCTGGCCCTGACGGTGAAGAACCTCGGTCCCAACGATGCCCGTGCCGTGTACAAGAACGTGAAGTACGACATGCGCAAGTACAGGCACCTGCAACTCTTTGCCCATGCCAACCAACTGGAGTCAACAGACCCCGACGCCACTCCTTTGCAGAGCGGTCAGGTGAGCGTGTTCCTGCGTCTGGGTTCCGATTACCGCAACAACTACTACGAGTACGAGATACCCTTGGAACTGACTCCCATAAAGAGCAGCGGCAAGTACAATAACAACTCCTATGACGACCGCGTGGCGGTATGGCCCGAAGCAAACATGTTCGACTTCGACCTGGACATGCTTGTGGACCTGAAACGCCTGCGCAACAAGAACGGCATTTCCTATAGCCAACTCTATACAGGTTACGACCCCAACAAGCCCAGCAACCGCATTGCGGTGATAGGCAATCCCTCACTGGGCGAGGTGAAGACCATAATGATAGGTATCCGCAACCATGCCGATGCCAACCGCAGTGTTGAGGTGTGGGTCAACGAACTGCGCCTGCAGGAATTCACCAACGAAGGCGGTTGGGCAGCACAGGGCAACCTGAACATACAGTTGTCCGACATAGGTTCCTTCTCTGCCACCGGCAAGATGGTGACTGCAGGCTTCGGCGGCATTGAGCAGACGGTGTCCGAGCGCAGCGACAAGGATGACTACCAGTATCAGTTCACCACCAGTGCCGACCTGGGCCGTCTTCTGCCCGAAAAGGCCAAGGTGACTGTTCCCGTGTACTACAGTTACAGCAAGCACATTGTCAAGCCCAAGTACAACCCGCTCGACACGGACATGCTCCTGTCCGATGCCCTGGATGCCACCCAGACACAGGAGGAGAAGGACTCTATCATATCACTCACCACAACCAGTTCCGTGAACCGCAACTTCTCCATTACCGGAGCCAAGGTGAACATCGCCAGCAAGAAGCATCCCATGCCCTACGACCCTGCCAACTTCACCTTCTCATACTCCAGTTCGGAGAGCGAGGACAAGGGAGAGACCACGGTTTATGAGTACAACAAATCATGGAAGGCCTCCATGTCCTATGCCTGGTCGCCGAACTGGAAGAACTGGGAACCCTTCAGCAAGTGGAGTACCAAGAACAAGTGGGCACAGATAATAAAGGAGCAGAACATAGCATTCGCTCCGCAGAGCGTTACCTTCAACACTGACCTGGGACGTACCTACTATGAACTGCAGGAGCGCGACCTGGAGAACATAGGCAATTCCCAGGCCCTGCCTGTCACATGGAGCAGTACATATCTGTGGAACCGCAACTTCTCACTGCGTTGGGACATCTTCAAGGCTCTGCACTTCTCCTTCCAGAGCGCCACGCATGCCGAGGTGGAACAACCCAATGTGGTGGTCAACAAGGACCTCTATCCCGATGAGTACGAGGCATGGAAGGACAGTGTGAACCTAAGCCTTGCCGGTTTCGGCCGTCCGCTGGACTACAGCCAGAGCGCCACGATGTCCTACAAACTGCCCATCAACAAGTTGCCGGCATTTGACTGGATAACTGCCGATGCATCCTACAACTCGCAATATTCATGGAAACGCGGTGCCGAACTGGAGGACGGAACCAGTCTGGGCCATACCATCAACACACAGCGCAGCATAAACGTAAACGGCAAACTGGCACTGGAGACCCTATACAATAAATCTCCCTTCCTGAAGGAAGTGAACCGTGTCTTCTCTGCTTCCAATGCCAAGTCCGAAGCCAACAAGAAGCGCAACGAGAAGAAGCGTGAGAAGGAAAAGGAACAGCGCGAAAAGGACAAGATGGAAGAGGCACGCCTGAAGGCCGAGGAGGAATCCAAGAGGACCGGAGAGAACGTGGACAGCATACTGGCACGCACCATGCCCAAGGGCACGCAGTCCAATGCCAAGGGCACATCGGCCCAGAAGGACAGGAAGAAGCGCACGCAAGGATATGCACGCGAAATAGTGCTTGCCCCCGACAGTGCCATGACCATAACACACAACCAGAAGTCAAAGCGTCTCATCGTCCGCATCCAGGACAGCAAGGGACACGACTATAAGGTGAAGTACAAGAAACTGGACGAAAACAAGATTGTGCTGATGACACAGGCCATGGATACGGCCAAGGTGCGTATCAACGTGATAGCCAAACCCAAGTTGAGCGAAGAGAAGTGGTACAAGTGGGCACAGGCAGGAGCACGACTTGCCATGATGGTAAGGAATGTATCCGTATCGTACAGCAACTCCTACAATCTGTCCATGTCGGGCTTCATGCCGGAGGTAGGCGACCTGTTGGGCCAGCGAATGACTTCCGCTCACGGTTTCGCTCCTGGCGTAGGCTTCGGTTTCGGTTTCGTGTCCGACAACTATATCGAGACGGCCAAGGACCGCGGCTGGCTTATCTGTGCAGACAGTCTGTCCACCCCTGCCACCTCGTCCACCACAGAGGATCTGCAGATAAAGGCCACACTGGAACCTATCACCGACCTGAAGATAGACCTGAACATGTCCCGCACCATGAACCGCTCAAAGAGCATACAATATATGTATGAGGGTTCTCCCACCACACAGACAGGTTCCTTCAACATGACCATCGTTTCACTTGGTTCTGCCTTTGCCGGTACAGGCAATGCCTCCAACGGCTACTACAGCCCCACGTTCGAGAAGTTCCGTTCCATGTTGCCGATATACCAGCAGCGTGTGGAGGCTCAGTACATCGGTGGCAAGGACCCATCGGGCCGTCCCTATCTGGGCAGTGCCGGAGACCCGGCAAAGGGCAACACCACACCTGTGAACATGTATGGCGCTGACGTGATGGTACCGGCCTTCCTTGCCGCATACACCGGTGGCGGAACCACACGCGAACTGAACATCTTCCCGTCTCTGGCAAGGATGCTCCCCAACTGGACACTGACCTACAAGGGCCTTTCCAACCTGCCCTTCATACGCGACTACTTCAAGAGCGTGACGGTGACACACGGCTACAAGAGCGTATATGCCGTAGGTTCCTACAACTCATACGCTTCGTGGATGGAGTTCATGCACGGCACGGATATGGGTTTCACCACCAATCAGGCTACCGGAGCATTCCAACCCAGCAGTTGCTACGACATCAGCACGGTGAGCATAAACGAGAGTTTCGCACCGCTTATCGGTCTGAACCTCACATTCCACAACAACATGACGCTGAAGGCCGAGTACCGCACCACCCGCGTCATGAACCTGTCCATCACCAGCGCACAACTCACGGAGACGGGGTCGCGCGACTTCGTCCTGGGATGGGGATACAAGATAAACGATTTCCGCCTGGGCAGCATCTTCGGCAGCAAGCGTGCCAGCAAGAAGGCCTTGCGCAGCACCTCTAAGAGCCGTGCCCTGAAGAGCCGCGATACAGAGAGCGACGGACGGGAGAACATCAAGAACCGTAGTAGCAAGAGCAACTTTGCACATGCCCTGTCCCTGCGTTTTGACTTCTCCATACGCAACCAGGATGCTATCAGGCGCGACATACAAACCGGCCTGTCCGAAGCCACATCTGGCAACAAGGCAGTGAAGGCTTCGTTCCGTGCAGACTATACCATGAGCAGGTACGTGACCATGACATTGTACTACGACCGCCAGCGCTCCGCACCTCTGCTCTCGTCATCGGCCTATCCTACGGTTACACAGGACTTCGGTCTTAGCATGAAGTTCGCCCTGACAAGGTAAAACGAACGGAAAACGGAAAGGTGAAAACGGAAAACGGAAAACGAAATCGCCCACAACCCACTACTCACTGCTCACTAACTCTACTCCATATGAATTACATTCTACCCATTGTCCTCCTTATCGTGTCCAACATATTCATGACCCTTGCATGGTACGGACACCTGAAGTTGCAGGATATGCACATCCTGCACGGCAACACACCTCTGTATGTCATCATACTCATATCATGGGGTCTGGCACTGATGGAATACTGTTTCATGATTCCGGCCAACCACTATGGTTTCCGTGGCAACGGAGGTCCGTTCTCCCTGTTCCAACTGAAGATTATACAGGAGGTCATAACCCTCGTGGTCTTCACCATCTACACCGTAACATGCTTCCGGGGCGAATCCCTGCACTGGAACCACCTCGCCGCCTTCGTGTGCATGATAATGGCGGTGTATTTCGTGTTCTTGAAATAACAAGGCACAACGATACTGATGATGGCAACCTCATGCACCTGAGGTTGCCATCATCTTTTTATGCCCTGACATCAAAAAGGGCAAAAATGTGTCGTCGGGAGAACGAGGACGAGTCACCCGGGAGAACAAGGGCGAGTCACCCGGGGTGACAAGGGCAAGTCGTCGGGAGGACTACTTCGGCCTCTTCATGAAACACGAAAACCGGTTGCCCTGCAACGGAAGCATAACTCTACTCACGATGGTGCCTAAAGGAACTCCAATCTTGAGCAATGCGTTGTGATGCTACCCTCGGAAGGCAACTTCATGTAGTCGCCATACATCAGGCGCAACATGCGGTCGTAGTTGTGAGGAACAGGAAATTCAATCCCCTCGAACTTCAGTGTGGCCAACGGGAAAATGTCCCGCGCATAACGTGGATTGTGGTAAGGTATGCCCATGCCACTGGTGATGACATCAGTACCTGACAGGCGGCACAACAGGCGGAGGACGGGGAAGACAAAGCGGCGGTTGAAGTGGAACAGCCTCATCACCTTTCTTATCCCAACGGCATCGTCCGTGCAGGTGCGCCAGATCTTGTACATGTGTCCCACGGTCTTTTCGCTTATTTTGTGAATGGAGAGAGGCTGGCGCTCCAAGGGAAATATGTCTATGTATATGCCCTGTTCCTTCCACATGCGGTCGTAGTTGTTGCCCTCGGCCAGAATGGAACGACGGTCGCGCACCTTGGCATAGTAGAAGAAATACGTGGGGTCTGTCTCGTGTGTCTGCAAGGCCATGGTGGATGGCAACTCGCCAGGCATGACATCCATCAGGCGGTCATAGTCCTCACGCATCATTTCAATATCCAGATCATCGTCCCAAGGGATGAAACCTCCGTGGCGGACGGCACCAATCAGAGTACCGCTGCTCAGCCAATAACGTATTCCGTGCTTCTTGCATATCCTGTCTATTTCGCACAGGATTTCCAGCATTCTCTCCTGCTGACGGCGCAGGGGAGAACCATCCGGACTATACTTTGCCCTAAGCGAATCGTGTTGTGCCTGTGATATCATCCTCGGAAGATTTTAATGCAAAAATAGGGATTATTCAGTGAACAACAAAATATTTTTTACTATTTTTGTACGGACATATCGTCTATATCGCCACGGCACACAACTAACAACAGGCAAGCAATGGACAGCATCAACACAGAAATCACGAACAAAAAGGAACGCATGGAATGGCTTGATGCCATGCGTGGTTTTACCATGATACTGGTGGTGGCATACCACGTGGCACAGATGGGGTTCCTGCAACCGGTAAAGCAGTCGTCATCCATGTCCTTCCTGATGCTATTCCGCATGCCCCTGTTCTTCTTCGTTAGCGGTTTCCTGGCATACAAGGCTTCGCTGACGTGGAAGTTCGAGACCTTCCTGTCGCTCTTGGGCAAGAAAATACGCATACAGATAATACCAACGGTGGTATTCTTCCTGTTCTCGTGTGCAGCACTCTACCCTAAATTCTGGCCTGCCGTGGAGTCCAACCTGCAATCTCCCACCAAGGGAGGCTACTGGTTTACAATAGTACTGCTCTACATGTTTGTGCTGTACTATGTCTTTTGCTATCTGGAATCAAAAATAGGGCGCAAGTCATGGATACCGATAACCCTTTTCTTCATCCTCTCTTTGGTGGCATACGAAACGTGCTACCTGCCCAAACTATGCTGGTGGGCGGACGGATACAGGTTGAAGGAACCTACCACCCTGCTTGACGACACATCGCTGATACAGTTGATGAAATACATGCCTTTCTTCCTTTTCGGCAACATCGTCAGACGTTACTGGAACGTGGCACAGCGCATCATGGACTCCAAGTGGTTCTTCCCCATAATAGTGACACTGGTCATATTCTGCACCATGGATGTGCTCAAGTGGCACACCCTGCGCATGGCATGGGCCAACCTGCCCTCCACCCTGGCAAAGTTCATCCTGCTGACCATAACCTTCATGTACTTCCGCCACTATGCGCCGTACTTCTCAAAGATGACATTCATCGGTAGCAGCCTGCAATACATCGGTAGGCGCACACTGGACATATACCTGATTCACTTCCTGTTCCTGCCCAATCTGCCTGCCGTGGGTGCATTCTTCAAACTGAACAAGCACAACTTTGCCATAGACCTCACCCTGTCGGTACTCATCGCACTTGTTGTCATAGCCTTCTGCATAATAACAAGCAACATCCTGCGCATAAGCCCGATATTCAGGAAATATCTGTTCGGAAGAGGGTAATTTTAATGCTGTCTATATCCAGAACTTCTCTGTAAAACGTTTGATTTCTATTTTCTCAGCGTTACCTTTCAGCATGGAGTATATCTTGCTTGCAAAGACTACGTCGTGAAGTCCAAGACCTATATTATAACTAAGAATCCGTTCTTTATCGGACTCACGTCCCGGTTTTACCCCTTCTATAACTTCCTGTATCTCAGCAAACTGCTTGAAACGAGAGAAGTATTTAAAGCCACTCACATGCGCTGTATCATCGGCATAGACTTTATCGAAGAACAAGTCGCAGTTCTGGAAACCACGCGTATGAACAGGGATTACCAAACATCCTTCCTTATAACATTCATTGTCTTCACAAAGGAGTCCTTGAGCCTCAGTAATACAACTCACTATGACATCCGAACCTGACACCAAGTCCTTGACATCATCACAGATGCTGAAAGAAACATTTGCATAATCCTTAAACCTATCGGCAAACAAATCGGCCTGGTCTTTGTAACGCAAAAGTATCACATTATGCCTCACATCAGGTTCCGCATCCAGTAAGCACAACAAGGTTGCCCTTCCTGTATTGCCCAAACCAATGAATCCATAAGTAATCTCGCCTCTACGCCTAAATGTCTGAATAGCGAGTGTTGCCACCGCACCAGTACGCATTGTTGTAATCCAGTCTGCATCCAACAATGCCAGAGACTCTCCTGTTCTTGAGTCACACAAAAGCATATCGCTTATCAACGCTGGCTCTGCACCTTTTATACGTCGGACTATCTTAACACCATAACAATTATATGGGTCGGGCAACAGACATGGCATTGTATTGAAAAAGTCGTTACCCTGAGGATGCAATGATATCTTAGGCGGCAACTGTGCCTGTGATTTCAATGCAAAACTCTCCTTTATCAACTCCACACAAGTAGATGGAGATATATTAAGGCCACTTATTGCCGCAGAAGAAAGTATCTTCATCTTTATTTGGAATTTATCTTGCGAAGTGCATCAATCAGTTTCGTGTTGTCTTCGTGGTCACGCACGGCGATGCGCATGTACTGCTTGCCGTCGAAACCGCCCTTGCCCGAGCAGTCGCGCATGAGGATGTTATGTTCCTTTAGCATGCGCAGGACAAGGGTCTTGGCCGTGAATGGAGGCAGAACCTCCACAAGGAAGTAGTTGGCCTGAGAGGGAATGACACGCAGGAAGGGGATGGTACGCAGTTTGGCCTCGAAGTCGTTGCGTTCCTCGATGAACTTGTCGCAAGCACGCTTGTAGTCCTTCTCGTACTTGGTGTATATCTGCATGAAGAACTCGCAGAAGGAGTTGAGGTTCCAGATGCTTACCATCTTCTTTATCTTCGAGATGATTTCCACGTCGGCAGAGCAGAGGATGCCCAAGCGTATGCCAGGCACGCCATAACTCTTGCTGATGGACTTCATTACCAGCATGTGCGGATAACATTCCAGTATCTTGTCGGACAGGAGGCTGTTCTGCTCCCATCCCTCGCTGAAATCCACGAAACTCTCGTCCACGATGAGCCTTACACCGCGCTTCTCGCACCAGTCGGCCAGCATGCAGATGTCCTCCACGGGGATGAAGTTGCCGGAGGGATTGTCGGGGTTGATGAGCAGGATATTGTCGGCAGGATTCTTGCCGAAGAAGTCCATGAGGTCCTGTGCCGAGTAGCGGAACTCGTTGTTCTGGGGAACGAAGGTGACGAGCGTGTCTGCCTCGCGACGGTTAGGATATTCCTCGAACGTGGGGCGGGTGATGCCCAACGTGCCGGGCAGGAGTTCCATCAGAGCCTTAATCAGTTCGGCGGCACCGTTGCCCGGAACTATATAGTCCTCCTTCACACCCCAGCACTTGCTTGCCAGCAGGGTGTTCACCTTCATGCCAGACGGGTATTCGGCAATGAGCGTGCGGAAGTTGGCCTGCATCTCGTCTATTATCTTGGAGGCGCGGAAATAAGGGTTCACCAGATAGCAGAAATCTAGCATCTTGGGGAAGCGCCAGTAACCGCCGAAACGGCCGTAGTACTTGCGCATGATATCCTGTTCCTCGGCAAAGAGAGCCTCGGCAATGTCCAGGTCCTGCTTGTCGTCTATCTCGTACCACTTCTCGTCGGCAATGGGCAGGGCCTTCAGGTCCTTGCTGTTCAGGAAGGTGATGATGCGCAGGACATTCTCGTAGTACTCGTTGTTGCCCACGGCCTTGGAGTAGGCCTCCAGAAAGGGGACATACTTCGTCTTGCTGAACTCCTTGGAGAACTTGTATATATTGATGGTCTTGTAGTACTTGTCCACCTCCTCGTATCGGAAAGCAGCCTTGGGGACGAAGTTCACGATGTTGTTCTCGTCGTCTATGCATACCATGGTGCCATCCATCCATGTCTCGTACTTAGCCACGAGGGCAAGGTTGGGATACGGATTCTCCAGAATAAGGGAGAAGAGTTTGTCGTCGAAGATGAGATCGCTCTCTATGAGCAGGGTATCATCCTCCTGCATCTGCTCCTTGGCCAGGGCAAGGGAGTAGATGTTGTTGGTCTTGTCGTATATGGGGTTGTTGACATACTCTATGGGCATGCCGTTGTAACTGTTGCCGAGGTAGTCCATCAGTTTCTGTCCTTCATAACCCACCACGATGACCACGCGGTTGAGGTTCAGTGCGGACAACTGCCCAAGCACACGGTCTATGAGTCTGGTGCCGTTCACCTGCACCATACACTTGGTATTCTCTTTTGTAAACTCGCCCAGGCGCTTGCCCATTCCGGCGGCTAAGATTATTGCTTGCATAGGCCTCAAACCCTGCAGACCCTCCCCCTTACCCCTCCACAAGGGAGGGGAGTAGGATGTTCTGTTATCAGGGAAATGACTTTATATGTTATTAAAATATAATTGCTCTTGTGCCAATTGTTGTTGCTACTCCCTCCCCTTGTGAGCGAACGAGGCCCTTTAGAGGATTGACTAAATGTCAATCTGTGCCTCGTGAGGGGCGAAAAGGGCCTTTAGAGAAAGTCTTGAATATACTTTCGTGCCCTTTGAGGGGAGCACTCTCCAGTGCGACGCGAGGACAAATCCCCATTGCGACGCGAGGACTGGTACGGGGAGGGGTCTGTTATTGATACCATCAAACGCTTATCTCTCCGCTACCCCAGCATATTGTCTTCTCGCGGTCGTATATGCACCCGAACTGACCTGGGGCTATGCCCTGGATGGGCTGGGGCGAGCGGACGATGTAGCCTTCGCCATCGCGCTCTATCGTTCCGTCCATGAAGTGGTCAACGTGGCGCACCTTGAACGAGATTTCCATGGGAGCGTCACCCTCGCCGATTGGCAGGGGCTCTGTTATGGCATGGAAGTCTGCCAGGCGGAAGACATGGCCGTACTGCAACTGGGTGTCCCATCCGTGAGCCACGAAGACAACGTTCTTCCTGACGTTCTTCTTGACCACGAACCACGGTCCTCCGCTCAGGCCAAGACCCTTGCGCTGACCTATGGTATGGAACCAGAAGCCCTTGTGCGTACCCACTATGCGGTTTGTCTCTATGTCTATCACCTTGCCTTCCTGTTCGCCAAGGAACTTGCGCAGGAAGTCGTTGTAGTTTATCTTGCCCAGGAAACAGATGCCCTGGCTGTCCTTGCGCTTGGCCTGTGGCAGACGTGCCTCGGCGGCTATGCGGCGGACGTCCTCCTTCATCAGGTCGCCCAAAGGGAGGATGAGGCGGCTTATCTCCACTCCAGAGAGTTGTGCCAGAAAGTCCGTCTGGTCCTTCACGGGGTCTTTGGCAACACCCAACCAGTACTTGCCGTCCTTTTCTATGATGCGCCCATAGTGGCCCGTTGCTATCTTGTCGTACTTGTGACCCACCTTCTCCTCGAAAGCACCGAACTTGATGAGGCGGTTGCACATCACATCGGGGTTGGGGGTAAGGCCCATCTTTACCCTCTCTATGGCATAGCCAACCACGCGTTCCCAGTACTCCTTCTGCAGGTCTATGACCTCCAGTTTCAGATCGTACTTGCGTGCCGTGGCCATACTGAGTTCTATATCCTCCTCCGCTGTGCACGAGGAATCCTCGCCCTCCATACCTATTTTAATATAATACAGGTCGGGCTTGTATCCCTGCTCTACCAGCAAATGAGTAACGACGGCGCTATCCACGCCGCCGCTAATCAGAACTGCTATCTTTGGGTTCTCAGTATTCACTTTTCTGTTTTCACCTTTCCGTTTTAATACCGCTCTGCGGTCTTGAATCTGCTCCCTCTTGCTTGAATTGCTCGGACACGGCATGCCGTGTCCCTACAATGTTTCTGCTCTCGCTTACCTGCAGATTTACGTTCGTCTCACTTTGCGATGAAGTGCTTGCCGTACAGACGACCTGTCAGGTCAAACAACACGGTATCAGCAGTGAAACGTGTGCGGAAGTCTTCAAAATTCTTCTTCTCCTCGGGGCTCCATGCTGCCTCGGCAACTGCCAGCAGACGGGGGAAGGCAAGATAGTCGCAGTATTTGATGTCGGAAACGTGCTCCGTCCAGAATGTGGCCTGAACGCCCACATAATGCTTTTTCCATTCGGGGTTGGTCACCTTGTCGGGCACGGGCTTGTAGGCATAAACGGCAGGCAACTGGTCGTTCTTGCCACCATTGCCGGCTGCCACGGGTTCGCCCTCTCCGTCGTGCTGCTTGCGGTTGATGTAGTAACAACCGGGGCCCCATTCAGAAATGACGGCATCCAAGCCCAGCGAAGCCGCAATGGCAGCGCCCTGCTGGCAGGGGTTCCAGCAGAAGATGGTTGCACCAGTGCTCTTTATCAGGTCCAAATCGGCACCGGCGGCGGTTACGCTCTCGTTCCAAAGGATCATCTTGCGTCCGCGAGCCTTGATATGGTCATACATCTGTGTGATGAAATAACTCTGCAGGGGGCGGAAGCGGTGCTTGTTGTCCTTCCCGAGGTCCTTAACCTTGCCCTCCTTAACCAGATTGGCCAGATGCTCCTGACACATGGCATTGGTTTCCCATGCACTGGTGGGGCATTCGTCGCCACCGATGTGCACATACTGTCCGGGGAACACATCCATCACCTCAGTGAGCACGTCGCGTGCAAACTGAACGGCCTTGGGGTCGCCCACGTTGAGCACGTCGCTCCACACGCCACCCTGGAAGGTCTGCACCTTGTGCTCACCCTCGGGATTGCAACTGAACTCGGGATAAGCCGCCAGGGCTGCCATGATGTGACCGGGCATGTCTATCTCGGGAATCACCTCTATGTGCAGGTTGCGTGCATACTCCACTATCTCGCGGCACTGCTCCTGGGTGTAGAAGTAGGGGCCGTAGGGCTTGCCCAACCAGTAGTGGCCCTTCTTCATGTCAGTCATACGGCAATCGGGAGCCACGGAACCAACGGTGGTCAGGCGGGGATACTTCTTCACCTCAAAGCGCCAGCCCTGGTCCTCAGTCAGATGCCAGTGGAAGTAGTTGTACTTGTATATTGCCAAACCGTCCAGAATATGCTTTATCTCGTCCACGGTGAAGAAGTGGCGTCCGCAATCCAGCATGAAGCCACGGTACCAGAAACGAGGCTCGTCGTCTATCTCCACACAGGGGATTTCGGGGCGTTTGGTGGTCTTGAACCAAGGCAGCACCTTCTGTGCATCCACCACACTAAGTTCTGCCATCACATTGGCAGGCATGATCTTCTTCAGGGTCTGGAAAGCATAGAAGAAGCCACGTGCGCTGCTGGCGCTTATGCTTACGTTCTTCTTTGTAACGCTCAGGCGGTAGCCCTCATAGGCGATGCTCTTGTCCACGGTCATGCGGATGTCGGCCTTCTTGCTCTTTGAAAGTTTACCTTTGCAACCAGTGGTCTCCTGGATCACATCCATAAATCTAACGGCCTCGGCCTGCAGGCTGTCGGGCAACAGGGCCGCTCCCACAGTATATGATTTGGAGAAACGGAACTGTCCCTCCCCAACGGTCATCTGCTTTGGCAGGGGGGTAAGATTGACAAACTGATTTGCATACGCCGGAGCAAGCATGGAGAACACACATGCGAGAATCAGACAAATTTTCTTCATGTTTACAATTATATTAGGTAATTATGCCCACAAAAATACGGTTTAATTTCCATATATGCAAACAGACGCCCTGTTTATTGCACATATCGTGCCTACTAACAATGCAACACCGGCATCTTGCATGCATTGCAGAGCCCGCCGGGAAAACGAAATGCCTCCCGTAAACCTGCCAGTACCATCGTGTCGGTATTGCAGTACCGACACGAGAGTACTCCAGTACCGACACGAGAGTACTGGAGTACCGAATAGAAGAAAAGAAAAACGGTACTGGAGGGCACCTTCACGCTTTCCCGCTTCGCCTTTCCATTTTTCACTTCTATGACATCTCCCCTTAAGGCATTCGGTCCTGTGCCTGGGGAGAAAGGAGGGTGGAGAGGTGTATGTCTGGGGGGAGACTTTAGTTTTCCGTCAGTGAAGCCTCCCTCATCATCTTACGCCACCTCAGGTAACCGAGCACGGCAAAGACGGTATAGGCAACGTGGATGCCTGCCTTGAAAGGAAGTCCCTTGTAGGCAAGCAGATAGACATCGATGATGTTCACCACGAACCAGAGCCACCACTGCTGCAGATACTTCTTTGCCATGGCCCACATGGCCACGATGGAGATGGCATTGGTAAGGGCATCCTGAACAGGCACCGTGGAGTTGGTGTACCTGTCCAAAAACCACCATGTGCCGGCCCATATCAGCAGGAAAGCCACGGCCAGCCACAATGCCACACGCATGGGCATGCTGGTGATGGCAAGTACTTCCTTACCGGAGGAGGTCTTCACTCGCTTGCCATATCCGGGCATGGTCCACAGGATCAGGCCATAGAAAGCCGCCAGAAGGTAATAGACAGAGATGGACATATCGCCATACAGGCCCACCTCATAGTAAAGATACACGTCGATGGCGGGCATAATGATGCCTGCTACCCACACCATCCAGTGGGCACGATACTCCCACCAGAGATAAAGGATTCCCAGGAGGGAAACGAAGAAATCTAAGTATGCTACCATAAAGGATTAAGCGGAGGACCAAGCGGACTCCCAGCGGACCCTCCCCCAGCCCCTCCACAAGGGAGGGGAGTAGGATGTACTGCTATTGGGGAGAGATTTGTATTGTTGTGAACACGGCATGACGTGTCGCTTGATATTATTCTATGTTTCGGACTCGTCATGCCGAGTCCCTACGAACCTAAATCAATAGCCAAAAGTAACCACTCCCCTCTTGGAAAGGGGTTGGGAGAGAACCCGCTCTCAGTTGTAACCACTCCGTCCGCGCGTCGCACAGGAGTGTGCTCCCCTCACAAGGCACAGATGGACATTCAGTCCATCTTCTAAAGACCTTGTTCGCCCCTTGCGGGAGAGTTGGGGAGGGGTCCAGGCAAGGGTCTAAAACCTCAGCGTCACATGCCCCATCAGGTTGAACCCTGCCGAGGGAGTGTAGCCTATCTGGTAGTAGCGGTTGTCCTCGGTGAAGCCGTAAGAGGGCACGACACTACTGTACACCCATCCACTTTGTGCAAAGTGGCGGTCGAAGATGTTGTTGAGGTCAAGGCCGAAGACTACTTGCTTCAGGCGGGCATTGTTCTTCTTGGGGTTGAGGGTATAACTGAGGCGTATTGCCGTGGTGCTATAGCGAGGCAGGGAGCGGTCCAGACACTGGGTGTTGTCCAGATACTGACGGCTGACGAAGTTGGTGTGCCATACTGCTTTCAGTCCCTGCCAACGGAAGGTGGCCATGCCGTTGAGCACCACAGAGGGAGAGAAGGCCAGGGTGGAGTTGTCGTAATGCTTCACCTGGAAGGACTCGTCCCAGTCGTAACTGACATGCTCGTCGAAGGAGAGTATGCGGTTGCGGCTGAAGGCTCCGTTCACGTCCAGGGACAACCACTTGAAGGGTGTGTAACCGGCACTTACCTCCAGTCCCATACGGTAGGAGTCCTCGATGTTGGTGGTCAGCGCCTCGCCTATGTCGCTCAGTTCGCCCGTCTGCACCAACTGGTCCTTATAGCCCATATAGTACAGGCCTGCACTGACATACCAGTTCTTGGCATCGTAGGAGTAGCCCACCTCCACATCGTGCAGACGCTCGGCACGCGGTGCACCGCTCTGGCCGTTGTCGGTGAAGTTGTTGCGCTCTGGTTCTCTGGAACTCATGGCATAACTCACATAGGCACGATGTCCGTCCTTATGCCAGGCGAAACCTGCCTTGGGATTCACGAAGTCGTATGTCACATCCACGTTAAGCGGTTGTGCCTGATACATGCCGTCGGCATCCTTCACGAACTTGTCGTTATATCCGTCCGTGCGGAAACCCACATGGCGATACTGTACATCCGCAAAGGCATCCCACTGGTCACAGAGATGATACGTTGCCTTGGCAAAGACGGAGAGGTCGGTCTTCCATGCATCGCTATCGTAATACTGATACTTGCCGCCAGGTGTGGGGATATAGTGCTTACGAAGGTCCTCGTTGCTGATGTATGTAAGGTAACCGAAATGGTTGCCGGTGAAACCCTGGGCAGACAAACCGGTGATGACATCCCAACGGCGGTCCTTGTAGTTGGCATTCAGATGCACGCCATAGGTGTGCTGGGTGAGGCCCTTCTGGCGCACGAAGTCGCTACGGTTGCTGCCGTCCTGCGGCACATAGTTCAGGCCGAACTTGCTTGCACCTTTGTTCTGATAGCGGAACTCGTCGTAGTAGCCATAGCCATAGGTATAGCGCAGGGCTGCCGTGGTGCTCCAACGGTCGTTTATGCGCCAAGCCGCAGACAGGATATTGTGGTTCTGCCAGAAGTTGTCCGTAGTGCGGTCCCACAGACTTCCGTCCACCTTGGCATAGCGTTCTGTCTTCCATGCCGTGGGGTCGTCCCAGTCCTCTATGAAACGCTCGTACAGGCTGTTGTATCTGCCCAGTCCCATGCGGTAGAGGTCCTCGTAGGTCTTCACTCCACCATAGGCATTCAGGCTGTAGTCATCGTTGCCTGCCGTCACTCCGTTCCATGCCTGGCCGGTACTTTCAAAGTTGCCCAAGTTCCTGTATTTCAGCACCAGGCGGCTGTCCTCGCTCAGCCATGCCACACCTGCCGTGTAACTTCCGCTCTTGCCATGCGTGCCATGCAGATAACCGTCGGTAGTGGTCTGATGATAGGCTCCGTCCACCACCCAATGCTTGCCCAGCAGACCCGTGGAGAACTGACCACCAGCGCGCCATGTGTTGTAACTGCCGTAACTTCCCGTCACCTCCAGCATGGGTTGCATCTGCGGCAACTTCGTCTGCATGGCAATGCTGCCTCCGAAGGCACCGTCGCCCGTGGTACTGCTGCCCACGCCGCGCTGTATCTGCACGCTTCCCAGCAGGGAGGCATAGGAATTCATGTTGGCCCAAAACACGCACTGGTCTTCGGGCGAATTGAGCGACACGCCGTCCAGGGTGACGTTCACACGGCTTCCGGCACTGCCACGCATACGCATGTACACCGTGCCAGTGCCCAATCCGTTCTCGCTCCACGCCACCACACCCGGGGTGCGTGCAAACAGGTAGGGCAACTCCTGCCCGCCTGTGGAGAACTCCTGCAACTCCATCTTACTGATTCTGCTCACGGCAAAGGGAGCACCCTTGGGGGCACTTACCGCCTTTACCACTACCTCACCCAACTCTGCCACACGAACAGAGTCCTGCTCCCTCTCTTGGGCATAGGACATGCCCGCCATACCCACTAATGCAAGTACGGCAAGAAACTTTCCTTTCATAGGAATTCTTTCTTTGCTTCGTTCGTAATCACCGTTACGAATTACTGGTTGGAAAATTGGCCCATCCCCTTTACCTTATTTATATATAAGGAAACAGACCGTTCATACTCTCTACGCCGGCACTACCCGGTTCAGATCATTTGAGGGTATATTCTCAGCAAGGCCAATATCGGCCATGCACCCCTGATGACGCATGCAAAGGTAATACAATGTATGATAATAACAAAATAATGCTGGCATTAATTTTGCTATTCCGAGCGAAAGTACCTTCAGAACAAGCCAAGGGTACGAATAAGCGAACGATTTTCCAAAGAAACGATAGAATGGTAGGGACACGGCATGCCGTGTCCGATAACAAGAACAGGAACGGACTCGGCATGCCGAGTCCCTACATTGCCGAGATACGGAGAAGGAAGACGATAGTCAACAAAAGTGCCTTCGACCGACAGGTCAAGGGTACTAATAAGCAAGAGAAGACTATTATACGCGCGCGGATACGAAAAAGCACGCAAAGACTGCATCAACGTCATTTTTTTCTTCTTCTCTTGCATTAGTCATGCAATTATGATACTTTTGTGTGCCGAACATACATATATTTCCACGCGACAACGCATGACCATAACCCTTGCCTTCGACTCATTCAAAGGTTCGCTTACATCCGAAGAAGTGGCAGATGCCTTTCAGGAAGGACTACTCAGTGCCCTACCCCACTGCACCGTAAACAAGGTGTGCATAGCCGATGGTGGAGAGGGAACCGCTGAAGCACTTGTCAGGACCTTGCATGGGGAATGGTGCGAGACTACCGTATCCGACCCACTCGGACGCGACATCAAGGCACGGTACGGTATTATCAAGCACGAGCATACTGCCATCATGGAAATGGCATCGGCAAGCGGTCTGCCCCTGCTGAGTCCCGAGGAGAGGAACCCCATGAAGACCACGACCTACGGGACCGGCCAACTCATTGCCCATGCCATAAGCCAGGGATGCAGGAAGTTCCTCATCGGCATAGGCGGCAGCGCCACAAACGATGGCGGCACAGGTATGCTCCGTGCCCTTGGTTACCGTTTCTTGGACAAGGACGGGCAAGAACTTACCGGTGGTGGAGAAATCCTTGGGCATATCCACAGGATAGACGCGTCACAGGCACTGCCACAACTCAGCGAATGCCAGTTCACGGTAGCATGCGATGTAGACAACCCGCTTTACGGTCCCAATGGTGCCGCACACGTCTTCGCCCCGCAGAAAGGTGCCGATGCGGAAATGGTAGCGCTGTTAGATAAAGGCCTGAAGGGCTATGCCGAAGCGATACAACGGTCACTCGGCAAGGACATTGCACACATTCACGGAGCAGGTGCAGCCGGCGGCATGGGCGCTGGCATGATGGCCATGCTCGATGCACGTCTGGAAAAAGGCATAGACATGATCCTTGATGCCATACATTTTGACGGCATCATCAAGGGCAGCGACCTTGTTGTCACCGGTGAAGGGAGCATAGATTGTCAGACCCTCATGGGCAAAGCACCCGGAGGAGTGCTGAAAAGGGCAACAGCCCAAGGCATACCTACCATAGCCATCGGTGGCTGCATCCAGTGGTGCAAGGAACTACAGGAAAGTAACTTCAAGGAAATCATCTGCATCAATCCTGACAACCTACCCGAGACAGAAGCCATGCAATACGACATCGCCATGAAAAATGTCAGGCATATTGGCAGACAAGTTGCCACAATGATATTGCCAGGCAGGCTTTGACCTACGCTCAAGACAATAGCATGCTCAATAAAATGTCCACTCCCTGACACCGTTGAATGTATGCACAGACACGCTGATGGTGTCGCCCATATTATAATAAGGTATAGAGGGAACGTGGATGGAGCAATAACAAGTCTGGGAATAGGATATGGGGTCCTGTCCCTGGTTGTGGTGAACGGAGAGACGGTAGTGTGCACGCGTTCTGCCGTCTTCCCCTGCCTGGCGGACAGAATCTATGGCATAGCCCCAGTAGTGGATGCCCCCTTGTGTCTTGGCGGTAAGTTGCATGTTGATGTACTTGCCTTCCCGCCACATACTCTCTATGCCCACAGGGTCATGGCGGAGGATGGCGATGCTGTCCGAGAGCACCAGAGCGCCGGTGAGGCTATAGATGCGGGCCTGTAGGCGTGGAGTTTCGGTTTCCGGGACAAAGCCTGCCACCGCCCTATAAACGGTATCTGGGCGGTGCGGCTTTATGTTGGTATTGGTTATGGAATAGCATGTACCGTTGTCTGTTGTCATGTCAAGAAACATGCCGTCGACACCGGTGCGTATGTCGGCAAATTCCGTAATCAGGTCGGGATACGGTTCCTGTTCTTCCGAGCAGGATAACAGGAGCAATACCACCGGCAAGAGCATTGCCTTATACAAGGCATTCCGGTATTGTCGTGATGTAATGGGTAACATCATAGTTCTTGTGCCCGTATCTTGTTGACAACAGGGTTGGCATACATGGTGAGGATACGCTCGCGCAGGAAAGCCTCATCTGGGTTGGGGAGGTCTATTTTTGCTATCTGACCGCGCAGATACTCCTCAAAGACCTTCTTGTCATGCTGGCTGTATCTCCTTTGGAAAGTCTTGGTCTTGTTCAGTTCATCGTATGCTATGTAGTTGCCGGGGTACAGCATATAGTTGGAATGAATGGACTTGTCCATGCGCATGGCAATTTCCCTGAACACGTCAGTCTTGGGCACGTCTTTCAGTTCGTCTATCCATTCGTTCACCGGAGTGCCGGTACGGAAGTGCACATGCCCCTTGTATCCGAAGATGCCAATCTTCATGTTGTCCAGGTCGTCCTGTTTGTTTTTCTTCCACGATGGATCGTCGCGCTTCTGCTGGAACTCCTTAGCCTTCAGGTAATCGCACGGGTCGTACTCGTAACTGAGCGTCAGGGGTACGATGTTCAGTTCCTTAAGCCTTTCCACGATGGTTCCCTCACCCCCAAGGGCAAGCATCTTCAGCACGGATTCCTGTGTCTGGTCGCTGCTGTCCTTGGCACGTCCTTCGCGTTGTGCTATCCAGATGTTCTCCTTCTTCCGGGTTATGGAATAGTGCATGTACCGGCTCATGAGTATGCTGCTTTCCATCATCTCCTTGGCCTTGAGGCTACGGCGCACGGTAAAGGCCTTGTTCATTCTCACGAGCGTCTTTATCCATGGATATATGAGCAGGTTGTCGCCAATGGCTATCTCGCACGTTGTGGGAAAACCTGCCTCGTGAAGCATAAGGTCCAGTATGGCGCTGTCCAGCACTATGTCCCTGTGGTTGGAAACGAAGAGATAGTTGCCACGGTTGGAGATGGTATCATACCTGAAGGAGTGGCCGCGTGCGTGCTTCTTCAGCACATAGCGCACTATGTGCTTCATGAAGCGGAGTTGGAAGTCAAGCGGAGTCTTCACTCCGATGAACATCATCTTGAAGAAGCCGTTGCGCAACCCCTTGGGCAACCAAGGAGCAAAGCCCTGCATCACTTTATTGAAGTGGCGGTCATTGAGCAGTTGGTCCAGAGCCTCCTTCATCTCCCCCTCTTCATAGGGGCGTATCTCGTCAAATTCGTGTAGGTCCATGGTTTTTGTGAAAGGTTAAGCCCCCTCCCCATACCAGTCCTCGCGTCGCAATGGGGATTGCTCCCCTCACAAGGCACAGATTGACATTTAGTCAATCCTCTAAAGGGCCTCGTTCGCCCACAAGGGGAGGGGTATGATGTGCTGGAGGGTGAGGATTATATGTTTATGGTTGTCGGTTGTGACCACTCCTCTCCCAGGAGGGGATAAGGGGAGGGCCTTTTTATTTTACTGTCTTTATAGTCGCATTTATTTGCCTTCTATAATCTCGGTCATCACATCCTTGATGTCCAAACCTGCGGCACGTATCTGCTGGGGTATGAAACTGGTGGCAGTCATGCCCGGCGTGGTGTTTATCTCCAGGAGGTTTATCTTCTCTCCCTCAGTGATGATGTAGTCGATACGTATGATGCCATAGCATCCCAGGATGTCGTAGATGGTGGACGTGAGTGTCTGCACGCGTTGTGTCAGACGGTCGGAAATGCGGGCGGGAGTAATCTCCTCCACCTGTCCGTTGTACTTGGCGTCGTAGTCGAAGAACTCGTTGGTGGTGACCACCTCGGTGATGGGCAGCACATGACTGGCGGTACGGGTCTTGTAGCAACCGCATGTTATCTCGGTGCCTCCCATGAAGGCCTCCACCATCACGTCCTCGCCCTCCTTCAGTGCCAATTCTATGGCAGGGCGCAGAGCCTCGGGCGTCTTCACCTTGGTGGTGCCGAAGGAACTTCCTCCGCGAGCGGGCTTCACGAAGCAGGGCAGGCCTATGCGGTCGATGATGTCCTGATCGCTTACTTCGTTCTCCTGTCCTATGCGGACGATGAGGCTGTCCGCCACGCTTACGCCAAGGGAGCGCATGTAGTTGTTAAGCACGAACTTGTCAAATGTCAGTGCCTCCACCAGCACTCCGCTTGTGGAATATGGCATGCCTATGAGGTCGAAATATCCCTGGAGCACACCGTTCTCGCCAGGTGCACCGTGGATGGTAATGTAGCAGAAGTCGGGGCGGACCGTTTCTCCACTTTCCGTGACAAAGGTGAAGTCGTTACGGTCAACCTTGCTACGGCTTCCGTCCGGCATGATGGCCTCCCAAAGACCGGCCTTCAATTCCACCTTATATACCTTGTATCTGTCCTTGTCTATGAAAGATTCTATGCCGGCGGCACTGCGCATGCTTACGTCGTGCTCGGAACTGTCTCCACCACAGATGATTGCTATTGTCTTCATATTTTTAGGGTCTGTTGTTGTCGTTGTTATTGTTCTCGGAGTATTCGGAGTAATCAGAGTATTCGGAGTATTCTGAGTAATCGGAAACCGCTCATCGCTTTTCTCTTCGCCCCCCTCCTTACAGGGAGGGTCGGGGTGGGTCTTCTCATCCGCTCACCGCTCTCTTCCTCCATTTCTCTATCAGTGCCAGCATGTCGGGGGCGAGTTCGCTTTGGAAATCCATCTCCTCGCCCGTCACGGGATGTTGGAAGCCCAGGGTCTTGGCATGCAGGGCCTGCCGTGGGCAGAGTTCCATGCAATTTCGGATGAATGCCTTGTAGGAAGAGGTCTGCTCGCCACGCAGAATCTGGTCGCCACCATAGCGTTCGTCGGCAAAGAGCGGATGCCCCGTGTGCTTCATGTGCGCCCTTATCTGATGGGTGCGTCCTGTCTCCAGACGGCATTCCACCAGCGTTACGGGGCCGAAGCGTTCAAGCACGCGCCAATGGGTCACGGCATGCTTGCCAGTGTCGCTTCCCTCGGGGAATACCGCCATACGCAGGCGGTCCTTCGGGTCGCGCCCTATGTTGCCTATTATTGTACCTTCGTCCTGTGCGAAGGGGCCCCACACCAATGCGTTGTAGAGACGGCGTGTGGTATGGTAGAAGAACTGCTTGCATAGCGAGGTCTTTGCCTCTGGCGTCTTCGCCACCACCAAGAGACCGCTCGTGTCCTTGTCTATACGGTGCACCAAGCCCACCTCGGGGTCGTTGGGGTCATAGCGCGGGTCGTCCTTCAGGTGCCATGCCAATGCATTGACCAGCGTGCCGCTGAAGTTGCCGCATCCGGGATGTACCACCAGGCCTGCCGGCTTGTCTATGAGCAGTATCTGGTCGTCCTCGTACACGATGTTCAGGGAAATGTCTTCGGGGATTATCTCCCAATCGCGCTTGGGACGGTCGAACATCAGGGTGATGACATCGCCTGCCTTCACCTTGTAGTTGCTCTTCACAGGTTTGCCGTTGGCCATGATGTAACCGGCCTCGGCAGCCTTCTGTATGCGGTTGCGGCTTGTATCGCGGAGATGGTCCATCAGGAACTTGTCCACGCGCACAGGATTCTGTCCGCTGTCTGCCACCACACGGCGGTGCTCGTAGAGTTCCGTCTGCCCGTCCTCTGACAACGTATTGTCAAGGGCGTCGGAATACGTTGCGTCGCCCTTGACAATACGTTGCGAGGCCTCGAAGAATGCATAGTCCTCGTCACCGACACCTTCCAGGTCCTCCAAGTCCTCGAAGTACTGTTCCTCGTTCACCATTCCGTTTCGGGTTCAAATTCGTACTCCACCTCTTCCGCGTCCATGTCGGATTGAGATTCCTCGGCCCATTTCTCGTCCTCGGTGAGGCTGTTGCCCACCACGAGCACTACGGGCGCATCGGCCGGAACCTTATCGCCGGCACGCACCTCCCTGCCACGGCACTTCACGCTGAGGACCCAGTCCTTGTCGCCCTCCACATATTCCTTCGGGCCTATCTTGAATCCTATCGTGCGCAGCCTTATCTCCGCTTCGTAGACATCACAGTTGTCTGCTATGTCTGGTATGGTCAGGGTTGGACCGCTATTGGAGTTCACGGTCAGATAAATCTTACGTCCCGCCTTCACCTCTGCACCGGCCTGTGGCTGTTGCATCAGCACGCTACCCGGAGCCAAGTTGCGGTTGTAACCGGAGTCGGACACCATGGCTATCAGTTCGTCCTGCTCAAGCATCAGGGCGGCATCGCTATAGTGCATGCGTGTCACGTCAGGCACCTGAATTACCTCTCCATGACGTGTATATGCCATAGTACCGTACCAGAAAGCAGCGATTACCAGTGCCACGAACAGGCACATGGCCAAGAGGTTGCCCCACACCATCGGGCTGAATATCTTCTTGAAGTTCATGTGATATGTCGGATATGTATTGTCGTTTCCTATGCAAATTTACTAATAAGTGACAACATCTCCAAATAAAGCACGGGAAATCCGGACAAACCCGCACAAAAAAAAGAAGAAGAAGCAAGGAAACGTCCCTACTTCTTCTCTTATGTGAAAGCAATCTCTTGCTTACTTGCCATGCTTCTCGTCAGAAACGGTCAGCTTCTTGCGACCCTTTGCGCGGCGGCTTGCCAATACACGACGACCATTGGCAGTGGTCATTCTCTGACGGAAACCGTGCTTGTTTGCACGGCGACGGTTAGAGGGCTGGAATGTTCTTTTCATAGCTATGTTTTGTTTTTATCTGTTTTCACACCATGGGTTTCGGGGTGCAAAATTACATACTTTTTTGTAAATGACCAAACCTTTCCGGCTTTTTTCTTGTTTTTTGCTTAAATTGTTGTACCTTTGCACGTGAAAAATAAACACGGATATAGTGTAGGCACAACCTGATTATCCATAACAATTAAACGTCAAATATATGATTAACTCACAAGACATTAAGAAAGGTACATGCATCCGCATGGACGGCAAGCTGTATTTCTGCATCGATTTCCTGCACCGCAAGCCCGGTAAGGGTAACACCATCATGAGCGTCACTCTGAAGGACGTTGTGAACGGCGGTGTGCTGGAGCGTCGCTTCAACATCGGTGAAAAACTGGAGGATGTACGCGTGGAGCGCCGCCCCTACCAGTACCTCTATGCCGAGGGCGAGGACTACGTTTTCATGAACAACGAGACCTACGAGCAGGTAAACATCCCCGCCGACCAGATTACCGGTGTGAAGTACATGAAGGAAGGCCAGAACGTGGAAGTCGTTACCGACGCCAGCACTGAGACCATCCTCTATGCCGAACTGCCTGCAAAGGTTCACCTGGCCATCGAGTGGACAGAGCCCGGCCTAAAGGGCGACACCGCCACCAACACCCTGAAGCCCGCCAAGCTGGAGACCGGTGCTGACATCCGCGTGCCCCTGTTTATCAACGAGGGCGAAATCGTGGAGGTTGACACCCGCGACGGCAGCTACCTGGGCCGCGTTAAGGCATAACAACGAAACATCCTTATACCTGACCCGAACCCCATAGAGCGGTTCGGGTGCAAGGCAGGGAGGGCCTTGAACCTTTTCAACAAGCCAAGTGGCCATAGCCAAGCCGAATGCGGACTATGGCAAGGCGAGGAGAAGGTGCATGAAATGAACCTTGGATACATGAAATACTCCCTTATAATTCCCGTCTACAATCGTCCCGACGAAGTAGACGAACTGCTTGCCAGCCTGGAGGTGCAGACACTGAAGGACTTTGAGGTTGTGGTAGTCGAAGACGGCTCCGCCATACCCTGCCAGAATGTTGTCAACGAGCACGCCTCCAGGCTGGCATTGCGTTATTTCCAGAAAGAAAACAGCGGGCCTGGCCAGTCGCGCAACTACGGCGCCGAGCGCTCGCAAGGCGAATACCTCATAGTGTTGGACAGCGACTGCGTCCTGCCTCCGGGATACCTGCAGGCCGTGGACGACGAACTTACACGCAAGCCATGCGATGCCTTCGGAGGCCCCGACCGCGCACACGAGAGTTTCTCGCCCGTGCAGAAGGCCATCAACTACTCCATGACCTCATTCTTCACCACGGGAGGCATACGCGGAGGCAAGAAGAAACTGGACAAGTTCTATCCGCGCTCCTTCAACATGGGCATACGAGCCGACCTCTACCGCCGCCTGGGCGGTTTCTCGGCCATGCGCTTCGGCGAGGACATAGACTTCAGCATCCGCATCTTCAAGAGCGGGGCATCATGCCGTCTGTTCCCCGAAGCATGGGTATGGCATAAGCGCCGCACGGACATGAAGAAGTTCTTCAAGCAGGTGCACAACAGCGGCATTGCACGCATAAACCTGCTAAAGCGCCATCCTGGAAGCATGAAACCGGTGCACCTCCTCCCTGCCCTCTTTACCGCAGGCATGGCATGCCTGGCACTGCTCTTCGTGGCAGGCCTCGTGTTGGTCGGTGCCAATCTATACGGCATACACAGCATGTCCGGCACAGGTGCCGACGACCACATGCTCCATGTTGGCGTGCTCCTCGGCTGCATAGCCATCGCGTGCTCGCTCGTCCCCCCGGCACTCTATTCCATACTGATATTCTTCGACTCTCTGTTCCAAAACAAGTCGTGCAAGGTGGCCCTGCTCAGCATCAAGGCTTCCTTCATACAACTCCTTGGCTACGGCACCGGTTTCATACGTGCCTGGTGGTTGCGCTGTATCTGCGGACGCAATGAGGAGTTGCAGGCCTTCAAGGACAACTTCTATCAGTAGGGACGCATCAGTGCGCAAAGGAACAAGGCGACATGAAGATAAAGGACTGGTCAAACGACGAAAGGCCGCGTGAGCGTGTCATGGCCCTCGGCCCCGAGGCCGTCAGCAATGCCGAACTTCTGGCCATACTCATCGGAAGCGGTACACCTGAGGTAACCAGCGTGGACCTCATGCGTAAGGTTCTCAGCGAGCATGGCGACAGCCTCCGTGCCCTCGGCACCCTCTCGCGCCAGGAACTGCAGGAGTACAACGGCATAGGACCTGCCAAGGCCGTCACCATTCAGGCGGCCATGGAACTGGGAAAGCGCCTGCTGCTTGAAACCAAAGGGCCCAAGGCCAAGTTCTGTTCCTCCGCCGATGCCTACGACTTCTTCCGTGCCAAGATGGGCGACATACCGCACGAGGAGTGCCATCTGCTACTGCTGGATGTGAAGAACCAGTTCATGGGACATCACGTAGTAGGCCGTGGCGGAATATCGGAATCCACCGTAGACATACGCCTGGCCTTGCGCCATGCACTCATAGCGGGAGCACCAAACCTCATACTTGCCCACAACCACCCAAGCGGCAACCCCAACCCGAGCCGTCAGGACGATGACCTGACCATGCGTCTGCAAAAGGCCTGCCAAACCATGGCCCTCCGTCTGCATGACCATATTATAATAGGTGACGACACGTATTACTCCTATGCCGATGAGGGGAGGATGAACGGGTGAACGGTGAGCGAATGAACGGTGAACGGTGAACGGATAACTCAGAGTACTCTGAAACTCCCCCAACCACCCACCAGTAGGGACGCGGCATGCCGCGTCCGCCCCATAATAAAACAAAACATAATGGAGAACAACATACAAGACACTTTGTCCATCGAAGAAAGGGCTATAGAACTGCTAAAGACCGTCTTCGACCCCGAGATACCTGTAAACGTCTACGACCTCGGTCTCATCTACCGTATAGAGGTAAAGGCAGAGGAGAAGACGCTGGAGGTGGACATGACACTTACAGCCCCCAACTGCCCCGCCGCCGATTTCATAGTGGAGGACGTCAGACAGAAACTGGAGTGCATCGGAGGTCTGGAGCGCGTGGACGTGAACCTCGTCTTCGAGCCCGAATGGACAAAAGACATGATGACCGAGGAAGCCAAGATGGAACTGGGCTTCCTATAGTACATCATATACATTATATTAGAGAAACCAGGATGAAGAAGATATACTTCCTCAGCGATGCCCATCTGGGCAGCCGTGCTTCGGCCGACAACCGCGGGCGAGAGCAGAGACTGTGCCGTTTTCTCGACTCCATACGCCACGAGGCATCGGCCATATATCTTCTGGGAGACATCTTCGACTTCTGGTTCGAGTACCACAATGTCATACCCAAGGGATACACCCGTTTCCTTGGCAAACTCTCCGAACTCTCGGATGCAGGCATAGGAATCCATTTCTTCACAGGCAACCACGACATGTGGGCCTTTGACTATCTACATGAGGAGTGTGGCGTAATCCTGCACACCGCCCCCATGGAAATATCCCTGCCATCCCCCTCCGGCAACCCGTTTACCGCCTTTGTGGGACATGGCGACGGACTGGGCGACCCAAGCCGGGGATTCCGTTTCATCCGTGCCATCTTCCATTCACCACTGTGCCAATGGCTCTTCCGCAACATATTTCCTGCCGACTGGGGCATGGAGTTCGGCCTACGCTGGGCAAAGTCAAGCCGACTGAAGCATAGCAGGAATGCCGTTGCCGAGAACGGCGACACTCTTTTTGTTTCCGAAGACGGAGAAGCCAGAAACGCCTTGGGCGATGTCCTTTCCAGCAACATGGAAACGGAGGAACCTTTCCAGGGCGAGGCCAACGAACCCTTGGTAATCTTCTCCAAACAATATCTGCGCGAACATCCCACCACCTCATTTTTCATCTTCGGCCACCGACATATAGAACTCGACCTTATGCTCTCCCGCCAGGCCCGCCTCCTCATCCTCGGCGAATGGATAAGGAAGTACACCTATGCCGTATGGGACGGAGAGCACATGCTACTTGACAACTACGAGGGCTAAAATACCAGCCGAACACGAAAATACGCCCTCAAGGACAACAAGGACGAGTCACCCGGGACAACAAGAGCGAGTCACCCGGGACAACAAGGGCGAGTCACCCGGGACAACAAGAGCGAGTCACCCGGGACAACAAGAGCGAGTCACCCGGGACAACAAGGGCGAGTCACCCAGGACAACAAAATAGGGTTCTCGGAGAGGACAAAAGCCATGTCCATAAAGAAGAGTTGCCCTCCTCTGCACAAACAGGAAATACGCCCACCCCGACTTCCCTCCGGCAACCAAAGAATTTGCCTGATCGGAGACGCATACACGATGCTCCGACCAGGCAAATTTCATTATGACGCCTCAACAAGAAGGCAACGACTATGTCTATTCCTTGTACGCGCCTCTTATTTTCATTGTCACCATCAACGTAACGAGCAATGTCAACGCACCTCCAAGTACGTAGGCATAGGTCCTGTTTTCCAACCCTGCCATCATGGGAGAGATGAATATGTAGGACGAGCATACGTATGTCATGAACAAGGCAGGCACCAAGCCTATGACAACAGGCTTCCTATGCTTTGCCAAATACACCGTGATGCACCACAAGGTGATGGTGGCAAGGGTCTGGTTCATCCATGCAAAGTAACTCCAGATGGTCTGGAATGGCAGGGCAAAGATGATGAAGACTCCCAACACGAACAATGGCAGGGAGACAAGAACACGTTTTGTGAGTCCTGCCTGGGAGATTCCGAGCATGTCGGCGGCAATCAGTCGGGCAGAGCGGAATGCCGTATCGCCCGAGGTGATGGCACAGGCAACTATTCCTACAACCACAAAGGGAGCGACATAACTGCCCAATGTCTCCACCGAAATGGTGTTCACCATTCTTGCCGCACTGCCTCCGTACTCGGCTATGGCATTGTTAAGTCCCTCTGCTCCTCCCCAGAAAGCCATGGCTATGGCAGCCCAGATGAGGGCAATGATGCTCTCGGCTATCATGGCCCCGTAGAACACGGAACGGCTCTGTGTCTCGTTCGTCATGCAGCGTGCCATCATGGGCGACTGTGTCGCGTGGAAGCCGGAAATGGCTCCGCAGGCTATGGTGGTGAACAGCATGGGGACGATGGGAAAGTTCTCGGCATCGGCAATGCAGTTCCTGAAGGAGGTCAGTTCGGGTATGACGTACTTGTCCGACTGGACGAGCAATACCCCAAGGATGCCCAATGCCATAACAAGGACGGCAAGCCCGAACACGGGATAGATACGTCCGATAATCTTGTCAATGGGCATTATGGTGGCAAGGATGTAGTAGACAAGAATCAGGATGATGACCACGAACACTTCCCACGACATATTCGACGACATGGCCGTTTCCAACGACGGAAGGGAAATGTTGGCCGCTATGAGTTCAGCCGGTTGCGACATGAATACGGCACCCACAAGGACCATAAGCAGCAATGCGGCAATGCGCATGAACTTCCTCGTCCCCTCGCCCATGTACTTGCCAATGATTTCGGGCAGACTGAGGCCTGCGTTCTTCAGGGAGATGACACCGGCCACAAAGTCGTGCATGGCACCTATGAATATGCCGCCAAGCGTTATCCACAGGAAAGCCACAGGACCGTATGCCGCTCCAAGCAAGGCTCCGAAAATAGGACCGAGGCCGGCGATGTTGAGCAACTGGATGAGGAAAATCCTCCATCTGGGCAGAGGGATATAGTCCACCCCGTCATAGTGCGTCTTTGACGGCACGGGATTGTCGGGGTTCACCTCGCATACCTTTTCAAGATAGCGGCCGTAGGTGAAGTATGCCACGACAAGTGCTGTCAGGCATATCAGGAATGTTATCATACAGGATTATTATTTTACAAGCAGAACTCTATGTCCCACAGGTTGTGCATGGACACCTGTCCGGGCATGGCATGCTGGCTGTAAGGACGTATGTCCAGTTCCACGCTGTAACCGATACGGTCGGGCATGCCATACCAAGGCTCTACGCACACATAGGGGCACAGCAGGTCTGTCATCTGCCACACTAGCAGCACGGGAGCGCCATGGGAAAGACGGCATATCTCGGTCTTCTTGTCGGTGCGTAGCAATGTCATGGCCTTCACCTGCCACTTGTCGAAGATAAGGGCCTCGTTGTGGAAAGTATCCACGCTGATGGGGATAAGTCCCTCTTCGGTCTGGGACACATAGTAGCGCTCGCCACCGAAGCAGCCCTGCTCGCTGGCACGTACCACGCTGAGGCCTTCCTTGGGTTCGGGACGCATGTATCCCACCACCTCGGCATCCTTCTGGAAGTCAGGCAGCATGATGGCAGGGTGACCGCCAATCTGATAATGAAGCACCTCTGTGTCCGAGGGGTTGGCAACGCTGGCATTACATGTCAGGGTCTTGCCCTCGAGGGTATAGGTTATTGTCAGGTTGAAGGCAAAGGGGTACTGTTCCATGGTCTCCTCTGTTTCCTGGACGCTCAGGCTGATGCGTCCGTATTCCGGCTCGCCGGCAGGAGTGAATTCCATGGTGCGGACAAAACCGTGCTTTACCATCTTGTATGTCTTGCCCTGATACTTGTACTCGCCGTTCCAGAGGCCGCCACATGCGGGGAAGAGTATGGGAGAATAGCCTGCCCAGTAGGCAGGATCGGCATTCCACCAGAGTTCCTTGCCGGTTTCCTTGTTTACGACACTTATAACCTCAGCACCCAAGGAGGTGATGGTTACACGAAGATAATCGTTCTCTATTATGTAGTTCATGGAGTCTGCTTTATATATTATATAATAAGGTGTAATCTGAAAACAAAGAAACCGAACAAAGGCAATACGGCAATGGTACTACCTTCACTCGGTTTCCTATTATATGCTTAGCAAAGGGCCTGGGTGTCCAGAGCAATCATCAGTTCCTCGTCGGTGGGTATGCAGCATACGGTCACCTTGGAGTCATCGGCAGAGAGGACAGCCTCCGTAGCACGGCAGGCACGGTTCTTCTCGGCATCCATCTTCACGCCCATGTATTCCAGACCTGCGGTGGCACCTTCGCGCACCTCCCACTGGTTCTCGCCTGCACCGCCGGTGAACAGGATGATGTCCACACCACCCATGGCAGCGGCATACTGGCCTATGTACTTCTTGATGCGGTAGGTGTACATCTCCTTGGCCAGACGGGCCTTCTCGTTGCCGTCCTTCACACCGGCCAGGATATCACGGAAGTCGCTGGACAGACAGCTGACACCGGCCAGACCTGACTTCTTGTTCAGGAGGTCGGAAACGCCCTTGGTGTCCAGGCCCAACTTGTCCATGAGGAAGGTAACGGCACCAGCATCGATGTCACCGCTACGTGTGCCCATGATGAGACCCTCCAGAGGAGTGAGACCCATGCTGGTGTCCACACACTTGCCATCCTTTACGGCAGCGATGGATGCACCGTTGCCGATGTGGCAGGTGATAATCTTCTTGCCTTCTGCCTCACAACCGAGGAACTCGCACACACGCTGTGACACATAGCGGTGGCTGGTGCCGTGGAAGCCATAGCGGCGCACGCCGTACTTCTCATACAGTTCGTAGGGAAGGGCATACATGTAGGCATAGTCGGGCATGGTCTGGTGGAAAGCGGTGTCAAACACGCCCACCTGGGGAATGTTGGGCAGCAGGGCGCTAACGGCATTCACACCCTTGATGTTTGCAGGGTTGTGCAGAGGAGCCAGGTCGTTGCAGGCAGTGAAAGCCTCCATCACCTCGGGGGTGAGCAGAACGGACTTGTTGAACTTCTCGCCGCCATGAACCATGCGGTGGCCTACGGCATCCAGTTCCTCAAGACTCTTCAGCACGGCATAGTCGCCGGTTGTGAGTACCTCGAAAATCCACTGTACACCGGCAGTGTGCTCGCTGATGGGACGCTCCATCTTGTGCTTCTCGCCGTTGAGTTTTACGTTGATGAAACTGTCGGGCAGACCTATCTTCTCGATGCCGCCACTGGTAATAACGCTCTTGTCGGTCATGTTGTAGAGCGCGTATTTGATGGATGAACTTCCGCAGTTCAATACAAGAATCTTCATGATTTCGCTTCTTTTTCCTTATTTATCAAACTTCTATTAACAATGTCCGCTTACTTGGCATCCATAGCCTGGCATGCGGTAATTGCCACCATCTTGTAGATGTCGTCCACAGAGCAACCGCGTGAGAGGTCGTTCACGGGACGTGCAATACCCTGCAGGATGGGGCCGATGGCATCGGCACCGGCAAGACGCTGTACCAACTTGTAACCAATATTGCCAACCTCCAGAGAAGGAGCAATCAGCACGTTGGCATGACCTGCAATGGGGCTGCCGGGGCACTTCTTCTCGCCTACGGAAGCAACGAGGGCTGCATCGGCCTGCAGTTCGCCGTCCAACTTCAGTTCGGGTTCCATCTCATGAGCAATGCGGGTAGCCTCGATTACCTTATCCACAACCTCGTGCTTGGCGCTTCCCTTGGTGCTGAAACTGAGCATGGCCACACGGGGATCGGCAAAGCCGGCAACGCTCTTGGCGGTCTGGGCTGTGCAGACGGCAATCTGTGCCAACTGGTTGGCATCGGGAACAGGGGTAACGGCAACGTCACCGATTACCAGCACACCGTTCTCACCGTATTCGGGCTTGTCGGTAATCATCAGCATGGCACCGCTGACACAAGTGATACCGGGAGAGCACTTGATAATCTGCAGGGCAGGACGCAGGGTGTCGCCTGTTGTGCTCAGTGCACCGGAAATCTGTCCGTCGGCATCGCCGCTCTTGATGATAAGGCAACCGAAATAGAGGGGATCCAGAACCAGTTCGCGTGCCTTTTCGATGGTCATGCCCTTCTTCTGGCGCAACTGGAACAGGAGTTGGGCATATTCCTCGGTCTTGTCGCTGGTGGCAGGGTCGATGATAATGGCCTTGTCCAGGTTCTTCAATCCAAGTTTCTCGCCCAAAGCGAAGATTTCATCGGGATTACCGATAAGGATGATTTCTGCCAGACCGTCGCGCAGAGACATGTCGGCTGCGGTCAGAGTACGCTCTTCCAGACTCTCGGGCAGCACAATGCGCTGCTTGTTCTGCTGGGCACGAGCAATGATTTGTTGCATTAACTGTGACATATTCGTGTATTGTTTAGTATTTAGTGTTTTCTGTAGTTTCTTTTGTTCTGACCAGGCTGGGGCTTAGTCTTTTGGTAGGGGCTTTAGGGTCCTTAGAGTCTTTAGGGTCCTTAGGGGCAAATTACCCTTTCCGTTCTCATCCACCCCCTCCGCTTCGCTCGTCCCCCTGTCTCAGGGGGACAGTCTGCTGGCGCAGTGGTAGTTTCCAGTTTTCACCTTTCCGTTTTCCGTTTTCACCTTTCCGATTTTCAGAACCTTCCCTTCATGAGCACGCGTTCAAGGCGCTCTGCATCCATGTGGGGCAGATATTCGTTGTTGTATGACGCGGTTATGCCCCCCGTCTCCTCGCTTACCACTATGGCCAGAGCGTCGGTTTCCTTGCTGATGCCTCTGGCGGCACGGTGACGCAGGCCGAATTCCTTGGGGATGTCCAGGTCGTGGCTGATGGGCAGGATGCAGGACGCGGCCGTTATCTGTCCGCCGGATATTATCATGGCTCCGTCGTGAAGGGGAGAGTTCTTGAAGAATATGTTTTCTATGAGGCGTTGGGAAATCTTTGCCTCTATACGCTCGCCGGTGCGGATAAAGTCGCCCAGCGGCAGGTCGTTCTGCATCACTATGAGCGCACCGGTCTTCTGCTTGCTCATGTTCAAGCAAGCCATCAGTATGGGCATTATGGTTTCGCGGTCATAGCGGTAGTCTTCCTCAAGAGTGTTGGTGGCCTTGGGTCTGAAGAAACGCCACAAGCGGTTCACCCTCTCATGGGTGCCTATGGTGTAGAAGAAATGGCGGATTTCCTCCTGGAAGAGGACAATGATGGCTATGGCACCCACACTGACCAACTGGTTCAGTATGCCGCCAAGCAGTTTCATCTCCAGTACCTTGCTGACAAGAATCCAGATGCTGATGAAGACCAGCACACCGTAGAAGATGTTCACGGAGCGCGACTTCTTCATCAACTTGTAGCCGAAGAACAGGAATATGGCCACAAGGAAAATGTCTATAAGGTCCTTCAGTCCGAAATCAAACATTGCCGGTATATCTTTATTGCCTCTACGGCTTCTCTTACGTCATGTACCCGGAGTATGGAAGCCCCGTTCATCAGTGCAATGGTGTTCAGCGCAGTGGTACCGTTCAGTGACTCCTCGGGGGTGGTGTCCAGCAGGCGGTAGACCATGCTCTTGCGGCTTATGCCGACGAGTATGGGGCATCCGAGCAGGCGGAACTCGCCAAGGCGGGCCATCATCTCGTAGTTCTGCGCCATTGTCTTGCCAAAACCGAAACCGGGGTCTACTATCACATCGGCAACACCCATCTCGTGGAGTTCTTCCACACGCTCGCCCAAGGAGCGGAACACCTCGCACATGAGGTTATCATAATGCGGTGCCTTCTGCATGTCCTGGGGCGTACCCTGCATGTGCATCAGTATGTACGGCACGTGCAATTCCGCCACCGTCCGGAACATGTCCTTGTCCATTTCTCCGCCGGAGATGTCGTTTATAATATCCGCTCCAGCTTCCACGGCCTGGCGTGCCACTTCGGAACGGAACGTGTCCACACTGATGATGGCGTCCGGCCACTCTTCACGGACAATACCAATAGCAGGGAGCAGACGGCGCAACTCCTCCTCCACAGAGACCTCCTCCGCGCCAGGACGGCTGCTATACGCACCGATATCCACCATCGTGGCACCTTCGCGGCGCATCATGCAAACCCTTTGCCGGATTTCCTCCTCGCTACGGCATCGGCTGGTGGCAAAGAATGAGTCGGGGGTAACATTCAATATGCCCATTACCTGAGGCTCGTCAAGCGAAACAAGACGACCTCGGACATTTATGGTTGCAGAAACGCCACTTCTTCTCATTGCTACTTATACATGCACTCTTTATGCAGGTCAAAGTTACGAATAAGTGAGCGAATAACAAAATAAAGTGGACTTTAATTTTGGAAATCCGAACGAAAGTAACTAAGACCGCAGGTCAGAGTTACGAATAAGTGAGCGAATAACAAAATAAAGCGGGCTTTTATTTGGGGAATTTTCGTAACTTTGCATTTGTAATGTCCATTTAGCAAATCCAATGACAAGCACAGAACAACTATACGAGGTGTTTCTGCAACATCCCGAGGTTACGACGGACAGTCGCAACTGCCCCGAAGGGAGCATGTTTTTTGCACTGAAGGGTGAGAATTTCGACGGCAACCTGTATGCCATGCAAGCCCTGGAAAAGGGGTGTGCCGTGGCCGTGGTGGACAAAGCGGATATTGTCCCCGAAGGTGACAACCGTTTCTGTCTGGTGGAGGATGTACTGACCTCGCTTCAAGCGCTGGCGGCACATCATCGCAGGCAGACCGACATCCCCGTAGTGCAGATAACGGGCACTAACGGCAAGACCACCACCAAGGAACTGCTCTCTGCCGTGCTGACAATGAAATACAACACCCTCTTCACTCAGGGCAACCTCAACAACCACATCGGTGTGCCCCGCACTCTTCTGCGTCTGCGCCCCGAGCATGAAATGGCGGTGATAGAGACCGGTGCCAACCATCCCGGGGAGATTGCCTTCCTGTGCCGGATGGTACAGGCGGATTGCGGTCTGATAACCAACGTGGGGCGTGCCCATCTGGAGGGATTCGGCTCATTCGAGGGTGTGAAGCATACCAAGGGCGAACTATACGATGACCTGCAGGCCAGAGGCGGCTTCACATTCCTGAACACCAAGGACACCGACCTTACAGACATGGCAACGGAGCGAAACATAGAAACCGTACCTTACGTGCAGGGAGAGGTAGCGGAGTGCAATCCCATGCTCCGTGTCCGCTGGTATTGCAGGGCGGAGGCAGAGTGGCACACCGTGCAGACCAACCTCATCGGTTCCTACAATCTGGCCAATGTCCTCTCCGCAATAACCGTGGGCCTGCACTTCGGCGTAGCACCTGCTCTCATAGACAAGGCTCTGGAGGAATATGTACCCACCAACAACCGCAGCGAGTTCCGCAAGACAGAGCGCAACAGCCTCATCATAGACGCCTACAACGCCAATCCCACCAGCATGGCGGCGGCACTGGACAACTTCAACCAGATGCAGGCGGAAAACAAAATGGTCATCCTCGGCGAGATGCGCGAACTGGGTGCGGACAGCGCCACAGAGCACCAGCGCATCATATCCCACCTTGCTACAATGGAACTCTGCGAGATATGGCTCGTGGGACAGGAGTTCTGCAACGCGGATTGCTCTGCACTCGGCAAACATTCCACCTTCAACAACGTAGAAGAAGTAAAGGAAAGGCTCTCCACCACCCCATTATCAGGCCGCACAATCCTCATCAAGGGAAGTAACGGAACACGACTCTTCCAACTGCCGGAGATGCTGTAGAAACCAAAAGCACAAGGACAAGCACAACATCTGTATAGGCATTCTCCTGATATTGACGGAGCGACCTGTTTGTAGAAACAAGGCCGCTCCGTTTTTATGCTAATGCTTACCTATAGTGATTACACCACTTCCTCGGGAATTTCCTCGTTGGAAACTGGTGTCTCGTTATCTTCTTGTGTCACCTTCTCAAGTTCTGAATCATAGTCAGACTTCTGCATCTCTATCACACGCATAGAGGCAGTGCCGGCTTCAACATCCGAAGCGTTAACCTCTGCATTCAAGGCCTTGACGTCATCAATCTTTCCTTCCTTCAAGGCCTTGATTTGCTTGGCCTGCGCACGTGCACGCTTGTATATTTCCTTCATCTCCTTACCACCACGACCAATCAGGATGGGGCCGGCCTTGATGTACTTGCCATAAGAAATGGCATTCAGGCCAAGATCAGCAAGTGCAAGTGATGCCGAGGTTGATGCAAGACCGAGATTAGTCATATCCAACGCAATAAGAGGATATGCCATTACCAGATCAAAGTTCTGCTGGAAAGCCTTGTTGGCACTGCGGAGATTGCCGGCAGAGTCTACCACATGATATTGAATATCCTTCTCGCCGCTTTCATCTATTACATGTATCTCTGCAACTTCATAGAAAACAATGCTGTCGGAATACGCCACAATCTTGTTATTAAGATCGTCACACAGCTTCAGGTAATCGTCAAAATCCTTGTTGCCGGTCAATGCAGGCATTACCCATACATATGGTTTCTTAGCCTTCTTCTTCTTTTCTTTTTTCTCCTTTTTGTCAATAAATGTACTTGCTTGAGTAGGGATAATCAAACCTAAGCACATGGACAGTGCAATAAATGCCAATAACTTTTTCATAGTTCTTATTATTTTATGTGTTGTGATAATAAATGTCTTTTTTCGGGGGCATTGGGTAAATGCCAACAAGTAAGACGGACCTAAATCGGGAAAGGGATTCAGTCCTTAGTGAAACGAATCTTCACGTTTCTGTCGTCCGTACGACCTTCCACGCCGACATGCTTGTTCTTCTTTATCTTCCTTTCACCATTAGCCTCAAATATCAAAGTCTTGTACTGGCCGGGCTTCAAAGTAAGGCTATATCTGCCATCGGGATCCGTAACAGTTGTTATCAGTTCTCCCTTGTGCGGATATTCCTTCTTTTCCATGTCTTCACAGTTAGAATACTGCGAACCATATATGCTGACATTAGCCAATGGAGTTTCGTGAACTAAACCACCCTTATACTCGCCGATAACGATTCTACCCTTGAATACGAAACCAATGCCTGTCTTCTCCTTTTGCAACCGTTGCGCCTCTTCCAAATAAAAATCATCACCGGTTTCCTTGTACAGGGCATTGTAGCGCTCTACCATGTCGTCTATCATCTTCATGAAGGCCTCCTTGTTGACAACCCTGTTGTTGGCGGAAAGTTCATACAGTTTATCTGCAGTTACGTCGGTCTCAGCCTTGAACTTGGCCAGTTTGTCCATCTGTTGGGCGCTCTGCAGTGCTGCCTGTTTGTCGCTCGCCGAGGCTCCCTCTGCCTGTGCAGCATTCTCGTAGTACATCTTGGCTGAAGCATAGTCGCGAGAGTTCTTGTGACTGACAGCCTGGTTCACCATTTCCTCGTACTTGGTCTTGAAGACGGAAACGGTCTTAAGCAGTGCCATCACCTTGTACGATCTTTTCTCCTTGCTGTTCAGTGCGAGAACATCTGCCTGCTCTATTGTGCGTTCGTTAGTCCCTTCTCCCTTGATGCTTATATAGGTCAGATGGTTCAGTTTGTCTGACATCTTCTCTGCTTCGTCTTTGGCAAGGGCTATATTCTTTTCCAAGGCATCTATTTCTGCATCCGAAGCCTGGTTCTCAAGCAGAGAGTCGTACTGTGCATTCAGAAGCTCCAGAGAGGCGTTCTTTTCCCTTAAGTCCTCAGTCATATCATGCAGGTCCGATACCTTTATAATGAGTGAGTCCACATAAGTTCCTGCTTTGGAAAGCCCGCTCTTGTGTATGGCGCGCAAGTCTGGACTGTAGGTCAGGTCCAGTTTAATCTCACTGTTTATTTCTATCAATGCCCAACCGTTGCCGCTTTGGATATAGTATCCGCCTTCATCGGACGTTTCCATCGTAATAGGGTTATTTACTATCTCCACGTTAAAGCCGATGCATCTGTTGGCTTCCAGCAGAACCTGGCCTGTCTTTTCTGTAAAGGTGGTGCCTTTCTTGGAAATATTGAATATGCGGTCACGTCCTCCGGAAATGTCCAGTACCATCCTGTACTCGAAACCTTGGGCGGTCTTCTGTGGGGTATCGCATATAGGATCCTTGTTGACAGTCGTGCTGATAACGAGTTCTTCTGACTTTGACATGAAGACAACTGCCGCCTTGCCTTCCAATTGTTCCTCTTTGGACAATCTGGAGTCCTTGGATATTGTTATCATGGACTCCTGTGCAACGGCAAGCATAGTAACACAGGACAGGACGTATAATATCAACAAACGTAGTTTCATGTTTCCTTTATTTTATCATGTCTTCTACAGAACTCATATTGAAGATGTCCTCCTCGGGCAGGGCCTGCTTCTGACCATTGCCTGCTGCAATGTAGGAGGGTTGCCATGTTCTTACCTCTATGACGGGTTCGTTCTCATTGGTAAAGTTCCATAGCAGGAATACATAACCCTCGTCGCTGTAGTTGCTGGACTTCCATTCCTGGAACAGGCGCACACCATAGAAGTTGGGGTTGTTCTGCGAACGGGTGATACCTGGGCATCCTCCTTCGTTTGAACCACCGCCAATTTCACTGAACTTGACATCAATATACTTGTTGCGGAGAAATGCGCGCTTCAGGTTCCTGAGATATTCCTGTTTTGTCTGCTTGTTGTAGACAACCTTTGCATTGGACTTACCGAAGTCGTTGGGACGAGTGCGGATAACCTTACCGGTAATGATCACGGCATCGTCACTGAAAATCTTTTCCATAAAGTCAATGTCCTTGGTGCAGTATGCGGTACGAAACTGCTCTATGTAGTCAAGGATTATCATACGGCGCTCCGTTTCTACCACAGAACCGCAACGTTCCATGCTCTCGGACAACTGTGCATCCAAAGCAAAGCGAAAGTCAGAAATCTTACCGGTCTTATCGAATTCAATTACCGCTTCCTGATATGTTCCGCTTGTGAAAGTCTCGTCCTGGGGTTCGAGAATCAATGGTATCTGACGCAAAAGATATGAGTTTTTCAGAGGCCAGCATCTGTCCACCACCTCTTCGTCGTCGCAATAGAAATGCACTGTGGACCATAGAGTAACAAGCATATTCTTCGCATGGTCATCCATCTGCAGTGATGAAGTATTGATGTCCCTCTTGCCATTATAGGCATCGTTAATCTCTGTAAGTACACGACCGAGGTTCGTTTGCATCTTTTCCAAGATTGCAGGATTGTCAAAACCTTCGTCCACAGTAATGGTAACAGTAATTGCGTTGGCAAAGAGCACCGCAATTAATGAACACACACATAACATTATCCTTTTCATATTCTTTCTATTTCTTTATTTTAATTCCTATTGCTCCGTTTCCCTTGTAGTTGGATATCTGGTCGGGCCGACCTGTTTTAAGGTTTGTACGCTCAGCTCCCTCACTCAGTATGGCACGTATAACGCCTTCCTTGCTAAAGATGGCTATGACATACGTTTCTGGAGATGTCAGATCGTTCAGTTTACGATAGTCGCTGACCTTACCCTCTGCCTTCAGATTCTTGAGCAGAGTGGATAGCTGTCCTGTGTTCCTACACTCCAGCAGTTGATTTTTGACAATATCCTCTGAGGACGCGGATTTTACCGTGGGTACCATGGAAACATCCTTTTTCATCTCAGATTCCTTTTGGGCAATTTTCATTACAGACACATTGCCTGCGGGAATTATATCAGATTTCTTCACATACATGAACGCTCTATACCAATTGCCTCTTGGTAAGGTCATGTCCTCGACCGAGTAATTGGTATTCACCGTTATCAAGTTGCTGGCACTGGCAAACTTCTTTTGTTTGGCCACCCATTCGTTTACGTTCTGATAAAGGATTTCCTTTGCCAGGTCTATAGCGGCCTGCTGGTCGGCCATTGTAGCTTCGGCATAGATGTAATCCGAGTTCTTCTTTATGGCATTGATTTCGCGTTTCTTCTCGTCCACCGTATTTTGGGCAAGGATAGAAGCACAAGAGAACAATGTCACGGCCAATATTACGGCCATTCTTATCTTCTGTCGCATAACTGTTTATTTTACTGGTTCGAATTCTGTGGGGTTCAATACATTGTCCGATACATTGTATAGTGGAATGTAACAATATATCCTTGCCAAGGCAAGTTTCCATTCAGGCATCATTATAGCACTTTCTGGAACATCTATGCTGAGCAGGTGTAGATAACCACCTGTCTCATTGACCATAAACACGGAACATCTGTAAACACCGTCTATTTTAGACTTTAGGCCAAAATAGGGCACACAGCCTTCCTCTATGCAGAGTTGCCTCCACACCTTATAGTCTACGGTAGCTGTGTCAGTCCTTAATCCGTACTTGTCAAGTTTTACCCTCATCTTCATGTCGTGGTCCGATTCAGGGGCAATCATTATGTTTGATATGGTCTTTACCATACGTGCGGTATCAGCGACCAAAGTCCAGGGATCATCCTTGTCCATTCTCGTGTAGAACAAGTCGTTGCGAATCATTGGACTGATAAAAGTCTTGCCATACTTGGTATGCTCCGTCCCGTCGGCAGAGACGTTAGTCTGTGGCAACTTGGTCCCCTTGGGCAGTCCACGGCGCAACTTCCTGAACAACATACTCTCCAGTTCCAAAGCATTGCATCCGGTCAGCAACTGGTAGTCCATCTGGAAAGACATCTCCAACAGTTTCCGGTCTCCATCTGTCCAAGACACCTTGTAGACACGCAAGCCTACATGGCTCTCCGAGAAGGATGTCATCGTATCTAATGACAATGCCGTCCGGGCATCACCGTGCGCAAAGTGTACCTTATCCCAGTCCATCCTGAATTGTTCGTCAGAGTCGTCGGGAAAGGCATTGCGAGCCAACAGGTAGCGTTCCAGGAAATCATATATGGGCAGAGGATATTGCCTACGCAGTTCCTCGGGAAAGAGTAGCAGTCCTATGTGCTCCACTTCATTCCACTCGTTTACGCGTACCGAAAGTTTCCGTCCCCTATACGCATATATATAATGTATACCGGGGGGGAGGGAGGCAAGCCCGTCCAAACCAACACAGGAAGCCAGACGCTCAAGCCCCTTTGTAGCATATTCTGTAGCTCTGACATCCGAACATATTGCCAAGGCTACGATTACGAGCAATATTATACGTTTGATGCCCATGCCTCTTAGATGCTTTGTCAAGAAATCCTATCCGGCAGGAAACTCCTCCGGATAGGATTGTCATTACGACTCCTTATCTGTGTACCTTAACGGTGTTGCCATCCTTCCTGTACAGAGTAACGAAAGAGGCCTTGCCATTCTCGAATACACCCTCTATACGTTCGCCAGGTTCTGCAACGACATCCTTTGTGCTAACCACCTTCTGTTGCTTGGTATAGGTCAGCACACCTGCGCCATCGGGCTTACCGTCCACTATATCGCCGGAATACCTTCCATAACCCAGATTCAAGGTCCCCTTATAGCGTTTACCGGAACCAACACCTGTAGGGTTAGGGGTCTTGCCCTTGCTTATTGTAAATTCTGCGACAGAAACATTACTATTTATATATCCTGGTCTACATGCAATCACTTTTATTGTCGTTGTCTTGTCTATCTGTATAGGCTCTGAATACAAAGCAGAAACATCTGAAGGTTCTTCTCCATTCAGTGTATAATAGATGTTTACGCTATCTGTAGCACAATCCAAAGTAACCTTAACATCGTTCTTGTATTCACCAGACTCCGGACTTATCACCGGTGTCTCCACTTGTGGGGTTGGTGGAGCAGAAGGTGTTGGAGGAGTAGTCTCTCCACCGCCAAGCAGAGCGACACATGCGCCACCAGCTGCCAATAGAGCTACGACAATGCCACCGATTACCTTCTTGCCGTGCTTGTCCCACCATGAACGTGGGGGAGGACATTCACGAAGGGGCTTGCCACACTCGGCGCAGACAAAATCCTTACGGGCAGGAACTTCCTGCACTTCCTTTCCTTTACACTTTGAACAACTGTCATTCAGACAGATGCCATATCTATTGCGAACTCGTTCGCTTCTATTTGATGCCATATCTTTTTATTATGTTTTTATTATGTATCTGATTTACTATCCCATTGGAGGAGGTGTGGGACCACCCATTGGAGGAGGTGTCGGCTGTCCGGGCATTGCAGGTGGGGGAGCAAAGAGGGCCTGTAATGCAGGAACCTGACCAGCTGGGGCCCATGCGGGCATTCCTTCCATCCAAACCATTGACTGTGCCGTCAACTGGCCACTCTGCACATACTGTTTGCATGTAGCATAGTTATAAGGGCCATAACTCTGACCTGCCACAGACAAAAAGAGATTTATCTGTGGCTCCTGGAATACAGGAGGAGGAGGCACCATTCCGCCTGGAGGAGGAGGTGCGATCACGTCACCTATTGGTTGTGGCGCAGGCTGCTGTTGTACAGGTGCAACGGGTTGTGGCTGACCAAACGGTTGCATGATATCTTGAACGACTGGCTGTTGAGGACCTTGTGTGGCCGCCAACTTAGCTTTTATTTCCTCATCACTCAACGCGAATACAGAAGGAAGTGCCTTGCCATCGCCCTCGCTATGCAACAAGATGGCATTGCTTGCATCAGTATTGGGATTACCCGTGTTCAGGAACTGCTCATAACGTTCCTTATATGGAGCCATCCAGTCAATGGCACGCATGGGGAAGTTGTAAGACACAGTCATGATGCAGAGTTCATCCTTGCGTGGACTCTTTCGGTCGATGATAATCTCCGTACGTGCTGTACTTTGGTTGAACGAGTTCTTAATTGCATCCTCCAGCTTATCTGCGAATTTGGTAAGACCCGTGTTGTCATCCGGCGAGGGGATTGAGACAAGAATTACCTTCTTGTTCGTTGATGCCGGATTAGTCGGACTGAGTTCAAGCTCGTTATTACGTAAATGCAACTGAATTTGGTCATTATTCAGTTTTAGGAAGGCGCCACTTTGAGATACTATGTCATGAGCGAATTGCTTGATGCTGTCATCTGTTCTGAGTTTCTGTTGCAACTGGGTAAGGATGTTAAGGCCAAGCACCTTGTTATCGCTGTCAGCCTTCTCGTCATGCTTGGCTCTTACAACTTCAGACAATTTTACATCAAATGCATCCTTGATGTCGTCCACACTAATTTCATTTGCCAATCTGCCAAAGTTGACGAATTCCTCCTGAGGAAGGATCGACTCGCGAAGCTGACGGGATATATTGGGCATGTCCACCTTGTCTATCTTCATCTCTACTTCGAACTCAGTCATGGCATCGTCCTCGCTCACTTCGATGATGGCGCCCTTCATGTCCTCCAGCCCCTTGTTCACCTTGCGTTGTGCAGCAACCAGGCGCTCTGTTTCCTCTATTGCTTCATTTATCTTCTGGCTGAAAGAAAGGATGTCGGCATCCATCTTGCCCAGTTCCACAAATACCTTTGCAGCGAGTTGCTTGGCGAACTCCAGTGCTATCAGTTGGGTCTTGGCAGTATAATAGTCGGTCAATATGCCCTGATGGTCGGCATAGCGGCGTGCACCAGCACCCACCATTCTCTGTAGGATACCCAAGCGGCTCCATTCGGACACGTTGTCCATACGATCCTGGTCGCAGGCCTCGTACTCTTCCTTTGCCTCCTTGATTCTTGCCTCCAATTCGGTGCGGATTTCACCCATGCGCTCCAGCAACAGTTTGGATACTTTCTGCAATTCCACGATGGATACATCGCCCACCTTCCATTTATCAAATAGTTCTGCTTCGATATTGTGTCTGATCTCCTTGGATATTTCAGGAATGGCCTTTGCCTTACCCACATAGAAGGACTCTACTCCCTCCTCGCGGAAATGGTTTGTATAGAACTCGGCCATGATGTTGTCCAGTTCGTTCAAAGGGCAATCAGCCTTTTTGGCTTCTTCTGCATAGCCAATAGCCTTGTCGTGCCAGTAATCGGAGAACAAGGGATAATCGGCATCAGATTCCAAAACCTTCACTTCCTGAGTAAGGTGCTTCTCGTCCAGCATCCACTTGGACAAGTTATCAGAATTCAGGTATTCCTTTCTGTAGTCCTTATTACGTTCCTCGTTGACGAATCCTTGGTTCTCGCGCCAGTTGTTGTACTTGAACTGGTACAGTACACTTTCGCCCACAGTATATGTTATATGCTTCAAGATGCGCAGTTCGGGATACATGACACGTTTGATGCCGAAAGAAGCAATCTTCTTTGTTCTTGCTACGGGCTTTTGTCCTTCTACTCCTACATTTGCAGCTTCATCGTACTCATATGAAAATTTGTCCATATTTTCATACCTGAAAGCATGCTTGATGCCAACCAAATTTTCATCAGTTTCATTTACAACGAATATTCGAGCGAAGATATAGTCACTGACGATCTTGGGCAACTCCTTTAGAGAGTTTACGGTTACACCATTTTCATTTACATTACTATAAATGGTGAGGCCGTTGGCAACGCCCTTTATTTTGTCGCTATGATATTTTGCTTCACCTCCGCCTGTCACATCCTGCGGGAACCAACGTCCTGCCTGCAGAGCATTGAGTTCCGCCAATGCGGCATAACCATTCTGATAATAACGTCCCTGGTCCATGTCAGCCTTTGGCAAATGCATCTCTGGCATCATAGCATAAACACTGATCACGGCATCGGGGAATATCTTACGTGTCTGAACAACAACGTCAACGATAGATCCGGAGCCAGTACCGCCACTCAAACCAGCAAAAACATGGACGTAAAGTGTATCAGCATCACCTGAAACACTTTGGCAACGGGAATAGGCATCGCGCAGGCTGTTGACATAACCGATTGCATTGGCGGCAAAAAGCAGGCGACCGGCACGACGCATCTGACCCGCCGCCTCACCCAGAGAACCTATTGCCTGTTTCACTCCATTCACGTTTTTCACAATGCCATTTACCGAAGGATAATTACCTATATGGTTCAGTATATATTCCACGTCCACGGCCTTGATGTTAAGGAACTCATTGTTGGTAAACGAAGCATCCTGTCCCATGACACGGAAGTCGGGACGGGAACGTCCGTCCTTTGGCATCATTTCGTTAGTAGAGTCCACATAGAGCAAAGCCACAGGGAGCTTCTTGCGCTCCTCGGCAGTGGGAAACTCTTCGAACATGCGCATTTTGAAAGCCTTCAGGATCTTACCACCGGTGCCTCCAAGGCCAACCAGGATATGATTGCCTGTACAATAATTCTTTGTTGACATACGTTTTAGGTTTTATATTTGATGATTTTAGTTTTCTTCACTATCGTCTTCTATGCGTATTCACTCGTGGACGATGAGAACCTCCCGCCATGGGACGGGAAGAAGAACGGTTGCGCCCAGATGTACCGCCACGGCCATGCGAAGTGTAAGCATAGCGCTTGTCCAGCGTCTTTATGCCTATAACACCGGCCACTAAAACAAATCCTAAGCACCACAACAGGCGACGACATATGTATTTCCGCATGAAGGAGCGCATCTCCTCTGCTATGGCACCAGGAAGTTGCTTGGCATTGAAACCAGTGAACTCTCCGCCTCCGATATAGTACTCAAGCAGGGGGTATTCGGCAATAGCCTTCTTTATGACTACGTCGGCATCTTCTGTAGGAACCTGCTCCCATCCCTCATACATGTGGTCTATAATCTCCGTGAAATAAGCCTCGTACGAATCGGTGCTATTGATTATCTTCAAGGAACCAACTATCATCGTGCACTGGAAAGTTAGCAGTAGAAACAGTACGGCACCTATCATATAAGACCATGCGGAGAACATTGCATCCTTCCACCATCCCTTAATGATAAACACAAACAACGCCATACAGGCAACAGCTATCAGTATTCCCCAGAAAAGGCTACTGATAGAATTAGTGATTATATCCCAGAGCATAATATCGTACTGATGTTTAATTGTTTGAAGCGTTTCAAAATTGTGTCATTTGAAGATCCGTTTTGTCAAGATACCATAAATGGGGTGTACGTCACCATTCTTTTGACTGGTGTAAAGGTATTATTAAATTTTAACATCCCCAATTATTTTTTGTATTTTTTATGCAAAAAGACATGTCTGTTGGTAAAAAGATAGCAGTCTTGTCCTATCTGCTGATACTATTCCACCGAAGTCCATCAATCCATGTATATTTTGACAGTTATTCTCATTCGAGCGACCTATAGTTTGTATACCTTGTCATAGGCATTGTTCTAAACCCAAACAAAACAGACATTTTAATGAAAACCAATGCTACAGTAAGAGTATGGGAACACCAAAACACATGATAGCAAATATACCGCCCTGCAGCACTTTTGCCATCGTCTGTATCACATATTCTGGTTGTTACCTTTTCGGTCTATAAATACCCTCGGGAGAACACGGACTTGTCATCAAGGAGGACGCGGGCTTGTCGTCAAGGAGAATAATTTAAGGCTCTCTATACTAAAAAAAGCCCCCGCCATGTCCTTGTATCTGCCACGAACGACAGATGCAGGCAGAAAACAAAATGGTCATCCTCGGCGAGATGCGCGAACTGGGAGCGGACAGCACCACAGAGCACCAGCGCATCATTTTCCACCTTGCCACAATGGAACTCTGCGAGATATGGCTCGTGGGACAGGAGTTCTGCAACGCGGATTGCTCTGCACTCGGCAAACATTCCACCTTCAACAACGTAGAAGAAGTAAAGGACAGGCTCTACACCACCCCATTATCAGGCCGAACAATCCTCATCAAGGGAAGTAACGGCACACGACTCTTCCAACTGCCCGAAGTGTTGTAAGCCCAGTCCTCCTACTATGAGGACCGGAGTACTCCTACTATGAGGACTGGAGTACTCTTACTATGAGGACTCCCCTTGTCTGCCAGGAAAACCCTCACGACAACACACAAGCATCCCGCCTGCTCTGCCATCAACCACAAGGATTGTATGCAGAACAGGCGGGATGGTCTTTAATTATCATTTGAGTGCCGTTGTATCGGAAGAACCCTATCACAACGAGCGACAAAAGTTTACTTCTTGGCAATGTAGTCAACTATCCACTGGCCTACCTCGCGAGTACCGTATTTGGGAGCGCCTTCCACCTGGATTTCGGGGGTGCGGACGTTCTCTGCCAGGCTGGCATTGACGGCTTCGCGGATGAGGGCGCCTTCTTCCTTCAGGTCGAAGTACTCGTAGAGCATGGCCACGGAGAGAATCTGCGCCAGGGGGTTGGCAATGTTCAAACCCTTGCCCTGAGGCCATGAACCATGGATGGGTTCGAACACGGGTGTGCTGCTGCCTGTGCTGGCGCTGGGGAGCAGACCCATGGAACCGGTAATAACGGAACCCTCGTCGGTAAGGATGTCGCCGAAGGTGTTTTCCGTCACCATCACGTCAAAGAACTTGGGGTCTTGAATCATGCGCATGGCAGCATTGTCCACATACATGAAGTCGGTCTCCACATCGGGGTACTGAGGAGCGATCTCCTGGGCCACCTTGCGCCACAGACGGCTGGAAGCCAGAACGTTGGCCTTGTCCACCACGGTGAGGTGCTTGCGGCGCTGACGTGCATACTGATAACCTACATGCAGGATGCGCTCCACCTCGGGACGGGTGTAGTAGTTGGTATCCAGAGCCTCTTCCACACCATCGGCATTGATGGTGGGCTCCTGCTTCTTGCCGAAGTACATGCCACCGGTGAGTTCGCGGATGCAGATGAAGTCGGCGCCACGCACTATTTCGTCCTTCAGGGGAGACTTGTGGATAAGGCACTCGAAGGTCTCAACGGGACGGATATTGGCATAAAGGCCCAACTTCTTGCGCATGGCCAACAGACCCTGCTCGGGGCGCACCTTGGCCGTGGGGTCGTTGTCAAACTTGGGGTCGCCCACGCTGGCAAAGAGTACGGCATCCGCCTGCTCGCATACCTGGTAGGTTTCCTCGGGGAAGGGGTCGCCTACCTCGTCAATGGCATGAGCGCCGCAGAGGGCTGTCTCGTAACTGACCTCATGCCCGAACTTCTGAGCCACGGCGCTGCACACGGCCACGCCCTGCTCCATAATCTCCGGACCTATTCCGTCGCCCGGAAGGACGGCAATCTTAAGTTTCATTTTTATCGGTATTCTTCTTTTTAATAATCCTTTTCTATCAAATTAAGCATCTTTATCACCGCCTTGATGGCGGCGCCCATCTGGTCGGCATCCAGGCCTCGAGTGCGCAACACTCTGTCCTGCCAATCCCATGTGATGGCAGTCTGCACCAGAGCATCGGTACGTCCGCCGGGAGGTATGCCCACGGTGTAATTGACGAGCCAAGGGAATTCGCGGCCGAGTTTCTCTCGATAGATATGGCGTATGGCACGTACGAAGGCATCGAACTGACCGTCTCCGTGGGCCTGTTCCTCGTAGGTCTTGCCATGAATTTCCAACCGCAGGCTGGCCATGGGTTTCAGGCCGTAGGCCGTGGTGACAACGTAAGAGAGCAGGCGCACATCCTCGTCGGCAGTGGCATGACGCACCACATCGGACACGATGAAGGGCAGGTCCTCGCGGGTGACTATTTCCTTCTTGTCGCCAAGTTCTATTATGCGCTCCGTGACGATGCGGGTCTCCTCACTGCTCAGTTCCAGACCGAGTTCTTCAAGGTTCTTCAGGATGTTTGCCTTGCCCGAGGTCTTGCCCAGGGCATATTCTCGTTTGCGGGCAAAGCGTTCGGGCAACAGGTCGTTCATGTACAGACCGGCCTTGTTGTCGCCATCGGCATGCACTCCGGCCACCTGGGTGAAGACGTTCTCGCCCACGATGGGCTTGTTGGGAGGCACCACGATGCCCGAGCATGTCTCCACAAGACGGGAAATCTCGCCCAGTTGCTCCTCGTTGATGCGCGTTTCAAAGCCTGCCTGGTCGGCAAGAACCGCCTGCACGCTCGCCAAGGGTGCATTGCCAGCACGCTCGCCAAGCCCGTTTACGGCAGTATGTATGCCCATGCATCCTGCACTGGCGGCGGCAAAGGCATTTGCCACGGCCAAGTCGTAGTCGTTATGTGCATGGAAGTCGAAATGTGCCTCTGGATAGCGGGCCACCATCTGGCCTATGTACATGCTCACCTGCATGGGGTTCAGCACACCCAGAGTGTCGGGCAGCATATAGCGTTCGATGGGGGTGTTCTGCAATCCGTCCATCAGGGCAAAGACATAGTCGGCAGAGTCCTTTATGCCGTTGGACCAGTCCTCCAGGTAGACATTCACATTGACTCCCTTCTGCGTGGCGTATGCCACCACGCCGCGTATGTCGCTGATATGCTCCTCCACGCTCTTGCGCAACTGCCCCTCGCAATGACGGCGTGAACCTTTGCACAGGAGATTCAGGTGGCGGCATCCTGTGCTCAGAAGCCAGTCCACCGAGGTTGTGCCGTCGCAGAAGCCCAGGACCTCTATCCTGTCTATCTTGCCGGCCCTTTCCGCCCACTTGCAGATGCTGGCCACAGCCTGTTTCTCTCCCTCGCTGACACGAGCCGAGGCTACCTCTATGCGATCCACGCCCACCCTTTCCAACAAGGTGCGTGCAATCATCAGTTTCTCGTGGGGCATGAAAGAGACACCACTGGTCTGCTCTCCATCGCGCAGAGTGGTGTCCATTATTTCTATGGTACGGGAAAAGGCAGACCCTCCCCCGACCCCTCCACATGGGAGGGGAGTAAGATGATTTGTTTTATGCAAGTCTTTGTCGGTTGTATTCATAAATGGTACCTCCGTAGCAAAAGAATATCGCTTTTGTAACCACTCCCCTCCCTTGCGGAGGGGCTGGGGGAGGGTCCGTTTTTGGGGGGCTTACCTTTTTTCCTCCCACTCCTCTATCTTCCCCTTGTTTTCCAGCAGGAAGTCGATGTCGTCCAGAGCGTTCATCAGGCAATACTTCTTGTAACCGTTTATGTCGAATGATTCGCTGTGGCCGGTGCTCAGGTTGGTTACGGTCTGGTTGGGAACGTCAACGCGAACCTCTGCCTGAGGATTTGCCGCTACGGTCTCGAAGAGTTCCTGCTGGAATTCACGGCTCACGATGACGGGCAACACGAAGCAGTTGAGCAGGTTGTTGCGGTGGATGTCGGCAAAGGAACTGCTTATCACCACGCGCACGCCATAACCAGCGATAGCCCATGCTGCATGCTCGCGGCTGGAGCCCGAACCCCAGTTCTGTCCGCCTATGATGATTTCGTGTACGCCCTGCTTGGGTGCCTCGCTATACTCGGGTTTGTTCATTACAAACTCTGCCACGGGGTTGCCCTCGGCATCAAAGCGGAGGTCGTGCATGAAGGCATCGCCGAAAAACTTCGGGTCGCGCGTTGTGCTTGCCAGATAGCGGGCAGGGATTATAAGGTCTGTATTGCAGTTGTCAATCTGTATGGGAAGGCAGGTTGACTGTATTATGTCGAATTTCTGTTTCATATTGATAAGGACCCTCCCCCTTACCCCTCCACAAGGGAGGAGAGTATAATGTTTTATATAACAGTAGGGGTAAGTCTTTTTTAGTTGAACTTTATTATAGTATTCAGCAAGGTATTTATCCACCTTCGCTTGTTGATTACAGAAGTAACACCTCTCTCCCTAGGGAGGGTGAGGGGAGGGTCTGCTGCTACAACTTTCTGGGGTCTGTTACTACGCCAGTGATTGCCGAAGCGGCAACAACCAGAGGACTTGCCAGGATGGTACGGGCACCGGGACCCTGACGACCTACGAAGTTGCGGTTGCTCGTTGAGATGGACAACTTGCCTGCAGGCACCTTGTCGGGATTCATGGCCAGACAGGAAGAACAACTGGGCAGACGCAGTTCAAAGCCAGCCTCCTCCAGAATCTTGTCTATGCCCTCGTCTATAATCTGCTGGCGCACGAGCCAAGAACCGGGCACGAGCCATGCCACCACGTTGTCAGCCTTCTTCTTGCCCTTGACAACGGAGGCAAAGGCACGGAAGTCCTCTATGCGTCCGTTGGTACATGCACCCAGGAAGCAGTAGTCCACGGGAGTGCCCTCCAACTTCTGTCCGGGCTGGAACTGCATATACTCCAGCATGCTGAGGAACTGCTGGCGGTCGGCCTCGTCTATCTCCTCGAGGGTGGGGATGCACTCATCTATGGCGATGCCTGCACCGGGGTTCGTTCCGTATGTGATGCGCGGTGCAATGTCCTCGGCACGGTATGTCACCTCCTTGTCGAACACGGCATCGGGGTCGGAATAGAGTTTCTTCCACTCCTCCACTGCCTTGTCCCATGCCTCGCCCTTGGGGGCATACTCACGGTCCTTCAGATATGCGAATGTTGTCTCGTCGGGAGCAATCAGACCTGCACGGCTACCCATCTCGATGGACAGGTTGGACAGGGTCAGTCGACCCTCCATGCTCATGTTGCGCACGGTAGAGCCGGCATATTCCACGGCATAGCCTGTGGCGCCTGATGTTGTCATCTGTGCCATGATGTAGAGTGCCACGTCCTTGGCCGTAGTACCCTCGGGCAGAGTGCCCTCAATGTTTATGCGCATGGTCTTGGGCTTGCTCTGCAGGATGGTCTGCGATGCCAGCACCTGAGCCACCTCGCTAGTGCCTATACCCATAGCGATGGCACCCACGGCACCGTGTGTGGATGTATGCGAGTCACCGCATACGATGGTCATGCCGGGCAGAGACAGGGCCTTTTCGGGACCCACCACATGGATGATGCCGTTATCCTTTGTTCCCATGGCAAAGTGACGTATGCCAAACTCGGCACAATTCTTGGCCAGGGTCTCAACCTGCTTGCGTCCTACAGGGTCATCGATGCGTTCCTGCTGGTCGCTGGGAGTATTATGGTCGGGCATTGCCACCACCTGCTCGGGACGGAACACGCGGATGTTCTTGTCACGCAATGTATCAAATGCCTGAGGTGTCGTCACCTCATGGCAATACAATCTGTCTATATACAACTGTGTGGGACCGTCCTGTACCTGCTGTACTATGTGGGCGTTCCAGATTTTGTCGAAGAGGCAGACGGACCCACCCCCAACCCCTCCACAAGGGAGGGGAGTAGATACTATATCACTCATAATATTCTAATTCTCTTAATATTCTTTCTATTACTTGTTCTATATCGTACAATATCTCTTCGTTGGAAAAACGAATGACATTGTAATTCATTTTGTTTAAATCCCTTTCCCTACGCTCATCATCCTCTATCTGTTCGCGTTCGGAATGATAGGCCCCATCCACTTCAACGACAAGATTGATTTCCGGAAAAAGAAAGTCAACGATATAATCCCCTATAACATACTGACGAAAAACTTTTCTCCCTGTCTGCCGTGCTCTAATATGCTCCCACATCACCTGCTCGGCCATTGTTGGGTTCTTTCTGTTCTCACGTGCAAAGTCTTTCAACAGATGATACCTGTCCGGAGATGCCGTTTTATAATCACGCATGGTAAGGATTTGTCTTCTTTGCTGACCTGCCCTTCTTTCTTCTCAGTACTATCTACTCCCCTCCCTTGTGGAGGGGTTGGGGGTGGGTCCAGGGCCGGGGTGGGTCCGGGATTTATATCAAAACTTATTTATACAATCAATATAAGCCTCCACCGAAGCCGTTACGATGTCTGTGTTAGCGCCGAAACCATAGTAGACGTGGCCATCGTGCTCCACCTGCATGTGCACCTTGCCCATGTCGTCGGAACCCTTGCTGATGGCCTGGATGGTAAACTCCTTCAAGGTCATTTCACGACGGATGATGGTCTTCAGGGCACGGATGGCAGCATCCACAGGGCCGTTACCGCTGGCAGCGGCCTCGAACTGCTCGTTGCCGATAAGCAGGCCGACGCTGGCCACACTCTTAACACCCTTGCCGGTAGTGACCTGAAGGTAATCCAACTTGATGTTGTGCGAAGCAGAACGGTCTGCACCGGCCAGCACCAGGATGTCGTCGTCCGTAACTTCCTTCTTCTTGTCGGCAAGTTTCAGGAACTCCTGATAGATGGCATCCAATTTCTCACCGTCCAGTTCCACGCCGTTCACACTGAGGCGGTGGCGCAGGGCAGCACGACCGCTACGGGCAGTAAGTACGATGGCATTGTCGTCTATGCCCACTTCCTTGGGATCCATAATTTCGTAGGTGCTGACGTTCTTCAGCACACCGTCCTGATGTATGCCACTGCTGTGAGCAAAGGCATTCTTGCCAACTACTGCCTTGTTGGGCTGCACCGGCATGTTCATCAGACTGCTCACCATACGGCTGGTGGGATATATCTTGGTGGTATTTATGTTTGTCTGAATACCGAGGTCGGGATGTGTCTTGAAAATCATTGCCACCTCCTCCAGACTGGTGTTGCCGGCACGCTCTCCGATACCGTTTATGGTTACCTCCACCTGTCGGGCACCGTTCAGCACACCGGCAACGGTATTTGCCGTAGCCATGCCCAAGTCGTTGTGGCAATGTGTAGAAAGTATTGCCTTGCCGGCGGCAAAGGCATCCACATTCTCGTAGAGGTACTTTATCTTCTCGCCATACTCGTAGGGAGTGCGGAAACCTGTGGTGTCGGGAATGTTGCACACGGTGGCACCGGCCTTGCATACCGCCTCTATGACACGGGCGAGGTATTCGTTGTCCGTACGTCCTGCATCCTCGGCATAGAACTCCACGTCCTCCACATAGCGCTTGGCATACTTCACGGCAGCCACGGCACGCTCTATGATTTCCTCTGGAGTGCTGTTGAACTTATACTTGATATGCGAGGGGCTTGTGCCAATGCCAGTATGTATGCGGCCACGCTTGGCATACTTCAGAGCCTCGGCAGCCACGTCAATATCTTTTTCCACGGCACGTGTCAGTGCACAGATGGTAGGCCATGTCACGGCCTTGCTGATTTCTATTACAGAGTTGAAGTCACCGGGGCTTGACACAGGGAAACCTGCCTCTATCACGTCTACGCCAAGAGCCTCCAACTGGCGTGCAACCTGTATCTTCTCTACTGTGTTGAGCTGGCAACCGGGAACTTGCTCACCATCTCTCAAAGTGGTGTCAAAAATAAACAATCTGTCGCTCATGTGTTGTCACTTTATGTATTTTTGGTGGACAAAGGTACAAATAATAAACAATATTATGCGCATTCTGCTACTTTTTTTTAATTGATATGGGGATAACATACTGGTCGTTCCCCCCAAGACACAGCAAAGTGCAGGAAAGAAACTAAAATGACTGCCATAACAGGCAAAGGCAGGGAATGGAGATACTGGTTTCAAAAAAAAAGCGTATATTTGTACTGAAATACACGTCTTCACACAGACGGACGTTAACTTATAACCATAATGAACGGCGAGAGGAGACAGGACAAAGTAGCGATAGAATGTGTAAGAAGGTTGCTGGACAGCGGATTGGACTTTGCGCTGTACAGGTTCCCTGGAGAAAGGGAGCCTCATCTGGTATTGCAGACGAGTGAAGAGGCCTTGCCACTGAAGATGCAGCCAGACGTCTCCAGCACTACAGGCACATACGCATCGTTTTCCGGCGACGGGCCGTCCGGATTCATTTTTGCCCCGTTCATAGAAACATCAAAGACGCCCACACTGCTCATCAGGCCGGACGTGGCCGTAAGCGGTTGGGAACTGATAGAGTTGGAAACGCGGGAACTGGCAAAGCACAGACGCATATCACTTTCCTCTATCGAACTGGAAGACAGGACAGAAGGCATTGAGGAGAGCGATGCGTACAAGGTGGCATTCCGTTCCTTCAAATACCAGTTGGACAGAGAGAACTACCAGAAACTGGTGCTTTCCTTCTCACAACTGAAGGACTGGGAGGGGGCAGGACACGAGGACGTCCTGTTCACAAGGGCAGCAGAACGTTTTCCCAACTCCATGGTCTACCTTGTATATACACACCGTGGCGGCCGCTGGTTCGGATGCACTCCGGAACTGCTTCTTGAGGGCTATGGCCAGAAGTGGCACACCATGGCACTGGCAGGAACACGTACATGGGAACACGGCGAGTGGAACGACAAGAACGTGCACGAACAGAGAATCGTTTCGGACTACATCGAAGGACAACTGCAGAGTCTTGGTGCCAGAATAACCCGACAGGGCCCATACACCTCCAAGGCCGGGCACCTTTTCCACCTGCGCACAGACTACACCTTCCATCTCCCCAAGCCTACTGCGCCAATGAGGATATTGGGCATGCTGCATCCCACACCAGCCCTGTGCGGACTCCCCAAGATGGAGGCATGGAACTTCATCCGCCTGTTCGAGCGCAACAAGCGCCTCTACTATGGCGGCTACCTCGGCCCCATGAACCTGAGGGCCGAGACCAACATATTCGTCAACATACGCTGCGCCCAGATACGCCCCGGCGGCAAAGCCCTGTTCTTTGCCGGTGGAGGACTGACCAGGAACAGCATCTTCTCCGAAGAGAAGGACGAGATAAAGAGGAAAATGGACACCCTGCTGTCCGCATTGGCGAAAGACCAGTCATAGGCTTTCATAGGTTCTCCCGTAGTTTCCCAGTATCTTCATCGGACCTCATAGAACCTCATCCCCCACCCACCCAAAACAATACAGCATGCTTAGTTCAAACAAAAACATACTGGAAACCCTGTCCGTGCTTCGGCAGCATGGCGTGCACGACTTTGTCCTTTGCCCGGGAAGCAGGAACGCTCCCATATCGCACAGTGTGTGCCAGATTGAGGACTTTTGCGCCCATACCGCTACCGACGAGCGTTCGGCCGGATTCATGGCCCTCGGCATGGCCCTTGCCACACACACGCCAGTGGCAGTGGTGGTAACCAGCGGTTCGGCTTTGGCCAACCTCTACCCTGCCGCCTGCGAGGCTTTCTACCAACATGCGCCACTTGTGTTCATTTCTGCCGACCGCCCTGCAGCATGGATCGGGCAGATGGACGGACAGACCATGCCACAGGAGGGGGCACTGGGCAAGATGGTAAAGATGAGCGTCAGCCTGCCCGAAGACAACCTTTGGCATGCTAACCGCCTGCTCAACGAGGCCATGCTGGCATGCAAGGACCGCCTGCCACAAGGTCCCGTGCACATAAACATACCCATCAGCGAACCTGTCTATAAGTTCAACGCAAAAGTTCTTCCCGAGGCAAGGGTAATAAGACTGAGGAGCATATCGCTCTGGCACAAGACACCGGAGAACGAGCAGGACTGCCTCGTACTGCCACAGGGGCGCACGCTGATAGTGATAGGACAGTTGCACATCACCGAACAGGCCGTCCCGTTCATCCTGCAACAGGTTTCTGCCAATTTCCGCATCGTGGCGGAGAACCTCAGCAAGACACCCACACCCAACTGCACCAATCCTTGCCAGATAGACTGGACCCACATGAAACGTGTGGACCGTCTGATCACCCTGGGCGGACACATCGTGAACAAGGAACTGAAGGAGTTCTTCCGCAAACACAGACCCAAGGAGCACTGGCATGTCAGTCCCGATGGTGCGGTGGCCGACACGTTCTGTTGCCAGACACATGCCATAATGGCATCGCCGGCAGAGTTCCTCAACTATATGCTCCTGTGCAACACCTCTAAGTGCAAACCTCTGAAACTTCCACTTAAAGACACGGGGGCAGGGACTGCAGACCCGCGTGTTGACTTACTCGCCGAACTCTTCTCCAAACTGCCCGAAACCGTCAACGTGCACCTGGCCAACAGTTCTACGGTGCGCCTGGCACAGCAGGCCATGACAGCATACCGCAACTACGTGTACCCCATGATATTCTGCAACCGTGGCATCAACGGCATAGAGGGTTCACTTTCTACCGCAGTAGGTTATGCCAAGGCCCGTCCCAAGGAACCCGTATTCATCGTCATCGGCGACCTGTCCTTCTTCTACGACCAGAATGCGCTCTGGAATGCTCCCCTACCCCAAAACCTGCACATTCTCCTACTGAACGACGGACACGGCAGCATCTTCAATACCCTGCCAGTACCTCAGGCTCCCATGCAAAGTCGTGATGCCATAACCGGCACCCACTCCCTGAAAGCCGAGGACACTGCACGCATGTACGGCATACATTATCTTCATGGCAGGGAGCACATGGATGAATTCATCAATGCAGAAGATACCATAATATTGGAAATAACCGGACTCTGAGCCCCCTGGCCTCCGAGTACACCATAAAACGAAACAACTATGAGACAATGGACCCCCGTTAAAGAATACCGCGAGATACTCCTGGACGAATGGCAGGGCATAGCCCGAATAACCATAAACCGTCCGCACGTAAGAAACGCCTTCACTCCCCTCACCACATGGGAACTGAGCGATGCCATGCGATACTGCCGCGATTCAAGCACCGTGCGCGTGGTCATCCTGACCGGTGCCGACTCGCCCCGCAAGGAGGGACAAAGCGAAGAGGAATGGATGCGCACCAATGCCTTCTGCGCCGGTGGCGACATGAACGTGAAGGGGCGTGGCGGATACATAGGCGAGGACGGTGTGCCGCACCTTTCCGTTCTGGACGTGCAGAAACAGATACGCTCCATACCCAAACCCGTCATTGCCATGGTCAACGGCTTTGCCGTAGGTGGCGGTCACGTGCTGCACGTGGTTTGCGACCTCACCATAGCCTCCGACAATGCCAAGTTCGGACAGACGGGTCCAAAGGTGGGCAGTTTCGATGCCGGTTTCGGCTCCTCCTACTTGGCACGCATAGTGGGTCAGAAGAAGGCTCGCGAGATATGGTTCCTGTGCCGGCTCTACACCGCCCAGGAAGCCCTGGACATGGGGCTGGTCAACAAGGTTGTACCCCACGACCAACTGGAGGACACCACCGTGGAGTGGGCACAGCAGATGATGCAGCACTCGCCCATAGCCCTGCGCATGATAAAGCGCGGTCTCAATGCCGAACTGGACGGACAGGCAGGCATACAGGAACTGGCAGGCGATGCCACCATGCTCTACTACTTCTGCGACGAGGCACAGGAGGGCGGCAAGGCTTTCCTGGAGAAGCGCAAGCCTGAATGGGGAGACACGTATATACCGTAAAAGAGAGGACATGAACATATCCCTTTCACACCGCACCCTGCACTTCCGCAAGCCGGCACGCACCAGCCGCGGCGAATACCTTACCCATGATGCCATCATCATCACCATCAGGGATGAGGAGGGCAAACGCATCGGGCTGGGCGAATGTGCCCCGTTGCCGGACCTCAGTTCGGACCGCGATGCATACACACGCATGTCGGACGTGGCACGCCTCATAGAACAAGCGCTGCAGAGCGAGAACTACACCGAGACACTGCGTCCCTACCCTGCCCTGCTCTTTGCCCTGGAATCGGCCATGTACGACTACCAGCAGAACCCGTTGCTCTACGACACTCCCTTTGCACGTTCCGAGGTGGGCATACCCATGAACGGTCTGGTGTGGATGTCGGACTATGACGACATGCTCGCTCAGGTGAAGGCAAAACTGCGCCAGGGTTTCCGCTGCATAAAACTGAAAATCGGTGCCATAGACTGGCAGGAGGAACTGCGCCTCATCAGCACCATACGTTCACGCTTCAGCCCCGACACACTGGAACTCCGTGTGGATGCCAACGGGGCATGGACTCCCTCCGAGGCAGAGGAGAAGATGGCCACCCTGGCACAGTACGACATACACTCCATAGAACAGCCCATCGCCACCTACCAATGGAAAGACATGGCACACATGTGCCGCCTGCAGGAAGAGGCAAAGGCACAGGGCAGGAAATACCTGCCTGTTGCTCTGGACGAAGAACTTATCGGCGTGAATTCGCTGGAAGAAAAGCGTCTTATGCTTGACACCATACGTCCGCAATACATCGTCATCAAGCCCACCCTGCACGGTGGCATGACAGGGTCCATCGAATGGGTCAGCGAAGCCGGCAAGCGCGGCATACCCTCGTGGATGACCAGTGCTCTGGAAAGCAACATAGGCCTGCGCAACGTGGCACTGCTGGCAGCCCGCGTCTACGGTCCGCGCATCACCTTCCCACAAGGTCTGGGCACAGGACTGCTCTATACGGACAACATAGAAATGGACATGGAACTGCGCGGTTCTAAGATGTGGCGCGCACAAGTGGAAGAGGCATGACTCCGGACGAATTCCTTTCCCTTTGGGACGATGCCTCGCCCACTATGGAGGTGCACACCAGCGGCAGCACCGGCACACCCAAACGCATATATATAGAAAAGGAACGCATGCGCGCAAGTGCACGCATGACATGTGACTTTCTCGGGCTCAAGCATGGCGACACGGCACTGCTGTGCATGTCCCTGGACTTCATTGCCGGCAAGATGATGATGGTACGTGCCATCGAACGTGGCATGCAACTGCTCCATGTGGAGCCAAGCGGCCACCCTCTCAGTACCCAGAACATGGAAAGCATAGGGAACCCCAGCGGCATAGACTTTGCCGCCATGGTTCCGCTACAGGTATGGAACACCCTGCAGGTGCCCGAGGAACGTGAAAGACTTCTCGGCATCAGACACCTCATCATCGGAGGGGGTGCCATATCCCGACCACTCGAAGATGCACTCCGCTCCCTCCCCATCAACGTGTGGAGTTCCTATGGCATGACAGAAACCCTGAGCCACATAGCCCTGCGCCGTATCAGCGAAGACCATTACACTCCCTTGCCGGGCATTTCCCTTGAACAGGACGAGGAGGGGTGCCTCATCATAGACGCACCTGCCCTGTGCCCCCAAAGGCTTTACACCAACGACATTGTCCGCTTTCATGGCAAGGACGCCTTTCGGGTTCTCGGCCGCAGGGACAATACGGTCTGCTCCGGTGGCATAAAGATACAGATAGAGGAGGTGGAAGCCTGGCTCCAGTCCATAGGAGTGGACAACGTGATGGTAACATACAGGGAAGACGACGCGCTGGGACAAGCCCTGGTGTACCTGACCACTGACGACATTGATGCAGATGCCATACGCAATGCCGGAGGAGCAAAAAGATATTGGATGCCACGTCGCATCATAAAGGTAGGGACGTTGCCACAGACCCCCAACGGCAAGCCGGACAGGGCCAAGGCACACCGCATGGCAGGAGACTGATAGGAGCGGAGGACGGGCATGCATAAGAAAATTCCCCAAAAGACCATCGGAATGTCTTTTGGGGAATTTTCTTTTATTCTGCATCGACAGCTTATTCCATAACCACTACCTTCTTGCCATCAACTATATTGATACCCTTGACTGGAGCAGAGAGGCGACGGCCTGAAAGGTCATAGATTTCCGCTTTCACCTTTCCGTCTTCCGTTTTCAGAGTTTCAACGATACCGGTGGCGTTGTTCTGTTCCATGGTGAAGGTAAGTGTGGAACCTCCATCGGTGGCGGCAGAGGCATTTACCCAGTAGCCCAGTGTACCCTGTATGTCATTGAGGTAGCCCAGAGAGTTTGCGGTATTGCGGAGCACAAGGTGACCGCTGTTGTTCTCCAGAACGAAGTAGGGGGCAGACTCGAAAGCAACGGGGCTGACGTGACCGTTGTTGGCAATGGTACCGCCCACGGCCTTATCCTCGCCAAGGGCAAGGTTCTGTATCTTGTAACCCGTGTAGGGGTTGCCCACGAAAGCAAACAGGGTCTTGTCGCCCGTCTGCTTGGAGGTGGCGCAGGGGAACTTGCCGGTAGAGGCATTGTAGTGGGGATACTTAGTGCCACGGATAGTGAGCGAATACCACACGCCCAGGTCGAATGAGGCGGAGGGCAGGAAGGGGATGTCCTCGCTCAGGGTACAGGAGATGACGAAGTTCTTTCCTGCATCCTCGGCAGTAGCCTTGCGCTCGGGAACACCGCTTGCGCTGACGTAAGCCGGTTCATAGACGGGTGGGAAGTTCTCGCCCACGTATGCCACTTCGCTCTGAGTGTACCACTCCGTGTCGCCATACTTGTATGTATAGGTAATGTCTATGGGGGCGGCATCGGTGGGCTGTGCATCGCCCACTATGCGGACGTACTTGCCACCGGTAATCTCGGAAATGGTCAGGGGCACGTACACCATGGAGTAGCCTCCGGGGGTCTCCTCGTAGAAGAAGCCCAGACGGCCGTCCTCCTGCAGGGTGAAGGTGCTGTAAGCGGAGCCTGACTGGGTGGTGCTCACCACCATACCCTTCTGCCAACCGTTGGCGAAGGTGGCCACGTCGTTCTTGCCGGCCTTCTGGTAACTGTAGGGGCTGGTAATGTCCTTGAAGTAGAAACCTACGTTGCGGCGCACGTCGCCCTGGTACTCTTCCAGACCGAGAGGCAGGGACTGGAGGGCGATGTTGCAGAGGTTGCCGTCCGCGTCCTCCACCTGGTAGGTGGTAATCTCGCCGTTGGTTCCGTTCCAGTCGCTGGGAGCAGGGATGTTGCTGTTGGTGCCTGTGCCCCAGGAGCCCTGGCCCTTCTCTATGTCGGAGTAGGTGAATATGTTGTAGTAGCGGCCATGGGGCTTGCGGGCAGACATGATGACGTCGCCGTTGGGCAGTTCCTCACACTTGGGCTCGTTGGCGTTGCCGAAGTTGGGGAAGGGCATGTCCTCGCGTGTGCCCAGGATGTGCCATGTCAGGCCGAAGTCGTCGGAGTATGCCACACGGTTGTGCATGTCCTTGCTCCACAGGGCGGCATAGATGCGGTAGTACTCGCCCACCTTTATCTTGGAACTCTGGAAGATGCGGCCCGAGCCGAAGAAGAAACTCTGTGCGGTGTACTGGTCGGTGCTGGTCTTGTCGCCGGCCTTGTAGGCCTCGGTGTCCCAAAGGCTGTAGAACTCCTCGGTGATGTCGTCATAGACGGAGTCGCGGCCCTCTACCACGCTATGGTAGGTCTTGCCTCCGTCCTCGCTGTAGAAACGTGCTATGCGGTTGGGGTTCTGGCGTGTAGCACTGCCGCATACGGTATGGCCCGTCACGCAGATGAGCAGCACACGGCCTGTCTCGCGGTCGATGCACAGGGCAGGGTCTCCGAAACCGTCGTTGCCATTCCATGAATCCTTCTCGTTACCCTGGATGATGACCGTACCTTCCTCCCACTTTGTGCCGTCGGGCGAACCGATACGCTGAACCAGGTCCACACGGCCGAAGCCTATGTCGCCGCCACAGGGGCGATAGTCGTTGATGGCCAGCAGTTTGCCGTCCTTGCGTGTGGCAATGGCAGGGATACGGTATGGGGGATTGTTGTGGTACCAGAGGTACTGGTACTCGCTCTCCATGTCGCCGGTGAAGGTGACGGTGGTCTTCTCGCCCTCCTCAACGGATGCATTCCATCCGTGGTAGGTGAAGGTGCTCATGCTCACCTCCTGTCCGTAGGGCAGATAGAACTTCATGGCTGTACCGTCCAGTTCCTTGGTAATGGTGGTGGTGGATGTGGTGGTGCCGTATGTCAGTTTGAAGTCACCGATGCGGGTGTTTGTCTCGGGATACTTGGTCTCGCCTGTTACGGCAAAGGTGATGTCCAGTGCCTCGGGGTTGACACGGCTGATGGTCCAGCGTGAACCGCCATCGGTAATGCCGTAGAACTTCAGGTCGCCTCCTGCTCCGCCATACATGTTCAGGGAGAAACCGCCTGCCACATTGGTGGTGACACCGATACCGGGCTTGGTGGCGGCAGAGTTCTGGCTCATGTCCAGGAACCACTTTGCGGCAGTGCCGGTGGTCCATGAAGCCGCGGTGCCGTTGCCGGGAGAAGTGCTGGCGGTGAGTTTGTACTCCTCGCCGAGCGTCTTGCTGTAGATGGTGAAACCGTCTGTATTGTTGCCCACGAAGCAGAACAACTGGTTCTCCTGGCTCATGTCCATCTTTGCCGTGCCGGCCTTGGATGAGGAAGGAGCACTCCATGCATAGTTGGCATTGTTGCAGTTGGTAAGACGGAGCCACTTCTCGCCGTAGACAGAAGAGAATACGGGAGGAACGGCATTGGCATCGGCAACATTAACCTTGAAATAAGGAACCCAGGTTCGCTCGGAACCGCCGGCACTAACCTTGGGGGCGTAGTTGCCGCTGGCATTGTCTATGGCTATGCGCTGTCCGCAGGATGCCACATTGGTGTTGGAGGTGGAGAAGAACATGTAGTATGTGCTTCCTGCCTGCAGGGTGATATCCTCGAACTTGTATTCTATCAGAACATTGTGCTGAGGTTCGGGTTTGTTGGTGGAGATGCCCACCCTGCCGCTGATGTCTTTTGTAGAGGAGATTACCATGTAGGCGGTCTTCTCGCCAGTGTTGTTCTTGTTGGTACAGAGGTGGATGTTGTGCAGAGGTACCTCTGTCACAGCATCGCCCTCGTCGTTCACCGTGGGGACGGTGAAACCAATCCATGTGATATTGGCCTTGTCGTTAGCGGCAGAACCCACTGACCACGAGGTGTTGGCTTCCTGCGCCCATGTCGCCACCACACAATGGAACATGGCAATAAGGAGGAGATAAAACTTCTTCATTCTTCTTGTTTGCTTAGGTTATTGGTTATTGTTTCATATCATTTTATCGGTCACAAAGTTACAAATAATACAGAAAGACCCAAAGAAAAGTGTGCATATTCTCGTCTAACTACAAGAATAGGGCGCATATCCTTGGTATTATGCTTATTTAACACCGAGTTCCTTGTGCAATAGACCTATATATCTTAACTTTGTGCTACAATCTATTGTCAAACCAGACTTTTGATATCCTACTATGAGACACTTGAACAAAGGGCTGCTCTCCCTTGCCGCATTGCCCGGGGCTGTCTTTGCCCAACAGGCAACGCGCACGCCAGACCATGAGCCGGCCTTGCAGCAGACACGTCCCAACGTGGTAATTATTTATGCTGACGACCTGGGATTTGGCGACCTCGGGTGCTATGGCGCCAAGGGAGTGAAGACGCCCAACGTGGACAAGTTGGCACAGAACGGTCTGCGCTTTACCAACGCCCATGCCGTGGCATCCACAAGCACACCTTCTCGCTATGCCCTTCTCACCGGACAGTACCCATGGCGCAAGCAGGGTACCGATGTGGCTGCCGGCGATGCGGCAATGATTGTCTCGCCCGACCAATACACCGTAGCGGATGTGTTCAAGGATGCCGGCTACACCACAGCGGCCTTTGGCAAATGGCATCTGGGACTGGAAGCACAGACAGGCAAGCAGGATTGGAACAAGCCCATCTCGCCCGCCTTGCCCGATATAGGATTCGACTACTCGTACATCATGGCAGCAACGGCCGACCGTGTGCCTTGCGTGTTCATAGAGAACAGTACCGTGGCAAACTACGACCCCACGGCTCCCATCTACGTCAGTTACATCAGGAACTTCGAGGGGGAACCCACGGGACGCAACAATCCAGAACTGCTCTATAACCTGAAGAGTTCACACGGGCACGACTACTCCATAGTCAACGGCATTGGACGTATAGGCTACATGAAAGGCGGAGGAAAGGCCCTCTGGAAAGACGAGAACATTGCCGACAGCATCACTGCACATGCCGTGGACTTCATAGAGAAAAACAGGGAGAAGCCCTTCTTCATGTATTTCGCCACCAACGATGTGCACGTGCCAAGATTCCCACATCCGCGCTTCCGCGGAACCAGCGAGATGGGACTGCGTGGCGATGCCATAGTGCAGTTCGACTGGAGCGTGGGCGAGATAGTGCGCACCTTGGAGGAACAGGGATTGCTGGAAAACACCATCATCATACTGACCAGCGACAACGGCCCCGTGCTGGACGACGGCTATCAGGACCAGGCAGAGGAACTGGTGGGCGAACACTCTCCCACAGGCGGTTTGCGTGGCGGCAAGTACAGTGCCTTCGAGGGTGGCACACGCGTACCCTTCATAGTACACTGGCCAGCCACAATACAGGAGGCTGGTACAAGGGATGCCCTGCTCTCGCAGATTGACTTCCTTGACGTCATGGCAAGCGTTGTGGGTGTTGGCAAGGGCAAGGCTCTGTCTCCCGACGGCCAGCCCGAACAGGAAGCCACATGGTTTGGCGCCGAAGGGGACGGACGCAGTTATGCCATAGGAATGGCACAGAACCATACCCTCACGCTACGCACCCCACAGTGGAAGTTCATAGAACCAAAGGGCGGAGCCACCATCATACCATGGGGTCCGAAGATAGAAACGGGCTATTCCACCTCGCCCCAACTGTTCAGAAGAGTGAACGGCGAGTATGACGAGAGCGTGAACAAGGCCAACGAATACAAGTCCGTATGCGACAGCATCAGCAAGGAGTTGGAACGTATAAAGCGCTGACTTGAAAACAGACTCTTATAAAGCATAGTAGGGACCCGGCTACCGGGTCCCTACTATGTTGTTATGCATATTGTCCGGACGCTGCACGCAACGTCCAATACCACACTCGCCGCTTATCCTTCCAGGATACGCTTGAGCACCACGGTGGCGGATATCTCGCGGTTGGCGGCTTCGGGGATGACGAGAGAGGTGGGTGCCTCGATGACCTGGTCGGTGACAATCATGCCGCGACGTACGGGCAGGCAGTGCATGAAACGTGCGTTGTTGGTAACTGCCATCTGGCGGTCGGACACGGTCCAGTGGAGCATGTCGTGATAGTCGGTCAGTATCTTGCCGTAGTCCTCGGGACGTGTCACGCCGGGGCATGACCAGTTCTTGGCATAGACAAAGTCGGCTCCTTCAAAAGCCTTCATCTGGTCATACTCCACACGGGCGTTGCCGGCAAAGGCAGGATCCAGTTCATAGCCCTCGGGATGGGTGATGACGAAGTCTACGTCGGCGGCATTCATCCACTCGGCAAAACTGTTGGGAACGGCCTGCGGCAGGGCACGGGGATGGGGAGCCCAGGTGAGCACCACCTTGGGACGTGCCGTCTGCTTGTGTTCCTCTATGGTAATGAGGTCGGCAAAGGCCTGCAAGGGATGCACGGTGGCTGTTTCCATGGCAAAGACGGGTTTGCCGGAATAGCGCACGAACTGATTGTAGACGGTCTCGGCATAGTCGTACTCGCGGTCGGTAAGACCTGCAAAGGAGCGGATGCCAATGACATCGCAGTAACTGCTCATCACGGGAATAGCCTCCAGCAGATGTTCGCTCTTGTCACCGTCCATGATGACACCGCGCTCGGTTTCCAGTTTCCACGCTCCGGCATTCACATCCAGCACAATAACGTTCATGCCCAGGTTCAGTGCCGCCTTCTGTGTGGAAAGGCGTGTGCGCAGGCTGTTGTTGAAGAAGACGAGCAGAGCGGTCTTGTTGCGACCAAGTTCCACATACTTGAAACGGTCCTGCTTGATTTCGCGTGCCTCGGCCAGTGCCTGCTTCAGGTCGCCAAGGTCTTGTACATTGAGAAAACTTTTCATAAATATAGGACCCTCCCCCTTGCCCCTCCACAAGGGAGGGGAGTAGGATGTACTTGGGGAATAGGGATGTTAATAATATTTGTCTGCCTCGTAATTTTATCTGTCAGTTGTACTCACTCCCCTCCCTCGCAGGGCGAGCAAGGTCTTCAGAAGAAGCACCGATGTGCTTCTGTACCTTGTGAGGGGAGAACTTTCCAGTTCGACGCGCGGACTGGGCAAGGGGGAGGGTCCTCCCCTCATTCACCCTCGTGTCTGCCCATTACCCCTTATTATATACTTGCTGGTGGTTATCTCCTCCAGGGCCATGGGGCCACGGGCATGGAGTTTCTGTGTGGAGATGCCTATCTCTGCGCCAAGGCCGAACTGCGCCCCGTCGGTAAAGGAGGTGGGGGCATTATGGTAGACACAGGCTGCATCCACCTCTCGCAGGAAACGGTCGGCGGTGTCCTGGTTGGCTGTGACGATGCTTTCGCTATGACCGGACCCATAGGTGCGGATGTGTGCCAGCGCCTCGTCCAGACCACTGACCACACGGATGCTGAGATCGTGCGAGAGCCATTCGCGGCCGAACTCGCCGTAGTGGAACTGTACCTGTCCCTGCATGGGGGCGAGGAGTTCGGACAGACGTGGCTCGAGGTCACGATGCACCAACAGACAGTCCAGTGCATTGCACACACTGACACGGCGGCACTTGGCATTGTGTATGATGCGCTTTGCCATCTCCATGTCGGCATCCTTGTCCACATAGCAGTGTACCACTCCGGCACCGGTCTCAATGACGGGAACCTTTGAGTTCTCGCGCACATAGCGTATCAGTCCTGCAGAACCGCGGGGGATTATAAGGTCCACCAGGCCCTCGGCAGAAAGGAGTTCGGCCGTTGCCTCGCGTGTGGCAGGCAGAAGGGTGACGGTGGCTGGGTCCAGACCGTGCTCGAACAGGACGTTGTGGATAACGGCACAGATGGCCTTGTTGCTCTCCTCGGCATCCGAACCGCCCTTTAGCACCACGGCAGAACCAGCCTTCAGGCAGAGGGCGGCAACATCGAGGGTTACGTTGGGTCGTGCCTCATAGATAACACCTATCACGCCAAAGGGCACACTGATACGGCTGATGTCCAGTCCGTTGGGCAATGTGCGGTGACTGAGGACGCGACCCAGGGGGGATGGCAGAGAGGCTACATTGCGACAATCGGCGGCAATACCAGAGATACGCTCTGCGGTAAGGCGTAGACGGTCGTATTTGGGATCGGCAGGGTCCATGCGCTCCAGGTCGTGGGCATTGGCTGCCAGTATGGCATCGGTGCCACGCTCCACGGCATTGGCCATGTCCACGAGCAGGGTGTTTATGGCTTCCGTGCTCAGAGAGGCCAGGTGGCGCGAGGCGAGTTTTATGTATTCTGATTCCATAGGGGTTGGGGGTTAAAGAGAAGGGACTTTAAGGACCTTAGAGACTTTAAGGACTTTAAGGACCTTAAGGACTTTAAGGTTTTCCTGGCACGAAGTGGGTATGTGGCACGGCAGGGGCATTGCTGACGAGGTCCACAAGCACATTCTCACGGTTGCCGCGTGCCAGAAGCACGTCTATGCCTGAGGCAGCCACTTCCATGGCTGTCTTGCACTTGCTCTGCATGCCGCCGCGCCCGGCACCGGACTTCTCGGCCTGTATGTATTCGTTTACATCGTGTCCTGCCTCCACCACGGGTATGAGGCTGACACCCTCGTCTCCGGGACGTCCGTTGTACAGACCGTCCACATTGCTCAGCAGGATGAGGGTGTCGGCGCCCATCAACCTGGCAATGAGGCCGGAGAGTTCGTCGTTGTCGGTGAACATGAGTTCGGTGATGCAGACGGTATCGTTCTCGTTCACTACGGGCAAGACTCCGTGCGAGAGCATCACTTCCATGCAACGGCGCATGTTCTCGCGGTGCTCCTCTGAGTCAAAGTCGGTCTTCTGTGTCAGCACCTGACCCACGGGGATATGGTGTTCACGCAGGAAGTCGTAGTAACGGTTTATCAGTTTTGCCTGACCTACGGCAGAGAACAACTGCCGCTGTTCCACGGAGTCCATCTCCAGAGTGCTCTTCAGGCTCAGGTGCAACTCTCCCCTACCCGATGCCACGGCACCGGAAGAAATGAGAATGACCTCTATGCCACGATGGCGCAATTCGGCAATCTGGTCTACGAGAGACGACAGACGTGTAACGTCCAGAGTGCCGTCGGCCCGGGTAAGCACTGCACTGCCTATCTTTACGGCTATTCTTTTCATGCTATTTCTTCTGTTCATTGGCCTTCAGCCCTGCCAGCACGGAACGGGTGAAGCCTGCATCCTCCATGGCGTTGAGGCCACGGATGGTGTATCCGCCGGGGGTGGTGACGGCATCTATGGCATCCTCGGGATGGCGTCCGCTCTCCTCGAGTACGGCCACGGCTCCCTTCATGGTCTGAAGGACGGCCTGACGTGCCTCGTCGGGACGAAGGCCGAGTTCCACACCGCCTTCCATCATGGCACGCACATAGCGCATCACATAGGCTATGCCGCAACCGGATACCTGCATGCCGGCAGACATCTGCTTTGCCGGCACCACTTGCACACGGCCACAGAGGGAGAAGAGTTCCGATACCTTATTTATATTATAAGGGGATGCTTCTTCTATGAAAGTCATGCCCTCGCCATACTCCACGGCAATGTTAGGCATGGCATACACGTCAATGCGCTCGTGGCGCACTCCGGCTGCCACACTGACCAAAACGGCTGTGCCCAGGGCAGGCTGTATCTCTGCCACTACCTCGTCCACAAGCCAGGGCTTGACGGCAAGGACAACAACGTCGGCTCCCTGCACGGCCTGCACATTGTCTGTGTGGGCCGTCAACTGGGGATATACGGAGGTGTAACGCTCCAAGGTGGCCAGGGTACGGGCCGTAATGGCAAGGTCCTGGGCAAGCCCTGCCCGGCACCAACCCTTTACCAGCGCACCGCCCATGTTGCCGGTGCCTATGACTGTTATCTTCATGTTTACGACAGTACTTTGCGGAAAGCCTCCAGGAAGCGGTCGGCCTCGGCCTTAGTAAGGCACAGAGGAGGAAGCAGACGGATGACATTGGTGCCGGAACAACCGGTGAAGATGTGCTCCTCCTTGATAAGACGGGTACGGGGTTCCTTGTAGGGGATGTCCAGTTCTATGCCTATCATCAGGCCACGTCCGCGCACGTCCACCACGTGAGGCAGGTTCATGGCACGCAACTGCTCCATGATATAGTCACCCACTTGGGCGGCATTCTCCACAAGGGCTTCGCTCTCGATAACATCCAGCACGGCCAAGGCTCCGGCACAACCGAGGTGGTTGCCTCCGAAGGTGGTGCCCAACTGTCCGTAGACGGGAGTGAACTTGGGCGAAATGAGCACGCCTCCCATAGGGAAGCCGTTGCAGATGCCCTTGGCCACGGTGATCATGTCGGGGCGCACGCCCAGATGCTGGTGGGCGAAGAACTTGCCGGAACGGCCGTAGCCGCACTGTATCTCGTCGCAGATGAGGACGGTGTTGTGAGCCTCGCAAAGAGCCTGCAGTTCCTTCAGGAAACCGGCCTCCACCATGCGGATACCGCCCACACCCTGTATGCACTCGATGATGACGGCGCACACGTCGTCCTTCTCTATCTCGGCACGCCAGGGTTCTATCTCGTTGATGGGCAGATAGGTGACATGGCCGTTGGCATTGATGGGAGCAATAATCTTGGGATTGGCGGTAGCCTCAACGGCCAGAGAGGTGCGGCCATGGAAGGCCTTCTCGGCAGAGAGCACACGAGTGCGGCCGTTGTAGAAAGAGGCCAGTTTCAGTGCGTTCTCGTTGGCCTCGGCACCGGAGTTGATGAGGAACAACTGATAGTCCTCGTAGCCTGACACCTTGCCCAGAGTGAGGGCGAGATCCTTCTGCAAGGGGTTCTGCACCGAGTTGCTGTAAAAGCCCAGACGTGCCACCTGCGAGGCAATAGCCTCAACATAATGGGGATGGGCATGACCTATGCTGATGACGGCATGACCGCCATAGAGGTCAAGGTATTCTGTTCCCTCCTCGTCCCATACGTGGCATCCCTCGCCACGGTCTATGGCAATGTCGAAAAGGGGATAAACGTCGAATAGTTCCATAGTATTAATATTAAAATGCACTCGCCTTCAGATTCAAGCCGGCCTTCTCGTCCAGTCCGAACATCAGGTTCATGTTCTGCACGGCCTGACCTACAGCACCCTTCAGAAGGTTGTCTATGCAGCAGATCATGAGCAACTGGTCCTCGTACTTCTCCACATATACAACGGCCTTGTTGGTGTTCACCACCTGCTTCATGTCGGGAGACTTCACGACGAAGTGCGTGAATGCGGCATCCTGGTAGTAGTCGGCATACACCTTCTGCACCTCCTCGAGGGGAGCGTCGCACTTGGCATAGGCGGTAACGTAGATGCCACGGGCAAAGCAACCGCGCTGGGGGATGAAGAGCACACGGCCGTCATAACCGGGATGCAGTTCCTGCACGGTCTGGTTTATCTCCAGAAGGTGCTGGTGGTTGAAGGTCTTGTAGACGGAAATGTTGTCGTTGCGCCAACTGTAGTGTGTCGTTGCGCCGGGCTTCTGACCTGCACCGGTGGAACCTGTTATGCCGTTCACGTGGATGTCGCCGCTCAGCATGCCAGCCTTGAGGGCGGGGAGCAGAGCCAACTGTATGCAGGTGGCAAAGCAACCTGGATTGGCAAGGTGCATGGCGCCACGTGTCTGCTCGCGGTGTGTCTCGGGCAAGCCATAGACATAGTCGTGGTCTCCGGCAATGCGGAAGTCCTGTGCCAGGTCTATGATGCGCACATGGGCAGGGATGTCGTGCTCCTGCAAGAAGGCACGGCTCTTGCCATGACCGAAGCAGAAGAACACCACGTCCACCTGCTCCCAGGGCATCTCGCTGGTAAAGCGCAGGTCGGTCTCGCCATACAGTCCCTCGTGCACCTCGCACACGGGATTGCCGGCATTGGATTCGCTGTTGGCAAAGACTATCTCTGCCTCGGGATGATTGAGGAGCACGCGGATAAGTTCACCGCCGGTATAACCTGCCGCTCCAAGTATGCCTACTCTAACCATCGTTTACTTACTCTTGGGAGCAAGGATCCACAGGAGGATGTATGCCCAGGAACCCAGAGAACCGCCAAAAAGCAGTACTACAAAAAGTATGCGCACCAGCAGAGAATCCACACCAAAGTACTCTGCAATACCACCGCATACACCTGCTATCTTCTTGTCTGTTGCAGACAAAGCAAACTTCTTATCCATATTATATAACTGTCTGTTTAAATGTTATTCTTTCTTGTTATTTATATTGAAGGTACTCTTCGCCTCGGGTATAACCAGCATTAGGATAAAGTACACAATCGCTCCGCAGAATGCGGTGAACAGCGTCAGCAACAGGTATATGACACGCACAACCGTAGCATCCATACCAACATAGTTTGCTATGGCCGCACACACACCTGCCAACATGCGTCCGGTACGGGGACGCTCCATCTTCTTTGGTTCTGACATGATTTTTATTTCTTGAAAGTAAATGCTCCCCTCCATAAAGGGAGGGGATGGGGGTGGGTCCTTTATCTCTCCTCGTCCGGATGTGCCAGATAGTAGGCACGCAGGGCGGTAGAACTTACCTTGATGAAGCCCTTGGCATCGTCGCTGCTCCATGCCTTAGCGGTCTCGCCATACTCGCCCAACTTGTTCTTGACAAGGTCGTTGGGAGAATCCACACCCATGGTCTGGAAACTGTAGGGACGGAGTTCCAGTGTCACCTCGCCGGTAACATTGCGCTGGCTGCTGATGAGCATGGCCTCGATATCGGGCATAACGGGCTCCAGGTACTGGCTCTCGTGCAGGAACATGCCGTACCAGTTGGCCACCTGCTCCTTCCAGTACTGCTGCCACTTGCTCAGGGTGTACTTCTCCAGGAAACGGTGTGCACCGATGATGAGCATGGGGGCTGCTGCCTCGAAGCCCACACGGCCCTTGATGCCGATGATGGTGTCGCCCACATGGCAGTCGCGACCTATGGCGTATGAAGCGCCAATCCCTTCAACAGCCTGTATGGCCTGTATCTTGTCTTCGTAGCGTGTGCCGTTGACAGACACCAGTTCGCCCTTCTCGAAACCAAGTTTCAGCAGTTCGGTGCCTTCCTTGGTGGGGTGCTTCAGGTATGCGCTCTCGGGCAAACCCTGTGTGCTGTCCAGAATCTCGCCACCGCAGATGCTGGTGCCCCAGATACCCACGTTATAGGAATACTTCAACTTGGTGAAGTCGGCATAGTAACCGTTCTGGTTCAGGTAGTCCACCTCCTCCTGACGGGTAAGGTTACCGTCGCGGGTCAGTGTGATGATCTCCACACCGGGAGCCATAACCAGGAAGGTCATGTCGAAACGTATCTGGTCGTTGCCGGCACCGGTAGAGCCGTGGGCAATGGCGCTGGCACCTATTTCGCGTGCATAGCGTGCAATGGCCATGGCCTGGAAGATGCGCTCGCTGGACACGCTGATGGGATAGCAGTTGTTGCGCAACACATTGCCGAAGACCATGTACTTCAGCGACTTCTCATAGTACTCCTGAGTAACGTCGAGAGTGACATACTCCTTGGCGCCCAACTTGTAGGCGTTCTCCTCGTTGGCCTTCAACTGCTCGGCGCTGAAACCACCGGTGTTGGCACATGCGGCATACACCTCATAGCCCTTCTCCTTAGCCAGATACATCACGGTGTAACTGGTATCGAGGCCGCCACTGAAGGCAACCACTACTTTCTTCTTTTCCATCTTGTATATTGTTAGTTCTTTTTCTTATTCCAAGTTGTCCGAGTAATCCGAGTCCTCTGAGTATTCAGAATATTCTGAGTATTCCGAGTAATCAGAAAAACGTTCATCCAACTTTGTCCCCAGTGCGGCGTTGGGCAAAGAGAAGCGAAGGGAGTACGCCTTTTCGCTAAACGTTCAACGCTTTCCGTTTTCCGTTTTCCGATTTCCGATTTCCGTTTACTCAATCCCCCTCAGCACCAGCGCCTTCATCACATCCTTGATGACCTCCAGGCTGGTGGGTTCGCCATGATGCTTCTCGGGGTCCCAGAGCATGCCGGTGCACACGCAGAACTTACGCTGCTTCAGTTCCAGTATGTCGTGGTTTATACAACCCTGGCATCCGCGCCAGAAAGCCTCATCATCGGTCAACTGGTTGAAACTTACGGGCACATAGCCCAGGTCGGTGTTCATCTTCATCACAGCATCACCGCTGGTCAGGGAGAATATCTTGGCATGTGGCCAGCGCAGACGGGCCAGAGTGAAGGTATAGTCCTTGATATGGCGTGCCACGCCCAGACCCTGATAGTCGGGGTGCACGATAAGGCCCGAGGTGGTAACATAGTGCTTGTTGCCCCAGGTCTCTATGTAACTGAAACCGGCAAAGCGGTCTCCGTCCAAAGCCAGAATGGCCTTGCTCTCCTTTATCTTGGTGGCAAGATATTCGTGGGTACGCTCGGCAATACCGGTACCACGCTTGCGTGCAGCCTCGCGTATAGTCTGCAGAATCTCGTCTACATACTTCTCATGACTGGCATCTGCAACGACTATCCTGATGTTGCTATTCTCGAATGTACGTTTTTCTTTCTTTTCTTCCATCGTTCTTCCTTTCTTACCTGCGCTTCCTTAATTGAGGCACGGCCTCCATAAGTTGTTCGCTCACCACGTCACGACTGGCACCTTCGGCCATCACTATCATCACCGTATCGTCACCTGCCACGGTGCCCAGCAGCAACGGCGACTTCATCTCGTCTATCTCGTATGCCACCAGCGAGGCATGCCCCGGCGGAGTGTGCAGCACCGCCATGTTGCCGCTGAACTGCAGGGACCACTTTGTGGCATTCAGTTCCTCGCGTGTCTTGGCAGGGTCGAAGTACACCACACCTGGCAGGGCATAGACGCTCTTTCCCGAACGGGTGCGCACCTTGGAGATGCGCAACTGCTTCAGGTCGCGGCTCAGCATGGTCTGTGTGGTGGAGAATCCGGCCTTTTCCAGTTCCACTGCAAGTTCCTCCTGGTTCTCTATCGGGCAGTTGCCCACTATGGTGCGGATAACCTGCAGTCTGGCCTTTTTGTCTTGCTTTTCCATATCATCGGGCATAACTTCCATGCCCTTTTATTCAAATGTGCGTGCAAAGTTACAAAAAAATAGCATCATCAGCGACATTATGACACCACAATTACCCCGATATTATGCAAAATACATGCATAAAAGGCTTTTCTCGCAATATTATGCAAGAAAAGGCACTATAGTGTCATTTGTAATGATAAATGTCTGCACATTACTGAAATCACAAATAAAAACCGTATATTTGCATTTGGAAGTTAATATAATGTTTACCAGACATGAGCCCACAATCACTGAACTTCACCATATTCTGCATCGGAAGTATCGCCGACCATCTTAATATGAATGCCCGCGATGTTTACCACAAACTACAGGATGCAGGCATCATATCGGACTACATCGTACCATGCTACGATGTACTGCACACGTTTTCCAAGGAATATATTATCGAAGATTTGGTGGGATACATGAAAAAGAAAGGAGTTTTGGCATGAAACGCTTATACCATACGTCAAATACAGAGGTACGTACACCCGACCTAAGCCATTCACGCGAACACCTTGACTTTGGCCGAGGTTTTTACCTGACTCCACTGCGCGAACAGGCGATTAACTATGGACAGCGTTTCCTACGAAAAGGCGAGGAGGCTTTTCTCAATATTTACGAACTTGACGAAGTTCTGCCGGAAGTATCGCACATAATCTTTGACGCTTACGACAGCAAATGGCTTGACTTTGTCACCGCCTGCCGTAAAGGGCAACCTCACACCACATATGATATAATAGAAGGAGGTATTGCCGATGACCAGGTTTTTAATACTATCGACCTCTACTTCTCTGGAGTGTACACCTTTGAGCAAGCGCTTGACCAACTGCGTTTCAAACGCCCTAATCACCAAGTATGCATCACCAACCAACTGGTTTTGGACAAGCATCTTCATTTCATAGAATCCATAAAACTCTGAACCATGCAGGCCAACAAGATAATACTTCAGCAGAAATACGCCCGTATCGTGCAGATGTTTGCCGATGAAACAGGAATCTCTTACGAAAAAGCATTGGGTATGTTTTATGACTCTAAAACCTATGAACTCATCAGCGAAGGTATTGCCGACATGCACTGCATGAGCGATGAGTATCTTGTAGACGAACTTAAGGCTGAGTTCAAAATTAGGTCATAGCATTACTTCCTATAGTCACAGAGGCTAAGTTCGTTATTCAAGAACAAATAGACATACCCCGGACTTTGGTTGCAGTACTACTATATAGCAGGACAGCAATACTCGCGAGAATACCGAAGTCAAATTTATGATTTCGCATACTACCACAACGCCCCGACCTGTTACGGTCGGGGCATTGCATATAGTTTTACATTTTTGTCCTCGCTCACCAGTAGGGACGCAGCGTGCTGCGTCCGCCTATATGGCTTTGGGGAGTATTCGGACGCTGCACGCAGCGTCCCTACTACCTCACACAATTTTCAGTTTTCCGTTCTCCGTTTTCTTTGTCCCTCTAAGATAGGGGGACGAGGAGCAACGCTCCGGAGGGGGTATGTTAGTTCTCCGTTTTCCGATTTCACCTTTCCGTTCGACCTACTCCCACTCGATAGTAGCGCAGGGCTTGGGAGACATGTCGTAGCAGACACGGTTCACGCCAGGAACCTCCTTCAGGATGCGGTCGGTAATCTTCAGCAGGATGGGCCATTCGATCTGCTCGATGCTTGCGGTCATGGCATCGATGGTGTTGACGGCACGGATGATAACAGGCCAGTCATAACTGCGGGCATTGTCCTTGACACCTACGCTCTTAAAGTCGGGCACAATGGTGAAGTACTGCCATACCTTCTTGTCCAGACCTGCCAGGGCAAACTCCTCGCGCAGGATGGCATCGCTCTCGCGCAGTGCCTCCAGACGGTCGCGGGTGATGGCGCCAAGGCAACGTACGCCCAAGCCGGGACCGGGGAACGGCTGACGGTAAACCATCTCGTAGGGCAGACCCAGTTCCACGCCACAGGCACGAACCTCGTCCTTGAAGAGCTGCTTCAGAGGCTCAACGAGTTCGAACTGCAGGTCCTCGGGCAGACCGCCCACGTTGTGGTGGCTCTTCACGCACTTGGCTGTCTTTGTGCCGCTCTCAACGATGTCGGGATAGATGGTGCCCTGACCCAGGAAGTCAATGCCACCGGCCAACTCGCGTGCCTCTTCCTCGAACACACGGATGAACTCGCCACCGATGATCTTGCGCTTCTGCTCGGGATCGGCAACGCCTTCCAGCAGGTTCAGGAAGCGGTCGGTAGCATCCACATATACCAGGTTGGCACACAACTGGTTGCGGAACACCTCCACCACGTTCTCTGACTCGCCCTTGCGCATCAAGCCGTGGTTCACGTGCACACATACCAGGTTATCGCCGATAGCCTTCAGAAGCAGAGCAGCCACAACAGAACTGTCCACACCGCCTGACAGGGCCAGCAGAACCTTCTTGTCACCCACCTGACGGCGTACCAGTTCCACCTGGTCGGCAACGAAGTTCTTCATGTTCCAGTTGGCCTCGGCCTTGCAGGTATCGAACACGAAGTCCTTCACGGCTGCCTTGATAGCCTCCTCGTCGTTAGTGAACTCGGGCAACTTCACCTCGCAAAGTGCCTTGTCGTGTCCTGCTGAAATTACGGGGAAACCGGCCTCGTATATCTCGGGGAGAACATCTATCTCCACACCGTCTATGACATTGTTCTTGCCGCCGTTGATGATTACGCCCTTCACGTTAGGCAGAGCCTTCAGTTCCTCGGCAGTAATGTCGTGGGGATAGATCTCGCTGTACACACCCAGTGCACGGATGGCTCTGGCCACCACGGTATTCTCGTGGCTGCCCAGGTCCAGGATTACAATCATGTCTTGTTTCATATCCTAATATATATTATATATAATGTATACTTTCCTTACTAAAGGCAAACGTCTCCCCCACCTCATTTCCGCTCCTGCGTCAGAGACACAAGGCACATAAAACACAGAGACACAGAGTTTCCCTATCGAACCCCATGTCTCTGTCTTCTATCGAAATGCGCCCTTTAAGGCGCTTCTGTCTCTCAGTGGTGTCATCTGTATGCCTTTTTGCGATGCAAAATTATATAAACTTTCGCTAATATGATGCAACTGCGCCACTTTTTTTCACACAAGACGTTTATTTTCTTTACATCACCCCTCGTTCTTCCACCTCCGGATGCCCATGGCACACCCATCACACGCCCCAACGAGGTATCCGCTGGCGGCAACAGAGAACGCGGACACACTCTCCCCCGAGGACGTGGATGTGTCCTCCCTGAGGACAAGGACGAGTCACCCGGGGTGACAGGGACGAGTCACCGAGGGTGACAAGGGCGAGTCACCGAGGGTGACAGGGGCGAGTCGTCGGGAGGACAAAAATGAGGGGTGCGGAGCGTGTCATGCGGGGCTCTGCACAAAGGGGGGGATGGGGACGTGACTTTATTATGGGGGATATGCGCGCATGGCATCATATCCCCCTGTTTGACAGGCAGTTATACACATCTCAAACCATAGATCTCTTGCCAAGAGACGAGGGAGGACTGTATAATAACCTGAACTACAGGCTTTTGGAACCTTTTCGTTGGGACAGAGTACAGAGTACAGATGACAGAGTACAGAGTACAGAGTACAGAGTAC
>JAGAQH010000017.1 GCA_017622815.1 Bacteroidaceae bacterium | reverse complement strand
TACCTCAAGTCGCTTTATGGGGTAAGGGGATTTTGTGTCTGCGACATTTCTGTTGTGCAAGAAATATGTACAATAAAATGAATTTTGTCGCTTTGCAAGCAAAATCCCACTAAACCCTATAGGTTGCGGATTTGAGGTTCATCTGTAAACCTCCTGTATCGTTTTAGAGAGCGGTCACGGATATTACCTGCCGCTCTGGAATATCATGCCGGTTATCTGTGTATTGAACTCGATCGCCTCCATCAGGTCCTCTATGTTCAGATGCATGCGGTAGCGCCAGTAGTGGCGCGGATTGGCGGGGATGTTGATGCGTTCCGCTCCGGCCTCGGGCAGACGCATACGTTCGTTGCATGCGAGCCAGTCCTGGAGGGTAAGGATGCACAGGGCCGAGGGGCAGTTGAGATGGCGCTGCAGCATGTCCTGAGCCAGCCATCCCGGCATGGGATGGGGTGCGGCGCCTTCGTAACCGAGATACTCGTTGTAGAAACTCTGTATCATGGCATAGTCCTCGTCCCACCACATGCGCATGGTGGCGCTGTCATGACTGGAAATGGTGCAAACGCTACGCCATGGATTGCGGTCCAGTATGCCGAAGCGCACACTGCTGTCCTTGGGCATGGAAATGAGTTCCAGCGACAGTATCTGCAACTGGTTCAGCACCCAAGGCACACAATCGGGCACCATGCCCAGGTCCTCGGCGCAAACCAGCATGTCGGTGGCATCGACAAGCAGAGGCAGTTTCTTCATGGCCTCCTCATACCAGAACTGGTTGTTGCGGCGATAGAAGTAGTCGTTGTACAGACGGTTGAAGTTATCCTTATCATGTTGCCACAGTGTTTCGTATGCAGTATCGTTCTGCACTGCAATACGCGGATGGTATAGGTGTGGGTTCTTGTGGTCGCGTACAAAGAGGACATTGCGTATCAGGGCATACAGGCCGTTTGTCAGTTCTGCATCCAGAGCCATCGCCTCCACCTTGCGTTCCGTGTCGCATTCTGCCTTCAGCGACCAGATGTCGTCGTGCTCATGAACCAGGAAGCGCTGTTTCACCTCGTCCGCACGATTGCCGAAGATTCTGTCCAGCACCCAATCGGCAATGAAGGGACGTGTCATGAAGTCCTCGCTGAGGTACAGGCCATAGCCGTTGATTTCCTCCATGCTCATGGCCAGAGAGGGCTGGAACTGTCCCAGCAGGCCGCCCACGGCATGCACGGGTATTTCCCAAATGCGGAAGAAGCCCAGCACGTGGTCTATGCGGTAGGCATCGAAGTAGCGTGCCATGTTCTGGAAACGCCGTATCCACCACTGGCAACCGTCCTTTATCATCTCATCCCAGTTGTAGGTGGGGAAGCCCCAGTTCTGGCCGTCGGCGCTGAATTTGTCGGGGGGAGCACCTGCCTGTCCGTTCATGTTGAAGTAGCGGGATTCCATCTCCACATCGCACCCATAGCGGTTCACGCCTATGGGTATGTCGCCCTTCAGCATCACGCCCAGTGTGCGGGCATGCTCGTGGGCAAGGCGCATCTGGGTGTCCAGTACGAACTGCATGTAACGATAGAAATCGGAACTCACCGGAGCCTCATCGGGCCAAAGGCGTGCATCCCTGCGGATGCAGTAGTCGGCATAGCCTGTCAGCCAGAAGTCTGTTTCCTGCAGGAAGGTCTTGTAGGCCTTGGTGCGCTTCACCTTGGCAAACTCCTGCTTGAAGACGAGCAGGAGGTATTCCCTCTTGGCCTTGTTCACTGCCTCGTAGTCTATCTGGGGCAGGGCATTGAGTTCTGCCTGCAAGGCCTGGAAACGTGCCGTTGCTTCGCCGTCCTTCAGTGCAGGAAGTTGGCGCAGGTCGGCATACATGGGGTGAAGGGCATAGATGCTTATGGCGGAATATGGATAGGAGTCTACCCAAGTGCCCGATGATGTTGTATCGTTGATGGGCAGAATCTGCAGGATCTTCTGGCCTGTCTGTGCCACCCATGTAATCATAAGTTTCAAGTCGCCGAAGTCGCCCACTCCGAAACTCCCTTTGCTACGGAGCGAGAATACGGGTATGGCACAACCTGCAATGCGTGTGCCCGGTTCGAGGTGTTTCATGGTTTATCTTGTCTTTATTAGTTTAACACTGACGGCACCCAGCACAAGCAGGATACCTGCCACCACAAGCATCATCACCTGGGTGTCGCCTACAAGTCTGAGGATGAATCCGCCCATTACGGCAGCCACTATCTGCGGTATGCAGATGGTGCAGTTGAAGAGTCCCAGGTATGTTCCCAGACGGGGATGTCCCTGCAGGGCATTGGTAAACAGGGTAAAGGGCAAGGCCAGCATTGCCGCCCATGCCGCACCTACAAGCAGGAAACTGAACAGCACCACATACTCGTTGGTTATCCATAGCATGCTTATGAAGCCCACAGCTCCTATGAGCAGACTGACAACGTATGCTACCTTCAGATTCTTGAACATGGGTATAAAGGGTGCCCATATCATGGAACCGATGGCCTGGACAAAGAAACTTACGCCCACCCAGTTGCCGGCATCCTGATAGCCCTCGCTGGTCACGTCTGTCGTTCCCCAGCACTGTTCTGCCAGGGAGCCGTTGGTATAGGTCCACATGTACATGAAGGCTGCCCAACAGAAGAACTGCACCGTGCCTATGGACAGGAAGAGATAGGGCACGCTCTGTCCCTTGGTTCCATGATGTGCCGCTTCCTGCACCTGCTCTCCAGCCACGTTTCCGGCACATGCTTCCTCCCTCTGTGGGGGATACTCCTTCACCATGGCGGTGGTGTAGAGTACGCACAGTATCAGTATTGCCGCACCGGCATAGAAACTGAATATCACGGAATTGGGGATAACGCCCTTGTCGGCCACATTGCTGACACCCAGGAAGGTGAGTACATAGGGGAAGATGTAGCCCACACAACTGCCGGCATTGCACAGGAAGGACTGTATGCTATAGGCTGTGGCCTTCTGCTCCTCGTTGACCATATCGCCCACCATCATCTTGAAGGGTTGCATGGCCACGTTGATGCTGGTATCCAGAAGCATCAGGCTCATCAGGCCGAAGAGCATGGTTCCGGTCAGGCCCCACATCACCACCTGTGTGGTCAGGCCCAGACTGCCTGCATTGGGCAGCAGCACCATCACAGCCACAGCCACTATGGCACCTACAAAGAGGTAGGGGATACGGCGGCCAAAGCGGCACCAGGTCTTGTCGCTCAGGGCACCGATGATAGGCTGCACTATCATACCCATCAGCGGAGGGAGTATCCAGAAGAAGGACAACTGGTGCGGGTCAGCACCGAGCGTGGCAAAGATGCGCGAGATGTTGGCACTCTGCAGGGCGTATGCTATCTGCACGCCGAAGAATCCTGCTGACAGGTTGAAGAGTTTCCAGAAGGAAAGGTTGGGTAGTGTTTTCATTGCTATGGTTTAAGGTCAGTATAGTATATATAATGTGTGTTCTTATTTGCTCCGGCACAGGTAATCAGCGCAGTATCTTCCTGCCGCCCTGGATGTATATGCCCTTTGCCGGCAGAGTGCCGAGGCATCGGCCTTGCAGGTCGTATATTTCCGTCTTCAGTCCTCCGTTTTCGGTTTTCACCTCTTCTATGCCGGTTTCGTGCTCGTCAGTAACATTGTTGTAGTCTACACGTCCGTTGGATATTGTGGCGGTAAAGAAACTTGTGGTCTTGATGCCCACGATGTCTGCCGTCTGGGGCTTGCCGCTACCCTGGTTGAAGATGATGTTGAACTCGTAGTCCTTGGTGGGGATGGGGAATTCCTCATAGTACCATTCCTCGCCGTCGACCACCTTGGTCTTGCCCTCCATCAACTGGCCGGGCCAGTTGCCCAAAAGTTGGCCCTTGCTGTCCCAGGCATAGAAGTAGACGGGGGTGAAGTCGGCCTTGCAATACACCGTGGCGGTGTAGGGTACGAAACTTTCCTCCTCCTCGCGTTCTGCCTCTTCCTCGGCCTCGATGGCCTTCAACTGCTCGTTCCATTCCTCCACGAGTTCATTGCTCAGGTAATACTTGTAGTGGTGGCCGGAGAGGATGAGGGTGTGCGTGGAAGTATAGTTTCTGGGGGTATAGCGGCCTACGCTGGTTCCCACGGCAACTATCAGCGAACCCTTCTTTCCCTGCACCACATTGGCAAAGGCGGCAGGGCTGTTCTGTATGTTCTCGTAGGTGCTCTGGCTGTGTATGCCTGCTATGCGGCGTGCGGTAATCTGTCTGCGTATGTCGGCCTTGCAATCCAGCCAGTGCGCCAGGAAGACGCAAGGTGTGCCGGGCATTGCCAGCATGAAGGCATTGGCGGCAACAGTGTCCTTCTTCAGGGGGTCGAGGGGTTCGTTCTCGTTGCGGTACTGGGTGTCGTGGTTCTCCACGAAGGTTACCGCCCACTTACGGTGGCTTTCCTGGTATGCCAGGGGATAGTTGCCGGTATTGGCAGGATCTGCCAGAAGGTTCTTGCAATCGTTGCCGTTGAAGGCGTCACGCACGCGGTAGCGGAACTGGAAGTCGAAGGCAGCACTGGTGGGCACGCCGTCCGAGGCGGTTCCGTCCACCCACTTCTTTATGTTGTCGCTGCTGTCCCAGTACTCGCCCACGGAGTACTGTGCCTTGCATGCCGTATTGTATTCTGCAATGAAGGAGGGAGAGAAACCCTTTACCATATCGTAGCGGAAGCCCGCATAACCGAGGTCGTTGAGCAGATAGTCCTCGTAGGCCTTGACGATGCGCTGTACGTTGGCCGACTTATGGTCCATGTCGCGGCATCCACCCCAGTCCTCGCCGGTGTCGTTGTTCTCCGACAGGCTCACACCGTCCTTCTTGGCCTGTGTGAGGGTGGCACCGCCGTCGTCGTTCTTGCAGATGTCCGTGCTCTGGAACTGGTAGGTCTCGCCCTTATAGGTTTCCTTGGGGAAGGCAAACCAGCCCTCGGTGTTGTGGTGGTTGATGACCACGTCGGCTATCGTGCCGATGCCGTGCTGCTTGAAGGTGGATATCATGCTGCGCAACTCGGCCTCGTTGCCGAAGGACGAGTTCTGGTCCCAGAAGTACAGGGGCATGTAGCCCATGTTGTTGTGGCCGGCGCAATAGCCCGAGTTGGGTATCCACACCAGGTCGAAGCAGGTGGCAAGTTGCTTGGCCTGCGCCTCCAGTTTGGTCCAACGGGTGTGGGTGTAACTGTCCCAATAGAATCCCTGCAACATCACTCCTTCGTACTCTGAAGGCCAGCCCTGTGCCTGGGCATTAGAAGGTGTGAGAAACAGTGATGAAGCGATGATGGCAAAGGAAAGTAGAAACTTGTTCATGATATTGTCCTTTATGATATTTTGTTGATTCCTTGTGATGGATATATGCTGATGCCCCGAAGATATGGGGACGGTGTCTCGATGGCGGATTTTTGTTGCACTATCAACAGAGGAGTGTTGACGCATCAACAGAAGAGTGTTGTCGTGACAACACTGCCTTGCTCTCGGGACGACAAAAGGCTGCCGAAGTTATGAATCGTCTGCCCTAACGGAGTCTGTTCCCGGCTATTCCCGTTTCTTTTTTGTTAAAGTCACGCTGTGCCCCGACACATGGCCGGGAACACAACGTGACATGACAACCTAAGAGTTATTTAGCGATAAACAAGTATTGCTTGGTAATGTCGTTGAAGTAGATGTCGTAAGTACCGCCGGGATTGACAACGATGTTGGCACCGTCCTTTGCACCGGTAGCATAGGGGAACTCCTGGCCGCCCCAGTTGGCACCCCAGTCGTGGTTGGCACGGAACTTAACCTCGCCGTTCTCGGGAATCTCCACACCTGTGGCGTACCATACGTGGGTCTTCTCATTGTCCTTGCCTATTACCTGGGTCATGTCTATGTCGCTGCCCCAATCGGTAATTGAACCTATCAGACCGATAACATCGTAGTCGATGGGGAACTGCTCCTCGCACATTGTCCATGTGTACTCGTTGGTAGAGAAGTCTACGGAGAAGGTGTAGAAACCTGCCTCGGGAGAAGAGATGGCCTGGGCGTTCTGACCGATAATCTTGCCGGCGGGATCGTTGCAACCGTCCACCTCACAACCATAGGCCTTGTCCCAGTTGCCGATGTCGCCTACATACCAGAACTTCACGTCCCATGCGCCCCAGAAGTATGTTGTCAGGCTCTGATGCTTGGCATCTGTGGGGAACAGAGGAGTAACGGCACTGCTTGCCCAGTTGTTGGGATTACCGGTAACAAAGTAGTAATTGGGCATGGGCTGGGGCATAACCTTGATTACCACAGGCTCTGTGGTCTTGAGCAGCACAACCAGGTTCTGGCTCTGGACATCGGTAGTGTCTGTCCAACCCTTGGCAGAGATATTGCCCTCAAGGGTACGCTCTTCCACATCGCGTCCGTAGAGTTCCACCACGGCGCCCTTCAGATTGTCAACCGCAACGGTTCCATCCTCGGCTACGGGAATGCCATAACTCCTGTCTCCGGCCTTTACCGTATAGACGGCATCGGTAATCTTCTGCACATTGGCGGTTGTGAAGTCACCTATCTTCACCGTGTTGCCCTCCACCTTGTCCAGGTCTATCAGGTCTGTAACGGCGGTGAACTGCATGGCAACTTCCTTGGCCTCCTGCTGGGTATTCTCCTCGGGCTGAACCCAGTCCGTGTAGTCTCCGTCGCAGGAACTGAGTCCTGCAACGAGAGCCAATGATATAAATATCTTCTTATACATATTATTCATTATTTAACAGAGATTCTAATGTTTATTCCACTGTAGCATAGACAACGCCCTGAGTGGTCTTGGTGTTCTCCAGGTAGAGGCAGATGGTAGAACCGACAACCTCAATGTTGGCACCACCACGTGACAGGGCCTTCAGATCACCGCCATAGTTGACATCCCAGTTGCCGTTGCTGGTAAACTTCCAACCCTTCTCGGTTACAGGCGCATCGGTCTTCACCAGACAGTGCTTCTCCATGTCGTAGGTCATTATCTGGGTGTCATCGTCTGGAGCCCAGCCGTTGAAGTCACCTACCAGACGCCATGTTGAAGGCTCTGCCACGATGCTGCCGTTCTTCAGGTCAACGGAAACGACATACATGCCGGGGTCGCCGCTGAAGCCGATGTTGCCGGTACCCTCGTTGATGACGATGTTGGAAGAGCAGAGATCCTGGTTGAAGTGGCTGCAGTTGTACTCGCCGTCACCCCAGTTGTCGGCAACGGTGAACTTGAACTCGCCATCCATGTAGGCATAGCCGCTCAATGCATTCAGGTCGGCATTGTAGGTGAGGATGGGAGCGAAGTCGTGATTCCAGCCATTGCCGTTACCGGGCATATAGATAGGCTCTGGAACGCTCTCCTCCTGGGTCTTCTGATAATAGGGCTTCACCTTCAGGCTGATGGTGTTGGACTCGATGGAGAAGAGCAGGTTTTCGCCACCGTCCACAACACGGGAAAGAACCTTAACGGTAATATCCATAGGTTCCAGGTCCATACCATCGGTCCATACCGTCTCTGTGGCGGGGTTGTGCTGGTTCCAGCGGTTCAAGGCCAGGTTGATGGTCTTGGCCAGGACGTTGGTGGTTGTGGTCTGGTAAACCTCGTCCACAACTACGTAGTCAAATGCCTCGCCGGTGTATGTGCCGTCCTTCTGCAGAAGGGCATGGTCATAGGCATTGGTAAACTGGCCTGAGGGCGAAATCATCACCTTGTAACTGGTACCGGCACCCGCATTGAAGCCGATGGGAGCACCGTTGCTGGTGTAGGTGGGCTGGTTCCATGTCAGCACGATTCCGTAGTCGGGATTGTCCTGATTGTTCAGGTCTACGACAGAACCGCTGTATTCAGGCTGGAACAAAACGAATGAACCTGCCTCAGGCTCTATCAGTGTGGGGTTAGACACACGGTCGTCTGTACAGGAAGCCAGACAGGCAACCATGCCCACGCCGAAAGCCATGTATGATAATATCTTATTGAATTTCATGATTATGCTTTTTAAAGGTTGTTGTCTCGTCTGTTAGTATCCGTCGTTCTGCCAAAGGTTGTCGTTGGTCATCAACTCGGAAGTCGGGATAGGATAGATGTTGCGGTATGCCTCGAAAGCAGTGCCGGGAGTGGTGCCGTTCTTGCCGTCCCACACGTATGTGGCCTGGTTGCCGCCATACTGTCCGAAGCGGATCAGGTCGGTACGGCGGTAGCCCTCGCAATAGAACTCGCGTGCACGCTCGTCCAGAACATCCTCCAAGGAGTATGTCAGATGTGCTGCGGCATGTGCACGGGCACGTACATCATCCATATAGCCCTTTGCCTTCTCGGAACATGTACCGTTCAGACGGATGTCGGCCTCGGCATAGTTCAGGTAAGCCTCGGCGGCGCGGAGCAGGAAGAAGTCGCCGTCCACCTCGTAGGTGCTGTTGGTGGGCTGGCCGTCGCTTCTGCGGTTGTTCCACTTCACTGTTGCCAGACCCTGCTCGAACATGGTGTTGTCGCCAATGCTTACAGAATGGTCCACACCCCAGAACAGGGCACGGTCGTCACCTGCAACGGCACGGATTTCCTTGGCGGTCTTGCCCTCCCATGCCTCGGGATTGTCGGTGAACTTCTCCACCAACTGACGGCGGACACGCATACCGGTCCAGTCAACGCCGGTGGTACCTGCAGAAAGGTCGCAAACGGTCTTCATGGCAGTGCTCCAGTGAGCGGCTGTGAAGAACAGAGAGCCACCCCAACCGCGTGTAACGGCACCATCCTGCAACAGAGGCAGGATAGCCTCGGCGGCAGCACCGCTCTCGCCATTGTCGGCCATGAAGAGCATGTCGTATGCGGTATAGTGGCAATCCACGCCTTCTACGGTTACGTCAGATTCGCCGGTGAAGAGTTCATACTTGCCTTCGGTGATGATTTTGTCGGACAGCACCTTGACAGAGTCCAGAAGGTTGCCGCCATTGGCATCGTTGAAGTCACCCTTCCAAACCTCGGCATTCAGATACATACGGCTAAGCATGAGCCATGCGGCAGCCTTGTCCAGACGGCCGTAGTTGGGGTCGGAAGAACTCTTGGGACGAGCCTCGAGCAGGTCCTCCTCCACGGCACGGAACTCGGACACCAGCCAATGGTACATTTCCTCGCGTGTGGCACGGGGTGCGGCCTCGGAAGAAATCTTGGTCAGGAAAGGCACGTTACCGAAAGTGTTGGCCAGCACATAGTAGTTGAAAGCACGAATCCAGCGTACCTCGGCAGCCTTGTCCTTACCCAGTGCCAGGCAGGCTTCGGTCTCAAGATAGTGGTTGCAATAGGTTATGTTGGACATCAGACGGTAGTACATGAAACGCAATACCTGGTCCTCGGCACCGCTCTGGTTGTAACTGGCATTCACCAGACCACCGTCGGTCCACCAGCAGATAGCCTCGTCGGTGCTCAGACACTCCAGATTGTAGATGTTGCGCAACAGGGTGCTCTTACCTGCGTCGTCGATATCGAAATCGGCACTGCCGTCATTACCTTCCATGATCAGGGAAGCGTAACACTTCACATACATCTTCTGGGGATCCAGCGGCTTCACATCGGGGTCGATAATCTCACTGTTCAGGTCTCCCATACAAGATGTCATTGCTCCGGCCATAAAGAGTCCGGCTGCAATATATGATAGAAACTTATTTACTTTCATAATGTCTTGGTTCCATTAAAAGTTCAGGTTCAGGTTAACCATATAGGTACGTGGACGGGGATAGAGACTGCTCTCCGCACCGCTGGTCTGCTCGGGGTCCAGACCCTTGTACTTTGTAATATAGAATACGTTGCTCACGCTGAATGCCAAGCGACCGCTGATGCCATGGTACTTCTGGGTCTTGAACAGATTCTCGAAGTTGTAGCCCAAGGTGATGTTGTCGCACTTGACGAATGATGCGTTCTGCACGAAGTAGTCGGATGCACCGTAAACGTAAGAGGTCCAACCCATCTTCACGAGGTCGGCTGTAGCATTGTTCAGCCAACCCTCACCCTTCTGGGTGTATGCCTGACCGATGTTTGCCATACCGGACTCCAGTTCGTTGTAGACATAACCGCCGAATGCACCGCGGAAGTTCATGCCCAGATCCCAGTTCTTGTACTGCAGACGTGTGCTCAAACCTGCGGTCCAGGGAGATGTGGTGCTCTTGTAGAAGTAGCGGTCCTGGTCGGTGATGACACCGTCGCCATTGCGGTCCACATAGACACCCATCAGGGGCTGGCCGTTCTCGCCGTAAACCTGCTGGTAAACGTAGAAACTGTTGGCAGGCAGACCTACCTTGTGGTATGTGATTGCCTCGTTGGCATGCCATACGCCACCTTCAACCATGTCGCGGCCACCATAGAGTTCGTCTATCTCGTTGCTGTTGTAACCGAAGTTACCGCCAATCTCCCAGTACCAGTCCTTGGTAACTATGGGACGTGCCACGAATGAGAACTCGACACCACGGTTGGTGAGAGAGCCTACGTTGGAGTATACCTTGTTGTTGAAGTTTGAACCGGTGGGCACGCTGTTCAGGTTGAACAGGTCAGTGGTCTTGCGCAGATAAGCGTCCACGCTTGCGGTGAAGCGCTGGTTCAGGAAGCCCATATCCAGACCGAAGTTGTAGGTAGTAGTGGTCTCCCAACGCAGGTCTGCATTGTAGGCATCAGGCTTTGTCATGCTGCCGTCGGTGCCGCCCAAAGGATAGGTATAGGCATCGGACTTGTTGTCGCTGTAAGCAGGCAGGTAGTAGTGATACATGCCGGGGAAGTCCTGCTGACCGGTCTTACCCCAACCCAAACGCAACTTCATTTCGCTTACCTCGTCCACGTCCTTCATGAAGCCCTCGTCGTTGATGCGCCATGCAAAAGCGGCACTGGGGAAGAAGCCCCACTGGTTGCCCTTGGCAAAACGGCTGCTACCGTCGGCACGGGCAGTGAAGGTGAAGAGGTAGCGGTCCAGAAGGCTGTAGTTGGCACGGCCGAACCATGAAACCATATGCAGGCGGTTGCCCCAGGGCTTGCCATCCACGGGATAGCCTGTGGGATCGTAGATGTTCTGTGCAGGATCCGGGTTGTACTTTCTGTCGCCCTCGGGATAGTAGCCCCAGAACTTCTCACGACCCATATACTGGAACTCGCTCCATTCGTAACCAGCCATTACGTTCAGGCTATGGTTCTTGTTGAATTCCTTGTCGTAGGCGGCGTATGCGCTCAACTGAAGATTATGCTTCTCCTCGGTGTTCCAGCCATAACTGCCATAGTAGTAACCGGACATAGAGTAGGGAGACTGGTAGGTGTTCTCCTGACCGTTGGTCCACTCGCCTGCCAGATTAACATGCAGCGACAGGTCCTCCAGACCATGAACCTTATAGGCAGCATCCACATTGCCCATGAACACCCATGCGTCCTTGTCGAAACCATAGTTGTTTACCAACTCAACTGCATTCTTGGGACCCTGCTGATGGGTGTAGCCCCAGTTGGGGTTGCCGTACTCGGCTTCCTGTACCCACTGGAAGTAACCGCCATAGTTCTTGAACTTGGGATTCTCCATGTCCTTGATGGGCTGTGTGGGATCCATACCTACTGCCGCACCGATAGCCTCGCCGTTACCGGGGTTGGTCCAACTCTTCACGAACTTACCGTTCATGTTGAATGTCAGATGGTTGTCCAGGAACGAGGGGCTCAGGTTCACACTGGCTGTCAGGCGCTTGTAGTCGCTGCCCTTCAGTACACCCTGCTGGCCGGTGTAACCTACACTTACACGGTAGGGCATGGCAAAGACAGACTTGTCCTCGGCCTGCACGCCACCCTGCAAAGTGATGTTGTGGTCATGGTTAACGCCTGTACGGTAGATTTCCTTCTGCCAGTCGGTATCGTATGTGCCAAACTCCTTCAAAGGGTTACCGTCTGCATCGCGCTTCTTCCAGCCGAGCAGGTTCCATGCCTTGCTGCCCTCGCCATAGTAATTGGTGATGAAGTCCACATATTCCTGTGCGTTCATCACGTCGAGAGTGTTGAAGTTGGTAGAGAATGATACGGAACCGTTGTAACTTACCTTGACAGGACCGCCTGCCCTACCCTTCTTGGTGGTGATGAGGATAACACCGTTAGAACCACGGCTACCATAGATGGCTGTGGCACTTGCGTCCTTAAGAATGCTGAAACTCTCAATATCGTTGGGGTTAACCAAAGACAGAGGGTTGGACATACCCTTGGTGGCATTGTTGTCCATAGCCATACCATCGATGACAATAAGAGGGTCGTTGCTGGCATTCAGAGAAGAACCGCCACGCACACGGATCATGGCACCTGCACCAGGCTCACCGCTGTGGGTATTAACTACCACACCGGCCACCTTGCCCTGCAGCATCTCCTGAGGACTGGTAATCATACCTTTGTTCTTCTCGTCGGGACGGAAAGCGACAACGCTACCGGTCATGTCGTTCTTCTTTACAGAACCGTAACCGATAACTACGGCCTCGTCCAAAGTCTTGGTATCCTCGGACATGACAACGAGCATGTTGGCCGTTGCCACCACCTCACGTGGGTGGAAACCCATGTAAGTGAATACCAGGGTAGTACCCCTTTCACAATTGATTTGAAACTTACCTTCCAAATCTGTCGTACCGATGGCCTGTCCACCCTTGACGGCAATCTTGACACCTGTCAATGGTTCACCCAAGTCATCCTTCACAAGTCCTTTCACAGTTGTCTGTGCAAAGGCACTGACACAGAATATGAGAGCCATGAGCATGACCCAACATCTCTGCATCGCTGAATTCACTCTTTTCATGCGAATTAGTTTTAGATTGTTTAGGTTAATATAGGTTATTGTTAAGTTACTTTATCTCCTTGATGGATACTGCAAAACCTCCGCCGGGGGCGCTCTGCAACTTCAGCACCGTCTTGCTGGTCACCTTCTGCTTGCGTATCTCATAGGTACTGGGATTGTTGTCCCAACTGATTCCCTTGGCATCCTGGTAGATGGTTGCCTCATACTTCTTGCCTGGAGTGAGGAAGTCCAGTTTCAGGACGCTGCGGTGTCCGTTCTCGTCCACACTGCTGCCTATGTACCAGTCGTTGCTGTTCTTGTCCTGGCGCGCAATGGTAACGTAATCGCCGGGCATGGCCTCCAAGTAGAGCGACTTCTGCCATTCCACGGGCACATCCTTGATGAACTGGAATGCGTCCATGCGGGGCTTGTAGTTCTCTATAATGTCGGCGGCCATCTGCAGAGGACTGTAAAGAACCACATACAGACCAAGCTGGCGGCACAATGTGCTGCGTACATGACTGGTGTTGGTGGGATTCATCTTGCTGCAGTCCATCTCGAATATACCAGGGGTGTAGTCCATCGGGCCGCCTATCAGACGGGTAAAGGGCAGGATGGTGGTGTGGTCCACGGGATTGCCTCCGAAACTCTCGTATTCGGTGCCTCGTGCACTCTCGTTGGCAATGAGGTTAGGATATGTGCGGCAAATGCCTGTAGGACGTACTGCCTCGTGGGCATTGACGGTAATCTTGTGCTCGGCAGCCTTCTTGATGCAATAAAGGTAGTGGTTGTTGATGGGCTGGCTGTAGTGGTGCTCGCCATAGGGGACGATGTCGCCCACGTATCCGCTCTTCACGCTGGTATAGCCCCACTTGTTCATCAGGTCGTAGGCCTGCTCCAGATGACGCTCGTAGTTTACCGTGCTGGAACTGGTCTCGTGGTGCATAATCATCTTCACGCCCTTTTCCTTGGCATAGCGGCTGATTTCGGCAATGTCGAAGTCGGGATATGGGGTGACAAAGTCAAAGACATAGTTCTTCTGCTTGCCGAACCAGTCTTCCCAACCTTCGTTCCATCCTTCCACCAGAACGGCATCAAAACCGTGCTCTGCCGCGAAGTCTATGTAGTCCTTCACATGCTTGGTGTTGGCACCATGCTTGCCGTTGGGCTTCAGTTTGCTGTAGTCGGTAACGCCCAACTGCACGCTGTACACGTCGTCGGTATAGGCCCATGAGGAGGCTCCCTGAATCATTTCCCACCACACGCCTATGTACTTTGTGGGCTTGATCCAACTGGTATCCTCTATCTTGCATGGTTCGTTCAGGTTCAAGGTCATGCGGCTGGCAAGGATATCAGCACCAGTGCGGCCAACGATGACGGTACGCCATGGGGTGCTTCTTGGTGTCTGCATGTGACCCTTGTTGCCCTGGGCATCGGGGGTGAGGTGGCTGACGAACACCATGCCTCTGCCCTCGGGCTGTTCCAGTGTCAGGTGCATGGTGGCATAGTCTATGCAGGCTGCCTCGTGCAGGTTGATGAAATAGCCGTCCCCGGTCTGCATAAGCAGAGCGGTCTGCACGGTGGTGGGACCTGCAGGGGTCTGGCTGCTGTTGGGGGCAATGGCCTTGTCCATCCTGCCCTCTATCTCGCTGAGCCTTGTGGTCTGCCATTCATACTCCTGAGTGTCGTAGTCGCCGGCTACCCACCATGCCTTGTGGTCTCCGGTCAGGGCAAACTCGGTCTTCTCTTCCTTTATTATAAAATAGGTGAGGTTCTTCTGGCTGGGGAACTCGTATCTGAAGCCAAGACCATCGTTGAAGACACGGAAGCGGACTGCTATCTGGCGGTCGTTCTTCTTCTGGTCCAGAGTTACGAGCATCTCGTTGTAATGATTGCGTATCTCTGTCTCCTCGCCCCAGACGGGAACCCATGTCTCGTCAAAAGCAGAGGTCTCCACCTTGGCAATGCTGAAACCGGTCTGCATGTCGGCACGCCTGGCTATCTCCTGCTTGGCGGCAAACTGGCTGTACTCAAAGTCGGTGGCCTTTTCGGGGTTCTCTTCCTTGAGTTGCAGGCCGAGGTAACTGTCGGCAATGATGGTCTTGCCGTCCATCTTCAGACTGTAGACCGGACGTCCTTGGGCATCAAGGCGGAAAGCAAGTTCCACCTTGCCGTCGGGGCTGGTCTGCTTCTGTGCATATCCTGCCATGGCGGCAAGACAGAAGCATGCAATGGTCAAAAAGAAATGTTTCATGGTTGGCGGATAGGTTATTTGGTGAAATCAAGTATCATTATCTGCTTGGGGGCAAGTTCTATCTCCTCGCCGAACGTAACGGTGTTGCCGCTTATCACGTCGTATGCCTGACCTGCTGGCAATACCTCTTTATATATATAGGACTTTGCCTTTGCCGGCTTGCTGGTACCGTTGGCCACTATGGTAACGGTCTTGCCGTCCTTCACACGGGCATACACATACACTCCGTCGCGCACGGTGAACTGTACCAGAGAACCGTAGCAAACCGTCTCGTTGCCCTTGCGCCAGTTCAGCAGGCGGCGTGTGTAGTCGTGATACTGTGCCTGCAACTCCGTGCGTCCCTCAGCAGTGAAGGCATTGTTCTTGTCGCCGGGCCATCCGCCGGGGAAGTTCTGGCGCAGGGCACCGTCGTTCACACTCTTGTTGGCAAACATGCCTATCTCGTCGCCGTAATACAGTTGGGGGATGCCTCTCAGTGTGAGCAACAGGGCCAGAGCCTGCTTGTAGCGTGTAATGTCCTTGGCCTTCTCCTCTGTAGGCTGGAAACGGTTTGTATCGTGGTTGGCAAGGAAGGTGAACACGCTGTTGGGGTTGGCATAAACCCTGTCCTGGCCAAGGAGGTCGCACAGGCGGGCAAAGCCGTGGTCCCAGGTGTCAGTTTCCTCGTCCACGCATGAGTTAAGCATATACATCATGGGGAAGTCCATCACGGTCTTCAGTTCACTGTTCTTGGGTGCTGCCAACGGGCTGTCCTTCTGCCAGTAGGACACCGCCACGGGATTGTTGATCCATGTCTCGCCCACGATGTTGAAACCGGGATACTCCCTTTCAACGTCCATACACCAGCGACGCATAAAGTCAAAGTCGTTATAAGGATAGGTGTCCTGCCTGATTCCGTCGATACCGGCATACTCTATCCACCAGATGCTGGTCTGTATCAGATAGTCGGCCACAAGGGGATTTCTGCCGTTGAAATCGGGCATTGCCATGGTAAACCATCCGTCTACGGTAAGGTCGAAGTCCAACTTTGAGGTATTGGGGTCGCCGGGCATGCCGGTCTTGTAGGTAGTGGGGGTATATACACTGTTGTATGTGAACCAGTCATCGGCAGGGCGGTCGCGGAACAGGAAGTTCTCGCTACCACAATGGTTGAACACGATGTCCTTGATTACCTTTATACCGCGCTTGTGACATTCGTCCACCCAGTTGCGGTAGTCCTCATTACTGCCTATACGCGGGTCCGTGCGATAATAATTGGTAATGGCATAGCCGTGGTAACTCTGCTCGGGCATGTCGTTCTCCAGAGTTGGGGTATGCCAAACGGCCGTCACGCCAAGGTCCTGAAGATAGTCCAGGTGCTTAGTCATGCCGGCCAGGTCACCTCCGTGGCGTGCCATGTCGGCACTGCTCCATGCGTCCTGCTTCATGCCCTTGTACATCTGCTTCTTCTGCTCGTCAGTTGTGCCGGTGGCAAAACGGTCGGGCATGAGCAGATACACCACGTCACCAGCATCAAAAGAATTGACGGGACGTGAAGAGCGTTGCTTCAGTTCGTATGGAATCTCCTTGTAGAGTTTCTTGCCCTTATACAGTTTTATGCTGAATTTCTGGGGTTGTGCACCATTGGTGTTCAGGTAAAGAATCAGGTAATTCTGGTTCTTCAGTCTCACGGCATGGTCAATAACCACTCCTTCAGCACCAGAAAGCACTGCCTCGCAATCCTTAACTAAATCGCTGTAAATCAGCACCTGCAGAGTGGTATTTTTCATACCTGCCCACCAGAAGGCGGGATGAACCTCAGTCTTGCCCACTTTGGCCGGTGCGGCACCACATAATGTTGTTACACAGAGTGTTAGAACAAGCAAAAGATAAAAACGTCTGAACATGGTATGCTTTGTTGTTTAAGGTTTTCCGAACGCTAATTTATCCTTTTTAACAACATCATTGATGTCAATATAAAAAGAATGTAGATGTTTTAAAGAATATAAATACTGGCTATCAAGAGTTTACATAAAGACAATGAGATTAAAATGTAGATTCAAGAAACGGCTTTTCCTGCAAATTCCCCGCCATTGACTTCATTATTTAATTATATTTTCGTAATTTTGTCTTCGTGTTAACCCTATCTAACTAACCATGAGACAAGCGTTTCTCCTTTTCTTCCTATTTATATTCGCACCTAACCTGTGCAGGAGTCAGAACAGCACACAGGAGATACTGAAGGAACTGGACCAGACCATTCGCAACAAGGCCAGATACCATGCAGAAAAGCGCCAATCCATCGACAGCCTGCAAAACATGAAGCAGGTTGTATGCGGCAAGGCTCTGATGAACGTGTACCACGAATTATACAGGTCCTATGCCCATTTCCAGAGCGACTCTGCCCTGCTCTACACAAAACTGCTCTATGCCCAGGCCGTAAAGTGCGAAGACCAGAAGATGCAGGAGGTGGCACTGATAAAGCAATCCCTCACGATGGGCATCATGGGCACATACCACCATTCAAATGCCCAACTGGACAGCCTGAAGAAGAAGATCGTCACTCCGGAAGGCCTGTTGCAATACATGCATGTACGGCGCACAATATACGGATGGCTGGCAGAATACACCAAGGCCCTGAGCGACGTGCAGGAGAGTAACACCACACTGACCGAACTGTACCGCGATTCCATACTCACACTGGAAACGGACCCCATCAGCCACGCGGTGTGTATGGCCGACAAGGAAATAAGCCAGGGAAATATCAGGGCGGCCGAAAGTCTGCTGAGCGGAATCAAGGAGCAGGCAAAGGGAGAGCAGTTGGCATATACCTTATATAATATGGCAACAGTGAAAAAGCATCTTGGGCAGACGGACAGTCTGGTACATTACTTGGCCCGCACCGCCATACACGACATTCGCCGTGGCGTGACGGAATACATCGCTCTGCAGGAACTTGCCGTGGCTCTCTACGAGCGTGGGGAAATAGAACGTGCCTACAACTACATGGTCTGCGCCATGGAGGACGCCACCTTCTGCAATGCCCGCCTGCGCTCCATTGCCATTGCCGAGATATACCCGATCATAGACCACGCCCATCAGGAGGTGCAGAACAGCGAAAGCAGGGCCAGGCACATGGCGGTAATTGCCTTTGCCTCGCTGACACTGCTGATAATAGGCTTTGCCGTGTACTTCTACTTTGAATCCAAGCGTCTCAGGTATGCACGTTCCCAACTGTACATCAGCAATTCCAGATTAGAGAACGCCAACCGCCTGCTTGGCGAAGCAAATGCCGACCTGAAGAAACTGGACAGCACCAAGGAGAAATACATCACATTCTACCTGAACCGCTGCCGCTCCTACATAGAGAACATGGACGAGTACCGCAAAAACCTGCTTCGCCTGGCAAAGGCCGGAAAGCAGAACGACATTGTCAAGCAACTGAAGTCCGGACAATACTTCGATGAGGAGAAACAGCGCTTCTTCAACGACTTTGACACTGCCTTCCTGGACACCCACCCCAACTTCGTCCAGCGCTTCAACGAACTTCTGCAACCCGAGCACAGGATAATTCCTCCCGACGGCGGACACCTGACGCCGGAACTCCGCATCTTTGCCCTCATACGCCTGGGAGTAAAGGACATCGGGCAGATAGCACATTTCCTGAACTACTCCCTTCCCACCATCTACAATTACAGAAGCCGCATCCATGCCATCGCCCTGTACCCCAAGAAGGAATTTGAGCAAAGACTGATGGAAATATAGAATTGTCCAAGCACTACACGTAACACCAATAAGCACATACACCTTATTATATATGCAAACTTTATTATGACCCTGCAACAATTTGAATATATCCTGGCTGTTGCCCGATACGGACACTTCGGACGAGCTGCCGATGCTTGCAATGTTACTCAACCCACGCTCAGTGCCATGATAGGCAAACTGGAAGAGGAAGTGGGTGCAAAACTGTTCGACCGCAACCGTCAGCCCATCCGCCCCACACCCGTTGGAGAGAAGGTCATACTCCGTGCACGCGAAGTGCTGGAGCAGGCAGAAAGCATCAAGGACATTATCCTGGAGGAGCAGAAGTCCATGCAAGGCACATTCCGTCTGGGCATCCTGCCTACCATCGCCCCTTATCTGCTTCCGCGCTTCTTTCCTCAACTGATGAAAAAATACCCTGCACTGGACATAAGGGTGAAGGAGATGAAGACGCACGAGATAAAGGCAGCATTGTTGCAGGGCGACATAGATGCCGGCATACTTGCCGCCATTGACGGTTTGGAGGAGTACGCTCAAACCTCGCTCTTCTATGAAAGGTACGTGGGATATGTTTCACGAGAAGACCCCTTGTATGCCAGGGAATCCATCCGCACCGCCGATGTGGCGAGCAGCGGACAACTGTGGTTGCTGGACGAGGGACATTGCTTCCGCGACCAGATGGTGCGCTTTTGCCAGATGAAGGCATCACAAAGCAGCCAGTTGGCATATGGCCTGGGCAGCATGGAAACCTTCATGCGCATGGTGGAGAGCGGCATGGGTATCACGTTCATACCCGAACTTGCCTCCCTGCAACTGAACGATTCGCAAAAGGAACTGGTTCGGCCGTTTGCCATCCCAGTACCCACCAGAGAACTGATATTGCTCACTAACCGTAATTTCATACGTCAGACGCTACTTAATGTGCTCGTCAGCGAGATACAGGCATGCATACCCAAGAACATGCTAAAGCTCAATGCCGGACAAGCACTGGTGTAGATTAACGGTGAGCGGTGAGCGGTGAGCGGTGAGCGGTGAGCGGTGAGCGGTTAACGTTAACTTGCGTAGTTTGATGAGCTTGCGAATAACGTTGAACGAACTTAAACCCAAAACTCTAAACTCTAAAGTCGCTACAGTATAGGTACAGCACCTAAACAAGCAAGGACACGGCATGCCGTGTCCCTACAATCTCCAACAATAAACGTTCACCTTTTTCTTTGTCCCCCTAAGATAGGGGTGACGAGCGAAGCGGAGGGGGTATGTCAGTTTTCCGTTTTCCGCTTTCCGTTAGTCACGACTCTGCGTTCTCTGTCGCGCGTAGCGAGCGACTAATCCAGCGACAGCGTAGTTTGCATTGGTGCTCTGCGTCCTTTGCGTGCTCTGCGTGAGGTAATAAAGGTAAGAACTATTTTTTCACGCAAAGACCGCAGAGAGCGCCGAGTTTTTATTACATTTGTATTTAACGCTGGCGCTGGAGGGTCGCAAACTTCGTTACGACGAGAGAGCGCAGAGGTGGAATGGTGAGCGGATGAAGTTTTCCGTTTTCCGTTTTCCGTTTTCTGTTTTCAGTTTTCAGATTTCCGTTTTCCGCTTATATCATACCCCCTCCCCCCCTTCGGGTACTCTCTCCGAGCCCGACGTTAAACTGGGGAGTTTAACCCTCATAAGGCACAAAATGACATTGAGTCATTTTTCTAAAGGCCTTATTCGCCCTGTCTCAGGGGTAGAGTCAGTTACAGCCAACTTATGCCCACATCGGTAGTACATTATACTCCTCATACCCCGGTACTATATACTCCCCTCCATACAGGGCGAGCGATGTCTTCAGAAGAAGCACCGATGTGCTTCTGTGCCTCGTGAGGGGAGCAATATCCATTGCGACGCGAGGACAGGTAAGGGGGAGGGTCCTCTACCCAAGCACTAAGCTTAAAACCAACAGTTTACATCATATTATAGACACCATCTATCACCCCATAAAATCGTTCAATCGTTTTTCTTTCCTTAGTCGGGAATATTGCTATACTTTTGCATCGAGAAAACAAAACAAATAGCAATTAACAACTAAAAATAAGAAAACGATTATGACACCTATTATCAATTCACTTCTCCCCGAGTTCAACGTACAGGCTTTCCACAACGGCAACTTCACCACAGTATCCAGCAACGATGTAAAGGGCAAATGGGCAGTGTTCTTCTTCTATCCTGCCGACTTCACCTTCGTGTGCCCCACCGAACTTGTTGACCTGGCAGAGCAGTACGACAAGCTCAAGAGCCTGGGCGTGGAGGTATATTCCGTTAGCACCGACTCTCACTTCGTTCACAAGGCTTGGCACGATGCTTCCGAGAGCATCCGCAAGATCAACTACCCCATGCTGGCCGATCCCACCGGCGTTCTCTCTCGCGGCTTCGGCGTGATGATCGAGGAGGATGGCATGGCATACCGTGGCACCTTCCTGGTAAACCCCGAGGGCAAGATAAAGATTGCCGAGATTCAGGACAACAGCATCGGTCGCAATGCCGAGGAACTTGTACGCAAGGTTGAGGCAGCCCTCTTCGTTGCCAACCACCCCGGCGAGGTTTGCCCCGCCAAGTGGAAGCAGGGGGCAGAGACCCTGAAACCCAGCATCGACCTTGTAGGCAAATTATAATTCTAATACTTTCGGCAGGGGGCGGACAGATGTCTGCCCCTTGCTTAAACCAACCCTTAAACACAGATTCAATATGTTAGATACCTCCATTCTCCAACAAGTTACCGACGTCTTCCGCACTCTGGAAGCCCACTATACACTTCGCATCAACCATTCTCCCCGAAGAGAGGAAAGCAAGCAATTGATAGAGTTCCTGAACGACTTTCAGGGCACATCCTCCCATCTCAATGTGGAGGTTCTGGAAACCGATGGCGACACCCTTGGCTTTGCCCTGCTGAAAAATGGCGAAGAAACTGGAATTTCCTTCCGTGGCATACCCAACGGGCACGAGTTCACATCCCTGCTCCTGGCCATACTGAATGCCGACGGCAAGGGCAAGAACCTGCCCGACGAGGGGGTGGCAAGGCGCATCCGTGCTCTGAAGGGGGACATACATCTGCAAACCTTCGTCTCGCTTACCTGTACCAATTGTCCTGATGTGGTGCAGACGCTGAACATCTTTGCCCTGCTCAATCCCAACATCCGTCACGAAATGGTGGACGGTGCTCTCTTCCAGAGCGAAGTGGACAAACTGGGTGTGCAAGCCGTTCCTGCCGTCTTCTGCAAAGGCAAGATGATACACGTGGGACGTGGTTCCCTGGGAGAACTGCTGGAGAAACTGGAGGAGGCTTTTCCGCCTTCACAAGAAGCCGAAAAGGACGAAAACGCCCCTATCCACCGGCATTTCGATGTCATTATCCTTGGCGGCGGCCCAGCCGGTGCATCGGCAGCCATATACTCTGCGCGCAAGGGACTGAAAGTGGCCATGGTGGCAGAGCGTATTGGCGGACAGGTAAAGGATACCGTGGGCATAGAGAATCTGATATCCATACCCTACACCACCGGTAGCGAACTGGCCGACAACCTGCGCACCCATCTTGCCCACTACCCCACCATAGAACTGTTCGAGAACCGTCGCATCGAGAGCACCTCCCTGCTTGGCAAGGAGAAGGAAATCAAGGTAAAAGGTGGCGAGGTATTCTCTGCTCCTGCCGTAATCATAGCCACAGGTGCCGGTTGGCGCCGGCTCAATGTGGAGGGCGAAGCGGAATACATCGGACGTGGTGTGGCATTCTGTCCGCATTGCGACGGGCCGTTCTATGCCGGACGCGAAGTTGCCGTGGTGGGCGGCGGCAATTCGGGCGTCGAGGCAGCAATAGACCTGGCAGGCATCTGCAAGAAGGTTACCGTCCTCGAGTTCATGGACACCCTGAAGGCCGACCAGGTTCTGCAGGACAAGGCCAAGAGTCTGCCCAATGTTGAGATTCTTACCTCTACCCAAACCCTGCAGGTCATTGGCAATGGAGAAAAAGTTACAGCCCTCCGCCTGAAGAACCGCACCACCGATGCCGAGCACGACCTGCCCCTGGACGGAGTATTCGTTCAGATAGGCCTCAGCGCCAACAGCCAGCCCTTCGATGAATTGGAGAAATCCCGCATCGGAGAGATCATCATCGACACCCATTGCCGCACAAGCATCCCTGGCGTCTATGCCGCCGGCGATGTCTCCTCCGTCCCCTACAAGCAGATTATCATCTCCATGGGCGAAGGCGCCAAAGCCGCCCTCTCCGCCTTTGACGACAAGGTACGCGGAGTTATCTAAACCAAGGGCGAGCGACCATACGACGCGAGGGCTCAGACAATACGACGACAAAGGCCAGAGAACACATTGTCTCATGCCAGGCTTCACAATGTGTTTCGCCACATAATATGCCATGTTCATCGGAAAATTAATGCAAAAAGGAGTCATTTTGGCTCCTTTTTTGCACGTTTAGCGAAGGTAAAATTAACCTTATTAGAGATAAGCAAGTACCACCTATTCTTGCACAGAACTGTAATTCAGTCATTTACAAACAAGAAGGTAATCAGTAATCAGTTAATCAGTTAATCAGTTAAAAAGCAACGGCTATAGCCCTGTCACCTTACTATCATCTTATCATTCTGGATATAGATACCATTTTGAGCCTTATAGCGATGAACGAACAAATAGGTATTCATCTGAGCTTAACATTGTAAGTTCAATCTAACCTTTTTCCATCCTTCTTGATTTCTGCACTGATTGTTAACATGTTACATTTGTTTTTAGCGGTAAACAAGCGGTAAACAAATGCACAAAAACTCATAAAACAGATGACTACATCATCATTTTGCACCACAGCATAATAGACAAAACAAAAAACGCTAACTGCCTGATTTTGTGCAATTAGCGTCATTTCCTCTTTTGTGGACCAGCCTGGGCTTGAACCAGGGACCTCCAGATTATGAGTCTGTTGCTCTAACCAACTGAGCTACAAGTCCGGGCATCGGGATTTCTCCTTAGCGAGTGCAAAGGTATAACATTTTTCCGATACTGCAAGCAATATTCGAGTTTTTTTTGTACCTTCGCACTATGTTTGTTGCAACGATAGGTTTTTTTGATGGGGTGCATTGCGGGCACAGGTTCCTGATATCTCAGGTTCTGGAGCAGGCGCAACAGGAGGGGTTGCACTCCATGGCTATCACTATGGACCGCCACCCGAAGACCATAGTGGCAACGGATTATGTGCCATGCCTGCTCACTACAACGGAAGAAAGGATGGCCCTGCTCAGGGAAAGTGGCATAGAGCATGTGGAGGTACTGGAGTTTGACCACAAGATGGCGGCAATGGATGCACGCATGTTCATGAAGAAGATTCTACGCGAGCAGTTGAATGTGAGCACCCTGGTAATGGGATACGACCATCGGTTCGGACATGGGGGAGGCACTCACGAAGACTACATGAAATGGGGCGAAGAGTGTGGCATAAAGGTGGTCATAGCACGCCAATTCGAGAGTCACTATGCCAGTAGCAGCGAGATAAGAAGGCTGTTAAACGAGGGCAATGTGGCAGAGGCCGCCAAATTGCTTTGCCATCCATACGTGCTGACGGGAATAGTGGAAAGCGGGCATCGGGTGGGACGTACATTGGGTTTTCCCACGGCCAACTTGCGCATTTCGCAAGAGAAACTTATTCCTGCCAATGGTGTCTATGCCGTGGCAACCGAATTGGGAGCCGGAGTAATGAACATCGGCCGACGGCCTACACTGGACAACGGCACGAATCTTTCCATAGAGGTTCACATAATGAATTATGAAGGCAACCTTTATGGCAAGGAACTGCACCTTTCCTTTATTGAGCGCATACGCGAGGAGAAGAAGTTCGCCTCTTTGGACGAACTGAAGGCACAAATTCAGGAGGATGTAAGGAAAGCCTCAGTCTTGTTTGACACAACGGATAAGGCGGTGTGACCCGTCGGCCACGGTTGTGGCAAACAAGTACACGTCGCCACCTTCCGCCAGACGCAGTTTTTTCCTGATTTCAGCGACACTGGCGGGAAAATTCCTTACCGTAATGTTTGCCTTGGAAACACCGGCAAGCATGGTGCGCAATTCCTTTTTATTGAAACCGCAGGAAGCCACAATACTGAAACTACGACCCGGAAAATCCTGAACGGGAGAGGTTGACACGAAAAGGTTGCTCATGGGATGCAACTTGGCCACGCCGCAGCGTTCACAGAGCACGTCCTGGATGCCAGCCTTCAGGATACTGGCATGAGGTTCGTAGAGACACGTTGCGGAGGCACTCGCAACGTGTTCCTCGGCCACTCGCAACGGGGCGCGTTTCCTCTGTTCGTCCGTACATGTGAAAACCTCGTCGGCAAGGCCAAGGTTAGAGGCATAGTATGTGGGAGAACCGTCGTATTGGCTATCCTGCACGAAAAGCAGTTCCTTGCACTCGCCCCTGACGCTGACCACATGTATTTCCAAGACATGCCTTAGCACGGACAATGCGGCGCTGATGTCCAGCATTGGCGACAACTTTACGACGACATACCTGCTGAATTCCATCAATCTGTCCTGTAATTGCACTACGTCAGGCGTGCAATCTGCTATGGCAACCGTCTTCCTGCCCACGTCATCCCTTCTGGCAGGGTCCAGATATATAAGGTCGTAGGAGGCGGCATTCCGTTCCAGAAAGTCGGAGGAATCGGCACAGACAACATTGGCACCGGAAAGACGCAACATACTGAAATTATGTTCGGCTATACGGCACAGTTCGGTATTCCTTTCCACATAATCAGAAGAGTCAAAAAGAGTCGCCATATAACTGAAGTCTATGCCATACCCCCCTGTAAGGTCGGCAAAAGCCTGTCTGTCTGAAGCCTCGGGCAGGAGGCGGCAGACTATGCCACGCTTGTACTCTGCCGTCTGCTCGCCGGAGCACTGCTCCATGGACAGGACAGGAGGATACCAAAGCCCGTCCGTCCCTGCCCATCGGGGAAGTTTCTCGCGGGCCTTCTGCCAGCCCTCTATCTGTTGCAGGCACCATTTGATGTCGATACCCCCAGGCACACTCCTCAGGGCAAGGGTGCGGACATCGTCAAGGCGGTGCAGGTCTATGTATTCCTCATTTGTCATAGCAAGGACAAATATACGAATAAGAGGCAACCTGCACAAAGTGCATTCCGCTTTATTTGGCCTTTACGCCTGCAGTTGATGATTTTTGACGTACCTCTGCCCGTGAAATTGGCATTTATTTGCTATATTTGCAGTCTGATATGGAAGATTTCGATATAAGACACGAAGGGCAGATCCGCGAGAAGGACTACGAGAACGCCTTACGTCCGTTGAAATTCCAGGACTTCAGCGGACAGAAGAAGGTGGTGGAGAACCTGAGCATATTCGTGGAGGCCGCCAAATACAGGGGCGAGCCCCTGGACCACACCCTGTTGCACGGACCTCCGGGTCTGGGCAAGACCACGCTGAGCAACATCATTGCCAACGAACTGGGCGTAGGGTTCAAACTGACATCGGGCCCGGTGCTTGACAAGCCCGGCGACCTGGCCGGCATACTGACGTCCCTGGAACCTAACGACGTTCTCTTCATAGACGAGATACACCGCCTCAGTCCCGTGGTGGAGGAATATCTCTATTCCGCCATGGAGGACTACAGAATAGACATAATGATAGACAAGGGTCCCTCGGCACGCTCCATACAGATAGACCTGGCACCGTTCACCCTGGTAGGCGCCACCACACGAAGCGGCCTGCTCACCGCTCCCCTGCGTGCCCGTTTCGGCATAAACCTGCATCTGGAATATTACGACAGCATCACCCTGCAGAAGATTATCCTGAGGAGTGCCAGCATTCTGGGCGTACCCATTGAGGGCAAGGCCGCCGGCGAGATAGCCAGCCGCAGCCGTGGCACGCCACGTATAGCCAATGCCCTGTTGCGCCGCGTGCGAGACTTTGCACAGGTGAAGGGCAACGGCAGAATAGACGTGGACATAGCGCGCTATGCCTTGGAGGCACTGAACATCGACCGCTATGGCCTGGACGAGATAGACAACAAGATACTGCTGACCATCATAGACAAGTTCAAGGGCGGTCCCGTGGGCATCAACACCATCGCCACCGCCATAGGCGAGGACGGAGGCACGGTGGAGGAGGTGTACGAACCTTTCCTCATAAAGGAAGGCTTCATAAAACGCACGCCACGAGGGCGCGAGGTTACAGAACTGGCCTACCAGCACCTGGGGCGCACACCCCTTGCCGCCAACGGCCAGCAGAGTCTCTTTGACTTCTGAATAAACTTGGAGTAATCGGAGTTTTCGGAGTAATCAGAGTAATCAGAGAGTTTTCCGTTTTCCGTTTTAATCCCGCTTTGCGGTCTTGAACCTGCTCACGCTCGGCATAATTAAAGTAAACTTCATTTCTGCTCTCGCTTACTCGCAGATTTCACTTTTCAACATGGTACTGAACTACATTTGGATAGGATTCTTCCTCATAGCATTCCTCATAGCACTGGTGCGTCTGGTGTTCATGGGCGACACCTCGGTGTTCCCCGCCATAATGGACAGCACCTTTTCATCGGCAAAGACAGCCTTCGAGATTTCCCTGGGCCTTACCGGAGTACTCTCCCTGTGGATGGGCATCATGCAGATAGGCGAGAAGGGCGGACTGGTCAGCGCACTGAGCCGCATGCTCTCCCCTCTGTTCTGCCGCCTCTTCCCCGACCTTCCCAAGGGGCATCCGGCCTATGGGCACATGTTCATGAACATCAGCGCCAACATGCTGGGGCTGGACAATGCCGCCACACCGTTGGGACTGAAGGCCATGGAGTCCATGCAGGAGCACAACAGGCTACAGACAGAGAAGAGGATGGCTGAACAGGGCCTTTCCCGCGAGGAGGCAGAAAAACTGAACGCTACGGCCTCCAATCCCATGATAATGTTCCTGGTGCTGAACACCTCGGGCCTCACGCTCATACCAGTAAGCATCCTCGTATACCGAGCACAGATGGGTGCGGCACAACCCACCGACATCTTCATTCCCATATTGTTGGCCACCACCATTGCCACACTGGGAGGCATCATCGTGACGAGCCTCTACCAGAAGATAAACCTGATGAACCGTGCCATCCTGGGCACTATGCTTGGAATATGCATGCTCATCAGCGGTGTGGTTTGGCTGGGCACTCAGGTAGACAGGGACACGATGAACCTGTGGAGCACCACCATAGCCAATGTGGTCCTGTTCACCATTATCATAGGTTTTATCATAGCAGGATTAAGGCGCAAGGTTAATGTCTATGAAGCCTTCGTGGAAGGGGCCAAGGGCGGATTTGAAACAGCAGTGCGCATTATCCCCTATCTTGTGGCCATCCTTGTGGCCATAGGGGTGTTCCGTGCCTCGGGAGCGATGGACGTGATTATCTCCGGTACGGAATGGGCAGTACGAAGCATGGGGATAAATGCCGACTTTGTCCCTGCCCTGCCCACGGCAATAATGAAACCCCTGAGCGGTTCGGGTGCCAGAGGCATGATGGTGGATGCCATGAGCACCTACGGAGCAGACAGTTTCGTGGGACGCCTGAGTTGCATATTCCAGGGTGCCACCGACACCACATTCTACATACTGGCCGTCTACTTCGGCAGCGTGGGCATACGCCACACACGCCATGCCGTATCGGCAGGCCTCATCACGGACCTCATCGGAGTGGTAGCGGCAATATTCATTGCATACGCCTTCTTCGGATAGACCTGAGGACATATACATATTATAATAAGTAATACATCACATACAGTGTTCATAGCAGTAGCAGGAAACATAGGAGCAGGAAAGACCACACTGACCGAACTTCTGGCCAGGCACTATGGTTGGGAACCAAAGTACGAGGCAGTGGCCACAAACCCCTACATGGAGGACTATTACAAGGACATACACCGGTGGAGTTTCTGCCTAGAAACTTTCTTCCTGAAGGAGCGTTTCCGCGACCTTCTGGCCATATCACAAACCGACAAGGACATCATTCAGGACCGGAGCATATTTGAGGGTGTGCATGTCTTTGCCGCCAACAATCAGGCAATGGGCAACATGGAGCAACGCGACTACAACACCTACATGGAACTGTTCCAGCAGATGACCAGCGTGGCACGCACCCCGGACCTGATGATTTACCTGCGCGCCTCCATACCTCATCTGGTGGCCAACATACAGAAGCGCGGACGCGGATACGAACAGAGCATACCCATAGAATACCTGCAGAACCTGAACAACCGCTACGAGGACTTCATCCGGAACAAATACCCCGGCAGGGTCCTGACCATAGAGGTGGACAACATGGACTTCCTGAACAACCGCGATGATTTCAAGTCAATAACCGACAAGATAGACAGAATCTTCTACAGCCTCTTCCCCGAAGAGCCCGGAATATAAACCAACAAACAATACCGATTATGCATATAGCAATAGCAGGAAACATAGGTTGTGGCAAGACCACACTGACCAAGATGCTGGCCAAGAGATACGGTTGGGAACCTCGCTTCGAACCGGTGGACGTGAACCCCTATCTGGAGGACTTCTACAAGGACATGTCGCGCTGGAGCTTCAACCTGCAGATCTACTTCCTGAACAAGCGCTTCAAGGACGTGGTGGAGATAAGCAAGGCTACCGACCGCACCATCATACAGGACCGCACCATCTTTGAGGATGCGCGCATCTTCGCTCCCAACCTGCACGACCAGGGATACATGTCCGACCGCGACTTCAACAACTACACCGACCTCTTTGACCTGATGATGTCTCTCGTGGGACTGCCCGACCTGATGATCTACATACGCAGCACCATCCCCAACCTCATAGCACAAATCAGCAAGCGCGGACGCGAATACGAACAGAGCATACGCATCGACTACCTGAAGGGCCTGAACGACCGCTACGAGGAGTGGATAAAGAACTATCCCGGACAGGTGCTGATCATTGACGGAGACACCTGCAAGTTCGGAGACAGCCCCGAGGACTTCCGTACAGTGACGGAAGAAATAGACCAGAGGTTGTACGGACTCTTCTAACGGAAAAGTGAAAACGGAAAACGGAAATCTGTAAGTAATCGAGGGCAGAGTCAAACTTGTTTACCCTCCCCCTATCCTGTCCCCCCCCCCCTGTAGGGGGATTGAGGGGGTCCTCAACTATAAACACTTACCCACATGGCGAACCTTAAATCCCTTGCCAAGGACACGGCCATCTATGGTCTGTCGAGCATAGTGGGCAGATTTTTGAACTATCTGCTCGTTCCCCTTTACACGCACGTCATCAGCGCTGCAAACGGCGGATACGGCATAGTGACCAATCTCTATGCCTACGTGGCATTGCTGCTCGTCTTGCTCACCTTCGGCATGGAGACCACCTTCTTCCGCTTCGCCAACAAGGAGGATGAAAACCCCGATACCGTCTTCTCCACATCGTTTGCCGTGGTGGCAGGACTTGCCTTGATATTCCTGGCCGGTATCCTAGGCTTTATAACACCGATAAGCGGACTGATGGGATACACCGAACACCCCGAATATATAATGGTAATGGCTTCCGTAGTTGCCCTGGATGCTATACAGGCCCTGCCGTTCTGCTACCTCAGATACCAGAAAAAGGCCATAAAGTTCGCCTCACTCAAACTCCTGTTCATAGCACTCAATATCGGCCTTAACCTCCTTTACTTCGTCTGGCTGGGCAAGACCGACGTCCTCTATGTCTTCACACTCAACCTGGCATGCACAGGCATCATCACCTTCTTCTTCCTGCCCGAAATGGCAAGGATAAAGTGGAAGGTGGACTTCCGTCTGCTCGGACGCATGCTGTCCTACTCGTGGCCCGTGCTGATACTTGGCATTGCCGGCATACTCAACCAGGCAGCGGACAAGATGATATTCCCCCTCATCTATCCCGACACCGCACAGGGTGTGGTGGAACTGGGCATATACGGCGCCTGTGTGAAGGTGGCAATGATTATGGCCATGATAACCCAGGCCTTCCGCTATGCCTACGAACCCTTTGTCTTCGCGCAAAGCAAGAACAAGGACAAGAACGAGACCTACGCCATAGGCATGAAGTATTTCCTTATCTTCACCCTGCTGGCTTTCCTGTGCGTGGTGGCATACCTGCCCCTGCTCAAATACATGGTGGGCAGCGACTATTGGAAGGGATTGCGCGTCATCCCCATAGTGATGGCCGCAGAGATAATGATGGGCATATACTTCAACCTCTCCTTCTGGTACAAACTCATAGACAAGACCATCTACGGGGCATGGTTCTCACTGGCGGGATGTGCGGTACTGTTTGCCGTGAACATCATCTTCATCCCCCATTACAGTTACATGGCGTGCGCCTGGGGCGGCTTTGCCGGCTACGCCACGGCCATGGTACTCAGTTATTTCGTGGGACAAAGAAAGAATCCCATCAACTATCCCATGAGGAGCATGGCCGTCTACGTGGCCATCACCTGCCTTTTCTTTGCTATCATGCAAGCGTTGCCGCAGGAATGGCCAGCCCTCCTCCGCATGGCCATCAACACCGTGCTGATACTTGCCTTCGTGGGGCACATCATCTATCACGACCTGCCCCTGCGCAACCTGCCAGTGGTGGGAAAGTATTTCAGATAGCAGTAAGGAACATATAACCCAAAATATCTATAGCATCTATAGCATCTATAGCATCTATAATATCTATAGACCCTATAGCATCTATAAAAACTACAATACTCTCAGCACAAGAAAAACCAGGAAACCCGTCCAATCAGATTATGGGCAGCAACACCTTCTGTCCGTCCTCGCATATCTTACGGAAGATGCCGTTTTCCATCAGGAAGGCCTCACCGCGGATTTCCTCATAACCGAACATGCTGTACAGGTAGGTGCCGTCGGGGAATACATAGAAACGCTTGCCCATACTGTCCTTTGCCGCCACCTCGTTGTATATCTTCATGCCGTCCAGCACAAAGTCCTTCCACTCGTAGTAGTGGGGCAGAATCTGTATGCTCGTCAGTCCCATGCCACGGAAGAAACGCTTGTAGTTGGGGTCGCGCACCTCACCCGGCAGTTCGGGTATGGAATACACCTCATCGGCACAGTTCATGCTGCCTGCACTGATGGTAAGCAGCACCCCTTCATAGACAAGCAGTGCCTCGCGCAGGAACATCTCACGGAAAAACTTATGCTGGGTAGGCACATGGCCGCCTCCGAGGATAATGAAGTTCGACTCGCTGACAAGGAGATGCGCCCGTGTTATGTTCCTTCTGTCCAACAAAGTCCAACTCACAATTTTGACGCCGCAAGCCTGGAGTGCAGTACGCATTCCCTCTGAAGCGCACTCGCTTCCAGAGAAATCATCGGGCGAGGATGTGATATAAAGGCCACGCACCTCTCCACTCAACTGGCGGAGAAGTTCTTCGCGGAATCCGTTCTTTTCAAACAAGGCTCCATCGTGTCCACAAGGACTGCTGGTAAGAAACAGAGTAAACATATATTGGGCAAAGGTATTGCATTTATTTGGTTTTTTCAAATAAAAACCTTATTTTTGCACTGCTGAGAGGCTAAAACGCGGAAATATGTCCATAAGGTCAAAATTTTACCGCCATATCAACAATTACGTGTCCTCCCGACGACAAGGGCGAGTCACCGAGGGTGACAAGGGCGAGTCACCCCGGACAACAAGAGCGCGTCCTCCCGACGACAAAAACAAGCCCTCGAGAGTATGGCATCCCGTACACAAATTGCTCCCGAACCACTCTCATGCCATAATAACAAAAACCAAATAACATACCTATTATGAACTTCATTTTCATTTCCCCCAACTTTCCGGAGAACTACTGGAACTTCTGCGCCGCACTGAAGAGGAATGGTGTAACTGTATTTGGTATTGGCGATGCTCCGTACGACAACCTGGACAACCGTCTCAGGGAAAGTCTTACCGAGTATTACCGTGTCAACAACATGGAAGACTATGACCAGGTGTATCGTGCCGTGGCACACTTTGCCGCCAAGTACGGACGCATAGACTGGATAGAGAGCAACAACGAGTACTGGCTGGAGCAGGATGCACGCCTGCGCACCGACTTCAACGTGAATACCGGCATCAAGACGGACAAGATAGACAGCATCAAGGAGAAGTCCGAGATGAAGAAGTACTATGCTGCCGGCGGCATACGTACCGCACGCCAGATAAAGGCAAGCGACAGCCTGGACAACATACTGAAGTTTGCCTACGAAGCAGGCTATCCCCTCTTTGCCAAGCCCGATGTAGGTGTTGGTTCCGGCGGAACGCATAAAATTGAGAGCGAATGGGCATTGCGCGAGTTCCTCAACAACACTCCGCACATCCACGAGTATGTCATCGAGGAATTCGTTACCGGCAACATCTGCACCTACGATGCCATAATCAACTCCAAGGGCGAACCCATGTTCGAGAGCATGTGCGTATGCCCCCCGTCCATTTCGGACATCGTAAACTACAACCTCGACAGCACCTACTACGTCCAGCAGCACATCAACGAGAACCTGCGCTTCTGGGGCCGTCAGACCATCAAGGCATTCGGCGTGAAGAGCCGTTTCGTGCACCTGGAGTTCTTCCAGTTGGGACGTGCCCACCGCGGTCTCGGCAACGAGGGCGACTTCGTGGCTCTGGAGGTGAACATGCGCCCCGGCGGCGGCTACACCCCCGACATGATCAACTATGCCCACAACGTGGACGTATATCAGATCTGGGCCGACATGGTGGCATTTGACCAGCGCAAACAGCCCGACACCAACGACGACTACTTCTGCGTATATGCCGGCCGCCGCTCCGGTGTGGAGTATCACCTGAACGACGCACAGATACTGGACAAGTATGCATACGCCATGAAGATGACCCCGAACATCGACAAGGCTCTGGCACCTGCCATGGGCGACTATGCCTACATTGCACGTTTCCGCACGGAATGGGAGCGCGACGAGTTCCTTTACGACGTTTGCAACAGAAAGTAACGACACCAAAAACACATAGGCAGGCTCCACTTCCCCGGGCCTGCCTAAAACTTATCAATATATATAATGGAAGGACAATACAACAAACATTTCAGCAATCATCTCCAGCGCGAGATGGAGTACAAGACATACGGCAAGAAGGGACGCCCCGTCCTCATCTTCCCCTCGCAGGACGGCCGCTACTTTGACTTCGAGAACTTCGGCATGATAGACGTCCTCGCACCCTGGATAGAAAAGGGCGAGATACGCGCCATCTGCGTGGACGGAATAGACGGCGAGACATGGAGCAACCGCTCTGCCGACAACCGCTGGCGCATAGAGCAGCACGAGCGCTGGTATCACTACATTACCGAGGAACTCATCCCCGAGGTGCGCAAGCGCAAGACCGAGACCTTCATCGTCACTGGCTGTTCCATGGGTGCTTTCCATGCTGGCAACTTCTTCTTCCGCCGCCCGGACATCTTCGACTCCGTCATTGCAATGAGCGGTCTGTACACTGCCGGCTACGGCTTCCCCATGTACAGCGACGAACTCACGTTCATGAACTCGCCCATAGATTTCCTGCGCGAGATGCCTGCCGACCACCCCTGGATGGACCTCTACAAGAAGCGCAACATCTACATCTGCGTGGGCCAGGGCAAGTGGGAAGACGAACTGCTGGAAAGCACACGTGCGCTGGACACCGTATTGTGCGAGCGCGGCATCCCTGCCAACATGGACTACTGGGGCTTCGACGTGGACCACGACTGGTGCTGGTGGCGAGTACAGTTGCCCTACTTCATGGAGAAGGTACTGGCAGCGAAATAACAAGCATAACCATTAAAATACATAAGGCGACCCTCCCTGTTATCATGAGACAGAGAGGGTCGCCTTATGTATGCTTGCCGCAACAGCCTGTACCTACAAACTTATCTCGTCCAACTTGACCAAGCCGTTAACTATGGCATATATGGTCAAACCGGCAGGAGAGTGTATGTTCAGTTTCTTGGATATGTTGCGACGGTGGGTCATGACGGTATTCACGGAGATGAACATATTCTCGGCTATCTCCTTGTTGGAAAGGCCCTTCACTACCTCCACAATGACTTCCTTCTCACGGTCGGACAGGCTGTCGGCGGATTCTGCACGGGGAGTGGCAACCGCCTCTTCATCGGCCTGCTGGGAACCGCGCAGGCGCACCTCGTCCTCCAGACGGTGCACGCACTCAGCAAAGAGGTGGTCCTCCAGACGGCAATGGCTGAGCATGTCCTCCTCCATCATGTAGATGTCCATCAGCACCTCGTTGAGCAACTGCACATTACTCTTGGCAGGATAGTACTTGATGAGGATGTTCTTCAGTTCCGACGAACTCTTCTCGATACTGCTGTGGTTGTCCTGATGGCGGTGGCTGAGGATATGGAAACCATGCTCCGAGTCGGGCAGGCGTCCTGCCAGCAACTGCTCCACATAGGGGTGCACGTGGTGGTTCTCATAGTCCATGTGGCGCGACACCTCGGCGGCATACTCGTCATAGAATTTAAGTATCAGCACGGCAATCTGGTTGCTGGACACCCCTATGGCCTCAAGCAACTTGCGCTTTATGGCCGGCAGACGGAAGTCAACGAAATAGGAGTGCGACTTCTTCAGGTACTCCATCAGGGCGTTTACGTCCACGTCATCCACCAGTTCGCTGACCTTCACATGGTCGCCACCCCTGATGAAGTTCACGACAGCCAGGAACGTGGGCACATCCACACCACACTCCCTGCACACGGTCTGTATGCTGGCATCGCCAAAGCCGAATGCCAGTCCGAAGCGGCTGATCACCTGCAACATGCGGTAGTCGTCGCTTATCAGTTCACTCATGGGGTCGGATGCTCTGTACTTGTCGGTCATAACTGTATTATATCAAAGGCACGGCTGGCCGGTAACTATGTTTATGTATTTCTTGCGCAAAGTTATAAATAATTCCGCACCGCACGTGCTTCGTTATTCATTTTTTTGTACCTTTGCGACATAAAATCATTGAATTTGATTAGTAATTCGTTGATATTCATTGTTTCCTTGCCCCGTGGTTTCTAATTCTTTTCTCCGTTTGGCGCAAAATTAAGGTTTTTTCCTTACTTTTGCGTGAAAAAGTTGACGAATTGTTGACGAATTAGGACCCATACGGAATTATGACAACTTTTAAGGCTGAAATTTCCCGTGCTGAGAAGCGCAAGGACGGCACGTGGAATGTTAAGATACGCATCACCCACCGCAGGAAGGTGCGCAGGTACTCAACGCAGATGTACGCCACGGACAAGGACGTGACCCGTAGCGGAAAACTGAAGAACCATATCATCATAGACAACACCGAGGCAACCATCAGGGAATGGCGTGGCAGGCTGAACACGCTGGGAAGCCGTGCCGACGTGATGGACGTGGACGAGATAGTTGCTTATATTACCTCACCACCCGAGGGGGAGGGCATCCCCATGTTCCCGTGGATGGAAAAGTACACGGAAAAGATACCGAAGAAGGCAACACGGGGGAACTACCTGTGGGCAATACGCTCCTTGCGGAACTATATCGGCATGGACATCAATTTCCAGCAGTTGAAGAGCCGTACGCTGATGAACTACATTGATACCCTCGGCATGGAGAAGGTGGCGGTGCATCTGCTCTACCTGCGGAAAATGTATCGGGAGGCAATGGCTCACTATAACGATGACGAGGTCGTGCGCATCCCCAACGACCCTTTTGCCCGTATAAAGATAGTCGTGCCCGTCACCACCAGCGACAGGAGTACCACGGTGGACACCATCAGGCGCATAGCGGCCATTCCAGACGAGAGCGGTATTGCGAGCACCCGTAACCTCGCACGCGACATCTTCCTGCTTTCCTTCATGCTGATGGGCACGAACCTTGCCGATCTCTTTACGGCCGAGGCTCCCGCCGATGGGGTACTGGTGTACGAGAGGCAGAAGACACGCGACCAGCGAGCCGATAGGGCGCTCATCCACATCAATATCCACCCTCTTGCGCAAACCATCATAGACCGCCACAGGAGCAGACGGGGAAAGATGCTCAACCTCAGTGAGAGATTTACCACACGAAAGAACTGCCATACCAGCGTGAACCTCGGGATGAAGAAGGTCAAGGAATACCTTATATATAATTACATACAGGAGCACCCCGGCACGAGCGAGGCGGAGGCTGCCAAGGTTCTGCGGTTGGAGGACTTCTCCTTTTATTCCGCGCGCCATTCGTGGGCTACCATCGCACGCAACGACCTGAATATAGACAAGTACACCGTCCACGAGGGATTGAACCATGTGGACATGGCAACGAAGGTCACTGATGTCTACATCAAGAGGGACTTCACCCGTATCAACGAGGCCAACTTCCGTGTGATTGAATATGTGTTTGTGGGTGTTGCCAATTTTGCAACAACCACACCGAAATAGGTGGGTTTAGAAAATATTTCCCATTTATGCAAAAATAATCCTTCTTTTTGTTGCATATTTGGGAAAATTGTCGTATCTTTGCATCAGAAAAATAAAACAAAGAACAATTAACCCAAAAACAACAGAATTATGAAAACACAGATTAACACATTGCAGAGAGGTCACGGTAACAAGGGTATCATCGGAACCAGCTTCGAAATCCGCAGGGAGGTTGCACAAGCCGTGAAGGCAGAAAACCCCAACGCCATGAGGGTTGTTGCTAATGGAATAGAGATGGAGCTGACATATGCAGAGAGTACCACAGGCAAGTCCTTCTGGTATGAATCTAAGGCCCTGCCAGTTGATATTGTGAAGCTGATAGTACCTGGAGATACTAAGGCGATAAACCACCCTGAGTTGGTTTCGTATCATTTCCGCATCAACGGTGATATGACTTGCGAATATGTTTGCTCACGTCGTCGCTCTGAGCAGGCAAGCTGGAAACCCGGTCAACTTATAGAGGTTGCAGAAGCTAATGTTACAATTATCTAATGTGTCACGAAACGATAACATGCACAACATCATCACCCAACTCCGCCAAGACCTGCTCCACCTCACCCTGATGGAGCAGGCGGAGTTGACTGGAGTGACCAAGTCCACCCTGTCACGCATCTGGAAGGGGGAAATCCCCCCGAAACTGGAGACCATTGAGAAGATCGCCAACGCGGTCGGCAAGACCGTAGTACTGACCAAACAGAAAAAGAAATGAATATAGAAATAACGAGGCTGGACAACCTCCAATGGAGGGTTGCCCACATGGATACAGGCATCTACCTGGACTTCAAAGAAGGATGCTTCAACGACCGACAGGAAACCCACTGCCCTGCCGGCCTGACCGATGCAACCGCCATCGCAAGGGCTATGCGTGAGATAGGCGACTGGTGCGCTCAGAACGTCTATTCCCTATGCTTCTGCGACAGGGAAATGGCGAAGCGTATAGTCAGCTATTTCTGCCTTGCCGACTGGGCAGTCCTGACAAGCATCCAGCACGTCCATCCCGACACGCTGGTAGTGGAGTTGCTGGAACTCCTGGAGGACGAGGGCATCTGCGCATCGCTTGGCATAGAGGACGGAGGCGAGGCTCTCTTTCGCATTGTGTCGGATATGAAGAAGAAAGAATTGACAGAACTCTGCCGCATGCTTGTGGCTCGCAGAAAACAGCCCTATACCACCTTCATCGAGTGGGCTGGGCACCTGAAGTCGTGGGCGGAAGACCTATAAAACAATATACTGGTATTCCCCCCTTCCTCGCCCTCCCCATCCTCTCCCGTCCTCTTCAGTCCTCTCCCGTCCTCTTCAGTCCTCTCCCGTCCTCTACTCCCTTCTCCCCTCCCCTCACAAAAGCCCCCACTGTCCTCGCGGATAGTGGGGGCCACATTTAACCTAAAAATCACACGAAAAAGTATATCATCGCCCCTCGGGCGCCTTTTTCCTTCAAAAACCGGGCTATCCTCCCGGACCACCCGGAAAACAAGCAACCAATCTATAAACAATAACAAACATCCAACTTCCACTTCTCACCCGATATCCTGCTCCCGGTTAACCCCTCCTTTTTTCGGACCCCTCCCCATACCCTCCCGCAAGGGGAGGGAGTATAATGTCCTGCTGATGGGGCACAAGTCGGTTGTAACCACTCCCTCCCCTTGCGGGAGGGTATGGGGAGGGGTCCTCTTCTCCCGTCCTCTTGCTTCCTCTTCAGTCCTCTCTCCCTCCCCTCACAGGGGAGGGTCGGGGAGGGGTCCTCCTACCTCCTCCAAACTCTCCACAGCACCAGGCCACACAGCCCCATCCACACTATCTGCGCCACCGACCACCTCCCCGTCTCCGTCTTCTTCTCCTCCTTCCTGTGTTCCTCCTCCTCCGCCACACTGTCTTCCAGTTCCTCGGTCATCGTCTTCGTCTCCGTCATCGTCTCCTCCATCTCCTTCTCTATCTCCTTCACATCCTTCCTCGCCGTTATCGTCGTGCGTCGCCGCCCCGCTGGAGACGGCCGCCTTTCCTCCTGGGCTCCCGTTAGGGAGTCCCGCCTGGGGTTCCCCGGGTACGGCTCCCCCCAGAACTCCTCCTCTATCACTATCTTCACCTCCGCAGCACTTTCCAGCACCCGGTCTCTCATGGCCTTCTGGCAGAGACTGTCGGCCACCACCTCACGCCTCTCCCTGTGCATGCTGTCCCTCGCAGCCACATCACTGCTCATCTTCCTTGCGCTGCCACAGCTTGCCAGCATCAGCCCAGCCACCACCATGGCACCCGCCATCCTCTCACATCCTCTCATATCCTCTTATATCCTCTTTTGTCCTCTTGCGTCCTCTCCCATCCTCTTCCATCCTCTTCTCCCTCCCTCACAGGGAGGGCTGGGGTGGGTCCTTCTTCTCACTTATAACTCTTCTCTCTCTCTTCTTCCTTCTGCCCCCACACCTGCCAGGTGCACTCTTCCACCTCGCCATGTGGCTCGTATTCGTTATAGAATTCCATTTTTTTTCCTCCTTTTTTTTACGTTTTTTCCCCTTTCTGTCTTTTCCTCTCCCGTCCTCTTGCTTCCTCTTGCATCCTCTTGTATCCTCTTGCATCCTCTTGTATCCTCTTGTTCCCTCTCCCGTCCTCTCTCCCTCCCCTCACAGGGGAGGGTCGGGGAGGGGTCTAAAACAGCGCATCGCACTTCCCTCCCTTCTTCCTGTACGCGCACCGGTTCTCTGCCCCGCTGTTCTCATGCTTAATCCTGTGGCAGAAGCACCCGTCTCCCATGCACACCAGCCCCTCCTCCGGTTCCAGTGGTGTTATCAGCGCATCTATCGGCGTCTTCCTCATCTCCGCCAACTGCCTCTCCTTTCTCTCCTTCCACCTCCCGTTCTTAGATCCTTTCGGCCTTCCCATATCCTCTTTTATCCTCTTTAATCCTCTTCATTTCCTCTTGCGTCCTCTTGCTTCCTCTTGCGTCCTCTCTCTCCCTCTTCCCCTTACTTCCACCTCTCCATCACTATCACTCCCATCAGCAAACATATCGCCACGTCCACCTTCGCATTCGCCGTCCTCTTCACGGGCTTCACGTTACCCATCCTGTCCTCCTCCAGCACACAGTTGCCGAAGCACCACGGGATTATCGGATTCGGGCTCACCCACACCTTCTGCTCCGGCCAGTTCACTATGTCGTACATCACCTGGCACGACGCATTGAACGACGCCCACGTCTGGCTCACCGGCACCAGCGTCTTCTTCAGGAACTCCTCCAGCTTCTTTCCCGACACCTTCCCGCGCATGCGGTTCACGATCCACGCCTGGAAAAGGTTCACAAACCTCGTGCTGTCGTAAGGGTCATACGCTATGCTCAGTATCCGCACATGATTGGTCACCTCGTCAAGCTCCTCCAGCACCATCGTCTCGTCTATCACACTCCCCGGGCACACCCTCAGCCATCCCTGCTTCACCCACTCCTGGTAGAGCACCGCGTTAGGGTTGTTGCGCAACTGCTCCTCCGCTATCCACGCCATGCAGTCCATCAGGTACTGCTCCGTCTTCATGTTATAGCACAGGTATGCCATCGAGCACAAGTCATCGCCCTTCGAGAAGTCACAAGCGCAGAAGCACACCCACTCCCTCGCATCCAACCCTCTCACCGTCACATCACCCTGCAGTTTCCGCATCTTCTCCGCCTGTATCCACGGCCTGCTGCTCGCGCTCACAAACTTGTTGAACAGCTTCGTCACCGTCTCCTTGTAATGCTCGGCATCTCCCCGCGTCTTCTTCCATTCCTCGTCATAGAATGTGCTCTGTATCGTTATGCCTAAGTGCGGGTTCACCTTCCGCCATATCCTCTCCTGTCCAAAGCATTCATCGGTATATTCCCATTCGTCAGGATGCAGCGCGAAGAGAAACTGCATGTCGCTCTCGCGCTTCTCGTTCCAGGCGCACTCCAGTTCGCCGTACAGCACCCTCTGCGCCTCCCTCAGCTTCAACTCGAACGGCCCTTCCACCACCTTTCCGGCTGTCGTCGTGATCACGCTCATGCGGTTCTTCCTCGGTCCCATGGAACTCTCGTACACCTTCAGCGCGTCGCTCATGTCACAATGGTCCTTCACATAGGCGGCGCTGCCGTACTCGTCCGCTATCACCTTCGACGCCTTGGCGCCATCCTTCGTCTTGCCTCCTGCAGTATGGCAGTAGATGTACGCCTTCCTGCCCTTCCTCCAGCTTATCTCCTTGGCCGTCATTCGTATCTCCCTGCCCTTCGGGTCCACCTGCTCTAACAGGCTCCTGATCTGCCTGAACGCTATCTGCGACTGGTCCAGCGCGTTGGACACTATGTGCACCTCCGCATCATTCTCGCCGAACAGAAAATCGTCCACCGCCTCCCACGCATCTATCTGTGTCTTGCTCCACTTCCGGGGAATGAACAGAATGCTCTCCTGCACCACCTTCCTGTCCTCCGTCTGCTTCTTGCCGTACAGCTCCACCTCCTTCTCGTCGATGAACCCGTGCATCCCGCAGATCACAAACACCTGCGAGGGCGTCAGCCTGTAGCACCGTTTTCCGGCCAGAGAGTCCAGCGCCAGGCTCTCCGCCATCCTTATATACCTCCTCACATGCCCCGTATCAAACCGGTACACCTGGCACATCCTCAGGAACCTGCAGCAAGCCGCCACCTCGTCTACATTATGCACATCCTTCTCCCCCTCGCAGTTCTCCGCCACATCCCAGATATACTCCACCAGCCTCTCATCCGCCAGTATCCTCAGATAAGCCTTCAGAGCCTCGCCGCCCAACCCTCTATTGCTCCTTCCACTCCTTCTCCTCTTGCTTCCTCTCCCATCCTCTCCTCCACAGTACTGGCCGGGGTCCAGCATCTCCCTCAGCCTCCCCACCATCTTCTCCTTCAATTCCTTCGGTGTCATATTTTCAAGTTTCAAGTTTCAGCTTTCCGTTTTCCGTTTTCAGCTTTCCGTTTCCTATAGCTCCTTCTTCCTCTCCTTCTCCTCTCTCCCTCCCTCACAGGGAGGGCCGGGGTGGGTCTTCCTCCTCCTCCTCCATCCTCATCTTCAGCCTCGCCAGCTTCTGCACCATCATCCTTGCGCATTTTGGCGCCCGAACACTATTCTCATCTGCATCAGCATTATCTCCACATCAGCCAACTCTTCCACCACGTTCTCGATGGTCTCCTCTCCTCCCAGTTTCCTCGCCAGCGCCTGTATCAGCTCTCCGCACTCCTCCATGCACTTCGCCATCTGGTGGTACACCCCATAGTGTTCCAGCGCTGTGTAGCATATCGCATCCTTATGGATGATGTCCACGTAGCCAAATCTTGACAAGAACAACAGCCCTCTCTCCTTCATCTCCTTCTCCAGGCGCTTCTTCTCCAATTCGTCCGCCAGTCTGCATCCCTTCGGGTTAGCCCAGTCTTCATGCCCCAGACAGAACCGCCCATTGCTGTCAATCCCGCAGTGTGTGTATATCTTCCCTCCTTCCATCTTCCAGAACAGGAACGGCTGCCTCGTCAGCTCATTCACCCAGTTGTGGTTTTTCTCATTTTTCTTCCTTTCCTGTTTTTATCCATTCATCCTGTTCATGAACCCTGTCGCTCCTTCGTCCTCGCTCTCCTTCTTCGCCGACGTGTTTATCCTCGTCGGGTCGTTCTTATATGTCAGCCCCAGGCTCTCATAGTGCATTATCATCGTCCTGTGCATATCCTTGTTCGCGGCAATCAGCGGATTCACCACCGTCTTCTGTTGTCCCTGGCTCCCCGTCTCCAGCACCGTCAGCGGAGCCTTCTCCAGCTCCTCCTGCATCTTGTCCAGAGTCACCAGGCACATCGCTGCCGTCCTAATCGGCAGAGTCATCCACGCCTCCGCCTTCTCGCCAGTCCTCGCCTCAATCAGCTTCTTAATCTGCCTCTCGTACTGTTCCGTCGTCTGCTTCTTCATCCTCTATTCCCTTTCCTTCTTCCAAGCCTCCGCTACCTTCTTCCAAGTCTCCGCTACTTCAGCCCTGCTCAGCCATCTCTCCTCTTCCTTCTTCCGGGCCTCCCACAATGGGTGGAACACCTCGCTATTGTACTCGTCAAGCTGGTTCTTCGCCTCCAGAATCAGATCTCGCGCCTTCTTGTACTGCTCCTCGCTGCACTCCACCATTCTCCTCTCGCAACCGTCTCGCAACAGCACGCCAATGCAATATACAGACCAATCGGCTTGGAGATCGTCGCCATCTCCATTCTCAAATGGATCCTGTCTGGATATTCACCCAGGCAGTGGTAGAATCCCTCACCGTCCACGTAGTATTTCCCAGCCTCTATTCTCATAGCGTTCTCAATTATCAAGTTAAACACTCATTTTCGCTCATCCTCTCACCGCTCACCTCTCACCGTTCACCTGTGAAACTTTATCGTCAACTGCAGTGTCGCTTCATACGGCACCCTACACTCTCTGTACGTCTCTATGCTCAGCCCCAGCTTCCTCTGTGGCAGAGTCATCCACATGGGCCACCGGTGGTCACACGGCCGCTTCAGCGGGTGGTGGCTGTCCCTCTGGCTTGCCCGTATTCGCGTCCCCCTCTGCGTCAGCGCCTCCATCGTGCCCAGGCACACGTGCGTCTCCTTCGAGTTCTTGGGTCTCGCAACATACTTCGGCACCAGACCCAGCAGCGGGCACATCGCACAGCAGTCCGGCTGTTCAGCCGGCAACTGCACCTGTATGATATTCCTCTTCGGCATGATTCTTTTTTTCTTCTAAGTGGTAATTCCTCTTTCTCGTCGTGTCACTCTCCTCGGTTCCTCCTCCGCTTCCCAGTCTCGTCTCCTCTTCCCATCTTCCCCTCCCTCGTCCGTAAGGAAAAAACAAAAACGCCAATCCCCACATTTTCCCCACCTAAGGGCCAGTGGATTTGGGAATTTTGAGCCCCCCGGCCTTCTAAAAAACGGGGGAGGGGTCAGAGCCGAGGCGTGTTCTCGTCGATGTGTAGGTCAGTGTGATGGAAGCGCTGCACTCTCAGGTCCTCGGACTTCTCGTGGCCTGACTTCGTTCTGCTCCTCAGCATCTCGTGCACTCTGCTGTGGCACTGGAAGCACAGCACCTGCAGGTTGCTCCTGTCGAAGCATCTGGCCTCCATCTCATCGGCAGTGCGGGCTTCCTCTACTGGCAGACGATGGTGAACTGCCAGCCGCTTGGTCACTGTGCCGCACTGGCTGCACTGCCACCCTGCTGCCACCTTCTCCTCCAGTGCCATGCGCTGCCAGCGCTGGCTCCCAACGAGGTGACGGTATATACTATTCTTGCTCATGTCCTTCTGTACTTTCGCCGAACAGCTCCAGCTGTACGGGCTTCTTCTTCTCGTTGCCAACTGTCTCGATGTTCTTCCTGTTGTGCCTGACGTACTTTATCAGGTCGTTGGACTTGCCGTAGTCTGTTCGCCCGCAATCGGCGAACATCTCCCTGATGGCAGCCTTGTCTGGGTCTTCTTCCAACTGCTGGATACACCAGCGTATGGTCTCCACAGGACCGCCTGTACCTGCCTGCATTGCCAGCATGCCCAGCGAGCGTGCGAGGTCGGGGAAGAGTCTGCGCAGAGTCATGTCGAAGATGGCGGCCTTGTTGAAGGTGTAGTTGGCAGTACCAAGGAATCCGCCCTTATTCCAGCATCCCACCACGCCTGCCATGCCGTTGGGGCGGTCGTCGTGGAGGAAGTAGAGGGCATCCCTCACGTGCCACGCCACGCCCACATCTGTAAGCCGGCAGAGCGAGCCCCAGCCGTCGAACCTTTCAAAGCAGTCAATCACCTGCTGCATGTCGGGCGAGAGCTGGTGGCCTTCGTCCATGTATAGGATCAGCGTGTCCACCGTCTCTTGCAACAGGGCGTAGGGAGTCAGTCCCAGGCGCTGGCTGATGTCGTTCAGCCTTAGCCATGCCTCGCTGCTCACCTTCGTGGCTACCAGTTCTGTGCGTTTCTTCTCTCTCATGTGCATAGCAACATAAGGTCCCTTTCCATCATGTCGAGGATGTCGGCGCGCGGGCTGTCGCCAGGCATCCATGCCTTCTCCGTGTAGTCGCTCACGCTGATGTCTGCCCCGGGGCTGTCCTTGCGGATCTTCTCCACCTGCTCGCGCCACTTGTCGTATCCGTCTTTGTCCGGGTGGCAGACAATGGTCACACCCTTCTCTATAAGTGGTTGCAACTTGTGTTGGTTCAGGTTCCCCATGCCCATCGTGGCCATCCATGTCATATCCGGGCGGAACACGCTCATCAGCACGGCAGTCTTCTCGCTCTCCACCAGCTGCACCTCCTTCGTGTCCTTGTCCAGTTGGTGAAGCCCGAACAGGCAGCCCACATATTCAGCGCCTTCCTTCTGCCTGCTCTTCACCTCGGGCATGGTGTGCATCCAAGCGAATGCCCGCGGATCTTCCTTGTCCCGGTGCCCGTCAGCCTTGTACTTCATGGCCTTGCCGCTTCGGATCTTCCCGTCTTCGTCGATGATCCACCAGATGGTATAGCCTCCGTCCATCGTGCCCACGTTGAACTTCTTCAGCGCTTTCTTCAGTCGGTCGGTGTAGAGCTTGGAAATCTCCCGGCGTTCTTCCCTAACCGACGAGAAGATATCAGCCCAGTGTCTCAGGAGTGGATTTCTCGGTGCTCCCTGCCTCAGGCAGTAGAACCTGTGAGCCAGCACTGGCGGAATGATCACCGCCGGGGGTGGGGGAGGTGGCACATACGAGGGGTTGTAGTGCTCGGTGCCTACGGGGTGGTCCTTGAACCACTCCTTCGGGCTGACATGGTAGCCGCAGCTGCTCTCGTGGTCACACCTTCCGCACTGCTCTGCCACTATCTGCCCGTCTGGGTGGATGTAGGGCTTATAGCCAGGACGGCCACACCCTGGGCAGAGCATCCTTCTGATGCCCATCTGACTGCGCTCTCGCCATGTGGCCAGGTGCGGGTCTTTGGTCGGGTCGTATCCGCGCTCTGCCATAGTGTTCAGATCTGCGCGCTTCTGGTCTTCGCGCACTTGGGCTATCTTGGCGTCAAGTTGTGAGGCTCTGCCAAATAATTCCTTGTCCATGTTTAATATATTTTTTTTATAAATATTCTGCGCGTATATGCGCGTGAAAGTCAAAACCGTCCTCTCCTCCCTTTACCGTCCCCGTCCCCCTATATGGGGGACTGGGGACTGGTAATTATCCCTCAGAACGGCGTTTCGCTCTGCTCCTCGAGCATATCGTTCTCCGGTGCCTTTTGTTTTAATCTGAATTTACCATTCAGGCACTTCTCGATGACCCTTATTTCTTGCGCTTCAGCCAATAGGTCGCCAGCCTTCTTGGTACCGATGCTTTCGCCGGCCTTTATCGCGTTTCGCAACTCAGTAAAGCTGTATGACTTCACTTCGTTGGGCATGTACTTCTTCATTATCTCGTGCATTCTCTGCCACCTGTTCTCCTCCACGTGCTTCACCTCCACCGTCGTCAGCATCACGGGCTCGCTGTACTTCCGCATCTCCTTCGGGTAGTCTCGTATCATGAACGTCCAGCCGTCCACGTCTCTGTGGCGTGCTGCCACCTGTTCCACCTGGAAGGTGATGTTGCCGCTGTTCTTGTCCTTTTCCTTTTTCACGTTGAACACGTCGGTCACCTTGTTGCCGAGTTCCGTGCCCAGGTGGCCGCGCATCTTCTCACTGTTGGGGTTTACGTGCAGCACACACCATATCGAGCAGTGATATTGTGCCGTCGCCACCATCATGTCGTTGATCAGCTCGTAGCACTCCTGCTCTTCATTAACACTCTGTACAAGATCGCGGATGCCATCTACGAACACGATGTCGGGCTTCAGCCACTTGATGGCCAGCATCACGGCCTCCCTGCGCTTGTCGAATCTGATGTCGCGCAGGTTGTATATTTGGAACTCGGGGTGGTCCACGTTGAAGCCCCAACCGCCCATCTGGTGTATGCGACGCAGGATCAGCATCGTGTCATATTTATCCTGCTCGGTGTCAAACCACAGCACTCTGGGCACTCTGTCCTCGTCGCATCTCGTCACATCGCCCCATTTCCCATGGAGCAGTGCGGAGGCCAGCGACAGCATAAGCCATGTTTTGCCGTTCTTCATCTCAGCGCAGATCGCCATGATGTTGCCGAGCGGAGCGAAGCCTACGCCCTTCTGTTCCAGCGTGAACTCCGGGCGGTCGTAGTGGTCGGTAGCAAGCAGCTGCAGACCGCGCAGGAAGGTCAGTGCCAGTTCCTCCTCGTTCTGCTCGCTCTTGCTCGTGATGCCGTCGCCCGGCATGTATGTTTTCAGGTCTTCGCTCATTTATCTCGGGTGTTAGAATGGCAGGTCGTCCATCCTCGGCGCCTGATGGGCGGGTTGCGGTGTTGGCTGCTGGGTGTACTGCGGTGCGGGCTGTGTCGCCTCCTGTACCGGTGCCTGTTCTGCCACGGCGTTCGCTGCCGTGCCCTTCAGTATGCGAAGGTATCGCACCTCGTTCGTCTGCCTCCAGTTGCTCTCGCCCATGCTTCCGTCTCGGCGCTTGCCGTCCCAGAATCTCAGGCGCGGAGTGTATTCCACCTCCACCGTCAGCTGGCCCTGCGTCTGCTTGCCCACCTGCTGCATCACAGATGTGCTGAACGTATTCACCACCACACCCTCGCCGGGGTGTGTCTCGTCCTCTATCACGTAGTCCCTGCTGTACCACGTGCCATTCACTCCTTCTCCCTGCCGTGCGTTCTGCACGGCGATGATTCTTCCGATGATCTTCATTTCTCTGTCTTGTTATTCTCGTTAGTAGGGGTATCTTTCTTTCCTTCCCTCCACATCCTGTAGAGGTAGTCTCTTGTCGTCTCCATCTTTCCCTTCCCATGCGCGGCGGGGAAGCCGATGATGCCGGGGTTCTCCGCCTTCCACTTGATGAAGGCAGGCGGATCCACCTTCCCCCTCGTCTCTCCTATGCGTGCCAGGTAGGGCTTCGGCATCCACCTCTCGCATCTGGTCATCCTGGGGGCTTCTATGTTCATGGCCCTGCCCTCGTCGGTCACTATTGCCAGGCACTGGTGTGACGGCTCGTCCTCGCCTGCCTCCTCCCTCCTCTTGCATGCGGCACAGGAAGCGCAGAACACCCACGCCCTCGGCGCATCATTGCTCACCCTCTTCCTGTCGGGCATTCCGCCGTAGTACACCTCGGTGCCGTTTACCGCCTCGCACCGATCGTATGTTCCTATTCCCTCTTTCTTTTTCATCTTTCCGTTTTCCGTTTTCCGTTCATGTAGCCACGAGGTGTCCGACCACCCGTTCGTTCCTAAGCATTACGTTTGCTCTTATCGTTCCCACAGCAGCCGTGGCGTGGCTTGGGCTTGCGAAGGCCTCAGTCTCTTTCTACCTTTTCGTTTGCGTATTCAAGGGCAATCCTGATTGCTTGGCTTGTTATCTCATTAATATTTCTATTTTTTACGAGTTCTGTCGCGATGTTTTCAACGAGCTCCTGCTTAGGGCCTCCTATGAGTGACCTGATATTGTCTTCCTCGTATCCGGCGATCAGCAGGACGCTTCGCGCTTCCGGGTTCTTATTCCGCCATTCTCTTATATCCTTGCATATCCCTTCTATTGACTTTGCCATAGTTTTCCGTTTTAATCCCGCTTTGCGGTCTTGAATCTGCTCCCGCTCGGCAATTCAAACAAGTTTGATTGCTCTCGCTTACTCGCAATTTTCCGTTTCCCGTTTTCCGTTTTCCGTTTTATAACACCCTGCACTCCTGCATGCAGTCCCACAAGTTATACGTCGTTTTCTTTCCCCCTCTTGTCTTCACCGTCCCAGCATCCACCGCCGCCTGAAGTCTCTCATACTGGGGGTGTATCTCTCCCCGGCTGTCCGCCCGGGCAAAGAACGCAGCCGCCAGCTTCTTGCTCACCCACTGACGCTGTGCCACGTGCTCGGCGCCCATCTTGTTCTTCCAGGTGATCATGCCGCGCCTCCCTGCAGCACCGCTGCCATCCACATCAGCAACACGCCCACGGTCATAATGCCGATGCCCAACACTGTCTCCTGGATTGTGCAGCCCACAGTCTGCTCATAGCATCGTGCTGCTCTTGTGATTGCCTTCTTCATTCTTTTTCCTCCCATGTTATATAATATTCGTCTGGCATGTCTTTTGTTAGCAACAGGTGCTCGTTCCCTTCATAAGGAATGCACTGACCATAGGTGTCTCTGAGACATTGGTATCCCAGCTCAACATCTGGCTCAAATGACATCCAGAGATTTATTGCCCATTTCAGTGTGTTGTCATCTCTCACCAGCACCTTGTCGAATGGCTTCAGCGTGTTGATGTCGAACTTCTCCGCCTTCTCTTCTGCTGCCACGGTCTCAATGCTTTCCAGTTCCTTCTTCACTGGGTCCCATATTTTGCCCTCCTTCTCAATAGCCGTGTGCAGTGCTTCGATCTCCTCTTTTGTCGCATAGCGGATTGTCATTATGTTTGATTTGTAGCATACGTATCCGTCAGGGTCTTTTAAGAGTTTTCCCCTGTGATTCAGATTGACATAGCGACAAACATGGTTCTCTTCTATCTTATCCTTGTAAATAAACACGTGCTCGTCCGCTTTAGTTTTAACGTAAAGCACGTCACCGTCCTCGTATGGCCAGAACTTGTCCCAGTTCCTCTGCTCCTTCGATGGGAACAACATGCACTCGCCCTTGGCGTATATCTTGCCGTATACGTTCAGTAGGAAGTAGCCACACTTCGTGCGGATGATCACACCGGTATCCGTCGCCTTCTTCAGCTCCACGTTTCCGTATGCCGGACTCCATAGGGGAAGGCCTTCCCGCTGGTCCTTCAAAATCTCGGCAATGTGCTTCGTCATAGTCTTTTGTTTTTGGTTGTTTTTCTTCTTTTTCTACGAAAACGGAACAGAAAACCGTTAAGGCTTCTTAATTCGTCCTATATAGTGTTAATAAACACTAACGGCCTACCCGAAGAATGAATACTTCCCATACATTTGTTGTGATTTCTATGTGGTTTGTGCTTGCATGGCCCCTTATTCTGTCCTGTCCACCGCTGTGTCTCAGGTCTTCAGGTTCGAAAGCATTCGCGGCTTCTGTCCCGTTTCCGAGTGCAAATGTAGTGCAAAAAGTAAACATTCATACAAAATAGTGAGCAGAAAACGCCGACAATTAAGATACGTTAACTATTGACGTAGCGAACAAGTAACAAATAAACATATATTAACACTATGACGGAAGACGAGTACAAAAGAGTGATCGCTGGCAGGTTGGCCGAGTATGTTGCCTTTTTTCGGTCGCAAAATGATTTTGCGAGAAAGATAGAGGTTCCGGTGAGTACGATGTCTGCGTTTATGTCTACATTGCGGGGCTATAGTGTACCCTTTGCCGTTGCCCAGCACTGCCCCGAGGTGTCCCTGGAGTGGCTCTTCCGTGGCGATGGTGCCATGCTCCTGGCAGACCGCCACGCTGATCAGCCTCAGGAACCCGAACCAAACCGCCCCGGCAACGACCCCGAACTCGTCCGCATCCTTCTCGACCGAATCGAGACCCAGGCCGTGGAACTCTCACGCCTCCGCGAAGAAAACGACAGCTTCAAGCGTGCCCTCGGCGTCATCTGAACTTGGACATATTTTGGACACATCTTGGACATGACAGTCCAGAAAAACTACAAAAAAACATAATCATGAAAAAAGCATTCTCCATCCTCATGGCATTCGTTGCCATCTCATGCGCCGGCAACTTGCCGGAGAAGAACGCCTGTCAGTTCGTGCGTGAAAATGCAGGCCTCTACGCCGACAACATCAAGGACGTCGAAGTCGTAGGCAAGGATTCCGTCATTCAGTTGATGTTCGAAGGCGCCATAGCCGCCAAGCGTTTGGCAGACTTCCGGGAACTCGCGTCTACCGGTGAGTTCGGAGCCGAAGACGTCAGAGCCTACTCGGCCTTCCTCGACTCTATGATGCAGAGGTACAACGATGCCATGCTGTCCTGGGAAGGTTCCTTCCTTGTCGCCGATTCTGTCCGCCACAAGTACAACTGGCGCCAGGTCTACACCGTCAAAGTCACCATGCGAAGCGGCAGTAGCAAGACCACCCGCGTCCTAATGGACCGCGACCGCACTACGCCGCGCCTCCTCGAACGTGACGCCATCGAAGAACTCAATCCCCTGGGCGCCATCCTTACCAAGGGCTACAATGACGTGTCTTGGGCGTACGACTATTTGGCACGCAGGCTGCGCTAAATCGTCCGGAAACAATATAGCAATCTCCCCCTCCGTAGCCAGTCCTGTGACCGCCTCCTTAGTACCGTACCCTTATAGGGGGTACGGGACAAGGGCGGGCAGGACGGCAGGCCCAGAGAGACCTACCACTCACCACTGCCACACCCCATGAAAACCAACCCCTTACGGCAGCCATAGCGATGTCTGCCCCCACTCAGCGGAGTGGAGTGAGAGAAAAATAATTACATCCGTCAACCCCTCACGCGCACACGTACACAATCATTATATTCAGAAAACCCAACACCCTTCAGCCCTTCGTAATGCGTGGGTCGCGGGTTCGAGTCCCGCAGGTGGCTCAGTCATGTCGGGCAAACATCGGAAGCATCCAGATGTTTGCCCGACTTTTTTTGCTTGGTATTATTGGAAGATGCTTGTTTTTTTTCTATATTTGTGGC
>JAGAQH010000016.1 GCA_017622815.1 Bacteroidaceae bacterium | reverse complement strand
GGCTCCGATAATTGCTCCGTCACCTATGTGAACGCCTGGCATGATGGTAACATGCTGGCCAATCCAGACATCATTGCCCACAACGGTATCACCCTTCAGAGGCAATTCATCTTTCACTGGAGCAATGGCACTTCCCCAGTCGCCACCAATGACATAAAACGGATAGGTTGTCACACCGTCCATCCTATGATTGGCTCCATTCATGACAAACTCCACACCCTTGGCAATGGCGCAGAATTTGCCAATAATCAGCCGGTCACCTATGAAGTCGTAGAAATGAGTGACATGCTTTTCGAACTGGTCAGCACCATCCACATCATCGTAGTAGGTATAGTCGCCGATGATGATATGCGGGTTCTTCACCACGTTCTTGATGAAGCAGAGACTTGGAATCTTCGGATTCGGAAAAGCCTCATTGGGATTGGGTCTGTTTTTTATCTCCATAAATTCCGATTTATCTGTCTTTTCGTTTCAAGTGCAAAATTACGAAGAAAATCACAAAGAGAATGAGATCATCAGTTTGATTTATGTTTTTTTGTATTATATAGCTACACAATAATCCCGCCTATAACCAATATAGTTATAAACGGGATTGCTGCCTTATTGAATGAACAGCAACGAGAACTCAACATATCGCCTTCGCTCGATGGACTTCACTTTTCTGCCCTTGTATCGGCAGAAGCGCATGTAATCGTGGAAAATGTTGCGGTTGCCTGCATCCAGTTTCTTCAGTAGCGTACTTCGTGGGCGTTTGCTTGTGCCGAGTATCGCGTATGGCCCCACATTGTACGCAAGGACAGCCAAGAGCATCTGGTCTTTGCCGTAGCCGTCAAACATCTTATAGAATTTCATCAAGTCTTGCCGTAGCAGCCTGTCACCCTGTGCCTTCGTCATCGTCCTTGCACTGTACCGTTCCCCCGGTTGCAACTGGTGACCCCATCCGACATATGGATGGTTTCTAATGGTGTGCCAACCCTCGAAGTGCTTGATGATTTCCACCGCCAAGTTGAATCTCTGCAGTTCTGTCATTCGCTCCTGTGCCGTCAACGCCGACGGACAGAGCATCAGCAGGACGGCTATAGCCAGTCCTGCCAATACACGTTGATGATTATTGCCTGCTCTCAATTCCTTGCCCTCCTTTCTCTGTGGTTTCCTTTTCCTCGTCCTCGTTGTTGAATTTGAAATCAAGTTGCTGGCTCTGTCCGTGATTGTCCTCAATCACGACGATAAAGCTGTGAGAGTCCGACGATGTAGAGGTGTAGTACAGACGGAAATCATCCGTCAGCAGCGGATAGCGGTCGTTGGCAAGCAACTTACGCCCGTTGTATTTCAGCGTACCCTTGCCGTCGTAGAGAAACCAGCGGATGGTGTACTGCGTGTCACTCGTCCTGCCCTCCGCCAGCAGTGAGCAGCGGATTTCCACTGTCTCGCCTTGTGTAACCCTCAGAGGGACTGGCATAGTCTCGACATGGAACGGATAAGCAGTCTGAATATCCAGATCGCTATCGCAAGCAGCGATGCAAAACACGGCGACTGCCATGCAGCCCACCCTCACTAATCTCTTCATTACATTCTTCATAATTGTTGTTGCTTTCATTGTTCGTTGTTTTTTGGTTGTTGTTGATATTCTGTTGATTCTTCACAAGGAACTCATTAAGATCCTTGCATCCATTGTAGTCGGCAGTGTGGTCGATGACCTTTTCGCCCAGACAGTCCTTCAGTGTCTGCACCGCCTTTCTTCCTGCATCGTCATTATCGAGGTAAGCATGAACGTGGTCGTACTGGCTTAACAAGTCCGTTGACTTCCTCAGGTAGATGATGCTGTTCAGCACCAGATTGTCCTTTTGTGCTGCATACTGATTGATGGTGACCGCTGAAAGGAAGTCAAAGAAGCCCTCAAACACGTTGCACTCCCTGCCAGGCTCATTCCCTGCCTTGATGAATGTCGTCCCCTTTGGCGCCACGCACCCCTTGAAGAACTTGTTGCGCACTTCATAGCCGCCTTTGTCATTAGGGAAGCCAATGGCGAAATACCGTTTGTTACGGAGGTCATAGTGCAGTTCCTTGCAGTAACGGCTTGCCACCTCAAAGGGTATCGCCCTTTCCGTCAGATACTGGCGCAAGGCATAGTGTCCGAGTGGCAGCACCTCCACGTTTGAGAACTGAGGTTCCTCATCAGGCAAGTCCTTCAGATACTCCGTCCCCTTTATCTCCGGCATCGGAAGGTTCTTTGCAGAGCAAAGCGGCAAAGCCGAGCGCATCGTTTCCGTAATGTACTGCGCCTGACGGATGAAGTCGTTCGACGGTATCAGTTTGCCAGCAAGCGTAAAAATGTCGCCACCCTCACCCATGCCGAAGTCAAACCATTTTTCCTTTCGGGTGTCGAGTTTGAACGAAGGGCTTTTGTCACCCCTGTAAGGCGCATGATACCACAGCACCGCACCACGCCTTTTGACGGGATGGAAACCGAGCCGACTCAGGAAGTCGGCAATCGGTGTTTCCTTGATCTTCTCTATATCCATCCCTTCCCGTCAGTTGATAATGAACTTCAAGCCGATGCCGTACTGCGTATGGTTCAGCCCGGAAGTATTGCCCCACAGGAAGCGCTCACGCACATTCCCCGTCAGCACCACCTTGTCGGACAGATACCACTCCACATTAAGCGTAGCGGCACAGCCATAGACAAAGCCGTCCCTGCCTGTCAGCCGTGAGCCGTCATCAAGCAGTTGCTTGTTCCAGTTCACTGTCTCGTACCCTGCCAGTGCCGAAGCACCGACATAGACGAAGAACGACTTCGAGGCATCAGACAGCACTTGCTTGTAATACCCGCCTTCAGCCGTCACCTGCACCACGGGAATGGTCTGCCTGCCATCCTCACCATACTCATGCTTGTGGTTACGCTGCAGGTATTCCGCACCGAACACCCACTTGTTGCCGCCTTTGGTATAGGTATCCACCGTCATGCTACCATAGAACGAGTCGCTTTTGCCGTCCACCATGCCGCCACCGATGGCGATGCCCTGCATCTTCGGAAGCACTCTCTGAGCCGTGGCCTGCCCCATCGTAAGGGCAAGCACGGCAAAAGTCAATAGCATTTTCTTCTTCATAGTTCTCATTTTAGCATTTTACTGGTTAGACACTTTCAGTTCCGAGATTACCCTTGCCCTTACAAGGTCTGTGTTCTCGATAGTGAAACTTTGATGTCGCCCGCCGTTCTTCTCCGCCAGTTCCACTACCAGGCACTTGTCATCAGGCAGCGTGAACTTATCCATCGTCCACACCGTGCGCTCGTTGCTGTTGCCCGCCACGTTCAGCACGAAGTTCTGTGTGCGTAGGGGCTGGATCACCTGCTCCTGAATGGCAGTGCGCTTTGCCACCTTCTTATCCACGATCTTCCACGTGATATAGTCCACGTCGAAGGGCACGTTGCTCGTGTTCTTGATTTCCGTGTGGAAGTACAGCAGCCCGTTGTGGGTGTAGATGCCTTTCAAGTGGAACTGGATGCCGAAGCTCTTACTGCCAATGTGCTTCACACGACGCTTGTTTTCCTTCCAGATGCTTTTCATCACCAGTCGCACCAGCACGGGACTCTCCGAGCCGAGTTCCTTCAGGTAGATGTTCATGGAGTTGTTTGGACGATTCACCGCCTCCCCGTCGTGGATGAAGTCAGTCATCTCCACATTGAGGATTCGAGGCTCACGGGCATACTTCACATTGAAACTGTAATAGGCACCGTCCTCAGTGATGACGCTCATGTTCGTCTCGCCCTTGAAACCACGCTTGGCGGCTTTCACACGGATGACGTTCTCTGCACCGTCAGCCTTTCCGGCTATGATGTTGGCTGAGCCTAAATCCACGTAGGCGATGGCGGCAGGGAAAATGACGTGACAGGTCTTGTCAAACGTCACCTCCAGCCCGTGAGGGGGAATCATGCGGTCGTAGGTGATCTTCTTGGTATAGCCTTCAAAGAGGTCACCCGTGTTGTCACTTGTCTGTGCCATAGCCACAGACACGATGCCCATCATCAGGGCGAAAACAGAAATAAATTTCTTCATTGTCATACAGATTTTTGTTTGTGAATAAATGGATTGGTTGTTACTTGGTTGACTATTGTTTGTCTGCATAGAGCATGACACGATAGTTTGATTTCAGGTGTACCTTGACGGTTCGCATCTTCTTGGCAATATACTGGCTCGTTCCCTGTATCAGCCCCTTGCCTAAGTCCGATGCCAGTTGCGCACCAGCATCCGATGATATATTGATGCTGCTGCCCATCGACGTTCCCATGTTGGCGGCAACCTCCTTGGCGGCATTCAGTTCCATCGATCCGGGAATGAAGATGCCTTCCTGTCCGTCAGTATCATACACATTCAGCTTCACGTTGTAGATGCTTCCAGCATACTCTATCGAGGTGATGCCGATACCCAGACGTTCGCCAGTGATCCTTGCTGAGCCAGTCACTACGGAGTTGGCAGGGATGATGATGTCACCCACACGCATCTGCTCCAACAGCCTGAGCCGTACCTTCTGCCCGTCAGTGACGGTCTGATTGCCATAGATGCAGGCTGAAATGGTGTTCTTGTCGAGTGCCGATACGATGCCGACGGCAGTATTGAAAGCCATGTTTCGCTCCACGGAATAGTCTGACATAAATTCCTCGTTGCCCTGTTCCTGCTGCAAAGCAGACACCACAGACTTCTGCACGTTCCTCACGGGAGTCACCTGCACCTTGTCGCCCGATGTTGACGTAACAGCCAGCCCCTGCTGTTGAGTACCGCCCGGCATATACTTTGCAGCCATCTGGTACGACTTTTCCATCAGTTCCAACTGTTCATCAACGGTGCTTTTCGGGTTCTGCAACTCATTGGTCCTTTCCTCCAGTTCTGCTACACGCTGTCGCAGTTCCTCGTTCTCACGGCTCTGGTCATTCTGATAGAAGCCTCCCAAAGTCGTGTTGAGGTTGTTGTAGGCAGCAGCCGACGAGGTGATTTTCTCCTTTGCCTTGCGACTGGCATCATCCTCATACGCCTCTGCCGTGCTGTCTGCCATCAGGCTGAAGTCACCCGTAGCGGACTGGCTTCCGTTCCCAGCCTGATAGAGTTCACCCAGACTGCCGATAGCCTGTTCCCGTGCCTGTTGCTTGTCCTCCATCTGGCTTGCCTCGTATGCCTTGGTCTTGTCGCCGATGATGTCACCGCTGTTGGCATCGGGCATCTCCGTATTGAAGCCCTTCGTGCCGAGCAGGTTGGTCTTTCCGTCATTCGACGGGGCGAATATCAGCCACATCACGAGGGCGAACACAATGCCCATCATGGCATACACAATCATTTTCTTGCGCTTGATGCGCTCTGCCTCCGTGAGCGGTTCCTTGCCCGTCACAGGAGGATTCAGGTCTTTCTTCTTTTCTTCGTTGTTCATTCTTTCTTGTTCATTGTTATAGGTTTCACATGCTTGTTGCCACGTCCCATATAGTCCAAAGCGTCAACAGTCCCAGCACTGCCAGCATCGCCCACGTCACTACACGGCTTTCCTTGTTTGACAGTCCCTTACACCACCTGTAGGCTCCTGCCCTGATAGTCCTGAACATCCTCATCGTTTGATGGTCTGAAGGTCTTTGTTCTCAACAATCGTAAAGCCCTCGATGGTAAACCCGTTGGGGTTGTCATCCGAACGGCTGGAGTTCAGCAGGCGGCAGGTCGTCACAAGCGACCTCTCCGTCACGTTACTGGAGCGGATGATCATCTGCCGTGCGTATGTCGTAGCCGAATACGGGTAATTGTCGAAGTCGCACACCACGCTGTCCACCCTCACCGTCTGGTTGATGTTGCCCGCTATGATGCGGTTGTAGTAACCTTTCTCGGCAAAGTCCTGGTAGTAGTGGTAGGCACTCTTGTCCGCCAGCAGCAGGGCACGCTTCACGTTGTGCTCTATGGCGCTCTTCTCTGGTGAGAGAGTGAAAAACAGTTCGTGGAAGCGGCGCACATGCTCCCGTGCCTCTGCCGGACGGTTCTGCGAGAGGTCTTGCGACAGGGCAAGCATCAGAGACTTGCCCTTGTCAAGCACATAGATTTTCTCCCTCTGCCTCTCCGCGAAGGCGTAGGAACTGTAAACGCTCCATACGACCACCACGGAACACAGTACGAGAAAGACGATGGCAAAGAGACGTATCTGCCTGAAAGAGGTCTCGATGTTCTTCAATGACTTAAATTCCATTTTCGTTTTCTTTCTTGTCTTTGGTTTCACATTCAGAAGATTTTCCTCAACCGTCCTGCGACGTTTCCAGCTGTGGCACCCACGGCACCGCCAGCCAGTGCACCGCTTCGGTTGGTGACGCTGTTCACGTTGCGGTTATAGTTGCCCATGCCTCCTGCCTGGATCACCCAGCTTGCCACGGTCGGCACGGTGAAGTAGCCGATGATGCCGATGATCATAAAGATGATATACACGCCGTCGCTGGAGTCCAGTGAGAAATTCGGGTCTGCCTGCATCCGCTCGATGTCGTTCTGGAGCATCAGCACCTGTATCTTCGCCAGTATGCAACTGAACAAGTCAGAGACGGGAAGCCACAGATACACCTGGATATATCGGCAGAGCCATTGGGTGAGCGTGGACTGAAAGCCGTCCCACACCGATATGGCGAATGCCAGCGGCCCCAATATCGCCAGCACGATGAGGAAGAACGTGCGCAGGGTGTCGATGACCAGTGCGGCAGCATTGAACATCAGTTCAAGCACCTCACGGAACCAGTCGCGTATGCCCTTCTTCAGACTGTACATCCCACGCTCCACATACATGCCCGTCATGGTCACGAGGTCGCCGGGCGACCAGCCCAATTCTTCCAGTTGCTTGTCAAATTCCTCGTTGCTGACGAGGTAGGCGGTTTCGGGATTCCGCTTCATGGCCTCATACTCTAACTTGTCCTTCTGTTCACGGTACTGCTGCATGTCCAGTTTCTCGCCCTCCAGCATTGTCGCCACACCCTGCACGATGGGCGTCATCACGGCATTGAGCGTACCGAGTACCACCGTGGGGAGCATCAGGATGCAAAGCCCGATGGCGAAGGGACGGAGTAAGGGGAACACGTCGATGGCCTCCGCACGGGCGAGGGACTGCCAGACACGGTAGGCAATATAGATTTGAAGCCCCTTCGTTAAGGGGCTGGCGTAAGCTGGGGATGCTACAAAAAAGAAAAGGATAATGCCATTATCTCACCAAAAAGCAGTACCTTTGCGCCCGCTAACGAATAAAAAGGTAAAAAAATGATAATGACGAAAACGAATGGGAAACACCACGTCACCACGGGACTGCCCTTGCTGAACTACGACGAGGACTTGTGCATATTGTTTGTGCAGATATGGGAAGCCATCTGCTTTGCCGAGGACTTGCCTGAGGTTTGGAAGGAAATCAACGCCAATCCGAACATCGATCAAATCCTACAGAATTTCGATTTCAAGCGGACGATGGACGAAATCATTATCTATCAGAAACGGATAGGCACCGATGAACACTATGGGCAGGAGGGCGACTACTTGATGAAGATTCAATTCGACAAGTAACCAGCGACATTACAAAATGAATTCAATCTATCGCGAACCGACCAGAGTCGCCGACCTTGCGGATGCGTTGGCGCAGTTCCTCAGGTGTGCAGCCGAAGTGCTGGTTGACGAAGAGATGGAGATTGCGCTTCTGGCCGATGCCGCTGTGAGCGGCGACTTCGGGCAGTGATAGGTCAGTGAAGCGCAGAAGGTCTGTGACGAGTCGCTTGCGGTAGGCCGTGCGAAACTGGTCGCTGGGCTGTCCTGAGAGACAGCGGATGAGTCCGCTGATGTCGCGGCTGGAGCAGCAGAGTCGGCGGGCAAGGGCTGTGAGTGAACCGCGCCCGAGGGTGAGGGATTGCAATAGCAGGTCGGCGGCGTAGATGCCCGTCGGGTGGAGATTGCGCTCCAGCGGACGATAGCGGGGCTGACCATTGTCATCGTAGTAGCGTGCCGATGTGAACGGGGATATGTATAAGTCGTCCAGTGTGTGGAAGTCTTGCTTTGCGTCCATTGCTTGTGGATATTATTTTACATTTATCGGGAGTGTAGCCTCTATCAAAATATACACTTATAAAGTGGTTATAGTGTATTCCTTGTCAATATATACACTTAAAAAGATGTAATAATGTAATTTCTGACAAGAGCTGCATCTATTTATTCATAATAGTGTATTCTTTGACGAAAGCTGCACCAATTTTGCGCTAAAGATAGCCGCTCGCAGGGAGCGGCCATCGATAACCATCAATTTATAATTCGTGTGAGAATTATCCTTCTGTCGTTGCCTCAGGCTCAATAGGTGTCACGTCGGGGTCAACTGGTGTTGATTCTGGCTCGTCACCGCTGCGCGAGCCGCCACTGGCTGCCACCTGCTTGTAGTGATTGATGACACCGTTGATGTTCTGGATGAACTGGGCTATAGCATCAGAGGGAGTGATGCGCTGCATGGCATTGGCATACTTGAACAACTCTAATACTACAGGAGCAATTTGCTTGCGGATGCTCTCGCCAGTCTCTCCGGCTTTCTCAGCAATGCGCTCACCACGGGCATGTTCGCGCTGCTGAACATGCTGAGCCAGAGTAGCGTTGGCCACAAAAATGCCCTGCGCGATGACGTTCAGGCCAAGAGCCGTCAGAGCCTGCTGCATATTCTCCGGAGCCAGATCACGCTGCAATCCGCGAATCTCCTCTGTTTCCTTCGTCATCTCATGCTTCCACATGCCCTTATAGGCAGTCATCACGGGGCGGAGCACGGCGCTGTGCTGGGCCAGCGAATCAGTCGGGTCAATCTGGTCAATGTAATACCATGCATACCACAATGCTTTCCACAGCGAATCGCGCTTCTGGTCCTGCTTCGTTATCTCAGGGGTCTGCGCATAGCTGCGCTGCTGGTTGATGAAGTCCTGCAGACGTTTTACCAGCTGGTGCAACTGGCTCTGCAACTGCAGGAATGTCTGATTTTCAGTCTCCACCTCAACGGCATTGTCATCAACAGACGTGGCGTAGCCGAGGAACGATGCAATGGTCAGTGGTGAGCCGGTCCATTCGGGGATTTCAAGGATTGTAGCCATAACGTTCAAATTTCTTAGTTCGACAATATTTTGTTTATCTCTTGTATTCATTCGCTCGAATTGACATTTCAAGAAAGAGGCGAAGAGCACTCTTGATAAACAACAAACTACAGGTGGCCTAACACTTGCCGTCGTGAAATTGCTGAAAACCGCAAATGCTCACGCCCCTGTATCGGGTGTGAGCTTTCGGCCTTCTTGTTTCACGATTCTTTTGGAGTGTGTTAGTTTCCTGTAGTCTTGAAAAACTTTGGGCTCTCTTTCTTCAATATGTCATTCTGGCGACAAAATTACGAAAAAATCTATCAATTGCTGCATCATCTACAAGAAAAATGAAGAAAACTATCACATTTTATGTGATTTTTATGTTTTTATCCCTCTTTATTGAAGAATATTTCGTAATTTTGCAACCGTGTTTCGTAAGAGGCACGATTACATTGTTGGTCATAAATTGGCGTTCAGCTGTTTATCGAGATTCGGGAATGTAGGAAGTTCAAGAATCTGTGCATAACACATACGATAGATAGAGTGAATGCTTGCGCGATAGCGTGGGCTTTACTTATCTTGTGTTATGGGCATTTCCTACAGCCTCCGAATCAGATAATGGAAGGTTCACGCTTTTTCATGTTCTGACGAGGATATATTGAGAACTAAAAACAAATTGATATGGATAAACTATTTTTCTTGTTGGTTGCAGTTGGTCTGGCATACGGTGTCGGTTGCATGGGACGTTCGCGTAAAATTGGCTTTTGGCTTGCGTTTATCATCTCGCTTCTCAATGTTATTGTGGGATTGATAGTGGTGCTCTGTTCTAAGAAGTTAGATAATGTAGAAACAAATAAATGAGGGAAGAAAGCTTATGAAAACATTTGGATGGATTTGCATCGTATTAGGTGGCTTGAGTTTTATAGGGGCCGCATCAGCAGGTCATAGTGTATTTGGACCTGTGTTTTGGTTGGCTCTGGGAATTGCATTGGTTTACTTTGGCAATCAGAAAGAGGAAGAAAAGAAAAAGAACGAAGCAGCATCTACCCTAAAGCCAAAACCGGCTTCAATTATTGTAAATAAGCCTGTTCAGGCTACAGAGCCAATAAAGCAAAAGACATACTGGGAAGACTTCACGAACAGCAATCCCAGTAAAGCAAGGGAAATTAAAGAATTGCTTAGGATAGATATGTCAAAGTTATCAAACAGAGACGCAAGAGAGAAAATTCAGATGCTGGAAAGATTCAGCAAGAGCTTGGGCTGCTCAATTCCTCAGACAAAGGCAACTTACCTTAAAGAAATGGAACAATACCCTGCCAGGCTTATTCCTCAAATGATAGAAACGACAAAAAGGGAAATGGCAAACGAAGTTAACATGTTCCACATATTGGAGGGCAACACTTGTTCAACCCTGATGATAGAATGGCTGAAGGAACGTCAGCAAAATGCTCCTAAAGATGAAAGCTATTGGCAAGTATGGAAAAATGAGAATCCCGAAAAGGCAAAAGCATTGGAAGCCTTAACTGATAGAGATTTCGATGAAATGACTACAATGGACGTAAAACAAACCATCAAAGCATTTAGCAGTATTGCAGAGAAGCACAATCTGGAGGATTGGATGGACATAAAGGACTATTATGTAGCGTCGTATGCAAGTTTTTCAGAAAACCTTGGTGAAGAAGAAGCAATGAGAGCAATTTCTTCAATCCTATTAGAAGAGAATAATCGGGTTAATGTGAGTATGTTTAATTCTGTGTACAATTACGCTAAACAATGGATTCAAGAATACAAAGAAAATAATGCTGATAGAAGCCTAAATCCAGAGGACAAATTTCGGAAGGAGTACCGGGAAAAACTGCTTAACAAAATAGGAAATAATGCCAACATTCCTCTTTTTTGTATCGGCTATGATTCTCCGATAGCGCATGAACTTATGTATATTATGTATCAGCATCTGCGGAACGGAGAATTAAAAGCTGAAGCTGAAAAGCAAGGCTTATGGAATACTTATATGCAGATAATTGTAGATGAAACAGAAAAGGTGACAAAGAAGTATTGCCATGTACCGCTACAAGAGTGCATTGAATATTACAATTTTCCAGATAAGCCAGTTGTAACAAGATACCGTTGTCCTTCATGTGGAAGTACAAATATAATGGACGACCCTGATTATGGACTTGAATGTAATGAATGTGGAAGAACTTGGAATGCCCCTTATGGGAAAAGACTTTATTTATAAAAACTTAAAAGATTTGCAATATGGGACTATTTGATATTTTCAAGAGTAAACCAAAGCCTCAACCTCCTTATGATGCTTTGACACAAGAACAAAGATACGCTTTGTATTTCTTGTTAGATTATTATGGTTATAAAGCAACCGACAGGCAATGGAATTATATCAAGCAAGACGCATATAATTATTTGGAAAAAGCTACTTGGTATTTTGGATTGACTAAGAAGGAAGTGCAAGAATTGAAACCTCTCTATAAAGATTTTGAGAAAATAACAGGTATTGTTAAGACAATCAACAACAAGCAGGCTCTTGATTATATGGCGAATAATTGTTATAATCTCATCATATTGATAGAGGATTTCGATAAGAGGAAAGCCATAGGTAACCAATTCTATGACCTTTGGGCTGAACTCGGCTATTCGTATGAAGATGTTCGTACACTTATCAATAAGTATATGTATAGAACGGATATTTAGACATGAATCGATACTGTATAATCACAGCCCTCGTGTTCTTTATGATTTCTTGTAATCAAGACCGCATAGAAGAACTGGAGTCAGAAAAAGAGCAGTTGGAACATAAGGTCTCTTCGTTAGAGAGACAATTGAAAGAGGTGAAAAGCGAAAAGGAAGATTTAGAGGAATTGGTAACGAATATGCGTCAAGATATGAGAGCTATTCGTAATTGTGCCAGTAGCGCAAGCTCCAGTGCATCGTCGGCTGCATTTTGGGCTGATAGTGGTGATTCTTTCTTGTTTCAATCCAATCTCAGAAACATGTCATCAGACTTTGACCAGATTGTTAGCATTGCTTCTAAGTATTGAATAGTACATTTTAATCTTTGGGAACGGCTGGCGCACAGAAAAGGGCAGCCCATTGATTTCCTGTTGCGGAATCGGGAGCCTGCCCACAATTTTTCATTTGCACTTTCTGACTTCAGTTCGCACCGTTCTCATTCGTCGCACTACTCAAGCAGTTTCTAAACGAGTGAAGGAGTAACCTGAAAAAGGATGCCGCAACCAAGTGTTGTGACATCCTTTTACCTATGCTGCTCATATTGTATCTTCCAAATTCCTACTTTGCTTCTTGTAATCGCCACCTCCGTATGATTTGTGAAGCAACTGTTTCAATTTGTTCTCCTTAGATGCGGATATTCGTGGAACGCAAACCTTAGATAGTACAACTCTCGCATTCAATTTCTTCACCTTAATGTTTGGTTGTTTGAGAAGAATGTTTATGGTACTATTGATTTGATCCAATGCGTGTTCCAAGTCAGCCCCCTTCAGCTCAATAAGGAACAGCCAATCATCTTCTGTATAGATGCCGTTATCACATTTCAATACTCCATCATCGTTGATTACACCACCATCAATCTTATATACTACAATCTCTTTTCCTGAACTGTTACGAAGTCGGTACACCCTTTTCTCCTTCGGTTCACGCAAAGGAACATCTTTACTGCAATCATGGCGAAGTATGCTGTTCCCATCATGATATGCCTGAAAGAAAGGCCATTCCTTCTGAGATTTAATCTTCTGAGCCATCGCTATCGTCTAATTGCAAAAGTTGGTCGTACTGATTGTTTATCACATTTGAAATCTCGTCAATAAGTTCTGCCTTGATTTCGCCCAATTCAGGGTCAATAATATCAACGGCTTCTCCATTTTGTAGAATATATGCAGAAACATTCTCCAATGGGAGCCAAAGTTCTTTTGGAATTATTTCATTTACTTGCTCAGGGTGCTTTGTTCCAACTTTGGCAGCATAAATCATATTATTTATGACAGTCAATGTATATGGACTGTGAGTTGTCAATATCAAATGGCCTGATGGTGAACTGTTAAGCATTAAAACTAATAGCTGAATCGTTGCCATTTGGGCTTCGGGGAAGAGGTGTGCTTCAGGCTCTTCTACAATGCGGAGTAACTTATTTCCCTGATAAATGGAAAGAAATGCATCTTGCAATATGCGTATAGATTCCTGCTGACCAGAAGAGGCATTTTTCAGATAAACATATCCTTGTCCTGGATGTACTATACGCTCACCAAATTCCGAATTTGAATATTGGCCATGCAAAACCTCATGAATAAGTTTATTGGCTAATTTCAGTTTTGGTTTTAAGCGTGAGTTCGCATTTTTTATCATTCCTTCAAAGTTCCCTAAGTTTATGAAAGACTGGCGCATTTTGACAACACGTTGCATAAAGCTGAGCATCAGCGTCTCGTCAATCGTCTGTTCTTTCGTCTCAAATGCACGATGTCCCTGTTCTTCTATATTCTTTTGTATGCTTTGCTGAAGCATGTTCTCAAATGTTTCGCTATAACCTATCGTTGCATTTCTTCCAGCAAGGATAAACAAAGAATCGTTATGAGTGTTACAAAACAACGAGTTTATCTTATCGGCCAAATGATGCAGATATACAAGATGACGTTCATCCAAAGCCACTTTCCTTGCTACATTGTCAATGTTCTCCAATTCTGTTTTGAGCTGGAGCAGCATCCTTTTGTACCCCCGAAGCTCGTTATAGTCTTCTTGGGTGAAGAAATCGTCTGAGAACAGGGCATTAATTCTCTTTTTAGAAGTCAAAGATAAAGTCAAAGTCCGATTCTCATCGTAATGATAAACAATTCGGAAGTCGGGTAAATGGAAGGTGGAACCAAAGAAATCGTAAAATTTCTCACGAATAGGGATAATCAAATCATGTGTTCTGTCAACTCCTACATTGTCTGATTGGTAAAAGCGTGAAAAGAACTCAGTAGATAAGGACTGAAAAAAGTATATTAACTTCGCAATAGTGCTCTTACCACTTGCTTGCTGACCAATTAAAATTAGAGCAGGGGTTATTTCTACTGAAGCCTGCTTTACTGGTCCGAAGTTTGTTATTTCTAATTTCTGTGACATGACAATTACTATTTTGGCTGCAAAATTACTAATTTTCCGTGAGATTGCAGCAATTTGTGAAGAAAAGTTGACTATATAGGCTGAATATGATGCCTCCTATATTGTATTTTCTTTCTTTTCCACAAAATTCCCGACCGATGCCGCACGGAGAATCCAGTGGTGCATATCTCACTCAATCCGCATCCTGACGACAGACTGACGGACACGGACATGGAGATCATTGCCCGTGAGTACATGGAGAAGATTGGATTTGGCGGTCAGCCCTATATGGTCTATAAGCACGAGGACATTGACCGCCACCACATGCACATCGTTACCATCCGAGTTAAGGAGGACGGCAAGGCTATCAGTTCCAGCAACAACTTCTACCAGAGCAAGAGGGCTACACGGGAACTGGAGAAGAAATACAATCTGCATACGGCAGAACGTGGGCAGGCTATTTCCGAGATTCCTCTCCGCAAGGTGAATGCCAGTGAGGGTGACGTGAAGAAGCAGATTGCCAACACCGTCAAGGCGGTTGTACGTGGCTACCACTATCAGACTTTGGGAGAACTCCGTGCCGTCCTTTCCTTATATAATATAGATGTGGAGGAAACACGGGGCATGGCCCGTAACCGTGAGTATCACGGACTGGTCTATTCCGCTACCGATGATAACGGCAATAGAGTTGGCAATCCGTTCAAGGCTTCCAAGATTGGGCCGTCTGTCGGCTACGAGGCAGTTCAGAAGCGTTTCGCATGGTCGAAGAAACATATTGCCGAAGGTGGCTTAGCCGCTTCGCTGAAAGAAAAGATACTGCCCATACTGGCGGCATCATCCAATACGGAAGACTTCAAGAGCCGCTTGCAGGCGCAGGGCATGGACGTTGTTTTCCGCTACACGGACACGGGACGCATCTACGGAGCCACTTTCATCGACCATGACAGCCGTAGTGTACTGAACGGTTCGAGGATGTGCAAGGAACTTTCCGCCAATGCACTGGAGCAGCATTTCAACAATCCCCACGACCACGGACAGACGCAGCAGGGACAAACAACTGGTGGCAGTCCGTTCTCTGGTTCCGACCAGTGGCAGAGCCAGTACACACCATCCCCAGACTACGACCACTCTCATTCAGACTTTGACGGTTTTGGCTTGTTCACCACCGATAACCCGGCGGTTGATCCTGCCGAAGAAGAGTTCAGAAGACGGATGCAGAGAAAGAAGAAGAAACGTCGTGGTCCGAAACTCTAATCATTCTACAATCAACAATTAAAAAGAACTATGCAACAAGAAGACGATTTAAGAGGACTCGCCAAGGTCATGGACTTCATGCGAGCCGTGAGCATCATCCTTGTGGTGATGAATGTTTATTGGTACTGTTATACCAGCGTCGAGGCACATGGCATCAACATCGGTGTCGTTGACCGCATCCTGCTCAACTTCAACAGTGAGGCAGGACTGTTTCGCTCCATCCTCTACACCAAACTCTTTGCCCTGCTCCTGCTTGCCCTTTCATGTCTCGGCACGAAGGGAGTAAAGGGCGAGAAGATAACTTGGCCGAAGATATGGGCTGTAACTGGCACTGGCTTTGTGTTCTACTTCATCATCAACTGGTGGATGCTCCTGCTGCCCATTCATGCGGACGTGGTGACGGCACTCTACATCCTCACGATTGCCACTGGCTACATCTGCCTGATGATGGCTGGTCTGTGGATGAGCAGACTGTTGAAGTACCATCTGATGGAGGACGTTTTCAACAACGAGAACGAGAGTTTTCAGCAGGAGACACGGCTGATGGAGAACGAGTATTCCGTCAACCTTCCAACCCGTTTCTACTACAAGAAGAAATGGAACAAGGGATGGATCAATGTGGTCAACCCGTTCCGTGCCACTATCGTACTCGGTACACCGGGCAGCGGCAAGTCTTATGCCGTGGTGAACAACTTCATCAAGCAGCAGATAGAGAAGGGCTATTCGCTCTATTGCTACGACTACAAGTACCCCGACCTTTCCACCATTGCCTTCAACCATCTGCTGAAGCACTCAGACGGCTACAAGGTCAAGCCGAAGTTCTATGTCATCAACTTCGACGACCCACGGCGCAGCCATCGTTGTAATCCCATTCATCCCGACTTCATGACGGACATTGCCGATGCCTACGAGAGCGCCTACACCATCATGCTTAACCTTAACCGTACATGGGTACAGAAGCAGGGTGACTTCTTCGTAGAGTCGCCTATCATCCTCTTTGCCGCCGTGATATGGTTCTTACGCCTCTATCAGGGTGGTAAGTACTGCACCTTCCCCCATGCCATTGAACTGCTTAACCGCAGGTACGAGGACATTTTCCCCATTCTCACGTCCTACCCTGAACTGGAGAACTATCTTTCTCCCTTTATGGACGCCTGGCTTGGTGGAGCGCAGGAGCAGTTGCAAGGGCAGATAGCATCTGCCAAGATTCCGCTGTCCCGTATGATTTCACCACAACTCTATTGGGTGATGTCTGACAGCGAGTTTACGCTTGACATCAACAATCCCGATGAGCCGAAAATTCTGTGTGTCGGTAACAATCCCGACCGTCAGAATATCTATGGTGCTGCTCTCGGTCTGTATAACAGCCGTATCGTCAAGCTCATTAACAAGAAGGGAAAGTTGAAGTCATCGGTCATCATCGACGAATTGCCTACCATATATTTCAAGGGACTGGACAACCTCATTGCCACAGCCAGGAGCAACAAAGTTGCGGTCTGTCTCGGCTTTCAGGACTTTTCCCAACTTGTCCGTGACTATGGCGACAAGGAGGCAAAGGTGGTGATGAATACCGTCGGCAATATCTTCAGTGGGCAGGTCGTTGGTGAGACCGCCAAGCAACTCAGTGAACGTTTCGGCAAGGTGCTACAGAAACGCCAGTCGATTTCCATCAACCACCAGGATGTTTCCACCTCCATCAACACGCAGATGGACAGCCTCATTCCTCCCAGCAAGATTTCTGGTCTTACACAGGGAATGTTTGTCGGCTCTGTGTCCGACAACTTCAACGAGCGTATTGAACAGAAGATTTTCCATGCTGAGATAGTGGTGGACTCCGCCAAGGTGGATGCCGAGATGAAACATTATGAGCCTATACCCATCATCGCAGACTTCACCGATGCCGACGGCAATGACATCATGGAGCAGACTATCCGCGACAACTACAACCGCATCAAGGATGAAGTCAAGCAGATTGTCAGTGATGAACTGGAGCGCATCAAGAACGACCCGACACTGCAACACCTGTTGCAGCAGGAGGGGTGATAAAACAAAATTTCGGCAATAAGTCCGCCTTATTGCCGAAATTTTGCTATTGTGACTATGTGATTAGCCTAACGCCTTGCCGCCTGTTTGCGGTCATCCTCTTTCATCCGCCAGTTTAGTTCATTGGTCATTTCCTGCAGGAAAGTGGCACGGTTATCAAGTTTCCGCATCTTCACGTCCCGATAGGTGATATAGCAGTTTGCCAGAGGCTTCTCAAAGTCCAGGAACTGCATGAAGGTCGTGAGCATGTCCTTCAGTGACACCTCTCCGTCGTTGATGCACTTCTTAGTGTGGAGTCCATAGATCAATTCAATGAAATCCGTATTCTGCCCCGTCCATCGAAGCCCGGACGATATTCTTTTCTCTTCATGCGTGAAGGTGATTACCTTACCGTCTGTAATGAGTTTGAGCATCTTCTGAACAAAGGCTAAAGCCTTCTTTGTGCAGAGGTCTATCTCTGCCGAAACGCCACTCACGAACTGGAGTTCCGTTTCTGCACATGTCAGTGCCACCGCTTTATAACTGTCATCTGCATGTTTACAGAGGTCGATGACTTGCACAACAAAGTCCTGATAGGCTGCATTCGGGTCTATCTTTTCTTTGCCCCGTATCAGTCTGAACAAACTGGTTTCTGTCAATATGAAGTAGTCCATTGCTATTCTTTTTTGCTTGTTTGATAATGATGTTTTGTTGTGTGCACATCATTTCTATAAGCAATGCCAATACCAACGGCACGACATATCCGTATTAGTAGCCTTGTAAACCACTAATACACAACGGAATAAAAATTTTGATAATTTTTCGGGTATCAAAAAGGGCAAGAAAAAAGTGTAAAGCGCCTTTACACCATTGTAAAGTGACTTTACACTTTTGGACTATTTCAGCCTGTAAGCCTCCATCTTCTTGTAGAGAGTGGGACGGCTGATGCCAAGAATCTCTGCAGCTTTTGTGAGGTTATGACCAGCCTTCTGCAATGCTTGTTCTATCTTATGTCTCTCTTCGTCATCATTTTTGAGGGCGAGTGTGTTCTCTTTCTGTGGGACTGCCTTGAGTTTGAGAAGTCCTGCATCTATTAATCCACCTGTATTTTCCACTACGGCACAGCGTATGACATTCTTCAATTCACGTATGTTTCCGGGCCAACTATGGGATTGCAGTTTCTCTTTTGCTTCGTCTGAAAAGCCCTCTACGCTCTTATGAAACTCTGTATTGAATCGTTTCAGCAGTTCTTCAGCCAGTGGTAGCACATCTTCGGGGCAGTCACCAAGGGACGGGACTTCAAGCGTGTACTCGTCCACCCGTTGCCACAGGTCAAAGCGGAAGCGTCCCTCATTGACGGCTTTCTCTATGTCCTCATTGGTGGCTGCAATGACACGGACATTACAACTGACTTCCTTTGTTCCACCCAATGGGATATACTTCCTTTCCTGCAGGACTCTCAGCAGCACCCGTTGCGCCTCGATGGGCAGATTACCAATCTCGTCAAAGTAGAGTGTACCGCCCTCTGCCTCATGAAACAATCCTGTTGTGTCGGTATCTGCGCCAGTGAAAGCACCTTTTTCGTGTCCGAAGAGGATTGATGCAGCCAAGTCTTTGGTGATGGTTGCGCAGTCCACCTTAACAAATGGATTGTTTCTTCTTGCACTCTTGTTATGCAGGATATGGGCAATGTGTTCCTTACCAGCACCGCTTTCACCACGTATCATGACCGAAAGGTCGTAGTTAGCAACCAGTTCCGCCTTTTCAACCAGTTCTTGATAGGCCCTGCTAACTCGTTTGATGATTTTCGAGTCATCTGCATTCTCATTTCTCCCGTCCAAAGCCTTCTGAATCGCCTCTACAAGCGGAATATCATAGACTGGTTTCTCGATAAACTCTACTGCACCTCTCTTCACGGCATCTACGGCAGTCGGTATGTCACCGTACTTGGTCATGATAATAAAGGGTATCTGCTTTCTGTTCTCGTTGATCCAGTCAAGTATCTTAATACCGCTACCATCTGGCAATCGGAGGTCACTCAGGATAAGATCGTAGTCTGTTTTCTTCAAACGGTTAAGCCCCTCACGAATTGACATGACACATTCCGGTGTCATCCCTGCATCATGCAGCCAGTTCACGACAAGTCGGCTCAAAATGGTGTCATCCTCAATAATCAGAATCCTCGTCATACCGCACCTCCTTCCATTCTCTCCTTTGCCTGACTTAACAAATGTTCTGCAGTAAGCAGAACATCATCGACAGCCTTATCCAGATTTCCTTTTCCTTTCAGCGCATCACCAAGTCTGAGCATGGGCTTTGATATTCCTAAGAGTTCCCAACGGGACTCCAGTTTATGTTGAAGGAAGGAGATGGTATCAGTGTCACCTGTTTCCAAGGCTGATTTCAGTTCCTTCATTTCTGATTCCGTCTGCCCGACGAGGAGGCTGAGCATACCGTTTATGTCCTTCTCTCCCTTCAGAAGCATACCGAAATCTGCATTGGGGATTTTCTGGGATTCATCTTCCGTCAGTGACTCTTCATTGATGCTATTGGCTATGGCCCTTGTCAGTTCAGCGTAGGAGAACGGCTTCAGCAGACACCCACGGAAGCCAGCCTTGATGAAGTCCTCGGCACTTCGCTCTGTCCTGCCTGTCATGGCAAGCATGGGAACTGTCTTTGAGTTGCCTATATTGGCCATACGCAGCAGTTCCAGCAGGTCGAATCCGCTCATACCGCCCAGCATGATGTCGGTGATAATAAGGTCGTAGTCATTCTTTCGCATACGCTCAAACAACTCATCCACCGTATGGCATCCGACTACTTGGACTTTTTTCTTGGCAAGCATCTCAACGGTCATCTTCAGCACGACGGTATCATCATCCAGTACGGCAATCCGCAATCCTTCCGGCAAGACGGTTGACTCCATGACAGTCCTTTGCAACACTTCTTCATCTCCTTCCACCAATGGGAGTGTGACCGTGAAAAGACTGCCAAAACCAATGTGACTTTCCACATCAATCCTGCCGCCCAGTAATTCTGCAAGTGCCTTGGCGATACTCAGTCCGAGACCAAAGCCCTCCTGTGTGTCGGCGTTCTCCAGTCGGTTGAACGGTGCAAAGATGCGTTTCATCTGCTCTTCGCTCATGCCTGTGCCGGAATCCTGCACCTTGATGGTTAGAGTGTTGTCCCTATAGTCCACGCTGATGTTAACGGAGCCTTTCTTGGTAAACTTGATGGCATTCGATATGAGGTTACTGCCTATCTGGATAATGCGCTTGCGGTCACCCATCACCACGGTGTCATTGCCTGTAAACGCTCCTTCTATTGCAATGTCCTTGACCGCTGCCAATGGCTCATACTCTGCCATGAGGGTACGAAGCACATCTTTCACTCGGAAAGGCATCATATCCACTTCATCCTTGCCAGTGTCAAGACGATAATAGCTTAACAATGTGTTCAGTAACGTCAGCATTCTGTCCGACGATTGCTTAATGGCCTCTTCATACTGCTTGCATTTCTCATCCTTAGTAGTTTCCGCTATTAGGTCTGCATAGCCCATGATGGAAGTCAATGGCGAGCGTAAGTCATGACTCACGGTGAGCATCATGTTCTGTCGAAGGGTGAGCAGTTCCTCGTTATGCCGATTGCTCTGCTCTAAAAGCATCTTATTTTTATGACTCTTATTTGCGTCACGATGGAACAACCAGTAGAAGATTAAGGCAAGGACAAAAGCAGCAAAACCGAACCACATCACCAGATGCAGGGTTTCCCGCTGATGTGACATGAGATGTGTGGAGCCAAATTTGCGCATCTGCGAATCTTCAGCATTGAACTCACTCGCAAGCTGGGTTATCTTCTCATTAATCAGACTTTCCTTCCTTACAAGGTTTTCCATGTGCTGGAACAGTTGATTGGCACTGCGTTCTTGTGATTGCTGAATGTCCGTTGCTAACGAAGTCAATATTCTGTCCGTCTGCTGTCTGGCACGGTTTAGTGCCTGTTGGTTCTCAGCCTCGGTCTTGGCATTGGCTTTCTTCTTGCTTTTCAGCCAGCCGAACATGCCAGTAGTTTTGTGGCGGTTCTCCTTCAAATTCTCACTAACCTCGTCTGTCAGTTGCTGGTTTGCACGGTTTGCCTGTCGGATAATCTGCGGCATCTTCTGCTGCATCAGTCCGCTTACGTCCCTCAGTTGCTCCAAATCCTGATGAATAGCCAACAGATAGCCTTTCTTCTCGCTGACGAGTTGCTTGATTTCCTTCACTCGTCTCACCTGTGCCGTGTCAGGTATCGTCATAATCATGGAGTCGAGCGTCATCATGACACGCTTCTCCTTCTTTTCGTATGCCGCTATCTTTGTACTGTCTAATATTGCTGCCTGACCTCCTAACTGAGTTAGGTCGAAAAGCTGTAGGAATGCTCCTTCTGATAAGGCTCGACGGTCAATGTTTTCACTGTATCTCTTGCTGTTCTCTTCAAGATTGCCGCTCTTACAGACAACTATAATGGAGGCAACAATGAAGAGGGCAATCAGCGAGACATATCCGCCTACTATCTTTAGGCGCAACCTTGTCAATGAATCCATATTTTTCATCCAATCTTCTTACCTTTATAATCATGTGTCTTAATTGAGTAGGCAAGATGGCCTACCAATTTTTTTGCATCGAAAAAGCCACGGGGTGCGGATTTTTTAGTTCCAACACTCCGTGGCCTATCAGAGAATAATATTTTACTTAATCACGACCTTCTTGCCGTTCACGATGAACAGTCCCTTCGTGGGCTGCATCACGCGGCGACCCTGCAGGTCATAGACGGCAGCATCCTTGGTGTCAACAGTCGTCTTGACGGTGCTGATGCCGGTTGTCTCGCCCTCATGGACGATGCTCAGACGACGGGCATGGGCGGCCGATGTCGGAATGAGCTCAATCCAGCACTTGCCTGCGGACAGCACGCCGGCATCCTTCACCCATACGAAGCTGCTGCCACCGGAGAGCACGTAGTGGTCGGCTTCCTCCATGTCCTCGTCGGTGAACGTCTTGTCCACGAGCGTACCCTTGAAGTGGTCGCTGTCGTAGTCCACGTTGTCGGCATCCTCGCTGCTTACGACGATGCTCACCTCAACCTCCGTGTCGTTGTCATTATAGATGAAGTAAGGCATCTCGGCGGCTATCACGTTCAGTTCGGCGGTCAGTTCCACCTCCGTATTGGTCACGCTCTTCACCGAGTAGAGTTTCACGCCTGCCACGGCATTCTCTATCTGGCGCTTGTCAGCATCGATGCGGGCCATGTAGCTCTTGGCGGGGATGGTCAGCGTGATGCGCTTCAGGGCCACGTCGGCCTTAGCAGCGTTCAGGGCATCGGTCAGCGTCTGTGCGGCGGTCTCAATCTCCGACTGCGTAGCGTCGGCATTGTCCTTCACGGCCTTGGCGGCGTTGATGGCCTCCAAAAGCGTAGCGGCAGCAGCAGGGTTGCTGTCCTTGATGCTGTTGTAGTATGCCTCTGCCTCGGTGATGTCATCGTTTAGTTCGTCCTTGGTCTCGTTCAGCACGGTCTGCTCGGCTGTCGTCTTGGCACTCGCGAGTGCAGCAATGGCAGCGTCAACCTGCTCCTGCGTGGCGTCGGCATTGTCCTTCACGGCCTTGGCGGCGTTGATGGCCTCCAAAAGCGTAGCAGCAGCGGTGGGGTTGCTGTCTTTGATGCTGTTGTAGTATGCCTCTGCGTCGGTGATGTCGTCGTTCAGCGCGGTCTTGGTCTCGGTCAGTACGGTCTGTTCGGCTGTCGTCTTGGCACCAGTGAGTGCAGCAATGGCAGCGTCAACCTGCTCCTGAGTGGCATCGGCATTGTCCTTCACGGCCTTGGAGGCGTTGATGGCATCCAAGAGCGTAGCGGCAGCAGCGGGATTGCTGTCCTTGATGCTGTTGTAGTATGCCTCGGCCTCAGTGATGGCATCGTTCAGTGCGGTCTTGGTATCGGTCAGCACGGTCTGCTCGGCTGTCGTCTTGGCACTCGCGAGTGCAGCAATGGCAGCGTCAACCTGCTCCTGCGTGGCATCGGTATTGTCCTTCACGGCCTTGGCGGCGTTGATGGCCTCCAAGAGCGTAGCGGCAGCCTCAGGGTTGCTGTCCTTGATGCTGTTGTAGTATGCCTCTGCCTCGGTGATGTCATCGTTTAGTTCGTCCTTGGTATCGGTCAGCACGGTCTGCTCGGCTGTCGTCTTGGCACTTGCGAGTGCAGCGATGGCAGCGTCAACCTGCTCCTGCGTGGCAT
>JAGAQH010000015.1 GCA_017622815.1 Bacteroidaceae bacterium | reverse complement strand
TTACCTCAAGTCGCTTTATGGGGTAAGGGGATTTTGTGTCTGCGACATTTCTGTTGTGCAAGAAATATGTACAATAAAATGAATTTTGTCGCTTTGCAAGCAAAATCCCACTAAACCCTATAGGTTGCGGATTTGAGGAATAAATAAAATTCAATGGTGTATTTATGATATTGCTGGACGCAAAATAACGAATATAAAGGACATGAAAAGGGGCGTATATATTGTGAATGGCAAAAAGCTTAGAATTAAATAACGGACATTAATAAAAAGATCTAAGGCTCTAACCTGTTCGCCAGGTTGGAGCCTATTCTAATATATGAAATGTGATTCATACCTAAAAGTAGTGATTTCACGGGAGGATGGAAAAAATATCACGAATGTAGACTTGCGGAATTTTGTTTTTTCGTATCTTTGACTTCATCAAAGGTACTTTGTACCCATAAGTTCAGAAAGCCTATGACACAGATAACGGATGCTGACCGCAGGTTCATGCAGATGGCGATAGACCTGAGCGTGGAGAATGTGAAGAACGGGGGCGGACCTTTCGGTGCCGTGATAGTGAAGGATGGCGAGGTGGTGGCAACGGGTGCCAACCGTGTGACGGCCAACAACGATCCTACGGCTCATGCCGAGGTGAGCGCCATACGCGAGGCTTGCCGGAAGATGAGGCACTTCAAGTTGGATGGGTGCGTATGCTACACTTCGTGCGAGCCATGCCCCATGTGTCTGTCTGCCCTCTACTGGGCAGGGGTTAGCGCCATCTTCTACGGCAATACCAAGGAGGATGCCGACCGCATAGGTTTTGGCGATGACTTCATATACCGGGAGATAGAGAAACCATACGAATACCGTTCCATCCCCATCCATGGCATGATGCGCAACGAGGCCCTGGAGGCTTTCCGCCAATGGGAGTTGAAGGAGGATAAAATAGAATACTAAAATCAGACCCTCCCCCAACCCCTCCACAAGGGAGGGGAGTAGGATGTCATGTAATATCATCAGCATGATGTAATTGCTCCCCTCCCTTGCGGAGGGGTTGGGGGTGGGTCCGGATAATTGCACAAAATGACACTTGCAGAACTTAAGATAGGTCAGACGGCCACAATCCTCAGTGTGGGGGGTGAGGGCGGATTGCGCCAGCACTTCCTGGACATGGGCGTGTTGCCGGGTGTGCCCATAACTTTGGTGAAGTATGCTCCCATGGGCGACCCCATGGAACTTCGTGTGCATGGCTACGAACTGACTTTGCGCCGTGCCGATGCACGCAAGATAGAGGTGAGACGAACGGAAAACGGAAAACGGAAAACGGAAAACTTTGAGGAGAACGGGAAACAACCTTTCACCTTTCCGATTTCCGATTCCCGTTTTCCAGAACCGGAGCATCCCGGTCTTGGCGAGGGTGGACACTATCATCAGGAGCAGGAGAAGGCACGACGTGAGACGGAAAACGGAAAACGGAAAACGGAAAACGGAAAACTACTCGCTCATTCGTTCGCCGATAACTCGCTTACCTTTGCCTTGGTGGGAAACCAGAATTGTGGCAAGACAACGCTTTTCAACCAACTGACGGGTGCTAACCAGCACGTGGGCAACTTCCCCGGTGTTACCGTTGACCGTAAGGACGGTGCCATAAAGGGTTATCCCAATTCCGTGGTGACGGACCTGCCGGGCATATATTCCCTGTCGCCCTATACGGCAGAGGAGGTGGTGAGCCGCCGTTTCATCCTGGAGGAGCGCCCCTCAGCCATCATCAACATAGTGGATGCAACGTGCATAGAGCGCAACCTGTACCTGACCATGCAGTTGATGGAACTTGGCATCCCCATGGTGCTGGCCCTCAACATGATGGACGAGATAAAGAACAATCATGGTTCCGTGCGCATCAACGAGATGGAGGCGCTGCTCGGTATACCAGTCATCCCCATTTCCGCCATGAGAAACGAAGGTGTGGACGAGGTAATACGGCATGCCGTACATGTGGCACGCTATCAGGAGGGCCCCTTGCGCCACGACTATTGTTCGCCCGACGAGAACGGCGGTGCCGTGCACCGTTGCCTGCATGCCATAATGCACTTCATCGAGGACCATGCCCAGAGGGCAGGCCTGCCCATACGCTTTGCGGCATCCAAACTGATAGAGGGCGACCCATTGGTGGTGAAAGCCCTTTCCCTGAGCCAAAACGAGCAGGAAACCGTGGAGCATATCCTTTGCCAGATGGAAGAGGAACGGGGCCTTGACCGCCAGGCGGCCATTGCCACCATGCGCTTCGACTTCATCAACAATATCTGCTCCCGTACCGTGGTGCGCCCCGGCGACACGAGGGAGTACCTGCGGAGCCAGGCCGTGGACAAGGTGCTTACCGGCAAGTGGACGGCCCTGCCATCGTTCATTGCCATAATGGCGGTGGTCTTCTGGCTCACGTTCGACGGTATCGGAGGCTGGCTTCAGGGGCAGATGGAAACGGGGGTGGAGTGGTTTACCGGCCTTACGGACACGTTCCTGTCCTCCATAAACATAGCCCCTGCCATACATAGCCTGGTAATAGACGGAATATATGGCGGTGTGGGTACGGTGATAGTCTTCCTGCCACTCATCCTTCTGCTTTTCTTCTTCCTCTCCATGATGGAGGATAGTGGCTACATGGCACGCATAGCCTTCGTGATGGACCGCCCCTTGCGAAAACTCGGTCTCTCCGGCCGAAGCATAGTGCCCTTGCTGATGGGATTCGGATGCAGCGTGCCCAGTGTGATGAGCAGCCGTACCCTGCCCAGTGTGCGCGACCGCCGTCTTACCATCATGCTCACCCCCTTCATGTCCTGCACGGCCAAGATACCCATCTATGCCTTCTTTGCGGCGGCCTTTTTCCCCGATAATGCCGCCCTGGTGATGGGAAGTCTCTATGTCATGGGTATAGTGGTGGGCATACTGGTGGCCTTGTTGATGAAACACTCAATGTTTCGTGGCGAGGCGGTACCCTTTGTGTTGGAACTGCCCAACTACCGCATGCCCGTGCCGGGCAACGTCATGCGCCTCTTGTGGGACAAGGCCAGCGATTTCCTCCGTCGTGCCTTCACCGTCATCTTCCTTGCCTCCATGGTGATATGGTTCCTGCAGACCTTCACTTTCCACCTGAAGATGGTGGCCCCTGGCATGGAGCACGAAAGCATGCTGGCACAGATGGCCGGAGTCCTGCAACCCGTCTTCTCTCCCCTTGGTTTGGGTGATTGGCGCATCATAACGTCCCTGGCCAGCGGACTTCTGGCCAAGGAGGTGGTGGTAAGTACCCTGTCCACCCTGTTTGCCGGAGTGCCTCTGTCTGAGGTCTTCACAACCGCCACGGCATACGCCATGATGGTTTTCTGCCTGCTCTACACCCCATGCATTGCCGCCATGGCAACGATACGCCGCGAACTTGGCAACACATGGGCATTGATAATCCTTGTTTTCCAATGCGCCATTGCGTGGCTGGCGGCATTCCTTGTAACATTGATACTATGAACGTTCAAAGCATAATCCTGCTCGTCTTCCTCCTCATCGTGGCCGCCTACGCCACATACAACCGCTTCTTCAAGAAAGGCGGCGGCAAGGGCGATTGCGACGGTAATTGTAGCGGAGGATGCGGTGGCTGTTGCGGATAGGGAGGACGGGGCGTCACTTCACCAGCACTTTGCAAAGCATGTCCTGATACAAGCGGCTTTCCTCTACGGGAGAGTTGCGGTTTATTATGGCAAAGGCATACCAGCGGCCGTTGCGTCCGTGGGCATAGCCGCAGAGGCTGGAAGCACCGATGCTGGTCAGCGTGCCCGTCTTGCAGAATATGCGGTTCTCAAACAAGGGACCGTTCATGCGGTATATCAGCGAACCGCGCCGTGTGGGATGGCCGGGTGTGGCCAGAGCCTCGTTTATCAATATGTCCTTTATCTCCGGCTCTGTCCAGGCATAGCGTAGCAGGGACAGGAGGAAGTCGGCACTGACCATGTTTTCGGGCGATAGGCCGGAACCGTCGTTCAGAGTGAAACCGGTGGTGTCGTATCGGAGATTCTCCTGCAGGAAGGCGTCAAGTACGGGACCCCTTCTGCCTGCCCCCGAGGTATATCTGTCCTTGTAGTGGTCTACATGATAGTACAATGCATCGGCCTTGATGTTGCTGCTGAAGATGAGCATGGGGGCGATGACGTCAGTCATGTCCGTGGTCTTGCTTTTCAGCACACGTGCCGTGGGATATACTTTCAGCCCCTCTTCCACTATGGGGCGTGGCGCGTCTATCCCAGCCTGTCTGAGCAATAGCCTTATCTCCTGTGCGATGCGTGGCGCACCCTTCAGCAGGATGGGCGTGCGGTTGTAGGGTATGTCCCATAGACTTGCCGTATGATGTGCCTTCAGCGTGTCGGCACGCATCAGGTTCAGTATGAAACGTCCGTCTATCTTGCGTATGCCAGCACGGCTGATGGCATGGATGTATTCGTCCAGGGTCTCCACCATGGGGTTGTCGTCAGCCTGGAAGATGATGTCGCCATGCAGGGTGCCATGAGTCAGGGTTCCCGTCATAAGCACTTTTTCCGTGTATTTGTGGTCAGGCCCCAGACGTTTCAGTGCCGATATGGCCGTGAGGAGTTTCAGGCTTGAAGCCGGAACCATCAGTTCCTGGTCGTGCCATTGTAGGGCAGGGGTGTTGCTGCTCAGGTCCCACACGCTCACGGCAATGTCTGCCGTGTCCAGTCGGGTGGGGGAGGCGATGAAGCGTAGCAGTTTCTCCGTCATGGCAGAGTCCGCCTCGTGGGTAATGAGGACGTTGCCTGGTTGGTATGCCTTTCTTTGCGTGTCTTTCAGGGAAGCCTCTTCCCAATAGTCATGCAAGGCGTTGGCCGGCCACCATATTATCCATGTGCCCAGGGCGAGCATCATGCTCCAGAGCACGATCCTTACCCAGCGTTTAAGTCTGCGTTTCTTCTTTTTTGCCATATTGCGTGCAAAGGTACGGCATTTATTTGGCATTTCGTTCACTTAATCGAAACTTTGAACTGCGTTCTAATATACTTACGCTCGGAAAAATCAAATAAGATTTGTTTTTTCTCTCGCTTAATCGTATCTTTGGCGTCAAAATGACAAAACCAAACGAAATATGAAAAGAATTCTGTCACTCTTGCTGACACTTTGCATGGTTGCAGGTGTCAGCGCACAGTCTCTGCCACAGGATGCCGAGACACGCAAGGGTCAGTTGCCCAACGGCCTTACCTATTATGTCCGCAAGAACGTGAGGACCCCCGGGCAGGCCAATTTCTACATTGCACAGAAGGTGGGTTCAGTTCAGGAGGAAGAGGAACAGCGCGGCCTGGCTCACTTCCTGGAGCACATGTGCTTCAACGGTACCAAGCACTATCCCGGCGATGCCCTGTTGCGCTATCTGGAGGGCATAGGTGTGAAGTTCGGCCAGCAGTTGAATGCCTACACTTCCATCGATGAGACCGTATATAATATAAATAATGTACCCACGGCACGCACCTCCACCGTGGACAGTGTCCTGCTGATCCTGCACGACTGGAGTTGCGACCTCACCCTGGATGAGAAGGAAATAGACAAGGAGCGTGGCGTCATCCACGAGGAGTGGCGCCAGCGCAACTCTGCACAGATGCGCATACTGGACCGCCAGTTGCCCACACTGATGTCCAACAGCCGTCCCGGCAACCGCATGCCCATCGGTCTGATGTCCGTGGTGGACAACTTCCCCTACCAGGTTCTGCGCGACTATTACCACAAGTGGTACCGTCCCGACCTGCAGGCCATCATCGTGGTGGGCGACATAGACGTTGACCGCACTGAGGCAAAGATAAAGGAGATGTTCTCTCCCATCGCCTTGCCCGAGAATCCCGCCAAGCGCATCTACTACGGCGTGGACGACAACGAGCAGCCCATCGTGGTTACCGACCACGACCCCGAGCAGTCCATGACCATAGTGTCCCTGATGCAGAAGCACCAGCCTCTGTGGCCGGAGGACCAGAAGAACACCGCAGAGTACCTGCGCCACAAGGCCGTCAAGTCCATGGTTACGGGCATGTTCGCCTCACGCATGCAGGACATCCTGCAAAAACCAGAGACTCCGTACCTGATGGCTTCCTTCGACGAGGGCATGTTCCTCCTGTCCAAGGTGGCAAAGTGCACCGAGTCCTACATTGTGCCCAAGGAGGGACAGATATACCCGGCCATCACATCTGCCGTGAAGGAGATGTGCACCATTCTGGACCATGGTTTCCTGCAGAGCGAACTGGACCGCCGCCGTGCCTCCTTCCTCTCTTCCATAGACCTCCAGTACCAGAACCGCAACAAGCGTGAGAACTCTGCCTTCATACAGGATTGCCTGGACAACTTCCTTGAGAACGAACCCCTTGTTTCCATCGAGGACGAGGTGAATGCCTACAAGCAGATTCTTCCCACCGTCACCCTGGACGAAGTGAACGCCCTGTATGCCAAGATGTTCACTCGCGACCTGAAGAACCTCGTTGTCCTGGTCATGAACCCCGAGAAGGAAGGCTACACCCAGCCCACGGCCGACAGCCTCCTCATTGCCGTAAAGGCAGGTATGGATGCCAAGACCACAGCCTTTGTGGACGAGACCGCCAGCGGTGCCTTGGTCAAGGACCTGCCCGCTCCCGGCACTATCGTGAAGAGCAAGGCCGGACGCTATGGCAGCAAGGAACTGACCCTGTCCAACGGTGTCCGCGTAATCATGCTTCCCACCACCCACAACGACAACGAGATTCTCATGCAGGCATACAGCCCCGGCGGTACCAACCGCTATGGTGCCGAGGATTACATCACACTGGAGGTTGCCGAAGAACTCTGCTCCGTTTCCAAGTTGGGAGGCTACAAGCAGACCGACATCCGCAAGATGCTTGCCGGCAAGCAGGCACAGGCCAACGGCAGCATAGGTTCGCAGAACGAGTACATCTCCGGCGGTTCTTCGCGTCAGGACCTGGAGACCATGATGCAGTTGGTGTACCTGCAGTTCCAGCCCCTCCAGCCCGACATGGATGCCGCACAGAACATGATGACCCAGTACTACACCATGCTTCAGGGCAAGGAAAGCAATCCCCTGTCTTGGTACTCCGACAGCGTTTCCTCCACCCTCTATGGCAACAACCCACGCAACATCGTCATGAAGAAGGAACTTCTGCCAGCAATCAACTACAAGCGTGCCCTGGAGATTTGGGCCGACCGCTTTGCCGATGCTTCCGACTTCACATTCTTCTTCGTGGGAACCTTCAACGAGGACACCCTGTCCAAGTACTGCTGCCAGTATCTGGCCACCCTGCCCACCGTGAAGCGTAACGACAAGCCTGTCTATACCGACCTTGTCATCCGCAAGGGCAACATCCAGAACATCTACAAGGCCAAGATGGAACAGCCTCAGGCAATGGCCTCTCTGGTTATGCACACTCCTGCCAAGAAGAAGAACATCAAGGACGAGATCGTCATGAGCATACTGGGTCAGGCCATGCAGATGAACTACACCAAGACAATCCGCGAGGACCTTGGCGCCTCCTATGGCGTGGGTGCAAGTGGAAAACACTATGACGGCAACGACGGCAAGTGGAACTACATGTTCTCCGTTCAGGGCAACGTGAAGCCTGAGATGTACGACACCTGTCTGAGCGTCATGCGCGAGGAACTCCGCAAGGTTGCCGCACAGGGTATTCCTGCCGAGTACATGCAGCGCGTGAAGGAATACATGCGCAAGACCTATCAGGAGCGCCAGAACAAGAACTTCGCATGGCTCTCATACCTGCAGAGTTATTACCGCTACGGCATAGACGTGCAGAGGGATTACCTCCCCACTCTGGAGAAGGTTAGCCAGAAGGACATCATGCGTGCTGCCAAGGCACTGGTGAACAGCAAGAACGAAGTTACCGTTGTAATCCTGCCCGAGGAGAAGTAGTGGCGTTGATATACAAAAGAAAGACGAAGGAAGAGCTGTCATAGACGTTCTTCCTTCGTCTTTCTTTTGTTGGCTCCCTGAGTTTCCGTCTCTAAACTTCTTTTGTACAGAGCCAAGACCTCTTGGAGGTCCTAAAATGGTTGTCATTGAGAACAAGCGCTTGTCCTCAATGACAACAGTCCCTTGTCCTCAATGACAACAAGGACGTGTCCTCGGTGAGGACAAAATCCCCTATATGCGGACACTCGGGAGATACCTTTCGGAAGTCATTTGCTGGCGCTCCAAATGATGTGCGTCATACGTTATTTTGCTGCTTTATCTGCGTATAAGGGAAAAAATATGTCTTTAAAATGAAGGAATTAGGAAAAATATCGTACCTTTGCACCCCTAAAATCAGCAAGGTAAAAGGTATTGTCGGTAAGAAGAGGTATTGTCTTTTTTATATCAAAAAATAATTAACTTATCGTTTTATTAATTAACAACAAGTGAAGTATGAGAAATCTTACTAAGCATTTTGTGCTCATGTTGCTATGTGCAATCATGGGTGCTGTTGCGCATGCTTCCGCTCAAACTCCCTTGAAGGGTGTTGTCCGTGTGAAGTTGCAGCCTCAGGTTGCACTTCAGGTTGGCAATGCTCCTCGTGTTCAGTCTAACGGGGTGCTTACTTTAGGCATCACTCCCCTGGACGCCGCATCAAGCAGGATTGGAGCAAAGAGCATTAAGAGGGTATTCCCTTATGCGCCAAAGTATGAAGCTCAAATGGCCAGGTTCGGACTGGATTGCTGGTACGAAGTGACATTTGACGAGAGCATTAACCCACAGGAGGCCGCGAACGTATTGCGTCACACTGTCGGTGTACAGACGGCAAACTGCAAGGTGCCCATGGTTCTTCTGGAAGGAGAAGGCGAGTTCCGTACGGTTAGCAGTTCTGCTGTTTCAGCACGTTCAGGTGAAGCCCCCTTCAACGATTCCCGTTTGTCACAACAGTGGCACTACAACAACGATGGTTCCCTGGGTGGGTCAAAGGCTGGTGCCGACATAAATCTGTTCGAGGCATGGAAGACGACAACCGGTAAGAAGGATGTTGTTGTTGCCATTATCGACGGTGGTGTTGATGTCGCTCACGAGGACTTGAAGGACAATATGCTGGCCAACGAAGCAGAACTCAATGGCCAGCCCAATGTGGACGACGACGGCAATGGCTATGTGGATGATGTTTATGGCTATAACTTCTGTACAAACTCTCCAGATGTGTATCCTCACAGTCATGGTACGCATGTTGCCGGTACTGTAGGTGCCGTTAACAATAACGGCATAGGTGTTTGTGGTGTTGCCGGTGGTGATGGTACAGAGGGAAGTGGCGTTAGCATGATATCCTGTCAGGTATTTGATTCCCGTTCCGGTTCCGGTGAGGGCGACTTTGCTGCTGCTATTGTATATGCAGCACACCGTGGCGCATCTATTGCCCAGTGTTCTTGGGGTTGGGCATCTCCCGACTACAAAGAGCAGGATGTGCTGGATGCTATTGACTATTTCGTAGAGATGACCCGCAGCGACATGCTCACCGGTGGTATCATGTTCTTCGCAACAGGTAATAACGGCTCAACAGGAAACTATTATCCTGGTTGCTACGACAAGGTTGTGGCAGTTGGCGCCATGGGCAACGATTATAGGGTCACCTCCTACTCTAACTATGGTAGTTGGGTAGATGTTGTTGCTCCTGGCGGCTTGATGGACTACGGAGAACAGGGTGGTGTGCTGAGCACTCTTCCCGGTGACACCTATGGTTACAACGAGGGTACTTCAATGGCAACTCCACATGTGTCTGGTATTGCTGCGCTGGTTCTTTCGCAGTATGGCAATGCCAATATGCTTGCAGAGACATTGCGTCAGCAGATTATTACTTCTGTGAACGACCTTTATGCATATAACAGTGGTGCAGAGGGTTTGCACGGCAGCGGTTATGTGGATGCCGCCAAGGCATTGCAGATGGGCGACGGTACTGCTCCCGAGGCAGTTGAAACATTCTCTGTTTTGCCTGCACAGGACAACGTTACCCTGCAGTGGACCATTCCTGCTTCAAGTGACAACAATGTGAATCATCACATTATTTATTATAGTACAGAAGCATTTGACGCTTCGTCCGACCTCAATAGCATAAAGCGTGTTGTTGCCGATACCAAGTTTATGTCCTCTGGCGATTCATACAGTTATGAACTGAAAGGCTTGTCACCTCTGACAACCTACTACATCGCCATCAAGGCAGTAAACCGTTGGGGTAATTCTTCCGACTTGTCTCCAGTAGTGACCGCTACCACCAATGCCGGTCCTAAGATGACTGTCGACAAGACGTCTTTGTCGTTGAAGGTTAATGCAACAACTCCCATTGCCAGTGCGACATTCAATATCAGCAATACCGACGAGGGATTGCTGAAATGGGACGGTTTTGCACGTACCACACAGTCTACTATCAGTTCATATGGCACCAAGCCACTTCCCGGCATTGTTACGGAATACAATGGCAAGTTGTCCATCAAGCCCCATGCTGTTAACGAGAAGTATAGTACGGCAGACTTCGTTACCACCGACTATCCCGTCAACTTCAAGTACTTCGAGGGGTATTATGCAAGCATTGGCGACTCTGACAATACCCTGCCAAACTCTCAGGCACAGTGGTTCTACGTGGATAAGAATGTATATGCCGATGGCTTTAACCTGACAGCGGTTAAGATACAGACAACATACGGTACTAATCCGACAATTCAGATATACCGTGGCAACAATCTGTCCACTGCTACAAAGATTACTGAGATTACACCTTACTTCTATAGTGATGGTATCATGCGTCTGGACGAACAGCACTATTTCGCTCCGGGCGAGTCATTCTGGGTTGTAGTACACTTCCCTGCACAGGAAAGCCCCTACACTCTTGGTTTGGCTACAGCAACAGAGGATGCTTATAGCGCTTACAGCTTTATGAGTAATGACATGGGTAAGACCTGGGTTTCCTTGAAGAGTGCTCTTGCCGGCAGCCCCTATGAGACTTTGTCTAACCCCACATGGGCAATTACCGCAGTAAGCCAGAACCCGGATTGGAGCCAGTTGCTCGTACTTGATCCTGTATCCGGAACCGTTAAGCCGGGAGAGACACAGGCTGTGGCAATCTCAAACGATGGCCAGCCCTTGTGTAACGGTACATATAAGTTTAATGTTCGTTTCAATACTAACGAAAGCGAGGCAAACAAGCTGACGCTTCCCGTTACAATCTCGGTAACAGGCCAGAAGCCTCAGATGGCAGTTGCCAAAGTGGTTAACTTCGGTGACCTTCTGGTAGGCGAGAGCAAGACACTGACCGTGGAGGTTGTCAACGAGGGTTATGCTCCTTTTGGCTACTATGGTTCTCTCAGTGGCAACAGAATTTCTTGTAACTCCGAGCATTTTGAGGCTCCCACATATATCAATGGTGGTTTCCCCGCCCGTTCGGCACAGACCTTCGATGTTACGTTTGCTCCCAAGGCTGCCGGCAGCCATACAGGTGCCATTACATTTAAGCATTCTGATGGAACAGAGTTCAAGGTGACTGTTCGTGGTGTTGCTACAGATCCTGCAAATATTGAGGTTACTCCGGATACGTTGGAGGTTGGCGTTCTCGATGTGGATGTGCCCACAACAACTACTGCCGAGTTCACTATTGCCAACACTGGCGATTATCCGTTGGAGTACGTGTTCCCCAAATTCTCTGACCAACAGCTTGAGAAGCAGACCAAATCAGCCCATAAGTATGGCTATGCTGCAGAGAGCAACCTGAACGGTTCTGCCGAGTTCGCTTATGACGGTAATGCTGCTTTGATTGGCGGGACAGACATTACATCTTCATTCAGTGACGATGTTTATTTGTCTAAAGAGATTGCTCTGGGCTTCAGTTTCCCCTTCTACGGCAAGGCATACGACAGAGTCTACATTAGCAGTTTCGGCGGTATCGCCTTCAATAATGGCGAGAACGTATACCGTAGTCCTCTGACCGAGACGGCCTATGGCCTGGACGGTGTGGCATATATTTCGGCTTATGGCTATGAGTTGGCTTTCGGCCCCGAATCCAAGGTAGAGTATGCCAAGAAGGACGGTAAGTTCGTTGTCAACTATTCCAATGTGAAGGCTTTGGTTTATGATCAGGACTACACTCCCATCTCGTTCCGTATAGTACTTTCCTCTAATGGTGACATTGAGGTTTACTACGATAGTTACGAGGCTGCATCACTCTTCCAAAGTGGTTCTACCCTTTATTGTGGTATTCACGATCCCGAGGATGCAGACCCCTTGACAGTTACTTCTGCCGATGTTGCCGACTATTGGGGAAACAATGATGACCCTGCCGGTGATGTTTATAATTACTTCACTTCGCAGACCGCAGTCAGATTTGTTGCTCCCAAGGCAAGCTTCATTACCGGCATAACTCCAGCTTATGGTATCATTAATCCTGGTGACAAGGCTACTCTGACAGCCTCTGTTGCAGCGAATGAGAACCTAGTTGCCGGTGATACCTACAACAGAATTACCTTGTTGAGCAATGACCCCGATCAGTCTACATCTTACATTCGTTTCAATACAAGCGTGGTAGGTGCAAGCCTTCAGCCTGTAGCAATCTTGGAAAGCGACGCCATTGACTTCGGTAAGGTGTTCCGTACCTCGGTGGCTCAATTGCCTGTTACCGTAAAGAATGTTGGTAAGGACAGCCTGGAGGTTGGCGCTATTGCTTTGGCTAGTGGCAATGTTGAGTTCGATGTTGAAGTTCCCTTCAAGTTGGCTCCCGGAATGTCCAAGGACATCGTCGTTTCACTGCCCACTGTTGCCGAAGGCTCCGTAGAGGATGTAATGACCATCACAACAAATGGCGGCGACCTTGTTGCAAACATTAAGGGTGAGGTTATCGGTGTTCCAACAATAGAGTTGAGTTATACCGAGATTACAGACACACTGGAGAGTGGTACCGAATTGAAGAAGCCTTTGACAATCAGCAATAATGGTAATGAACCCCTCGTTTATGCCATTGCTCCCAATGCCCTTATAGACTTTGCCGAGGAGGTGGATGAAAACTCCAAGACCTCGTATGCCTATGCTGCTTCTGTGGACGGTGGCACTGAGTATGACTGGATAGACATCGAAACCACAGGTTTGGGCGAGCAGAACAACTTCTCCTACTACAATAGTCACGACTATGTGGCAGTAGAGTTGCCCTTCGAGTTCCCCTTCTATGGCAAGAAGTACAGCAAGATGTACATCTACAATACCGGTTTCGTGTCCTTTACGGAACGTGTTGACCAAAAGATGTGGCCCGAACCGCCTGCTACTTTCCCCGAAGGAACTATCTATACCAACATCATTGCTCCTTATTGGGGTATGCACACAATGGACATGAGCAAGACAGCTGGTACATACCACTATATTACGGAGGATGAGGCTATTGTTTCCTTTATGGAGTATGGCAACACCATGAATATGGGTGTTTGCTATCAGCTCATCATGAAGAAGGACGGTTCATTCAAGTTCCAATACAAAGGGTTCGGTGAATATGCCATTATCTTTGCTCCGTTCGGTTTGGCCGGTATATCCAACGAGAATGCTTCGGAGAGCATCAGGCTGCCTGAGCGCTATCTTGCATTTGGCAATGCAGTACAGTTCACTCCTGTTGTGGAGCAGACGGTTGCCGCAGGTGCCAGCAGAACCGTGGATATCAATGTCCATACCAACAAAATGGCAGGTAACTACACTGCTAACATTGACATTACCAGTAACGTTCCCGCTTCAGAAAAGATACAGATACCTGTCAACCTTACTATCACCGGTACTGCCAAGCCAGTATTCCCCGACACTATTGTCGTTCAGAATGTGATGGGTACTGCCGATAAGGCCTATAAGGGCCCGATAACCCAGATGGGTGCTTTCTACGAGGCATACTTTAAGGTTGAGAACCAGGGAACAGCTTCGTTCACGATAAATAATATCAAAAACGAGGGTGTGTTTGAAGTGTATAATTCAATGTATGACGAAACCATGCAGGTGCCCGCACAGACATGGTATTATGGTTGGGTAGAGAATTGGTTCGGTGAAAAGGTTCAGGAGTGGGGACAGTACTACGACGGTACCCCCGTTACTGTGGACGAGAAGGGACTGGAGATATCTATTCCCATTATGCAAGGCAGTATTGAGAATACTCCCGGTATATACGACGTTCCTTTGACTTTCGCTTATAACGAGTCTGATACAGCCAAGGTACTTGTTCGCTTCATTGTAACAAATGCTCCTTACCTTATAACAGATAAGGAGGAGATTCGTGTAGAGAATGTATCTGACGACTATGTTGGCGAGGATTCTGTGGTTATCTATAACTATGGTCAGTACAAGTTGACATACGACTTGCGCCTGGATCCCTCTGGTATTGGCGAGGAAATCAGTCAGGAGGATGCTGGTGGTGGCATTATGCCCTGGAACAATGAGGGTAAGAAGTCCTCTCCTGCACCTCTGTCCCAGGAAGCAAAGGCAGAGTTGATGAAGAACATCTACTCTTCTATAACAACCATGGCAACAAGTTCCAATGTTATTGATGCTCCTCAGGACTTCGAGTACAACGATGCGCTGTTCTATCCCACAGCTGAGGGTTCCAATACTGTGTCCTATGGTACCGGAAATAAGTATGGCACCTACAAGGCCGCTACTGCTTATCAGGCTCCCGAGGATGGTTTCAACATCTCTCATGTCTACATTGCAACAACATTGAGCAATATGGACGGTACATATATTGAGAATGCCGATATTACCGTAGAGATTGTAAATGGCGACAACTACGATAGTGATGATGTACTTTCGTCAGGCACGGTTCACTTCGAGTCTATGGAAGGCGCGCGCTTCGTTATTGTACCTCTGGACAAGGCTGTTTATATGAGTCCCGGTCAGAACTTCTATGTTCGCGTAACTTATCCCGAGGGCGTAGAATATCCCGCATACATGTCTTCTAAGGAGGAGGCCGTAGTTTCCAACCGTTACATGGGTTATGTAGAGGGTTACGGATGGTTTGACGTGGCTTCCATGTTCAAGGAGAGCTATGGCTCTTTGGGTTATATCATGACCTGTCTGGAGACCACCGAGGGCGGTTCTTGGGTCAGCCTCGAGAATGATACCCTTTCCGGCGAGATTGCTCCTGGTGAAAGTGTTGCAGTGAAGGTTCGTCTTAATGCGGCATCTGCTCCCAAGGAGAAGGATAACAAGGCAGTAATCGTTATCAAGAGTAACGACCTGTATACCCCCGTTCTGAACTATCCTATATATCTGAGCAAGAATGGTTCTCCTGTTGTTACTGCTCCTTCCGAGACAGTTTATGCCAAGGAGGCGGATACTGCTATCGTGAATGTGTCTGTTGCAGAACCGGAAGGCGATGACATGACCATAGCACTTGTAAACGCTAATGAGATGGTAAGCATCAAGAGTGCCACTGTTGACAATAGTGAGGCACAGGTTACAATTAACGAAGATGAAACCATTAGCGTAGTAGGCGAGACCGGTAGCTTGAACATCGAAATCGCAATCGCACCTGCATACGAGACAGCAGGTTCATACTCGTTCGATATTGTTGCAACAGATAGTGCAAACCATGTAGGCAAGGCCACAGTACGCTACTATGTAGAACATGTCAACCGTGCTCCCGAGTGCATCGAGCCTATTGAAAAGATTGTTGTATGCCAAAATTCAACCTCGGAAGTTCTGTCGCTTAACTCTCTCTTCTCTGACCCCGATGATGATGAGATGACTTTTGCCATCAGTCTTTCTGACGATAATATTGCTACAATGTTCTTGTCAGGCAACGATGTAATATTCATGGGTAAGACTGTTGGTGAGACTATTGCCACTGTAACGGCAACTGACGCCAATGGGGCAACGACATCTATCCAGATAACCGTGGAGGTGGCAACAGCTGTCGGTATCGGTAATGTCGGTGAGGATGTCATGGTTGTGGTAGGTCCGAATCCTGTAGAGGAGACTCTGTATGTAACATGTAACTTCAATTCTGATGCTGTAAACTATGTAATATTCGATTACAGTGGCAGACAGATGTACTTCGACACGGAGGCCGTTTCAGCAGGAAGCACAAAGGCCATCAATGTAAGTACATTCGCCGGTGGAGTTTATGTGCTTAAGGTCGCAACTCAGGATGGAGTATATGCGTACCGCATACTGAAGAAGTAATGGAAATTCAAACGCTTTGAGCGTATAATGTTAGAGAGCGAAGATGGGATGTCCCCGATCTTCGCTCTCTTTTATTACTGCTGTCCGCAGAAACTTCTTCTGTTCTAACAGGCTTTGGCAGACAGTGACAATCTGGATTTCATCAACCTGTTCCTCTATATCCCGTGCCTCTACATCCTGCGCCTCTTCAGCTACAGAAAGTAAGGGGATATGCTCGTTAGGCATATCCCCTTGTTTGGTAAATCCATTTACACCGCGACGTAAGACTATTTACATGCCGATGTTAGACTGTTTGCGATGTGAATGATGTGGCAATATGTTGTCTCTTCTAAAACTTCGCGTACTGTGGATTGCGGCTTTCCCTGATTGCCACGCACTCCATCTCTATAAGCCATGTGGGACGACATACGGGAGCTAGGGTGATGACGGTAGGGATCTCGGGGAAGCGCTCCTTGAACATGTCGCGTACAAGCGCATAGTCGGCAGTGTCGCGCAGGTAGACGATAATCTGTGCGCAGTGCTCCATGGTCATGCCGGCCTCTTCCAACAGTTTCTCCACGTTCTCCCACATGCGCAGTGTCTGCTTGCGGATGTCTCCGACGTGCACCACCTCGCCCTGGTTGTTTATGCTTGCCGTGCCGGAGATATAGGCATGGTCGCGGTCGCCGTACTGCATCAGTGTGCCACGCTCAAAGGTGACTCCGTAGTCGCTGGTGCGGTTCAGGTGGGTTGGGGCATAGAGATAGCGCTGCTGTTCGGGTTGGAAACCGGTCAGGGCGTATGCCCCCAACTGCACGAGGGCCTTGGGGTCGGAGGGATTGCCGCCGATGCCTGTGGAGGAGATGTAATGTGTGTCTGCCGTCAGGCCTATGTAGTTGAAATAGTTGCGTCGTGCCACCACAAGTCCGTGGTATTGTGTGTCCACATCGCGCACGAAGAACCATGTGCGAATGCAGTTGTCGGCAATGGAGGCCTGGTGCGATGTAAGCGCCTGTTCGTATTGCCCCAGCAGGGTCTGTGTCTGTTGGTGGCTGTCGCCCTGGTTGTCCATCAGTCCCATGGTCCAGATGTGGCGGTAGTCGTTGTGGCTTACTACCGTGGAGCCGGCCTGGTCGGCAAGGTATTCCACCTCCATGCCCTGTTGCATGTATATCCACAGGGCCACCTTGCTTCCGTCTAGAGGAGGCTGCTGTATGTAACTTATGGTGCAATGGGAACCGTCCTCCTGCATGAGGGGTTGCTGGTTGGTGCTGTCGGACAGGAAGTAGCGCTTGAACACGGTTTGTGCCCCTTCCAGTTCGGGCATTTCTGCCAGTATGGTTTCGGCCTGGCGTATGCGCGTGTATTGCTCCAGGAACATCTCTCCGCGTGGTTCCACATGCAACATCGCATGCCACTCCTTGGTGCCGTTGCCTGTGGAAAAGGATGAGATTTCAATCTTTACGCCCAGTTCCTTGATACTTGTTTGTAGGTATTTCATGTCGCAAAGGTAGTTTTATCGTTATAATCCTTTGACATTCATTATATTATCTTTTCATTGTCCTGTCTTTTCGTCAACAATGCGTCAACTTCAGCGAAAAAAGGGGAGAAAACTACCCGATTTCGGATAATCCTCTTCCCCTTTCCAACCTTTGCGTGCAAAGGTACGATTATTTTCTGGAAAAGCAAGAAAATGTCTGCTTAAATCTCTGCCAGTACACAATGACCTATAAGGCGCGAGAAGTGTTCGGTCAATTCATCGGCCTCCACCTCCGTGTTGGTCTGTTCGAGGTGGAGTTCTCTGCCGGTCTTTTCTTCAAGTTCTTTTGAGGCCGAGGCATACACCTCCATAGCCTGTGAAATCAGGCTGACTGCCTGCTTGAGTTTTTCTACTTGTGTCATAATCTATTTTCTTAGTCTGATGATAATAATTACTACTAACGCCATTATGAGCATCGTGGCGAATGTCCAGGGGAACTCGGGAGGGTGTCTGCTTTCCTCCACCTCTTCCTTGCCTCTGCTGCCCTGCTGGTGTGTGGTGGTGTCGGTCGCTTGGCTGATGGCGGTTGCCTGCTCCTGTGATGTGGAGGCTATCGCCGTGGTGTCCTGCTTGCGTATTGTCGTGCGCCTACGACTGGCGACTGGCGCCTTGCCAGTACTGTCTGTCTTGCCGGTATCGTAGACAACCTCCTCTATGAGGATGTCCGTCTTGCCGATGTGGGTGAGCAGTTCATCGGTCACTGCCTTGCGTGCGAGGCTGTCTGTCTTATGTGTGCGCCTCTCCCATCTGATGCTGTCGGCATACTGCGATGAGGTGTGCATCTTCTTCGTGCCACACGCCACGCACATGGTGGCGGTAATCAGTAATGCGATATACTTCCTCATGCTTCCAGTATTTCCTTGTGCAACTTCTGAACGGAGAAACTCGGACAAGCCTTGGTCGAGAACTCATTGTGGCATCGCACGTTCTCAATGCTGATGCCGTGCGTCTGCATGAGTTGACGGATGAGCGTTACCATGGACTTCCGTTGCGCTTCAGTTCTGGTGTCCTTGCTCTTGCCCACAAGGTCGCATCCGCCGATGTAGCAGATGCCGAGGCTTTCGGCGTTACGCCCAGAACAATGTGCTCCTGCTATCTGCTCGGGTCTGCCCTGCTGAACCCTGCCGTCAAGGGTAATGACGTAGTGATAGCCACACCCCTTCCAACCTCTTTCCCTGTGCCAACGGTCAATGTCAGCAACAGTAAATTCCTTGCCCTCGCGCGTCGCTGAGCAATGGACGATGATTTCCGTGATTTTCCTCATATCAGTATCCGCTTTGTGGTTGTCTGTCTACACATCCTCGCTTCTCGCACAACTTCATTCTTCGCTCGGCTTCAAGTGAAGCGATGCGGGCCTGGAGATTGCCGTTTTCGATGGTCTTGTCAAGCAGTTGCTTGTTGAGGTTGCGCACGAGGTCGGTTTGCTCGGCAAACCTCTGCTCCTTCTCCATCAGTTGCTTGTCCTTGAACTCGAGCCTTTCCCGAAGGAAATGGAACTCGTCTCTTTCATTGTTCAGTTCTTCCTTCTCCGCAGCCGCCGCCGCAATGCGCTTGTTGCTCTTGCGGTTGAGAAACCACTTGACAAGTTCCCAGCCGCCAACAGATGCAATGACCGTGCCGAAAGCCGTTGCTATGATTGTTATATATTCCATACACGCAAAGATAGCGGATACTCCGCTATACCCTCGCCTGTGCGTGGAACAATCGTATTCAGTTTTTTTGAATATGCTTCCGACAGCAGTCGCAGAGATAGTGCCCGATGCAGGCGTACATCTGCCGTGCGAGTTCTCCACAGAGGTAGGCAACAGGTTCTCCGTATGGTTCTATGTGGCTTGCCCGTGCGATATGCTCCTCAACGTGGCGCATCTCATGCACCAGCGAATTGAACAATTCGGCACCTGACGAGGCATAGCCCACCACCATGACGGTTTCCCTGTTCAGCAGGTTGGAATATGTCAGTCCGGTGTCCACCGTGCCCGAGGAGAGGTTGGAATATGCTCGCTGGAGTTTCCTATCACGGCACCCGAGGGAGACAAGCCTGTCCATTATCTCATCGGTGTAGTAATGACCGACGGAGTAGTAGGCATAGATTGTCCAATCCCATTCGCTGAGGTGTATCGTCTGCCTGAGCATACGCTATTCCTCCTCCAAGAGGTCTTCCCACTCCACGGGTTCGCCACTGCCAACCATGGAGGCATACCATTTGCGCATGATGGCGCCGTCGCCACCGTCTGCATCGTCGCAGGTATCCTTGACGTAGAGGGCGAGGTGCTGTTCATCAGCAATACTACTGCCGAGGTAGTCAGCACGGCACATCTGGGCGGCATAGACGTAATCGTAGCCTCCCTTATGCTCAACCTGCACGTTGTGGCGCTGGAGCAGGGCATCCACCTCGTCCTTCGTGTAGCGAGGCACCTTCTCCAGTTTGCCCGTGTTCTTGCTCTGTTTGCGCATGAGGTCGCTTGCGAGCATGTAGGCGGCGCGGTTGAAGTGCCAACCGTAACGCATCAGGTAGACCTTCTGCGCTCTCGGCATCATGTCAATCTCGTATATGTCTAATGGCATTCTGTTCATTGTCTTTCGGTGTTGGGATGGGCAGAGGTTCAATCCCCCCTGCCCACCGGTCTAATCGTTAGGTATAACGGCCGTTGGATGCACGTCTGCGCCTCTCGCCCATCTGGGGCATGCGCTCGTCGTCATCATCATCCTCCCAGTCGTCTCTGCCGTTCATTCTTCCTCCTCCCATGGGGTAACGCTCGCCCATACTGCCACCGCCTGAGCCGTAGCGACCAGAGCCATAGCGCTCGTCCATGTCGTCATCGCCGAGTTCTTCGATGCACTGCATGAGTTTGCCCAGGTGTTTCAGGGCTTTCTCCGCATGCTCGCTCATCTTCTCGCGCTTTTTGCTTGTGATTCTAATCTGGACCATAATTCTTTTTCTCCTTTCTAAGACTTCCTGCTTGTGAGGTTGGATAGCATCTGCTGTATCTTGTCAAGCGTGCCCTCAATCTTGCCCATCTTGCCTTCCAGGGCATTGATTTTATCCTCCCGTTCCTTCTCCTTGGCGAACTGCGGATTGAGCTCCATGTATATGCCCTTCAGGTCAGCGTACATCCTCTCATGATATGGGGTGGCATCTATCGCCTGCTTGCTTGTGCGCATCAGTGCTTCCACTTCTGCGCTCATGGCTTTATCGCTATCGCTAAGGACGAGGTTGCCACTATTGGCTATGCTCAGCGAGGTGTTGAGTTGCTTAAATTCCAGCGTCTCCTCGTTATGCCGTGCCTTGATGTCCACCACCATATCTGTCTGGGTGGAAAACTGGTTCATCTGCCCGTAACGAGGCGTGGGATTGCTGACGCTCTCAACCTGTGCCACCCTGAGCGTAGCACCCTGAGCATTCCTCTCCAATATGTAGAGCAGGTTTCCCTGCCGTAGTCCTCCGAACATAAGTCTGCTTGTCTTGTTTGGTTAATACTTAGGTAAAATTTCCCGTTGCGAGTTGCAGATAACGGGTGCTGCCCTCGTACCAGACGAGATACACGCCACTGCCTCGCAGATTGGCCACCGTAACGGGTGCTGCATCGTAGCCGAGCAACGGAATGGCATTGCCTCCCTCGGTGGTAAAGACCACCTGTGCGGTGTCTGCCGTGCCAGTGGGTACAGCCTGCGCCAGTCTTACCGTAATCCACCCGCGGAAGTTCCCTCCCGTTGTGGGGTGGTTCTGGAAGTCGTAGGACACAGTGTCGCCAGCCGCGTTCACGCTGACTGACTGGCTGCTGATGGCAGGGATGCCGTTAACGTTGGTGTTGATGCGGAAGGGTAATACGGTACTCATATCGCTACCTCCTTTCCGTTAGCCCCACAGAGAACCGCCGCAGTTGCCGCCGAACACGCCAAAGGGGTATCCGTAAGGATAACCGCAACCTGTAGGAATCAGTCCGTACTGGGCATTTACGCCAGTATTCACGGGGATGTACTGCTCGGGGCAGGCAATCTTCTTAACGGGCACCTGATTGCACTTCAGTTCGGCAAGGTCGCTTGCGATAGGTGCGAGCATGGCCTGGAACTGGGCGGTCTGCTGGGCATTGTTCAGGATGACTGCTTGCTGTGCGTTCTTCTCGCGCAAGGCATCCAACTTGTCCTGCATGTCGCGCATTTCTGCTGCACGCTGACCCTCCAGTATCTGGTTGGTGCTTGATGCGATAGCCTTCTCGATGTCGCAGGTCTGACGCTGTGTCTCGTAGGCCACGCTGGAGAAACCACGCTCCAGTGCCACGTTGGTCTGGCCGATTGCCTGCTTGAGGTCGCAGCAACAAGATGCAATCTGGTTGGTGATTGCGCAGTTGCCGGCCTGAATGGCGTTGATGACCTGTTGGAAGGACAATCCCTGCTGACCAGCGAGGTTGCAGATTTGCGTGGCAATCTGACCGATAGCAGCATCCACCTTGCCGATGGAGCAGTTCAGTGTGTTGGCCAGTTGGCCGATGTCCACTCCGTTGCGCTGGATTGCACTCATCAGCATTTCACGCTCGGTGGAGTTCTGGTTGTTTCCGCCTCCGAAGATGCCGTTGCCGTTTCCGTTGCCGAAGATTGCGGCGATTACGATTAACGCGATGATGTCCTGAAATCCTCCGTTGTTACCGAAGAACCCACCACCGCCACGATTGTTGTTACTCAGCATGCCCATGAGCATGCCAGTGTCCACGCCTCTCTGCTGGAGAGAAGGCAGGATTGCAGCCAACAGACTGTTGTTGCCTGTGTCAAAATTAAAGGTCTTAACCTCTTCGCTCATATCTCATGATTGTTTTACGTTGCCAGCAATATCGCTGGTGCGTGCAAAGATATAGGCGCAAATGTGCGTGTCGTGAACAAACGACAAGTTAAGAGAAGTTAAAGTTTCAGGAATTTACATGCAAATAAAATTATGATGGGGTAGTGTGCTTATCCTCAGTAAGTTATGTTCTGCTCACGACATATATTTCACGACCAAATGACTTGCTCCGCAAATAAAAAAAGGCCACACCCCATTAAGGGCATGGCCTCATATCGCCATCAAGCGACAAGCGCAATATGGTTGGACACGCTTTCATGTATTCCCGAATAGTTCCGGGTGCATCTTCTTCCAAGTAACCGCTTCCTGCGTGTCATACGTCACCTCCTTGCCCCCGTCATGCCTCCCCTTGGGAAAGTCCGGGTACTTCTTTGCCCACCGCTGTATCGTCCTCGC
>JAGAQH010000014.1 GCA_017622815.1 Bacteroidaceae bacterium | reverse complement strand
TCTTCAAATATTCATAGGTACGTTTCCCGTCACGGTATATATCAAGATACAGGCTCTTGTTTCCGTTGCTCAGGTCTTTCATCCTAAGACGGATTGGCTCTTTAGCCTTCGGTGCTTTCTTGTTTCTTGCCATAGTCCTTGTATTTTTTTCGGTTTCGTACTGCAAAGGTACAAATAAAACACGAAAAACAAGAAACAAACGAGAAACAAAATACATGCAAATTAAAGCTATTTAGATGCAGATTATAAAAGCAAAAGTAAGTCGTAATATCTTTATAAAGTATTGGTATATAAATTATTACATTTCATTTACTTGACTTTTATTATCATTTTGGATTGTAGGTATTCAAATTTCGCAAACTTGAATTCTCCCATAAAGATACGGCAACTCGGGACGTTCACGTAAGGTGTATTATATACTCTCGTAACCTCTTCATCGCGTTACCTGAGTATCATAATATGTCATGGCGTGGGCTGGCTGCGTTGCTTATCCTTGGGAGAGAGGCAATGCGAAGGCCTGAAGACTGGGATAAGCGAAAAGTACAGACTCCCACGTCTTTTTTATAATAAACAATTACTAACCCGCCTGATCTTGGGAAGTCTTAAGGCACAACATCGGCTAATATGAAGTAGTCCCGTTTGTCCACCCTGCCCAATTGAGAGTGGACCATCTATACCATCACCTGCAGAAAAGCATCGTAGTTCTGCTCTATGCGTGCCAACTGGTAGGGTTCGAGGGAGAGGGAAAAGGTGCCGCGCACTTCCTCCAGGCCGAAGGAGAGACGTAGAAGGCTGGCCATGTTGAAACTTTGTCCGTCGCCTCGCTTCATGAGGAAATGACAGGTGCGGATGAGCAGAGGTTTGTCATGCTCTACATAACGGAGGGCTTTCAACAGGAGGAAGTAGCATGGTTTGCTCTGCACCTGCAGGAGGAATGGTATCCATGAGGAACTTTCCTTCAAACCGCATTGGAGCAGCAGGCTTTCTGCATCCGAGGGGGAGGTGAATAGTGGCAACAATGCCAGAAGGATCTTCTTGCGGTCAGTGTCGGTAAGTTCTTGGCAAAGGGAGGGGAAGACACCCGTCCATAATCCCACTTCCTCCAAAACTTCGGACGTGGGATGCACACCCTTGGGACATAGCCTTGCCACAAGTGCCTTGAGCAGAGTACCGAGATAGGCTTTCCTGTCACAGAGGAACAAGGTGCGGAACACCTGCCAGAAGACATCATTATCCACCGAGGGCAACAGCCTCTCACCAAGCACACGACTGGCATTGCGGAACTGGGCATTGCTCATTTCCCCGAGATAGGCGAGCAACTGTTCGGGGGTCTCCAACAAAGTGGAGAGTTTCCTGGCATCCAACATCATTTTTCTCTCCGTTCGTCAATAAAGGAACATGTACACAAGGACACCGCCACAGAAGCCCAACAGGGCAAGAGGGCTGAAACGTTTCAGATAGTAACCGAAGGAAATCTTCTCCATACCCATAACCGTAACACCTGCTGCCGAACCGATGATGAGCAGGCTGCCTCCGGTAACGGCACAGAAGGCCAGCAACGTCCAGAAGGAACTGTCGGCGGCAAAAATACCGGTCTCCTGCAAGGGATACATGCCCATGGTGGCAGAGACGAGCGCCACGTTGTCAAGGAATGAGGAGAGGATGCCCAGCACTATGGCAATGTGGTTCTTGTCGGCAAAAGTGTCGCTCAGGAAATTGGCCATGATGGCCAGTTGGCCGGTGACGATAAGCGCCTGAACGGACATGAGGATGCCCAGGAAGAAGAAGATGGTGCTGATGTCCACACGCGCCAGAGACCTCTGGACACGCAGGTTCTGCTTGGACTCGTCCTCGGAATCAGCATACTTGCGGTCGGTTATCACCCACAATATCACCAAGCCAAGCAACACTCCCATAAACGGAGGCAACTGTATGAGGGTCTGCAACACCGGCACCATGGCCAGGGAACCGAGACCTACCCACAGGACTGCCTTGCGCGTGCCCGGATTGACGTCCGTCTGCGCCGAAGAGGCAACAGAAATGGGTGTGGGGACAGTCTCCTTTGGCAACATGAAAGTGGCTATGGACAAAGGGAGGAGAAGCATTACCATAGAGGGCAATATCAGCGAAGCCACCTGATGCAGGGCAGAAAGATTGCCTCCCGTCCACAGAAGCAGAGTGGTGACATCACCAATGGGCGAGCAGGATCCGCCCGCATTGGATGCAATGATTATCATGCAACTGAATATCAGCCGGGCATTACGGTCGGGCACCAGTTTGCGTGCTATGGACACCATCACTATCACGGTGGCAAGGTTGCCCAGAAGTATCGACATCACGAAAGTGACGGCACTCAGCGCCCACAGAAGTTTGCGCATGCAGTTTGTCTTTATCGACTGGGAAATGATGCCGAAGCCTCCATGGGAGTCCACTATGTCTATGATGGCCATGGAACCGAGGACGAAGAACAGCGTGGTGGCAACATCGCCCAAACCGCGCACCAGTTTCACTTCCAGAAACTCGAAGGCCACTTCATGCAAGGACATCTCCGACAGTTGGGGAAACATGATAACGAACTCCCTGATGTGCTTAGGAGGATTTATCACGAAGAAGTGCTCGGCATTGAGCAGGAACACAAGCCATAGCAGTATGCACATTCCCACGGCAGTGGCAGCCTTGTTCACCTTGATAACATCTTCCAGGGCTATGCCTATGATGCCCAAGAGGAAGATAACCGGCATCAGATAATAGAAAAACATGGTTTTAAGGTTAGGTGTTTACTGTTTGCGCAACAAATATATGTATAAATAAGGTAATGCGGAAAGGATTTGTGTTAAGGGTTGCAAAATGGACGTTTAACAAGGAGCGGGGAGCGGGGAAGTCCGAGTACTCAGAATAGTCCGAGTTCTCTGTTTTCCGTTTTGACTTGACTTAACGTCGACCTTTGGTTCATCGAATCTGCTTCCGCTCGGCTTTTCGGACACGGCATGCCGAGTCCGCTTATGCTTTTGTTATCGGACTCGGCATGCCGAGTCCCTACCATGCTTCTGCTCTCGCTTACTCACAGATTTCCGTTTTCACCTTTCACCTTTCCGTTTTCTTTGTCCCCCTAAGATAGGGGCGACGAGGAACGGAGTTCCGGAGGGGGTATGTGAGTTTTCACCGTTCCGTTTTCGCTTTTTATCATACCCCCTCCGCTTCGCTCGTCCCCCTGTCTCAGGGGGACAAAGAGGGTATTTAGAAGATTGACTAAATGTCCATCTGTACCTCGTGAAGATCGCCCCCCCATTACAACGCTGGGACTCGGCATGCCGAGTCTGATTGTTCTATGTTTTTCGGACACGCCGTGTCCCTACCATAAACAGTTTTCCGTTTTCCGTTTACCTCCCCCCCTTATTTTCCTATCAGGAAGATGGCAGGTATCTTGCCCAGGCCGGGCATGCCGGTGCGTTTCCAGTCGCGGATAGTCTGGGTGCGTATCCATTCGTCTGGAGTGGTGATGCCGGCTGCTATGCACATGCGGGTGTCGGGGCGCAGAGAGGCACACATGGTGTCGAACATCTTGCGGTTGCGGTAGGGAGTCTCGATGAACAGTTGTGTCTGCCCTTCTGTCCATGCACGGCTCTCCAGTTGCTTCAGGCGCTTGGCACGGTCGGCATCCTGAACGGGCAGGTATCCGTTGAAGGCAAAACTCTGTCCGCCGAGGCCCGATGCCATGACGGCAAGGATCATGCTGCTGGGACCCACAAGGGGAACTACACGTATGCCACGCTTCTGTGCCAGGGAGACGACATCGGCACCGGGATCGGCCACGGCAGGGCAACCGGCCTCGCTGATGACACCCACGGAATGTCCCTTGGCAATGGGGGCAAGGTATTCCGAGAAACGTGAGACATCGGCATGCTTGCCCATCTCGTAGAAAGTACAATCGTCAATAGGGAACTCGCGGTCCATACGGCGCAGGAAACGGCGTGCGGTACGTATCTCCTCCACCACGAAGTGCCGTATCTGCCCTACCACCTGAGCATTGTAGGAAGGAAGCACATTCTCGTGCGAAGTGTCGCCAAGTGTGACGGGGATGAGATACAGGGCAGGCTGTGCTATGTTATGGTTCTCGTTCATAATACAGTCAATATTTGTCTATTCGTATAAAAATCATTTACTTTTTAGTTTTATACCTACAAACCAACATACACCTAACAAAAGTACAAACGCTGGCAAACGCCACGGAGTGTCTCCCAAAAAGTCTTCAAATACTTTTAAACCATGACGAACCAAGAAGGCGACCGAAACATTCAAAATACTACACAACAAGAACCCCAGACATCCCAACATCGGTTTCTTTTTCCAAGGAAAGAAAGGGAACAACATTCCCATCAACAATGTTATGCATAATATTTGCCGGATTCTGAAGTTCATTGTTTCTGGAAGTAGCCCATTGTTATGCTTCGTTCCAAATAGCGTTACAAACGATACTATCAAAACAGCCAACCACAGCAAACGCCACATAATCATCTTGGAACCGCCCAAGACGTTCTTCAGCCATTGGCACTTTTCTATTAAATCATCCCACTCAAGCCATAACGACAATCGCGAGTGCCTAAAAGGCACTGGGGCATTGAAGAATTTCTGGCGAAGATACGAAACCTGCCACCAATCGATATAGCCAGGGTCGACCAAACCGCGCTGCTCAGCTTGCCGACTGCTGTTGGACATAATCTTTCCAAAACCCGTGTAGACTATGCATATCTCCGTAAGATATTCCGTAACCTGTGTGGGAGAAATATTCAGATAACGCTTAGTACCCTTATATCCGCATGTCCTTAGCATTTCGTGGCACACCTCATGAATAACAACCTCCATAACAGACGATGGTGCCAGCATCCTGCTTTCTATAGAATCCAAGTCGAAATAGATATCAATAAACCTACGCTCTCTGTCATTAATATAGACAATAGCACGAACCTTCTCCTCTGGCGTGAAACGCTTGAATGTCACACTGACCCTTCGTTCAACATTCAGCGGATACTGGTGTTTATGACCCGTTGCCAGCCTATCCAAGCCCAGATGCTTTATCACCTTATTCACTGCCTCCTTTATATCCTCTGTTGTGTATTCCTCAGGTAGGGCAAAAGCCTCCGGTTCCACTTCATCGAACTTGAGTTCAAGCAATGCCGACGGAAGCATGGCAGCCAGAGCATCAAGGTCGTGACAACTAAGATTGTTGCGATAATGCTTTTGCTCAACAACTCGTTTCCAAAGAGGTATTTGGGGTTGCGTATTCATATCTGTTAGTCTTCTATTCCAGTGTTTATCTGCGGCAAGGGATTGACGGTGCTATGCTGTCGTTATGATAACTGTTCATAATATAATAAGGTATTATTGCTGTATGGCGGGCATTAAGGTTTTCTTTCATTCCTAGCGCTTAAATAATAGGCAAAGAATATCAGTATAATATAAACGATTGCCATCGGCGTATACCATGGAGTACCATGCAAAACGCCTGAAGCAGGATTGCTTTTAGTGCCAAAAAGATATATACCGCTGCCACCCAATAGGAGCATTAGACCCACAAACATGATGTCCTTGAGTTTCCATGGCAAGAAGAGGAGCAGTAATGCGACAAACCACACAATTCCCAACACCGTCTTTATTGTTTCCATCTCAGGAGGGAGTACGTATATATTCACCACATGCAATATTAACGCGAAAACAAACAAGAATGCCGCATATACGAAGCGGTACCGCATCGCCACACAAGCATGCCACAACTTGACAAACAGGGTACACACTCCTGCATACAACAAGTAAAAGAGCGAACGTCCAAAGCGTGTGTGCCGAACAGGAACGGAAGCACCAAAGAACTTCTGGCGCAGGTATGAGACCTGCCACCAGTCTATGTATCCCGGGTCACCCAAACCACGCTGCTCAGCATGCAGACTGCTGTTGGACATAATCTTTCCAAAACCCGTGTAGACCACGCACATCTCCGTAAGGTACTCCGTAACTTGTGCACGAGAAATATTCCGATAACCCTTAGTCTCCACATATCCGTATGTCCATAGCATTTCATGGCACACCTCATGAATAACAACCTCCATAACAGACGAGGGGGCGAACTCCCTTTTTTCTATTCTGTCCAAGTCAAAATAGATATCAATAAACTCACGCTTTCTGTCAAGGATATAGGCAACAGCCTCGTCCTTCTCCTCAGGTGTAAAACGTTTGAATGTCACCCTGACTCTCCGTTCAACCTGCGGTGGAGTTTTGGGGGTGTGACGTGTCATTCCACGAGATGGCTTGCGCTTATGTACCCGTTTATGCAGGTCCAAGTGTCTGACCACCTTATTTACGGCCTCCTCTATATCCTCTGTAGTGTACTCCTCTGGCAAGGAAAACGCCTCCGGTTCCACTTCATCGAACTTGAGTTCAAGCAATGCACGTGGGAGCATAGCGGCCAAAGCATCAAGGTCACTACATGTAAGATTGTTGCGATAAGTCTTTTGGTCGACTACCTGCTTCCAATATGGTATAGTTGATTGGTCAGGCATATTGTACTATTCCTCTATTCCTGTGTTTATCTGCGGCAAGGGATTGACGGTGCTCTGCTTGGCACCGAGTTTCTGCAACTTGGCACAGGTCTGCAGGATGCTCTGGCCGGAGGGTTGGAGTTTCTTCTCTCCGTCCTCGAAAGCCTTCTGCGCATTATCCAGAGCCTTGCCTATGGCCTGGTATTTCTTCATGAACTGCCCCACACGGTCCAGCATCTCGTTGGCAAGGGCATAGACCTTCTCGTGGTTCTCGGTCTGCGCTATCTGCGTCCACGTCAGGCTGACAATACGCAAGGCGGCAAACAGCGTCTGCTCGTCGGCGATGAAGACATTGCGTTCCATGGCCTTGCGCCACATGTCGGGCTGGGCATTGAGTGCCGTCCACAAGGCTCCGCTATGGGGCACGAACATGATTACATAGTCCATACGCACCTTAGGCGGACGGATGTAGGATGAGTAGTCCTTTGTGGAGAGTTCCTTGACATGCTTCTGCAAACTGTCCACATGGGCCTTCAGGTAGCGCTGGCGGTCGTCCTCAGTCTCGGCATTGACATAGTCCATAAAGGCGGTAAGCGAAACCTTAGAGTCTATGATTACCTCGCGCCGGTTGTCGAGATGCAGGATCACGTCGGGGCGCATCATGCTTCCCTCCTCGGACTTCAGCACATATCCGTCTGCACCGCGCATGGTTATCTGGGTATCGTAGTGCAGTCCGCATTTCAGTCCCTGACTGTCCAGAAGTTCGCACAGCACCGTCTCTCCCCAGTCGCCCTGCACCTTCCGTCCGTGCTTGAAGGCACGTGCCAGTTCCTCGGCACTGGTGCGGGCCGCCTCGCTCTGTTTCATGAGCAGTTCTATCTGCTCCTTCATGGAGAAGGACAGGGCGGTGTGTTGTATATTACTGTCGCTCATGGTCTTGCGCATGGCCTCTATGGTCTCCTTCAGCGGTGTGACAATCTGCCCCAGGTTCTGAGTACTGCTTTGCGAGAACTCCTGCTGGCGCTGTTTCAGCATCTCGTCGGTGGCGGTCTTCATCTCCGATGTCACTCTGGCCAGAGACTCCTTGAAACGCTCGTCCTGAGCCTCCATGGCTTTGCGGTGGTTCTCCTCGGCCACACCCTGGGCCTCGCGGAAACGTGCTTCTTGGGCAGCGAGCGCCTGACGGTGGCTCTCTTCAGCGAGAGCCTTCGTCTCCTCAAAATGCTTCCTGTCTGCCTGCATCTGTGCCTCCAGTATCTGTATGCGAGTGCCGGATGCCTGACTTTGCTCTGCATGCTGTACCTTTTGGCGGAAGTAGGCAACAAGCATGGCGGCGATGCCGATTGCCAAACCTGCAATGAAAGATATGATGATTGTCAATTCCATATATTATATATAAGGTATATTGATTACTTATACAACTGCATGAATGTCTTGTGTCCCTTTGCATAGTAGTGCCAGAGAAGCGAGAAGGAACTCTGTTCGGGCACAGGGGACAAGACGGTCTTGCTCAGGTTCTCCTCACGGTCCTTGCGGAAGTCCTCCTTCATCCCATGGAAAGCACGTCGTGCCTTCCATACGGCAAGGAACGATCCCCATTGCATGGTGAGCAGGAACTGCAGGCTGGCCAGCGCATCAAGGCAGAAGCGGAGGCGCATGACGGACTTCAGTCTGTCCTCTGGCAGGTTCTTGTAAAGGAGCAGAAGGTTGTTGCGGAAGTTGAGGAACGTCTTTCTGGGGTTGCCCTGCGGCAAAGTGCCGCCTCCCAGATGATATGCTACGCTCTGGGGCACGCAAACCACTCCCCTACCCCGGCTACGCAAACGCCAGCACAGGTCTATCTCCTCCTGATGGGCAAAGAAACGTCCGTCCAGACCTCCTGCCTGCCAATAGTCCTTGCTTCGTATAAGCAGACATGCACCTGTGGCCCAAAGTACCGGGGCAACATCGTCGTACTGTCCGCGGTCTTCCTCCACCGTGCCCATCACTCTGCCACGGCAATAGGGATAGCCAAGGGCATCTATGAAACCACCGCATGCGCCGGCATACTCAAAGTCCTTGGGCGACCACTGGCACAGGAGCTTGGGCTGGCAGGCAGCCACCTCGGGGTGTGCGTCCATGTATTGCATCATTGGTTCGAGCCAACCCTCACGCACCTCCACGTCGCTGTTCAGCAACAGGTAGTATTCCGCCTCTATGGGCTTAAGACCACGGTTGTAGCCCTCGGCAAAACCGTAGTTCTTGTCCAGCACGACCTGACGCACAGAGGGGAACTCTCGCGAAAGCATCTCCAAGGAGTCGTCGGTACTGCCGTTGTCGGCAACCACTATCTCAGCGTCTCCGCTATGCCGTATTACGGACGGGAGGAAACGTCGCATCATGTCTGCTCCGTTCCAGTTCAGTATTACTATGGATAATTTGGTTTTGTTGCTCATCTTCGTTTGGTTTGATGTTTCAGGCGGGAGGGGTGGGAACGTTGAACGATGAACGTTGAACGATGAACGTTGAGCGGGGAGCGGGGAAGTCCGAGTTCTCTGAATACTCTGAATACTCCGAGTTCTCTGTTTTCCGTTTTCACCTTTCCGTTTTCCGTTTTCTTTGTCCCCCTGAGACAGGGGTGACGAGGAACGAAGTTCCGGAGGGGGTATGACCCTTTCGTTCACCGCTCATCCGTTTTCCCCCTCCCTCACAGGGCGAACGAGGTCTTTAGAAGAAGCACCGAATGTGCTTCTGTACCTCGTGAGGGGAGCACTTTCCAGTGCGACGCGAGGACTGGCCGGGGTGGGTTCTTCACCGCTCATCCGTTTCCCATTCCCACCATCGTTCCCTTCAATGCCGTGCCGTCCTCGTTCCATTCGCCGAGGCGCACGTCAACAATGGTATTGTCCACCATATCGCTGGAGGTGCCGTCAGGCAGGGTTATCTCCACACGTATGTAATTGTCGGTAAAGCCGTGCATGGTACGCTTGCTCTTGCTATGCTCCAGCAGCACCGGCCTCACCTTGCCTATATATCTGTTGTAAAAGTCGTGGGTAATGCGCTCGCTGAGGTCCAGTATCTTCTGGCTCCTCTCCTTCTTCTCCTCGGGGCGCACCTTGTGCGGAATCTCCAGAGCCTTGGTACCGGGGCGCTCGCTATAGGGGAAGACGTGGTACTGTGCCACGGGCAGGGAAGCCATGTAGCCGTATGCCTCCTGGAAGAGTTCCTCCGTTTCGCCACGGGTTCCCACGATCGTGTCCACGCCTATGAAGGCATCGGGCATAAGTTCCAGAACGCGCTCCACCTTGCTGCGGAACAGTGCCGTGTCGTACTTTCTGCGCATCAGGCGCAGCACCTCATCGCTTCCGCTCTGCAGGGGAATATGGAAATGCGGCATGAAGGCACGGCTCTTTGCACAGAACTGCAACACCTCGTCGGTGAGCAGGTTTGGCTCTATACTGGATATGCGGTATCGCTCTATACCCTCTACTGCATCCAGGGCCTTCAGCAGGTCCAGGAAACTCTCTCCCGTGGTTTTGCCGAAGTCTCCTATGTTCACTCCGGTGATGACTATCTCCTTTGCACCTGCCATGGCTGCCTCGCGGGCTTGGGAAACCAGCAACTCTATACTGCCGTTACGCGAGCGTCCACGTGCAAAGGGTATGGTGCAGTAGGTGCAATAATAGTCGCAACCGTCCTGAACTTTCAGGAAATAGCGCGTTCTGTCTCCGCAGGAGCATGAAGGCATAAAGTTGCGTATGTCTGCCGTACGCACGGTGCGATGCTCGTGTGCCGCCAGTTTGCGTTCCTCGGGCATCATCTGCATGCGTTCCAATATCGCATCCACTATCTGTCCTTTCTCGTTACTGCCCAGAACCAGGTCTACGCCCTCCATGGCCGAAACCTGTTCGGGCTTCAGTTGGGCATAGCACCCCGTCACCACCACAATGGCACCGGGATGGTTCCTGACCAGACGATGTATGGCCTGGCGGCACTTGCTGTCCGCCACCTCAGTAACGCTACATGTATTTACCACACATATATCCGCTATCTCACCCTTGCGAGCGGTACGCACACCACGTGCCTTCAGTTCTGCACCCACGGTGCTCGTCTCTGCAAAGTTCAGTTTGCAGCCCAAGGTATAATATACCGCTTTCTTGTCTTCCAACATGTTCATGTTGCAAAGGTACGATTAAGTGAGCGAAATGTCAAATATATTTGAACATTTCCGAACGTCAGTACCTAAGAGCATTGGTCAAAGTTACGATTAAGCGAGCGAAAAAGCAAAAGAATTTTGATTTTTCCGAGCGTAAGTAACTTAGGCCGTAGGTCAGAGTTACGATTAAGCGAGCGATTTGCCAAATTTATTTGAGCAAATCCGAGCGTGAACACTTTGAAATCCACCAAAGAGTTCCAATGCATCAAGCAAGCAAACGTGCTTCTTCACGGAAACAATTTGAGGCAATTTCTCAGGCAAAAACACATGCTCTTCCCGGAGTATATAGAAAAATAATAGTAGTACATACATGATATATAACATAAATATACGTAGAAGGCCCAAATTAGGCCAACTTCACCCGGTAGGGCATCATAGCTGATATTCAATGGGTTAGCAAAGCGGCTATCATGAAAAAGCAAAAAAATCTAAAAATAATTGAAGAATTGTATGCGTGATAACAAAAAATGTCGTACCTTTGCACCGCAAAAAGGAAATAATGATTGTTTTACAGTATTAAAAAGTAACAAAAATGAAGAAGTTAGCATTTGTATTTGCAGCTATCGTAGCTGTATCTTTCGCTTCTTGCGGCAACAAGACCACCGGTAACGAGTGTGCTGATAGCACTGCTTGCGACAGCGCAGTTTGCTGCGACAGCGTTGCTTGCGACAGCGTTGCTTGTGACAGCGTTTGCTGCGACAGCGTAGCTTGCGATAGCGTAGTAGCTGAGTAATTAGCCACAGACGATATCAGACAAAGAGAGGACCGATAATTCGGCCCTCTCTTTCTTTGTACACATATCCGCCACACACTCGTTGCAACAGGAGGGTTCTGCAGGACATGCCACTGGCACACAACGGAACATACACAGGACTACGCAACACACAATGCCAAATGATACAGAGAAAAATACTGACATGCATCAACCCCATCCCCTCCAAGGCATAACAGAAGACAGTCAGACTCATCACACAAGAGAGCGCAAGAAGCGAGGGTCAAGATAAAAACTTGACAACCACCAACTTAAATAAGTCCAAGGATACCCCATCTATCCATACCGAGAACAAGGGTTTGTCATCACAGAGAACAAGCCCGAGTCACCAGTGAGGACACGCGCTTGTTGTCACGACGACAAAGCCCGGTTGTCGGGACGACGAGCAGACACCCACCCGAACATTGCCCGAAAGCAACATCACAACCTGCCACTGCCCCTGGTTTCACACATCAAAAATAAAGACACTTGCAGAACCTCTGTACATCTGCCCGACAATGCGCTTCATACAAGGACAGGATGAAACTATAACGAAAAAAATCCCCGAGAACATCACTGTCTCGGGGATCTCCCTCAGCACAAAGGCTGATATGGTTTTACAGTTTCTTGCTGTATCAAACAGGATTAAGCCTCCTCAGAAGCAGCCTCAGCAGCAGCGCCCTCAGCTACAACGTCGAATGCAACGCTGGCGGTAACATCCTTGTGCAACTTTACCAGAGCAACATAAGAGCCAACCTCCTTAACGTCCTTCAATACGATAATCTTGCGGTTAACCTCAAGACCAAGCTTGGCGAGCTCCTCTGCAATGTGCAGGTTGTTTACGCTACCATAGATCTGACCGGTTGCGCTAACCTTGGTGCTGATGGTCAACTGAACAGCGTTCAGCTTCTCAGCCATAGCCTCGGCATCAGCCTTGATCTTAGCCAACTTGACAGCCTTCTGTCTCAGGTCCTCGGCCAACTGCTTCTTTGCGCTCTCGCTGGCAATAACAGCCTTACCATAAGGAATCAGGTAGTTACGGCCATAACCAGGCTTTACGCTTACGATTTCATTCTTGAAACCCAAGCCAATGATATCTTCTTTCAGAATAATTTCCATATCTACTCCTCCTTAGTTTACTTCATCAAATCGGTTACGAAGGGCAGCAGAGCCAGGTGACGAGCACGCTTAACGGCCTGAGCCACACGACGCTGATACTTCAAAGATGTACCGGTGATACGACGGGGAAGAATCTTACCCTGCTCGTTCAGGAACTTCTTCAGGAACTCGGGATCCTTATAATCGATATACTTGATACCGCTCTTCTTGAAACGGCAGTACTTCTTCTTCTTGATATCAATTGCAGGAGCGTTCAGATAACGAATTTCAGACTGTGCCATGTTTATGCCTCCTTTTTATTGTTACGACGCTTTTCAGCATACTCTGCTGCATACTTCTCCATCTTTACGGTCAGGTAACGCAGCACTCTCTCGTCACGACGGTAAGCAATCTCCAGAGTCTTGATAGTCTCAGGAGCAGCCTTGAACTCAATGAGCTCATAAAAACCGGTGCTCTTCTTCTCAATGGGGTAAGCAAGTTTCTTCAGGCCCCAGTTCTCTTCGCTGATAATCTCAGCGCCACACTTGGCAAGAACGCCCTTGAACTTCTCTACCGCTTCCTTCATCTGTTCATCAGACAAAACGGGAGTCAAAATGAAAACGGTTTCGTATTGGTTCATAATACGTTTGAATTGATTAAATAAGTTGATAATAGTGCATAAATGCGGTGCAAAGGTACTGCTTTTACGCGAAGTACGCAACTATTCTCGCGATTTTTTACCCGCATAGCCTAATTTTTACTGCGCGAATTAGGAGATGTCAGAGTTTTTTCTTTATTTTGCATAGCAATTTAGGCTAAGCAACGGCCTTTTTGCCGACGAGGAAATAATAGAACACATATATACAATATTAAAATGAAGTACACAGGTATCATCATGATTGTGGTTGGAGCATTGATCCTTTTGCTCAGTTATGCAACCGACAGATTCCTTAACAGCGGAGCCGTGGACCATAACTGGATTCAGGGTTTGGCTATGTTGCTGATTGTTGCGGGCGTACCTACCCATATACATGTAGTAGGCAAGGCATCTAAGGCATAACACATTCACACAAGCAGAAAAGAATAGGAGGGAAAGCGGTTGCTTTCCCTCCTATTCCTTTCTTTTTGCCCACCCTACCTTCTTTTTTGACGGACAGGGCATCCCATGAGGCCTAAGCCTCCGGGATTATCAGGCGATAGCCCTTGCCGTGAACATTGTTGATTTCAATGCGCGGATCAGCCTTAAGATGCTTGCGCAACTTGGTTATATACACGTCCATGGAGCGTGCATTGAAATAGTTGTCGTCTATCCAGATGGTCTTCAATGCCAGCTCTCGCTCCAGAACCTGATTGCTATGTGCACACAGAAGGGCAAGCAGTTCGCTCTCCTTGGTGGTGAGCTTGGTGTTTACGTCGCCCATGGTGAGAAGCTGACGCTGCGTGTCAAAGGTGTATGAACCCAACTGGTACACGGTCTGGGCTTTCTTGGCCTTACCCTTGACACGGCGCAGGATTGCCTCCATACGGAAGACAAGTTCGTCCATACTGAAAGGCTTGGTGAGATAGTCGTCTGCACCTACCTTGAAACCATCCAGGATATCGTCCTTGAGATTCTTTGCCGTCAGGAAAATGATGGGGACCTCCTGGTTTACCAGACGGATTTCCTTGGCCAGGGTGAATCCGTCCATCTTGGGCATCATCACGTCAAACAGGCACATGTCGTAATGTCCTTTCATGAATGCACGATAACCGGCTTCGCCGTCAAGATACAACTCTGCATCATAGCCCTTGGCCTGCAGGTACTCTCTCAAAAGCATACCCAGACTTTCTTCGTCTTCACACAATAAGATTCTCTGTTTTGTTTCCATAGTCTCAATTATTATCTCCTTCCGGCAAGCCCAAGCCCTACGGCCGCAACGGCCTGCCAGAGAGGAATTGTTATTACTTCTATTCCTTACACAAGGGCAGCGTTATCATAAACCTCGTACCCTTTCCCAATTCGCTTGATACCTTTATAGTTCCGTGGTGCAGGCTTACCATCTTATGCACATAGGCCAGGCCCAGGCCAAACCCCTTCACATTATGGGTGTTGCCGGTATGCACTCTGTAGAACTTGTCAAAGACACGCTTCAAGTCGTCCTTCTGGATACCTATACCATTGTCTTCTACCTGTATGTAGAGGTTGGAGGAATCGCTTTTGGTGGAGACCTTCAACTCCAGACTGACATCGTCGCGCTTGTACTTGACGGCATTATCCATCAGGTTGAAGATGATGTTGGTGAAGTGCATTTCATCCACCTTGACCATAGAGTTGGACGCATCCAGATTGGTCTCCAGACAGCCTCCGTTCTGCACCACCTTGACATTGAATGTCTGCACGACACTGTCTATCAATTCGTTGGCATCCAGGGGCTGCATCTTCAAGGCTATATTGCCTCCATCGTACAACGACATCTGCAGGACCTTCTCCACCTGATAGCGCAGGCGCTTTGTTTCTCCGTAAATCACTCCGCTCAAACGTTCGTACGTGTCGGGAGACTTCTGCAACTTGTTGTCCGAGAGCATCTGTGCGGCAATGCTTATGGTGGATATGGGTGTCTTGAACTCGTGCGTCATATTGTTGATGAAGTCGTTCTTCAGTTCGGTCAACCTCTTCTGTCTGACAACGAGATAAACCGTAATCAGGAAAGTGACAAAGAGGAACAGGGTAAAGAGCAATGCCAGATATATCATGTTGGCAACCTCCAGCACATACCTGTTGAGTTTCGGGAAATGTATGCTCACAACTCCCATTTTTCCCGTCGGGTCGTTACGGAAGAGCGTCTGGCTGTAACTGTAGTCCTCCCCTTCCGGGTCGTAGTCAGGACAACGGTAAACCTCGCGTCCCTCGCTATTGAACACCCTGTAGTGGAATTCCAGTTCTATGCCGTTGTTGCGTAGGGAGCGACGCAGTGCCTGCACCAGGAAGTCCTTGTCCACACGCTCCTCAAAGCCTTTTTCTCCCGAGGCATACAATACGCGGAGGATGACCTCGTCCAAAACCTCCCTTTCATATATATACGCATTGCGGATTCTGCGCTGGAAGGTCCGCATCCCGGTCATGGTTATGTCCATGCCATACGATGAAGAGTACATGTCCAACGAGTCTCCGTACAGGCCTACCACATCCTGAAGATACAGCATCGTCTCGTTTCGCTCAAGATTCCTCGATGCGGCGTCAAGGCTCCTCAATACACCTTCATTGAACTGCTCTCGTCTAACTGCAATCATGGTTCTTGCATACCTGAGCTGCAGGTAAAGCAACACCACGAAGCAGACACCCATGGTTAGGCAGATTGTCCAAATCATCCATCGTTTCATAGTACAAAGATAACAATCACATATCCATCTAACAAAAAAGAGAGCGTCATTCGCTCTCTTTTTTGCTTTTATTTAGATATCAGCGGTTCATTAGTTAACAAATCAGTAACTATGCCCCTGTTCTTATTCCTCGTCAGTACCCTTGTACTCAGCAACGAGTTTCTGCTGTACGTCGCCGGGTACGAGTTCATAGCTTGCAAACTTGGTGATGAAGCTGGCACGGCCACCGGTCAGGCTTGACAGGGCGGTTGAGTAACTGGACATTTCCTTCAAGGGAGCCTTGCAGGTCAGTTTCTCATAACCGTTCTCGCTCTGCATGCCGGTAATCATGGCACGACGGCCCTGCAGGTCGCTCATCACGTCGCCCATCTTGTCGCTGGGAACGAATACCTCCACGTCGTAGATAGGCTCCAGAATCTTGGGACCTGCCTCGCGGAAGGCTGCACTGAAGGCATTGCGGCCGGCAAGCATGAAGGACAGTTCGTTGCTGTCCACGGGGTGCATCTTGCCATCATATACTATAACGCGCACGTCACGGGCATAGCATCCGGTCAGAGGACCCTGCTCCATGCGCTGCATCACACCCTTCAGGATGGCGGGCATGAAACGTGCATCGATGGAACCGCCAACGATACTGTTGATGAACACCAGTTTGCCGCCCCATTCGAGTTCCACGGTCTCGGTGCTCTTCACGTTGATGCGGTACTCCTGGTTGCCGAACTTGTAAACCTCGGGAGCGGGCATGCCCTCGTAGTAAGGCTCTACAATCATGTGCACCTCGCCGAACTGGCCGGCACCGCCTGACTGCTTCTTGTGGCGATAGTCGGCACGGGCAGCCTTGGTGATGGTCTCGCGATATGGAATCTTGGGTTCGTCGAATACGATCTGTATCTTCTCGTTGTTCTCCATGCGCCACTTCAGGGTACGCAGGTGGAACTCTCCCTGGCCATGAACCAGAATCTGCTTCAGTTCCTTGCTCTGCTCAATCTTCCATGTGGGATCCTCCTCGCGCATTCTCTGCAGAGCGTTCATCATCTTCTCGGTCTCGCTCTCGTTTACGGCACGGATGGCACGTGAATACTTGGGGTTGGGATACTTGATGAAGTTGAAACGGTGCTCGGCACCCTTGGCATTAAGGGTGTTGCCGGTCTTCACGTCCTTCAACTTGACGGTACAACCTATGTCACCTGCCACGAGTTCCTCCACCTTGATGCGGGTGGCACCTGCACAACAGAACAACTGGGCCATGCGCTCCTTGCTGCCACGGTCGGCATTGGTGAAGTCGTCGCCCTCGTGCACCTTACCCTGCATAACCTTGAAGTACTGTACTTCACCGATATGGGGCTCTACGGCAGTCTTGAAGAAATAAAGGCTGGTGGGAGCGTCAACGACGGGAGCAACCTCCTCGCCGCGTGTGTTGTGAACCTTGGGCATCTGGTCAACGAAAGGAACGACATTGCCAAGGAACTCCATCAGACGGCGTACGCCCATGCACTTGCCGGCGCAAACACAGAATACGGGGAACATGCCACGTGCGGCCAGACCCTTGCGGATACCCTCGCGCATCTCGTCCTCTGTGAGGCTCTCGCTCTCGAAGAACTTCTCCATCAGGCTCTCGTCGTGCTCGGCAGCAGCCTCTACCAGTGCCTTGTGCATCTCCATGGCCTTGTCCATCTCCTCTGCGGGAACCTCCTCGATTGTGGGAGCACCGCCTTCGGGACCCCATGAATACTTCTTCATGAGAAGCACGTCAATCAGAGAGTTGAAGTTGGGACCAGTCTGCAAGGGATACTGAACGGGCACAACCTTTGAGCCGTACACGTCGGTCAACTGAGACAAGATGTTGTCGAAGTCGGCATTCTCGTCGTCCAACTGGTTCACCAGGAAGATGACGGGCTTGCCCAACTTCTCGGTGTAACGGAAATGGTTCTGTGTGCCCACTTCCACACCGTTGGCACCCTTCAGCAGAAGGATAGCGGTATCTGTTACATTGAGGGCTGTCATGGCTGCGCCAACGAAGTCGTCGCTACCGGGGCAGTCAATTATGTTCAACTTCTTACCATTCCACTCCACATGGTAAACGGTGCAGAATACGCTGTATCCGTACTCCTGCTCTACGGGGAAGTAATCGCTGACAGTATTGTGCTGTGTAATTCGTCCTCTGCGGCTGATTACTCCTGCCTCATAGAGCAGGCTTTCTGTCAGGGTTGTCTTACCACTACCGTCATTGCCCAGCAAGGCAATGTTCTTGATTTCCTGTGTCTGATAAGTTTTCATCGTGTATTAGTATTGGTTTGTTTTAGGCTTTATTTGGCATAAACACTGGCTTCAAGGCCATGTAAAATGCCGAAATCGGACGTAAAAATACGCTTTTTTGACGAAATACGGACGGGCGCTTTCTATGTTTTACAACATCATGTCGGACATAATGTCGTTGGACACGAAGATACCGTCTTCGGTAAGCCTCAGCACGTCCCCGCACTGCACCATCCTGCCGCTTTTTATATGTGGCTCGGCCATCTTCATGGTATACTCCCTGTACTTCGGCTTAAGGGTGGAGAGGTCCAAACCGTCGATGGTGCGCAAACCTTTCAGCACCTTCTCCTCATACAGGCAATCCTCGTCCAGCACCTCCACTTCACGCTCCGGCATGCCGTCGGACATGATGTAGGCTTTCAAGTCGGAGGGGTTGCTGCTACGGACATTGGCACCGTCATAACTATGCGCACCGGGACCAAGCCCCACGTACGGTTCATCGCGCCAGTATCCGCTATTGTGCCGTGCCCTCATGCCGGGCATGGCAAAGTTGCTCACTTCGTAATGCTCCATGGAATACTTTGCCGTGGCCTTGACAATATATTCATACATGCCTCGGGATACTTCATCAGAAGCCTCGGCCACTTCACCGCGCTCAAGCATGCGGTACAACGGTGTCCCCTCCTCCCATTGCAGGGAATAGGCGCTCAGGTGCGGCACGTGCAGGGAGAGGATTTCATCCACGTCCTTACGCCACATTTCCATTGTCTGCCCCGGAAGGCCGTACATCAAGTCAAGGCTGATGTTGCTGTATCCCGCTTCACGCAACAGGGACACCGCCCTGTGTGCCTGCTCCGAGGTGTGACGTCTTCTCAGGAGGCGAAGCAGATTGTCATCGAAAGTCTGCACGCCCATGCTCACTCGGTTCACGGGCGTTGCCTTCAGGGCATCAACAAACTCCGGAGTAATGTCATCGGGATTACATTCTATCGTAACTTCTGCCCCATCCTGCAAAGGTGCCACCCGTTGCAGGGCATCAAAGATGTCCGTCAGGTGCTTTGCGTCCAGTTGGCTTGGCGTACCGCCACCTATATATATGGTATTTGCGCGCGCGAAGCGCAGTTCCTCTGCCCTACCCTCTATCTCCTTCAGCAGGGCCTTCACGAAGTCGTCCTTCAGATCCGAGGATGTGGTAGAAAAAAAGTCGCAGTAGAGACACCGCGACTTACAGAATGGTATGTGGATATATATCATAATTCCTGGAACGTGAGTTCGTAGAAACAAGGATAAACGCTTGCCATGGCGTGCGAATGTCCTGCACTATGAGGCACTATCAACCTTACCTTGGCTATGCGCTTCTCGTCTGTCTGCGTGCCTACACGGACATACTCCAAGGGTTTGAGCCAGCCGTCAGGCACATTGGAGTCTCCGTAAGTGGAATACATAAGGCTACCGGTGGGCATTGTCAGGTCAAAACTTCCGCTAACATAACCGGAATTGTTGGAGACATTCATGTACTCGGGACTTGTGGCATACTTCTGGATACGGTTGGTCAATTGCAGGCTGTCGCCCATGATGTTGTACTCCCAGAAACGGCAGATAAGACGACGGCTCTCACCGGATTCTATGCGCTTGCCCGTACCTTCACGAACAATCTGCATGTACACACCGGTATTGGCAAACAGGACAAACTCGTTCTTCTCGACGTTAGTGGTACTGTCCTGATTCTCGAACTCTTCCTCTGTGATGACCTTTATCTTGCCCAGGTCAAGCAGAGTGTCGGTGCCTATCATCATTACCACATCACGCTTGATAAAACTACTCACGACCTCGCGTTCATGCTCCTTCTGCTCTCCATAGGTCTGGTCTTCAGTGCCGCACGAATACTGTGCGAGAACTACGAGAGCAGCAAGAAACAACCAATATATTCTTTTCATATTCATTCCTTTTTCGCGCACAAAGATACGAATTAAAATTAACAATTGACCATGATAGAGTGAAAATAGCAATTCCAGAGAGCATTATTTAACATAGCAACTGTTGGACAAAAGAATTGTTGAACGCAGAAGTGATGTTTGGATAAAGGATAGCCTCCTCCTCTATTCCTTACCGAACAAAACGAGGAGCGACGAAACAGGATGTAAAAAAGATGGCTAATGAAAGTGTTGATGCGACAACACTCAAGTGTTGACGCAACAACAGAACAGTGTTGTCGGGGCAACACTGATGAATAGACGAGAAGGTCCGAACCCTATCTGCCCGTTAGGATTTCCAATGCCTTCGTCATGGCGGCATCATACTTGTCCTTGAAATGACTTTTGTACGTTTCTCCCACAACAATGGTCGGGCGTATGCCATATCCCACGAACTCCGTTCCGTCGGGTGCCGTATCATGCTTGGAACAGATATTGGCAAAAGAACCATCATCCTCAAACAAGGTCACACGTACACCGTTGCCTGTGCTTCCACCCGTTGGGGTTCCCACCACTTCGCCACGTCTTATGCCCATGAACATTACGGCAAAGTCCTCTGCCGCAGAAAACGTGCCGGCATCCACAAGCAGCACAATAGGACGGGTATAGGCTTCCTTCCCAACAATAGGATTAATAACGTTTCCCTTGGATGAATACTCTTCCAATTCCCTGCCCCACGATGCAAATGCCGGTATATACATGGGACTTTTCCAGGACGAGGAAACAATCTGCTTGTCGGTAAGGTGACGCAGTATGTACTCACTATTGCCGGAATTGCCTCCGCCATTGCCACGGATATCCACAATCAGGGCCTTGGTCTTACTTATGCTCTCAAAGGCTTTGTCAAACTCTTCCCTTATGTTACTACGCCAGAAATCGCGTATTGTCAGCAGACCTATGCCTTTCTTAATCTCAGTGAAGGATATGACAGGTTTTTGCTTTAGCAGGTCAAAAGGTGCAGAACCTCCAACGTATTTGACAGACTTTTTACGTCCGTCATGCTCGAAATCCAATCTTAGGCCCTCGCCTACGGCACAACGCAACAGGTCATAGGACTCGAATGTTATCCTGTTGCGCCACTGGTTGGTGGAGGCGGCGGCATAGGGCATGACGTTCTTTTCTCCATATTCCTTAACGGGAATACCGTTTATGTGCGTCAATTCCATACCACGCCTGATTCCCATATCCACCAAGACCTGGCTCTGAACATCATCTACATAAGCACGGCCTTCCAGCATCTTTAGCAACAATGGTGTGGCAGGCTTGCTGATGTTTCCCTGCACGAATGTATGTCCGTCATTGCAATGGGCAATCATACGTTGCATAACCCTTCTGCACTCTTCCCTGTCCTTAGCCGCAAGCATCTGTGGCAGGGTGGCAACATACAGGCTGTCCCAATCCGCCTTCATCCTTGAATAGAAGACGAAGTTGGACTTTACCCCTGCCCAAAGTCTTGCCAGGGCAAATGAACGCAGGGTTGCTTCAGAAACGTCGCTCTTATTCTTTCGCAGGAAAGGTTTACTCTTGTCCGTAGCATCAAGTTCGTCAACCTCCATCCAACACATAGGCAAGGAAATATTTCCTGTCGAATGAGCCTTCAGGAAATAGAGCGAACCATCTTTGCTATGTCCGTATGCATATATAGTATTCGTGGCATCATCTATAGAGGCAGACATGGCTGAGGTTGTTACCACAAATATTTTCTTCTGCTGCAATTCGTTGAAAACCTTGACTAACTTCTTTTCATGCCTGACGTCCCCGTTCTTAAAACACAAGCGCATGCCTTTCGTCCACCCTGCTCCAGGCTTACGCATCATCAAGAAGCCGTCCTTGGCTATGGAAAAGTCATCCCCCGTATAACGAACTGAATCCTTATGCACATCAAAGGAGACACTCAGTTCATCATATAGCTTGTCCACATCCTTGAAAAGGGATTTTACTTGTGCATTTGCACTTTGACACAAAAAGGAAAACAACACACATAATGTAACGATACTGCTTTTCTTCATCATATCTTATTTATATATTAAGTTGGATATATTCCTTAACCTGCTGGTGTCTCTATTTGATCTCCGTTTTGGAAATTATCCGGTAATCATACCACTTGTATGGGTAAGCAACAGAATTTCTTGCACTCAACCGCAATATCTGAAGTGCTCCGTTTGGCAGAAGCCTGAAACTGACACCTTGCGTATAAGAACTCAGGAAGTACACCATATCGTCTTCCTCTATCCAGTCGAAAAGTGTATCGTGATTGGCGGTCTTCTTTTTCGCAATGTCATACAGCATCCTGTACCGCTTGCGATTTTCCTTCGATGGGGGAAGTTCGTACCGTGTCCCTACACTTGGTGCCGCCTCACGCCAGATATTTAACCAATCGATTTTCTCATTGTACGAATACCTGACGGGGAAACTCCTCGCGCCGCGCACCTTTGACATCCTATACAACAGAGAATCTATGTCCGAGAAATCACACGCCCTTTCAGAAGCCACCTTGTCAAGATACTCCGTCTGATTCAGAACCACCAGCAATTTATTGCCATACTGACGGTATAACAGATAGGAACGGACAGACAAATCCCTCAACATTTCAATCCCATGAAGACTGTAGTAGTGCGGAGCCTGCACCATGGCACGCGATGTATCACGCCATATCATGGTATATGTCAGTGTATCTCGCTTCTTGTACCTGTTGCTTTCCGGAGCGACAAACAGTTCTTCGTCAATGTACTTTAATATGCATGCTCTTTTTGCAGAATCAGAATGATTCAGTTCTGTACGCAACACCACTGTATTCATGTATGCTCCGTTTACAGATGAACGCAGTACCTTCTCTGCCAGTTCCACTTTATGGGGAAAGGCATTGCGCAAAGCGGTCGTAAGTTCTTCAAAACAGGTTTGCGACAATAAACCAATAGATTGTAGTAACAGAATTGATAGGAAAAGACAACGCTTGGTCATATTACTCATTCAATGAAATTAAATTAAAAACTTCGGTTTCCATCGCCTCTCTATGTAGCGCATCTTGCATCAACGCATCCTCCAACGTTGGCACAGGTATCACTTCCGTTGTGACGCCATTATCACTCACACTCTCACGACTGAACAAGAGAGGACAAAGAGCCACAATACAGGCAGCAATTCCTCCTGTCACGTAATGCCACATCAGAGAAACGCGTTTCTTCGTATGCATAGAAGCCTGTTCCTTGCCTTTCAGCACACCATGCAAACGCTGCCCGAATCCACGTGGCAAGGTTTCAGCGTTTACATCTGGCAAGAGAGGCAACAACATTAAGCGTTTATCACGCAATTCTATCGGACAATCCTCCGACATCAACAGGAAAGCCAATTCACGCTCCTCGTCCATGGTGCTTTCTCCGCTCATGAAACGCTTTAACAATTCCAGGTTACTCTTTGTATTCATACATCAACCTCCTTAAGATATTTGCATTGTTCCATCAGCCGCTTGCGTCCCCGCGACAGAATACTTCTCACATTCACTTCCGTCTCTCCCACAACAGAGGCAATCTCCGCTATATCCATCTCTGCATACAGACGTAATATCAACACGCGTGACATCTTCTTGGGAAGGTTTGACTTCATCCATTCCCGAATCAACCTTCGCCTGCAGTCCTCTTCCAACAATTGTTCCGGATTTAATGCATCGTCCAGCATCAGTTCAAGCACCCGTTCATCCACATTATCGCGACGTTTCCTGAGGCAATCCACACATGAATTGCGAAGGACCGTAATGATGTAAACCTCCACATTGTCCAAAGAACCCAATACATCACGCTTGCCCCATAACTTCAGGAACACGTCATGCACCACATCCTCGGCATCCTGACTATTGTCCAACAACGACAATGCCATACGGTACAAACGGGCACTATAGTGAATATACTTATGTTCAAACTCCTCTACCGTCACAATACTAGCATATATCAATTCCAATACACTGACACGCCAATACGCTCATCCAAATAATAGCAGATGCGCATCACAATTATAACACATCTCTAATATAATAACGTATCAAGCTCCTTGTTTGTGGCAATGAAATAAAGAAAACTTAGTACAAGAGTCAACATTTAGGTGCTAAAAAGCGGATGGGGGCAGGTGCGGGCGTGCTTTGGCTTTCGGACACGGCATGCCGTGTCCCTACCAGTCATTGCTCACCGCTCAACTCTCAACATTCACCGCTCATCCGCTCACCGCTAAACGTTAAACGTTAAACTTTCTCCGTTCATCGCTCCCTCGCCCGTAAGCATCCGAAAGATGCCGTCTTTCGGGTGCTAACTCGGCCACTCCAGCACATACTTCCTCACATACAACAAAGGAGTCCTTCGGAACATTCTCCAAAGGACTCCTCTTCTCTAAAAACGGCGGCTACCTACTCTCCCACGGGTGTGCAGTACCATCGGCGCGGACGGGCTTAACTTCTCTGTTCGGAATGGGAAGAGGTGGAACCCCG
>JAGAQH010000013.1 GCA_017622815.1 Bacteroidaceae bacterium | reverse complement strand
CACAACCTTGCCAAGGTTGGGGTCGCGAGTTCGAGCCTCGTTTTCCGCTCAATGCTTGCCCAAGTGGCGGAATTGGTAGACGCGCACGTTTCAGGTGCGTGTGTCGAGAGGCGTGCAGGTTCGACTCCTGTCTTGGGCACAGATTCAAGAGGTTCGGTATTCAAATACCGAACCTCTTTTATTTTACGTCACATCCAGCGGCATTGCCAACTCTCGGAGGTAGGAAAGGGAAGCCACGGATACTATTGGACGAAATCCCTTGACGAGGACAACCCATATGACGCCCATTATCTTTCTTTCACCCCGACGGGACACCTTGGATCAAACACACACCATATAGACGCATCTTATGACCGCATCCATGGTTTCCCGGTACGAGCAGTAATACACCAATAAGCATACGGAATAGAATTAGGCAAAGCAAATCGTTCTCACACCCACGGGCAGGGACAAAACTATCAATAAATGAAAACGGTCTCTAATCAAGGAATCATTGATTGGAGGCCGTTTCATATATTTTATAGGCGCTATGACAGGCGTACTATGTTGTCAAGGAGAACAAGGACGAGTCACCCAGGACAACAAGGGCGAGTCATCAAGGAGGACGAAAAAGGGCGCCAAAGAGGACGCAAGATTGAAATGGGGATACGACAATCAATCCATGCGGTCGCGGTAGTCCTCATAGCGGAATTCACGCAGCATGTCGTGGGTTCCGTCCTGGCGGAGGATGGTGAGGGAGGGATGGTGTATGCCGTTGAACATGCAGGTCTTCACCGTAGTGTAGTGGATCATGTCCTCGAAGATAATTTGCTCCCCTATTTGCAGTTGATGGTCAAAGCGCCATGAACTGAGGAAGTCTCCGCTAAGGCATGAGTTTGCACCAAGGCGATAGACGTAGCCCCCATTGTCCTGCTCCGAAGAAACAAGGCCTTCGGGGTCTTCTATGGTTTCCGCACCCCTGACGGCCGGCCAGTATGGCATTTCCAGGCAGTCGGGCATGTGGCAGGTGAAGGAGACATCCAGAATGGCGGTGCGGATGCCGTGATTCTCCACAATATCCACAACGGAGGAAACGAGGGGACCTGTCTGCCATGCAAAGGCGGAACCGGGTTCGAGGATGATGCGCAGGTTGGGATAACGCTGGCGAAGGCCACGGATAGTTTCTATGAGGAGGGGAACATTATATCCCTGGCGTGTCATGAGGTGACCTCCGCCAAGGTTGAGCCATTTGAGTTGAGGGAACCAACGTCCGAAGCGTTCTTCTATATATATAAGGTTGTCGGCAAGGTCCTCGGCACTGCTCTCGCAATGGCAATGACAATGGAAACCTTCAATGCCTGAAGGCAGACACTCGGGCATCTGTCCGGAGATGACACCGAAGCGCGAACCCGGTGCGGTTGGATTGTACAGGTCGGTCTCAATGTGCGAGTGCTCGGGATTGATGCGCAAGCCACAACTGACACGTTCCTCCCCGGCATGTTCCCTGTTCCACTGCTCTACCTTGGGAAAGAATGCCTCGTATTGCGAGAGGCTGTTGAACGTAACGTGAGAGGAGTTGGAAAGTATCTCGCCGAAGGTGTCATCGGTATATGCAGGGCTGTAGGTATGGGCAGGGCTGCCGAACTCTTCCTTGGCCAGACGTGCCTCGTAGGGACTGCTGGCGGTGGTGTGCGTGATGTACTCGCGGAAGATGGGAAAGGTCTTCCAAAGGGCAAAGGCCTTGAAGGCCAGTATTATCTCGGCGCCGCTCTGACGGGCCACGTCCTGAATCAATGAAAGGTTGCTACGCAGCAACCTCTCTTCTATCATATAATATGGTGTCTTCATGATACTGTTTGTCATTTATTGTTTGTATTACTCAGCGCTCATCCGCAAAATGTTAAACGTTAAATGCTAAAACCATACCCTCTCCTCCTCCTACAGGAGGACTGAGGGGTTCCTAGCGCTCGCCAATCAATACACCCACTTGATGTTGTCCAGCCACAATGTCGTGCCTATGCTGCCTATGTATGCTCCGCCATGGCTGCTATCGAACTTGACAATGGCATGTGTGGGTGTTGCCGAGGCGTCGGCCCATCCGTTCTCGTCCACCGGCACATTCTCTCCCTTACTGTTGCGTGCATAGATGGTGGCATCGCCACGCATCAGGTCCATACGCTTGGTGTAGCCGGGGTGCTTGGTAATGTCGCCGTACATTATGTCGAAGGTCTTGCCCTCCACCCATCCGTTTGTGCTTTGGGGGAACTTGTATATCTGTGTGCCCACACGCTTGGCGGTGATGCTGCCATCAGCATTCTCCTTTCTCTGCTGCAAGATTACGACCATCTCGGGCATGTCTCTGCCGGGAACGGTAGACACCTTGGAAAAACCCGTCTGGCGGATACGGTTGGGCGAGTCGGTAAGTTTTACGCGATAGTCTAGTTTTATGGCCTTGGGGCGACGGTTGAAGGGCATGCCAAGGTCCATCTTGGACATGGGATTGTCCGTGCCGGTGATGGGTTCTATCATTTCGCCAGTGAAGATGGAGCCTGATGCCAGGACACTGATGTTAATCATGCCAAGGACCTTTACCTTTACCACCTGAGTGACGAGTTTTGCACAATACCCTTCGTTGTGATTGTCTCTGTACACACAGGCATTAGTCTTGGTAATGCCGCTTACCCGGGCATAGACGTTGCTGGTTGCCCAGGGGGAACCTCCCTGATTGGTATAGGGGATGTTCTGCTTGCCGTTGGCCTTGTTCCAGTGCGCCTGGGGAGCCACCTCGAACAAGGTACGCGTTTCTCCTCCGATGATAGCGCTTTCCTTTATGTCGCGCTGAAGCCATTGGTCGAAGTTGCCAAACTTTATCAACTCCTCGCTCTGCGCAAAGCCTGCAAGGGCAAGAAATGCCGAGAAAACTGTGATGATGCTCCTTTTCATGCTGAGATTTAATTATGCTCCCTCCCAAGTTTACATTAGAATGCCTCGCCGATATTGAAGACTATGCTGTTGCCAGTCTTGGTGAAGCCCCAGTCGACTCGCACGTTCACACGCGGTTTGAACTCCCATCGCAAGCCGAAGCCGTATGTGGGCAGGGTCTTGTTCATGTAGATGTGGTTGAAGTCGTGGAAGATGTTGATGGCTCCCACCCAGGCAACGACACCGAAACGCCATATCAGACGCTGGCGAAGTTCGAGTTGGGTTTCCATAACGTTATTGTCGCGGTACTGGCCGAAGAAGTATCCTCGTCCCATGCCCTGATTGCCCGTGCTGGCCAGACGTATCCAGGGTATCACGTCGTTGCCATAGTTGAAGCGTCCGTGCGCCTGGAATGCCAACGTACATTTCTTCCACAAGGGGGTGTAGACCTGATACTTCACATCGGTGGTGAAGAATCCATACTTGTTCACACCGGGCATGAATCCCAACTGCTGGAGGTTGAAGTAATGACCCTTGTAGGCATTGGTGGCAAAGTCGCGGGAGTCATAGGTAAGGGTAACACCCAAACCGAGGGCCACCTGAGAGAACGGCTGGTGTCCGCTCCCGTCGGGAAGAGCCAGGAAGTGCTCCATAAGGCCGTTGGGATACAGGTGTTCCTCTCCCTTGGGGATATTGTCGTGAGTCTTGTACAGGTTGGAATAGAGGAAGTCTATCTTGGGACCGAAGTACAGGTTCTTGGCCAGACGCCATGTGTAGTCGCCCTCCAATTTCAGAAGCAACTGCTTGGAGTCTACCATGCGGTTGGCATAGTAGTTGTTGATGGACGTGTCATAACCTATACCCCAGAAGGCAGAGGGATAGTGCGTGAAACTGAACTCGTAGTTGAAGCGCTGCTTGTCGCCCTTCATATAGTTATGACCCTCGACACCGATGGCCACTATGCCCTTCACGCTGACCTGGAAGAAACCGTTTACAATGCTCTTCTGCAATGTGGGGTCGTTCTTGTCAAAGGAATACAGGGCGCTGTATCCGCCACCTATGGCAAAACCGGTGTTGATGTTGTAGGCAGGACCGAAAACGAAGCCTCCGTCGTACGTGACATCGCTGCGCATCTTGTTGGAGTTGGCCAGATAGTTGTACACCCAGTAAAGGGGCTTCAGTGTCTTGTTGTCCGTCAACTTATACTTACGCACGTCTCCCGTGATGGAGTCAACCACAATGCTGTCCCTGGTTGCTGATGCAGGTTCCTGTCCGGCATAAGAAAGCAACACTGGAAATAACATGGTCAGAAGCAAGAACTGTCGTTTCATACACGCATTATCTTTTAATCCATTTACTGTCTTCGTATCTTTTCGGATACAAAGTTACAAAAAAAGCCCCTATTATTTGTACGGATGCTTTTAAAATAGTACATTTGTGGATAAATTTGAACACTTTATACTGCTATGGAGCACACTAAGAACGATATGGCCGAACGTATCAAGGCCGACATGAGACTTTTGGGTCTGCTGGCACAGAACTTCCCCAGCGTGGAGGCGGCATGCACGGAAATCATCAATCTTGAAGCGATACTGAACCTGCCAAAGGGCACGGAACATTTCATGGCAGACATACACGGAGAGCACGAGGCCTTCGAACATATCCTGCGCAACGCATCGGGCAACATAAAGCGCAAGGTTCGCGAACTCTACGGGGACGAACTCAGCGAGGAACGTATCCGCGAACTCTGCACGCTGATATACTACCCCGAGGAGAAACTGGAACTCCTGGAGGCTCAGGAAGAGGAACTTCCTGCCGATTTCTATGGCGACACGCTCCTGCGCCTCATCCGCGTGTGCCAGAGCGTGTGCAGCAAGTACACCCGCAGCAAGGTGCGCAAGGCCCTGCCCCAGCAGTTTGCCTACATCATAGAGGAACTCATGCACGAGAATGCCGAGGACGGCAACAAGCAGGCCTACTTCCAGTGCATCATAGACAGCATAGTGCAGACGGGACAGGCGGGCAACTTCATCACGGCCATCTGCCAGGTGATACAGCGCCTGGCCATAGACCAGATGCACATCCTGGGCGACGTGTGGGACCGCGGTCCCGGTGCGCACATCATCATGGACGCACTGATGAACTACCACAACTTCGACTTCACCTGGGGCAACCACGACGCCCTGTGGATGGGTGCCGCCGCCGGCAACGAGTGCTGCATCTGCACGGTACTGAGGTTCTGCCTGCGCTTCGGCAATATGGACACCCTGGAGGACGGATACGGCATCAACCTCCTGCCCCTGGCCACCCTGGCACTGGAGGCATACAAGGACGACCCCTGCACCATCTTCCTGCCCAGCAACAGGTATGGCAAACTGAGCGAGCGCCAGAGGGAACTCATAGGCAAGATGCACAAGGCCATCACCATCATCCAGTTCAAGGTGGAGCAACAAACAATAAACGCACATCCCGAATGGGTTATCTCGCGCGAAGGCACACTGGAGCATGTCAATCCCGAACGTGGCACGTTCAGCGTTAACGGCCAGGAGTATCCCCTGCGCGACACCCTGTTCCCCACCGTGGATTGGAGCGACCCCTACAAACTTACACCCGAGGAGGAGGACATGCTGCGCAAACTGAAGCACTCCTTCCGCGTGTCCGACAAATTGCAGAAGCACATCAAGTGCATCCTGTCCCATGGCGGCATGTACAACATCTGCAACGGCAACCTCCTGTTCCACGCTTCCGTTCCCCTCAACGAGGACGGCACACTAAAGGAGGTGGAACTGATGGGCAGGAAGAGTTCCGGCCGCGAACTCATGGACAGAATTGGCATCATGGTGCGCAAGGCCTTCAACCGCGACATTCCACGCAAGGAACGCGTGGAGGCACGCGACTATCTTATGTACCTGTGGTGCGGTCCCGAGTCTCCCCTGTTCGACAAGAAGCGCATGATCACCTTCGAGCGCTACTTCTGCTCGGACAAGTCGCTGATACACGAAGAGAAGGGTGCATACTTCCGCCTGCGCAACGACCCCAAGGTGTGCGATTACATCCTGGACAGTTTCGGTGTGAAGGGCGAACACCGCCACATCATAAACGGACATGTGCCCGTGCACGTGGCTGAAGGCGAAAGCCCCATCAAGGCAGATGGCCGCCTGATGGTCATCGACGGAGGTTTCTCCCAGCACTACCACTCCACCACTGGCATTGCCGGCTACACACTGGTGTATCACAGCCGTGGCTTTGAACTCATCCAGCACGAACCGTTCACCAGCCGCAAGGATGCCATACAAAACGGCACAGACACGCACTCCAGCATACAACTGGTGGAAATGACCGGTCACCGCCTCCGTGTGCGCGACACCGACCTGGGCGGCAAGATACAGGTGCGCATTGCCGACCTCCGCGAACTGGTATATGCCTACAGACACGGCTACCTGAAGGAGAGGAAGTAATCCTCCATCCCCACCCCATCCCACCTACACGGAAAGGATACCATTACACTCATTATGCGAAACACTAACGGCGCGGCCTATGCCGCAAGCAAATACATAGAAATACCCGTCAGGGAGGAGAGCACGCTGCTGGACTTCCTGCTGAAACAAATGGGCATAAGCCGCAACAGGGCCAAGGACCTGCTTTCTGGCAAAGCCATCACCGTGGACCGCAAACTGGTCACACGCCACGACACTCCCCTGCACGTGGGCGAGGTGGTGCGCGTTTCACGCCACCGCCAGAGCACCATGCTGGAGAACAAGTACGTGAAGATTGTCTACGAGGACAAGGACATCGTGGTGATAGAAAAGAGCGAGGGCATCCTGTCCATGGCATCCACACCCAAGCAATATTGCGTGAAGAACGTACTGGACGAATACTTCGAGAAGCGCCACTTCAAGTGCACCGCCCACGTGGTGCACCGCCTGGACCGCGAAACCAGCGGACTGATGATCTATGCCAAGAACGTGGATGTGGCCAGGATACTTGAAGACAACTGGCACGATATGGTCTACGACCGCCGCTATGTGGCCCTGCTTTGCGGAAAGATGGAAAAGGAGGGTGGCACGGTGCAGTCATGGCTCAGGGAAAGCAAGTCCTTCGTAACCTATTCCTCGCCCACGGACAACGGTGGAAAACTGGCCATAACACACTATCACCGGTTGAAGAGCAACGACGACTTCTCCCTGGTGGAGATGAAACTGGAAACGGGGCGCAAGAACCAAATCCGTGTGCACATGGCCGACCTTGGCTTCCCCGTGGCCGGTGACCGCAAGTATGGCAACGGGCGCGACCCTCTGCACCGCTTGGCACTGCATGCCTTCCGCCTGAACTTCATCCACCCCGTCACCAGGGAGAATATGCTGTTCGAGACTCCCATACCCCGGGAGTTCCTCAGACCTTTCCAGAGCAAAGAACAGTGAGAGAATGAACGGCGAGCGGCTTTAAAGACTTTAAGGACCTTGGAGACCTTAGGGACCTTAGAGAACCTAAGAAAAACCGCTTTCAGTTTTCCGCTTTCCGCTTTCCGTTTATGAAGGCTACTGGTCGGGATTTTCCACCATGCCACGGTAATGCGGTGGCAGGGCGGACTCTATGACGGAGTATGACTCCTGCATGATGCTATCCAGGTCCTCGCGGTACGGGATGGGGTCGTGGATAACGAGACGAAGTTTGTGGCGGGTGAGGAAGTTGAAACCCTTCTGGCGAGGCAGGACATCGAAACTGCCGTCTATGGTCACCGGCACTATGGGCAGGTGCAACTGATGTCCGAGCATGAAGGGGCCACGGCGGAATCGTGCCATGTGGCCGGTGAAGGTGCGGCTGCCTTCCGGAAAGACCACTATGGAGGTGCCTCCCTGGAGTGTTTCGCGTGCCTGTGTCTGAGTGCGGGCAATGGCCTTGGGACCGCTCTTGTCCACCATTATGTGGCCGGCCTTCTCGCATGCACGACCTATGAGGGGGATGCTGCGCAGTTCCTTCTTCATGAGCCAGCGGAAACTATGTCCCAGATAGCCGTAGACGAGGAAGATGTCGTAAGGTCCCTGATGGTTGGAGACGAAGACATAACTGGTATCCTTCTGTAACTTCTCACTGCCCACAACCTCGACAGGCAGCAATGGTATGCGGCACATGAGCCTGCTCCAGATGCACGGGGGCCAGTATGCCCAAAAGGATGCTTTGCCCAGCGTGCACCCTACAATGGTGAGCAGGGCGGTGAGCAGGGTAGACAGTCCCAAAAGGGGCAGACATACTACGAGCTGATATATCTTATATAGCATTGTGAAGCGGCGAAGGGATTAAAGAGGGCCTATTCTGCAGGCTGCTGGTATTTTATTACGAAGACATCCTCTCCGGGACGCTTCATCAGATACTTCTCACGAGCCAGACGCTCCACGTTTTCATATTCCTCCAGACTTTCCAACTTGCGCGTGTCCTCCTCGTATTGCTTTTTCAATACAGATATCTCGTACTGAAGTTTCTCTATTTCCTCTATGCGTTCCTGGCGGTTCATGAAACTGTTGTCGTCCAAAAAACCGACCACGAGGATGATGATCGCCAGCGTGACGACATACTTTGTAAACCTGTTGTTCCGGATTGAAGTTGCGATGCTTTGTAGTCTGCCCATGATATTCGTCTTATTTGTGGACAAAGATATAAAAAAGAACGCATGCCTGTAAGGATTATAGAGAATTTTTCCTAAATTTGCATGAAATAATGTCAATGTAAACACTTACAGAAATGCAGGAATATATAGTTTCGGCACGCAAATACCGTCCTATGACCTTCAGCACCGTGGTGGGGCAGTCGGCGCTCACCACCACTCTGAAGAATGCCATTGCCTCGGACAAACTGGCGCATGCCTATCTCTTCTGCGGTCCTCGCGGTGTGGGCAAGACCACATGCGCACGCATCTTTGCCAAGACCATCAACTGCCTCAGTCCCATGGAGGACGGCGAAAGTTGCGGACAGTGCGAGAGTTGCGTGGCCTTCGACAAGGGACGTTCGATGAACATCCACGAACTGGACGCCGCCTCCAACAACAGTGTGGAGGACATCCGCGAACTCATCAAGCAGGTGCAGATTCCGCCGCAGACGGGGCGCTACAAGGTGTTCATCATCGACGAGGTGCACATGCTCTCGTCCCAGGCCTTCAATGCCTTCCTGAAGACTCTGGAGGAACCGCCATCATACGTAATCTTCATCCTGGCCACCACCGAGAAGCACAAGATTCTGCCCACCATCCTGTCCCGTTGCCAGGTGTACGATTTCTCCCGCATGAGCGTGGAGAACACCGTGGCACATCTGCGTAGCGTGGCCGAGAAGGAAGGGTACACCACCGAGGACGATGCCCTGCAACTCATTGCCGAAAAGGCCGACGGCGGCATGCGCGACGCCCTGAGCATCTTTGACCAGATGGTGTCCTTCACCGCAGGCGAACTTACCTACGACAAGGTCTGCGCCAGCCTCAATGTCCTCTCCACGGAGTATTACTTCCGCCTGACCGACCACTTCCTGGCACAGGAGGTGGCACCCTGCATGCTTCTCTTCAACGAAGTTCTTTGCAAGGGTTTTGACGGAAGCAACTTCATAGCCGGATTGGCCAATCACATGCGCCAACTGCTGGTGGCCAAGGATGCTTCTACCCTGCCCCTGCTGGAGGTGTCCGAGAAGACACGCCAGCGCTATTGCGAACAGGCAGCCAAGTGCAGCAGCAAGTTCATATACCGCGCCATAAAACTCTGCAACGATTGCGACCAGGCCTACCGCCAGAGTCACAACAAGCGCCTGCAGGTGGAAATCTGCCTCATACAGTGCGCACAACTCTCCGATGCCGACGATGCCACAGGTTCGGGGCGTTGCCCCGGCAAGATACTTAAACCCATATTCAATCTGGGGGCATTGGCTCAGCCTGCCACCGGAACATCCGTTGTCACCAAGCCTGCTACACCTGGTACGACAACGGCCGGCACAACTACGGCCGCACCTGTGCATACTCCGCACACACTAAACATACCTGCCACCCAACCTTCAAACACTACAGGTTCAGGCGCTGCACGGCTGAAGAAATTCAACCTCAAGCAACTCGGCCCCAGCATCAATGCCGCCCCGCCGACGCGCATAACCGAAGAGAAGAACACGGAGATTGACTTTACAGATGCCGACAACAAGCCCTACACACAAGAGGACATAACCTTCCAGTGGCACTCATACGTGGGACGCATGCCGCAGGAACGCCGTGCCATGGCCATGAGAATGCGCGCCATGACACCCAAACTCATCAGTTCCAACACCTTTGAAATCGTGGCCAACAACCCACAGATAGCACAATACCTGCTCAACCTGAAGGACAATATCCTCAAGACCATGAGGCAAAACCTCTGCAATACGGACATCAACATGAGCGTGCGTATAGCCGACATCCAGGAGGTGCGTCACATAACCAGCAAACCGGCCCTCTACCAGATGATGGTGCAACACAACAAGAACGTGCAGCGCCTGGCCGAGATGCTGAAACTGGAGATTTGCAAATAAGAACAGGAGAACAAGACTTTTAACAACATAGAGACATGAAACATCTATCACCGGAAATGGAACAGCGGGTGCGCCTGTCCGTAGACCTCTTCATGCAAGGCTTCGGCTGTTGCCAGAGCGTAGTAGCTGCCTTTGCCGACCTTTACGGCATGGAGCGCGACACAGCACTGCGCATAGGAGCCGGTTTCGGCGGAGGCATAGGCCGCCTGCGCATGGTGTGCGGCGCCGTATCAGGCATAGTAACCCTGGTGGGGCTGCATTGCGGCAGCACCGATGGCGAGGACCGCGAGGGAAAGGCACATTGCTACAAGGTGGTGCAGGACCTGCTTGAGAAGTTCCGCCAGAAGAACGGAAGCATCATCTGTGCCGACCTGCTTGCACAGAACGGTTGCAAGGTGGAGACTGACACCCACATGCCCGACGAGCGCGACGCACATTATTATAGTACACGCCCCTGCGCGCGCAAGGTGGAGGATGCAGCACGCATCTTTGCCGAGTACGTGGAGGAAAGCCAACAAGGATAGGGGGCAACAACCCAATCACATTACCATCTCATCAATAAAAAAGCGAGACACTACCCTATTGCGGGCGTGTCTCGCTAATTGTATGTATGGACAGTTCGTCTCTACTTCTTTTCCGGCATGAGTTCCTCCAGTTTGCGGAGCATCTCCTCGCCATGAAGGTTATTTACCACGATATTGCCCTTCTGGTCAAAGACGAGGACATAGGGGATGTACTGGACGTTGTAGAGGCTGGCGGCCTTGCTGCCTGTCTCGCCCATGTCCGACATCTGAGGCCATGTGATGCCTACACGCTTCACGGCTCCCTGCCAGGCGGTTTTCTGCTTGTCAAGGCTGATGCCAACGATTTCCAAACCACGGCTCTTGTACTTGGCATAGGCGGCCTTCACGTTGGGCATCTCGCGCATACAGGGACCGCACCAACTGGCCCAGAAATCGACAAGAACATACTTGTGGTGCCCCACATAGTCGGACAGGCGCACGGTATCGCCCTGCAGGGTAACGAGGGTGGCATCCTTGAAGTCGTTGCCGATAGCCGCAACCTTCTTCTGTTGAGGTACGCAGGTGGTGTTGTTGCCTGCCATGCTATGGATGGAGAAAAGCACTGAAGTGAGTGCCATTAAAATGATTTTCTTCATAGTGTTTGCTTGTTAGTTTGATTATGATGTTGTTGCGGGGAAGTGAGTGCACGAGACTCAGTCATGGGACTTGTTCCTTTCCCTCTCGCGCTCCTCCTTGGCTTCTGCTATGATGGCAAACACCTCAGCCTCCACCATGGATGTCTCCTGGAAGGTGTCCTTGTCACGCTTGATATAGTGTGTGCTGAGATAAGGATCGGATTCGCCTTGCAGTCTTCTGAAGTCCAGTTTGTCTGTCTCGGAAGAAGAGGTTTCCTCGCTGAGGAGATAAATCCAGCAGTCATCGTCCTCATACGCCATGGTAAACTTCATGGAGAAGGATGCGCTGCCTATGGTCACATACTTCAGGGCTGGCTGGAGAGGGTCGGTGTTGGAGATTCGGAGAAGGCATGCCTGGGGCAACTTGCCCATGTTGAGCAAAAGGTAACTGCGTGGGGGCACGTACCACACAAGACCACGGTTGAGGTCGTTGATGACTATCTCCTGATTACCCGTATTCTCTATCATGTACTCTGTGGAGAATGACATCTCCAACTGGTCGGACATTCGCGACACATTATTGATGTTCAAGGCGTTGGGAGTGAGTCCGGGCAACTTCTTCATAGGCATCATGGCATCAGTATTGGACTTGCCCTGATGGATTATGGCACGTATTCCACGGCTGCGTGCCATAACAGCATGCCATGGAGCCAGACGTGCTATGCTTTTGTCGGTGACGGTAGTTTTCCAGTCCTCATGACGGACACGCACTATGACAGTGCCGTCCGGCGAAACAGATTCCTGCAGGAGCGTATTGTTCTCCTCGTAGATGGTATCCGCACCCTGTATCCAGTGTACAAAGGACAGATATGTGGGTATCTTCTCTCTTTTTGCCGATATGGAAAGAGCGAAAAGGAGCAGCGGAAGAATGAACAGTCTTTTCATATTAGTTGTTACATTGATATTGTCTTTCACATTTCAAAGGTAAGGCTTTAAGGCGAGATACGCAAGGTTTTGCCTTTTTTTTGTTGGCAATTAACATTATTTATAGGCAACATCTACCTATGATTCTGCATATATTGATTACTTTTGCGACACAAATATTCAACATCTACGACTATGATACAACGGATAAAACTATTGCTGATACTTTCCTTCAGCGGCATGATGGCCTGTGCACAAGTGCAGAAGATACAGGGCCGTGTGATGCACGAGGGCGAACCTCTCGTCAAAGCCAACGTGGTGGAACTGGATGCCAACCACCGTGTAATAAACCAGACGCAGACAGACAATGCCGGCTACTTCTCCATGAACGTGAGCGGAGGCAAAACCTCGGTGCGGGTAACATACGACGGCATGCGCAGATTCACTCGCAAGATAGGCACACAAACCACCTGGGAGATAGAACTAGACAAGGACAACGAAACGGACGGCAAGACAGCAAAGTCGCGCCACGAAACCACGAAACTCCTTGTCGGACATGTGCAGGGCCGCGCCATACCGCAACTGACATGGGTGGAGCACTTGACCGACACCTCCTTCTGCCTGGTTGTGCCGGTACGAGTGTTCAAGGGCGTGGAGGAGTATCCCTCTGGGCGCAAGATTACCGTACAGGACTATAACGGGCGCATAGTGGCCACTGGCCGATGCATAGAGACCGCCACCGCCGAAGAGGGTGCGCCAGAGAGTTGGGACCCCTTCGTGCGCACCAGCACCAACAACTCTGTCGGAAACAACTCCCAGTTTACTACGGACGACCGCGACTATTTCTGCTATCCCCGCTTCATGTTCTCCAAGACGGAACTGGAATACCTCATTGACCATAGCAAGGAGATTGCATGCTTCGCCATTGACACTTCGCGCGGAGACAATTACTGGCTTTACTATACCGGCAAAAACTTCGGCAAGGAACTCCAGAAAATACTGAACAGGATGCTGAAATAGAACCTCGCCGAGGGTAAAAAAAGTTCTCCCTGAGGACAAGGACGAATCGCCCGGGACAACAAGGACGAGTCACCGAGGGTGACAGGGGCGAGTCACCGAGGGTGACAGGGGCGAGTCACCCGGGACAACAAAATCAGGCCTTCAGAGGCATCTGAGCCAAGCGTGCCCCTTGCCTATGGCCAGTCGTTCAGATTACTGGAGACCTCCACCCTATTTTCCACATCGTCCGGCAGAGCCGAGAAGAAGTCCATGGAGGTGATGCGCTCTACCTCGTCCACGGAATTCACGTACTTGTCACGCTCATTGTTGCATGCCTCGTTTTTGTAGATGAAACCAATGGCACGGGGATTGCCACTCTGCACTCCCGTCAGCACCACCTTGAAGAAAGCATCGGGGATGCGAATTTTGAACTTCTTGCCTATGTAGCCATACTTGGGCGTGCGGTAGTTGATGGGGCCGCACACAATGTAGACGGGTTCCACCTCTGCCCAACGGCGGCATGCCTCCTCCAACTCATTCCAGTCACCGCGGTTCAAGTTGTGGTTCTGCGGACAGATATTGGTCATGTAGAAGCTCTCGTTCATGGCACGCCAATGATACTTGTTGTCACCGGCTGGGCACATGTGTCCACGATCCCAACCGCTACCCGAATACTCCTTCGTAGTAACGGCCTCGTCTTCGGGAAGTTTTGGATTGGGATAGAAGTTGCTGCTACGGCTCTCCCTCACCACCAGTTTTTCCTCGTTCAGTTCCCATGCCACCCAGTTGGGGATATAAAGTTCTGGATTGTAGGAAACGGTGTAACCGTATTGTTCCAACAATATCTCCGCACGCTCCTTGGTGGAGACGGGGATTTCGTAGGCCTGCGAGCTTATTTGCGTGGCAAACTCTTTTGGATAATCTGCCTTAATCTCCTGCTCGTCCTCAGAGACAAAAGTCAGATACAAAACACCCAACAAACAAGCCATGATGAAATAAAACACCTTGTCCATCTGTCTTCTATTAAATCCTAATCTATTTTTATATATCACATTCTTATCCAAAATAAATATTCAGAGTCGCGTCACTCTCCTCTTCTTTATTCCTTTTTAATCAAAACCAAATATTGAAAATACTGTTAAACGCAATAATGACAAATTATCTTAACCTGAACAGTACAGGAATATTGACCCTACATCTAACAAATTTTCCACCTTTAGAAGCAGGAACCCATTTTGGCATTATACTAATAAGTCTAATTGTTTCTTTAGATAGAAATTCATTTGGCGAACGAACGATCTTAATGTTCGAAATAGAGCCATCGGTATTTACGACAAAACTAGCTATAACTCTCCCAGAAATTCCCTGTTCCATGCATATAGGAGGATACTTTATGTTATTCCTTAGCCATTGCATCAATGCACTGTCTCCTCCATTAGGGAAAGATGCCCTCTTATCTACTACGTCATAAATCGGCAAGTGTGCCTCACCACTATCACCAACACTATTTACCATTAAGGTGCGTCTATCAGAAGCTTTTTCCAATGTTTCGGAAATTGCTAAGGTATGTTTTTCAATAACATCAAGATTGACTATTTTATCCTTATAGCCTTCTTTACTCAACGTCACTTCGTGTTTTCCAACCAAACACTCCGATAGAAGAATTGGTGTAGTACCGACCTTCTTTCCATCCATCCACACCTCGGCATCGGCAGGAGTGCTGTTTATGTCAACAGAACCGTATATGGGGGGTGGAGGGGTAAGAGTAATAACGCCATTATCACTGCCCCTACCTATCAATACTTCTTGTTGAGATGATTTATGACCAGGAAGACGGCATTCCACAAGATATGTGCCATAGCCCAACTCCAAAGTACAAGAGCCAGTGCCTCGCTTCTGTTCGTCTATCCATATCTCTGCATTATTGGCAACGGAGAACCTGGCATTGACATACTGAGGTTCAAGGGATATGTTTACTATGTGTTTGTTCTTTGGATCGTTTACTACGATTGTTCCACTCTTTACAGCATGACGTGGGGCTTGCACCCTATACGAATATGTGCCAAAGGGCATACGCTTGGTAGTTGTGCCATCTACCACTTCAAGCATCTGACCGTCCAGTTCCACCATAGCATTGTTGGGAGTAACCTTGAAAAGCACATACTGAGATGTCACTGATGGACGAGCAGTTGCCCCACCGTCCTGAGGTTTGGATTGAAGAATGACATTATATTTTCTCTTTTCCTTGCTCTTCAATGCAAGTATTTCCTCAGCATCTATCACCCTTTCATTGGTACCTTCACCTTTTACGCTGATATATGACAGTTCGTCCAGTTCCTTGGACAAAGATGAGACGGTGGCCTCCACTTCCCGGATTTTCTTTTCCAAACGATTCAAGGCACCTTCGGATCTATTCCGTGCCAAAAGGTTGTCGTATTCTGCATTCAGTTTGTCCAGTTCTGTCCTCACGGTTGCCAAACGGGCGTGAAGATTCTGCAAAAGTTCCACATTGATAATCAAGGAATCCACATACACACCTGCCACCGAGCGAGAAGAACGATGTTCCAGCTTCAGCTTTGAATTGTAATTGGGTGTAATCTTTATTTCACTGTTTATCTCTATCAGCGCCCAGCCGTTGCCGTGCAGGATGTAATGCCCTCCCTCGTCGGACAACTCCATATAGATAGGTTTCTCCACGATGTCCACTTTGAACCCCACATACGCATTCGCCTTAAGCAAGACTTGACCTGTCTTGGTGCTTATCACGCTTCCTTTCTTGGAAATCTTGAAGACACGGTCGGTAGCGCCATTGATATCGAGCAACATTTCATACTCGTACACATTATTGCCCAAAGCCTTTGGCATGGTGACTTTAGGATCGCTATTGACAGTGGTGGATATAACCAAATCGGACGACTTGGAATGAAACAAGACACCAGCCTTTCCAGCGAGCTGAGCCGTTCGGTTCAATCTGACATCACGCGAGACGTCTATCATGGACGACTGGGCAAGAGCAACCACACAAAACAATATGAACAAAAGCAGAGAGGCGACACGTTGTTTCATATCTATAGTATTCTATCTATAAGCATATTTAATTAGTATCCAGTAAAAACAATTATGAACCCATACTCTTTTTAACGAAATACTAATGAGAAAAGTCATAATTTGAAATAAAGCATCGTAATAATAAGCCATTATTTATCTTAGAAGTTCTGGTCTGAATTCAAAGTGCATAGTATCAAAATGATACCAACGGCCACCCCATATGAAGCCATGTTCTTCAAAAACACGAACAATTTCTTCTGGTATACGATTCGTGTAACCTATTCTATCTGTTTCTTTTGCTCCCTTATATTCCCAAAGCCAATAATTTGAATACTGAGTATTGACATCGATGGCTATGCCATAACTATGGGCACTTTGTCTATTGGCACCTCTTACTTTTCTCCAATAGAAGGTAGAAGCATTTGTCAAATATTTCGAATACTGGGGCATTTGCTTTAATCTATGGGCTACAATTCTCAAACTATCGGCTGCGCCATTAACACTGGTAAATGGAATGCTCTTACCAAACCATTCTACCTGCACTAATCGCTTTCTAGCTTCAGACTCGCATCTTCCATACATTGCTTTGAAAAGCTGTTCACAACGAGAACGACCTGCATCTGAAAGATATTCTGGAGTACCATTCATATTATACTGCATGCAGAACATATCTTCGATATCGGAGTTATCAAGCATTTCTATAATACCTTTTTCTTTTTTATCATCGTATTGAATTTTATCTCCATTAATTATAAGAAGCATTCCATTAGAATAGCCTTTAATTTGATCTGGATATACATCCATTAGAATTTGTGCCCCTTTAGGAATTCTCTCCATATATTCCAATGGTTGTGTTATAAGACTATCGCTACTAGATTTGGCTTTCATTTCACCGGAAATACATGACTGAAAATACCCAATCATACAAAATAGCAAAAGTATTTTATTCATATTTCTTTATAAAATTAACATTATATTCCTCTATTGAAGAAAGTTGTGATACGACATTACTATATCGTGGAGTGTACCATGACTGTTTACTAAAAAATTTTTTTAGGTCTGCAGACTTAAAGATGTAACCATGTCGTGCAAAAATCCAATTACGCATAATACGCAAATTCTGTTTACTTAAACCTTTCAGGTCCTCATAGACAAGTTTACGCTGGCATGCAATATCAAAAGAAAGTTCTTTCGAAATAGGTTGGCTATCAGCAGAGAATTGCGTTACTGAAGAATACTCTTCCGTCGGACTATCATTAAGAGTATACTCTCGCTTAACAGAATAAGAACTATAGGCCGCTGTTGTATACGAAAGATAAACCGTAAGTATATTACCAGAGATTGTAAAAGAAGCCGTAAACGAATTATATCTACATCTTCTAAGTTCATCATTCGTTACCACACCCCTGCCATTTGACAATTTCATTAGCAATGTCCTATTTGAAAATGAACTATAAGCTGTACTACCATAGACACTTACAGAAAAGTGATTATCATCCACAACCTTAATGTCAAATGTAGTTGAACCTTTTGAGTCTATAGCTGTCCCATCCTGTGTAATGCGTAAACCATTACGCAGAAACTTCATAATTCTAGCATCATCAGAATGAACATTAGAAGAATTGTCATTATTTGCGATTCCCTTCTCCAATGTAATATTAGAACTTGTTGTTTGTCCCTCTGCAACAACGATTGTAGCCGTTCTGTCTTTATATCCTAATTTGCTAACTTTCAATTTGTGTTCACCAACCAAAGATTCAGCAAGGAACAATGGTGTGGTACCTACCTTCTTTCCATCCATCCACACCTCGGCATCAGCAGGGGTGCTGTTTATATCAACAGAACCATATACGGGGGTAGGAGGAGTTAGCGTAATGACACCACTATCGCTACCCTTACCTATCAATACTTCTTGTTGTGAGGGTTTATGACCAGGGAGACGGCATTCCACAAGATATGCACCATAACCCAGCTCCAAAGTACAAGAGCCTGTACCACGCTTCTGTTCATCTACCCAAATCTCTGCATTATTGGCAACGGAAAATTTAGCATTGACATACTGAGGTTCAAGGGTTATGTTCACTACATGCTTGTTCTTGGGGTCGTTGACCACGATTGTTCCCTTCTTGACAGCATGACGCGGTGCCTGCACACTATACGAATATGTGCCGAAGGGCATACGCTTGGTGGTTGTACCATCTACCACCTCCAGCATCTGACCATCCAATTCCACCATGGCGTTCTTGGGTGTTACCTTGAAAAGTACATATTGGGATGTTACAGCAGAACGAGCAGCTGCTCCACCATCGTGAGGCTTGGCTTGCAGAATAACATTATACTTTCTCTTTTCCTTACTCTTCAACGCAAGGATTTCCACAGCATCTATCACCCTTTCATTGGTGCCTTCGCCTTTGACGCTGATATAAGACAGTTCGTCCAGTTCCTTGGACAAGGACGATACGGTGGTCTCCACTTCCTTAATCTTCTTGTCCAAACGATTCAAGGCGCTTTCAGATGTATTCCGTGTCAAAAGAGCATCATATTCAGCATTCAGTTTGTCCAATTCCGTCCTTACGGTTGCCAAACGGGCGTGAAGATTCTGCAAAAGTTCCACATTGATAATCAAGGAATCCACATACACACCTGCCACCGAGCGAGAAGAACGATGTTCCAGCTTCAGCTTTGAATTGTAATTGGGTGTTATCCTTATCTCGCTGTTTATCTCTATCAGCGCCCATCCATTACCATGCAGGATATAGTGTCCACCTTCGTCGGAAAGTTCCATATATATAGGTTTCTCCACGATGTCCACATTGAAACCCACATACGCATTCGCCTTAAGCAAGACTTGACCTGTCTTAGTGCTTATCACCGTTCCTTTCTTGGAAACCTTGAAGACACGGTCGGCAGCGCCACTGACATCAAGCAGCATTTCATACTCGTACACATTATTGCCCAAAGCCTTTGGCATGGTGACTTTAGGATCGCTATTTACCGTAGTGGATATAACAAGGTCGGGCGACTTGGAATGAAACAGGACACCGGCCTTTCCACCGAGCTGGGCAGTTCTGTTCAACCTGGCGTCACGAGCAACGTCAATCATGGACGACTGGGCAAGGGCAGCCAGACATAACATACATAGAACAAAGAAGAGACAAAAACGCTGCTTCATGATTTACATATATTCTATTATTATTTCAATATCGCTTATTGTTATACGCATTAACAGGCGCAAATTACTACTCTCCTTCTTCCTTCTTATTCATCAACAGACCTGCCTTGGCATTCAATGGAGAAATTACGGACTTGCCGGTTTTCTCCTCCAATTCCAGACGAGCATTGCGAGCGATTCCGCCTCCTTGCTGGGCAATCTCCACATGTTCACCGAATGTTTCCGGATTGCGGTTTTCCGAGATTTCCTTTGTGGAGAGTTCCGCAAGCATATTCAGCACCAACTCCTTGTTGGTCATATTGTCGCGCAGGTTCTCTTTCTTCAGCCCCTTGAAGCGTTTGTATTCACGAGCCGTCATGTCGCTCCAGGTCTGATAGATGACGTCAGTGAGAGTGGCAAACTGAACTCCATCCTGCAAACCGTGGCGCTTCCATTCATCGGTAAGTTCCTTGCGTATCTCAACAGACTTCAACCGTTGGTTTATCCAGTTATCGGAATACCCCAACCGTTTGTAATCCACCAAAGCCTGATTGATGGAGAGTTCCGGATCTATCATCTGGTCAAGGCGCTCAGCGGCCACCCTGGCCATCCACAATTTGAAAGGTTCCGCCTTAGGCGAAGGAATGGATTGGATGATGCGGAATATCGCTTCGGTGTCGGCAAAGTTCACCTTTTGCTTTCCACCGGGGGTTTGTATCGAAAGGGGGGTGACAATTTGTCCCCACCCCTCTGCCAGTTGCGGGTCGCGCTTCCTCATCTTCTTGAGGTAATCGGTGGGATTGGCGCTATCGGTCAATACCGACACCACGTCGACAACAGAAAAATACCATTTCTCCTGTTGGTCGTCCCACACGGTACGCACCCGTTTTTCTTCAAACAACTTTATAGCATTATGTTGTGTCATGCCAATATTTTATTGTAGTCAAAACCGAATATTTCCTGCCTTACCATTTCAGCACCTTTCATCAATGGCAATGGCAACACTGTTTCTTCTTTCTCAAACCGAGTTTGGGGAGGACGAGGGCATTGACAAGCAGAAGCAGGAGCAGGCCTGTGCATATCCAACTGAACACGCCGGCATGTTCATCGTGGCAGGAATGTACCTCCTTCAACTGATAGAGGAAATCTACCATACCGGAGAACTGGAGCATGTCGATGAGATAGCCGAAGGCCACGGCACCGAGAACTATGGAAAGGATATAAACCAGCATGGTGCGCAATCCCAAAGAACGGCGGATGAGAAGCATGGATGCGAAGTTGCATGCAGGTCCCGCCATGAGCATAACCAGGGCGGCACCCGGCGTGAGGCCCTTCATCATCAAAGCCACGGCAATGGGTATGCTGCCCGTGGCACAGAGATACATGGGCATGGCTATGCAAAGGACAAGGAGCATGCTGGCAAACGTATTGCCCTGGAAGACGGCAAAGTACTCCGTGGGAACAAGCACCGTGATTGCGGCGGCCACCACCAAGCCTACTACCAACCATTTGCCTATGTCTTCCATCATGTCCACATAGGCATAGGTCAGTGCTTCCTTGATCTTGGTGAAGAAACTCTTGTTACTATGGCAACCATACTCTGCCTTCTTCTCTTCCGAATGGCAAACATGCTCTGCCTCTTCCTTATGTGAGTGGCAACAACAGGAATGTTCTTCTGCCTTCTCTTCCGAATGGCAATGGCAAACATGCTCTGCCTCCTCCTGCTTTGTGTGGCAACAGCAGGAATGCTCCTCTACCCTCTTCTCCTCCGAATGGCAATGGCAAACATGCTCCGCCTCCTCCTTATGCGAATGGCAACAGCAGGAATGTTCTTCGGTCTTCTTTTCCTCCTTTTCCTCCGAATGGCAACAACATTTCTTCTCCGGTTCTGCCTTGTCCACTATGACACCGCCGAAGATGGCCGTAAACAGGGCGGCTATTGGGCGCACTATGGCAAAGGGAAGTCCCATGAGGGAGAATGTGGCTATGATGGAATCCACACCCGTCTGCGGGGTGGCTATGAGGAAAGACACCACGGCACCCTTGGAGGCACCTTCTTTCCTGAGCGACATGGCCGTGGGTATCACTCCGCACGAGCACAAAGGCAGGGGTATGCCCAGCAGGGCGGCATTGAGCACACTACGGAACGACTTGCGCGAAAGATACTTGGTATAGAACTTGCCTGGCACGAAGGCGTGCATCAGGCCTGCCAGCAGAAAGCCCAGCAGCAAGTAGGGCGACATGCCGGTAATCAGATAAACAACTTCTTGCATACGTATAGTAAAATAATGTTTTCACGTGCAAAGGTACGCCAAAGTCCTTGCAAGTGAAAAGCAAAAGGGGGGCTATGGGATGACAACCAAAGTTGCTATTTTGAGGCGCACTTCGGGCACAGACCCTTGACGATGAATTCCATGTCCCGGGCTTCAAAACCTTCGGGCAAGGCGATGTGGGGGATGGGCATGTCCATCAGGCAGATGGTCTTTTGACACGAGGTGCAGGTGAAGTGTACGTGGCCGTGGCGGTGGTCGTGATTCGGACAGGTGCAGAGACAATACTTCTGCATGCCCGAGCCGTCGTCGATGGTGTGCAGGAGGCGCTTTTCCGCCAGCAGTGTCAGGGTGCGGAACACGCTGGAGTTGTCGGCCGTGACCATCTTCTCCATGACGTCCTGCAGGGAGAAGGCCCCGCCGTGCATCTGCTCGGTAATGGTCTTCAGCACCAGCAGGCGCACGGCGGTTATGCGGATGCCTGCCTCTGAGAGTATGGATTCGTATGTGGAGCGTCCGTGCATAGGCGGGGATGAGAGCATATTACAGTTCAAAGTAGTTCTCCAGTTCTGCCGTAGCCTCTCCGTTGGCATTCTCTATGTCGCGGATAATCACGCCATGTTCCAACAGGGCAATGCGCGGACAGATGTCCACGGTGTGCTGAAGGTTGTGACTGGAGACGAGGATGGTGGCTCCGGTCTTCCTGTTGTAATCCTGCAGGAGGTGCTTTATGGCATTCTGGCTGGAAGGGTCGAGGAAGTTGAAGGGTTCGTCCAGGATGAGCACCTTGGGTTGCAGGAGCATGGCGCCCACTATGCCCACCTTCTGCTTGTTGCCGGCAGAGAGGTTGCGGATGAGTTTCTTCTGCCCTGCCACTTCGCCTGCCATGAAGTGCCCGAACTCCTGGAGGAAGGCATCCACATCCTCCTGCTTGCGGCCGGAGATGCGCCCCAGGAACTGGAAATACTCGTCGGGTGTAAGGTAGTCGATCAGGAAGGATTCGTCCACGAAGGCCCCCGTCCAGTCCTTCCAGTCCTCTGTGGTGGAGACGTCCACGTCCGACTTTGCCAAGCCGTCTGCCATTTCCTCCGGCGAGGGCTGCATGAGCACACGGCCGGAATCGGCCTTTATCAGGTCGAGCATCAGGCGGAACAGAGTGCTCTTGCCGGCACCGTTGTTACCCACCAGGCCAAGCATTTCGCCGTCCTTTATCTCGTAGCGCTCTATGTCCACGGCCACTTTCTCGCCAAAGGTCTTCTTCAGGTTCTCTATGATTATCTTCATAATGCGTTTCTATGCTTCTGTGTTTTGTGTTCGGTTATGAATTGCGGCTCGTGCGGAAACCGTCCATGTTTACGTATCTTCTGGCCATGAAGCGGGTGTAGATGTTGCGCAGCCACACCTTGTGCGTGGCAATGCCCAGCGTGCCCAAGGCTATCAGTGCCACATATCCCCACACGTCGCCCAGCACGAGTACCAGCAACTTCTCCAGGAGTATGGGCAGGCCCAAGGCCACAAAACTGACGATGTTCTGCATCATATTGCCTTGCTTGCCGGTGAGTTTCTGGTTCAGGGGCAGTGTGTTGTTGTTGTAGACGGACATCTGGAACACCAGGGGATACATGACACCTGCCGTCAGGAACAGGTATCCGAGATTCATCCACAGGGAACTCCTGCCGGCAATGATGAGGGGCAGGACAATGAGGAAGGGGAAAATGAGCACGGCGGTGTTGAAGTAGTACTTTGCGCGCAACAGAGCGTAGATGCTCTCCCTTCTGGCCATGAGGCCGTCTATGTAGTTGCCCTCGTAGCACATGATGGTTATGAGGGTCATCATGCCCAGGACCATGTAGTCGTACATGCACACGAAGGACGACATGAAGGCTCCGCTATACACATCGCTGAAGTACTGTATCACGGAGAAGAACAGGATGAAGCCTATGCCCACGAAGAACTGCATGCGCACCTGGCTGTTACGCATCCTCAACTTTATCTCCATCTTCAGGTACTCGCCCAGCGTGCCCCAGCGGTTCAGGTAGTTCATCTGCGTGGCGCTCTTCAGTTCCACCTCCTCCTTCTTGGCCACCTCGTTGTACACCATGCGCATCTGCAGGGCATAGTTCGCCCGGTAGAGGATGGCTATGAGGGCCAGGGCGCATGCCATGTACAAGAGGTTACCCTTGGCAAACTCGTACATCATCACGGTGCACGGCATGTCCAGAGGGTTCTTGTCGGGCACGAGCATCAGCGCCACAATGCCTCCGTGCACGGCCAGGGGCAGAAGCACCCACAGGAAACTCTTCATGCACAGGGCACGGCAGAACAGGTAGCACAATCCGTCGGCCACGCACAAGAGCCACCATCCCAGGAGCCACAGGAGGAAACCTCCCCACCCCAGCAACGGAAGCACGCAGATGGCTCCGAAGGGCACGAGCATGAAGCCCCAGAAGAGGTTGCCCGAACTGAATGCCGTGCGGAGCAGGTAGATGTTCATCAGGAACGACCTTCGCACTGGCAGGATGCTGTACTGGCGCACCTGCTGAGCGGGTGTCTCCTGCAAAACGAAGCGTATCCAGAAGTCCACCAAGAGCAGCCAAGGCAAGAACCCGTCCATCACGTGGAAGGCGGCCACACCGGGATACATGCCGCTGAATCCCATGGGGAGCATCGCTCCCATAAGAAGCAGGATGGCGGCATAGTAGAGGACCATGAACCACATCAGTATCTTCATGAAGCGGTTCTTCTCCAGCATGGGGTGACGCTTGTCCTTCAGTTCCTGCTGCTCTACAAGCAGACGGTACAAACGGTACTTGTTCATCGCTATTGAAATGACCCTTAGGACCCTAAGGACTTTAAGGACTTTAAGGACTTTAGAGACTTTAGAGACTTTAAAGACTTTAAGGACCTTAGAGACCTTAGAAACCCTTAGAGACCCTTAGGGCTGTTTATTGTTTACTGGATGTTCATCTCAAACGGCATGCGTGCCTGGATGCGGTCGGCATCCTTCACGTTGCGCACCAGGGAGTAGACGGCATAACCCTCGCCCAGCAGTTCGCGCAACTCGCTGTCCAGGTATCCGCCCTTTGTCTGGTTCAGCAACTGTTCGAAGGGATTGTCGGCACCGGGATAGGGCACGGCACGGAACTTCTCCACCTTGGCCAGTTCTGCGGCATGTGCCACGGCATCATCCAGGTTGCCCAACTCGTCAACAAGACCTATCTTCAGACCCTGCTCGCCAGTCCACACGCGACCCTCGGCAATCAACTTCACGCTGTCCTGAGCCATGCCGCGGCCGTCGGCCACACGCTTTGTGAAGAGGTCATAGCCACGGTTTATCATCTTCTGCATCTGGGCGCTCTCGGCCTCGTTGAAGGGGCGTGCCATGGTGCCTATGTCGGACATCTCGTTGGTCTTAACCACGTCAAACTTCAGGCCTATCTTCTCGGTCATCAGTTCGCTCACGTCGGGAATCATACCGAAGATGCCAATGGAACCGGTCAGTGTGGTAGGCTCGGCAAAGATGCGGTTGGCGGCACAACTGATGTAGTATCCGCCACTGGCTGCCATGCCGCCCATGCTCACCACCACGGGCTTCTTCTCCTTCAGCAGGCACACCTCGCGCCAGATCTGTTCGCTGGCAAAGGCACTGCCTCCGGGGCTGTTCACGCGGATTACCACGGCCTTCACGTCATCGTCCTCGCGCAGGTCCTGAAGGTCCTTTATCATCTTCTCGCCCACTATCTGGTGCTCCTGGCTCATGCCGAGGCCCGTGCCCTGGCTCTGCACGATCTCGCCGTAGGCATAGTAGACGGCCACCTGCTCGTCCACTTTCTCGTCCAGTGTCTCGCTCTTTGCCACATCGGCCACGGAGGCGAATACCAATTCGTCGTCCTCATCCTCAAGGCCACTCTTCTCGCGCAGGATGGCCTTCACCTCGTCCATGTAGCAGAGTTTGTCCACCAAACCTCCGTTCAAAGCCACAGAAGCCTCGGAAATCATTGTCAGCGAATCGGCCAGGGAGTTCAGTTTGCCCACCTCCATGTTACGGCTCTCGGCCACGTCCTTCAGCATGTTTGTCCAGATGCTGAAGAGGTAGGAGGTAACCTGCTCGCGGTTGGCAGGAGACATCTCGGTGCAGATGAAGGGCTCCACGGCACTCTTGTATGTACCCACCTTGAAGACCTGCATCTTCACGCCCACCTTCTCCATCACGTCCTTGTAGAACATGATCTGCGATGCCATGCCGCCGAAGTCCACATTGCCTTCGGGGTTAAGCAGTACGGAATCGGCAACAGAGGACAGGTAGTATGCCGTCTTGCCATAAGAGTCGCCATAGGCAACCACCCACTTTCCGCTCTCCTTGAACTCCACAAGGGCCTGGCGCAGTTCCTGTGCCATACCGGGGTTGGCACCCATGGCACCGCCCTCCAGATATACGCCGATGATGTTCTCGTTCTTGGCGGCCTTGTCCAGTGCCAGCAGGGCATCCTCCAGGGACAGAGCCTTGTTTTCTTCACCCATGAGAGCGGCAAAGGGATTGGATTCGCTGCGCTCTGCCAAGGTGCCGGAAAGGTCCAGGCGCAGAATGCTCTTTTCCTTGATGGGGGCGCTCATGCCCTCCGTTGCCATCATTCCGGCCAGCGAGATGATGCTGATGATGGTGAACAGCGTCATGGTCAGGAATATACCCACCACGGTTGCCATTGTGTACTTGATAAAACTTTTCATTTTGTGTATAGATGTTTTGTTTGTTTTCAGTATCTGTGCATTAGACGCACGTTCAACGCACAAAATTACATCTTTTTCATGAATTTTTCGTGCATTTGCAAACAAAAACATCATTTTTTTCGCATCATTTTTCATTTGTCAAGCCAGGCAAGAGAGAGGCGCTCACCAGCCCTCTACCGTGGGGGTGTTCTGTTTTGGAACATCCTGCCCGGGGTCGGGATTCACGACCCAAGCATACGGGCGATATGCCCCTGCAAATAGGTCATCTCCCCTAATGCTGTACGACCTGTTTCGCTTGTAATCCTAAAGTTCCGCTCATTCTTCAGGAAAAAGCAACAGTTCGCTCTACGAATCCTCCACCCTGTGCACCAAGTGGATTTTGGAGAGACAAGCAAATGTATCAGCAAGTCAAAGAACGCTATTCAAAGGAGGGGTCCCTGTTTTAGGGCGTCATCTGCTATCCCTCCGAATACGATGCAAAGATACAACATCTATTTTGCGCAAAGTGACTTAGAGCGACTTAGAGCGAAATAATCTATGAGCGGTCAACCTCTCCAGTGAAAGTAGTCAACTGTACTCAGACGAGAGAGTCAACCTTTTCAGCAAAAAGACAGACAATTGGAGGCTTATAGTGTCTACAGTTCTACAGTTCTACAGTTCATATTTACGCTACGTTAGGATTGAGAAAATAGTTTATAATATATATATATAATATTAT
>JAGAQH010000012.1 GCA_017622815.1 Bacteroidaceae bacterium | reverse complement strand
TTCGTAATGCGTGGGTCGCGGGTTCGAGTCCCGCAGGTGGCTCAGTCATGTCGGGCAAACATCGGAAGCATCCAGATGTTTGCCCGACTTTTTTTGCTTGGTATTATTGGAAGATGCTTGTTTTTTTTCTATATTTGTGGCAAATAAACATAGAAAATTCATCGCTATTCCAACGATATGAAACTTCAATTCAAACTTGAATACGTTACAGCATGGGGACAGGATGTCCGTGTTGAGATAAAGGTGAGGCGCAGACGTGGTGCCGATTTGATACATACGCACCAGTTGAACACCCAGGACGGAGTGAACTGGAGTGGGGAAATGGTTCTTCACGAGAAGGATGCCCTGTCCTTCAGTTACAGTTATTTCATTGCCGCCGGTGACGAGGTGATGCGCAGGGAGTGGTGCGGAGTGCCAAGAACGTTCCCTTATGAACAGAACAAGACCTTCCTGTTATATGACTATTGGAAGGAGATACCTATTCTCAGCCATCTGTACTCTTCCGCCTACAGCCATTGTGTGGCACGCACCTTGGCACAGGACCCAGATATAACATATTACGACCGTACACTGCTTTTCCGCGTGCAGGCACCTCAGTTGGTCAAAGGCCAGCAGTTGGCCCTGCTGGGTTCTCTGCCCCAGTTGGGCGAGTGGATGCCGGAGCGTGCCATGAGGATGAGCCGCGGCGGTACCCATGAGTGGTGTCTGGCACTGAGTGCCACAGGACTGCAGTTTCCTTTTGAATATAAATATGTAGTTATAGATGAGAACACCGGAGACCTCATCGCGTGGGAAGGTGGCGAGAATCGTGTTTCTCCCAAGGTGGAGAACTTTGCTCCCGAGGAGTTGGGTGCTGAATCCTTTTCCTACCAAGGCCCCAAAGAGAACATGCATTTGCCCCCCAATACCATACAGGTGATATGGGACCGTCGTTTGCGCATGGCCGATGAGCACTGGAAGACGGCCGGTGTGGTAATCCCTGTCTTCTCCCTGCGCAGCAGTCATAGCCAGGGAGCTGGCGACTTCGGCGACCTGCATATGCTTGTGGATTGGGCCAATAGGACCGGCATGCGCGTTATTCAGTTGTTGCCTATATACGACACCACGCAGACATCCACATGGAGGGATTGCTATCCGTACAATGCCATCAGCATCTATGCCCTGCATCCCCTGTATCTGGACCTCAGCCAACTGCCTGACGTTTCCGATGAAGCATTCATGCAGGAGTATCATCGCGAGCGCGAGGAACTGAATGCCTTGGCCCAGGTTGATTACGAACGTACCTTCCACATGAAGATGCGTTATCTGCACAGGCTATATGAGCAGGACGGTGCTTCCGTATTAGGCTCTCCGGCATGTAAGGATTTCATCTGCCGTAACGAGGAGTGGCTGATATCATATAGCGTGTTCTGTCATCGCAGGGACGAGGAGGGAACCAGTTACTTCCCTTCGTGGCACATGCTTTCCGTGTATGACGAGAAGGAGGTGCGTGCCTATGCTTCGGAAAAGGCACACGAGGTGGGATTCTATGTCTACGTCCAGTATTTGCTCTCCTCCCAACTTGCAGAGGTTACGGCATACGCACGCAACAACGGTGTCCTGCTCAAGGGTGATATACCCATCGGCATATCGCGTACCAGCGTGGAGGCATGGACAGAACCGGAGTATTTCAATATGCAGGGTTCGGCAGGTGCGCCACCCGATGACTTCAGCGCAGACGGCCAGAACTGGGGCTTCCCCACATACAACTGGAAACGTATGCAGCAGGACGGCAACCGCTGGTGGATACGGCGTTTCCGCAAGATGGCAGAATACTTCGACGCATATCGCATAGATCATGTCTTGGGCTTCTTCCGTATCTGGGAAATTCCCACATCCGCAAGAAGCGGACTGCTCGGACACTTCGAGCCGTGTCTGCCCCTGAGCATAGAAGAGATAGAGCATGCCGGACTGGAATGGCGCGAGAAGTTCTTTACCGTGCCATACATTACGGACCGCTTCCTTCGTACCTTGTTGCAGGAGCAGGCAGACGTAGAAGAACTGCGCTCCGGTTTCCTCGAGGCCATGGGTCCGGATTGGTATGGCTTGCGCGATGAGTTCGCCACAGAGCAGCAGATATATGCCCATTTCGGCAATGTGGACGACAATCCGCATGCCCGAACCATCAGGGACGCATTGTGCAAGGTGGTGCAGAATGTGCTATTCCTGCCGCTGGATGGCGGTTTCGTGCCTCGTATCTCTGCACAGAAGACTTTTATCTACGAGTCCTTGTCTGCCTCTGAACGTGAGGCATTCAACCGCATCTACGAGGACTTCTACTATTACCGGCATAATGAATTCTGGGGAGCAGAGGCAATGAAGAAGTTGCCGGCCCTCGTGGAGGCAACCCAGATGCTCTGTTGTGCCGAAGACCTGGGAATGGTGCCGGCTTGTGTGGCACCCGTGATGAGCCGCCTGAGGATACTCTCTTTGGAGATTCAGTCCATGCCTAAGGATTTCGGTGTGCGTTTCGGACGTTTGGAGAACAACCCCTATATGTCTGTCGTTACAATCTTCACCCACGACATGCCCACTCTGCGTATGTGGTGGCAGGAGGACGAGGAGCGTCGCCAGCAGTATTTCAATGAAATGTTGCAGAAGGACGGCCGTGCTCCGGAGACTATGCCGGGCTGGTTGTGCGAAGAGGTTGTGGCCCGCCATCTCTTCTCTCCCTCCATGCTCTGCCTTATCTCCCTGCAGGACTGGCTCTCTATGGACGAGGAGTTGCGCTCGGACAACATAGAGCAGGAACGCATAAACATACCGGCCGATCCCAATCACTATTGGCGTTACCGTATGCACCTTACCATAGAGCAACTGATGCAGGCCGAGGTGTTCAACAACAAGATCAGGATGATGATAGACCGAAGCGGCCGTGCATAGGCACAAGAAAAGAAGAAAGCGAATCCTTAAAGATTCGCTTTCTTCTTTTGTGGAGAATATCGGGCTCGAACCGATGACCTCTTGCATGCCATGCAAGCGCTCTAGCCAGCTGAGCTAATCCCCCTTTTGGCTTTTTGCGTTGCAAATGTACGGCTTTTTGTTGAACTACGGAAGTTTTTTGTGCTTTTTTTTGATGAGTTCGCCTAAAAATCATAACTTTGTACTCGTTATGCCGGCATATAGGCACACTACACATTATTTATAATATAATATATCATACGCATAGATGAGAACAGTACATTTCATGGCCGCCTTGCTGGTCAGCATGTTTTGCCAAGCCCAATCACATGAGTTCAGCACAGAAGGATTGCCTACAGTTCCCATAAACAGACGGCATTGTGTACAGGACGAGGGCATTGCCGAAGGTCGTTCTGCCTTCTATACCTCTGCCGTTCAGGCCAATGCTCCTTTGCGGGCAACGGGCTCTCCGAAGATTGTCGTTTGTCTGGCCCAGTTCCCCGATGTGCAGTTCACCGTTGCCGATAACACCGAATCCCTGATGCAGGTGTTCGACACTTTTTTCAACGGCAAGGGTATTGGTGCAGGCGACAACCCTTATTCCATTGCCGACTATTTCCGTGGCATGAGCAATGACGTCTTTTCTCCGGAGTTTGTAGTAACCGAACCCATCACCATGTCTAAGGAACGTAGTTACTATGGTGATGTGAACGGCTCAAATGGCAGGACCGTATTCCGCAACGAGGCTCTCGACTCTCTTTCCGTCAGGATTTCCGACAGATTGAGCGAACTTGATACGGATGCAGACGGAAAGGTTGACGGGGTAATCATAGTGTTTACCGGATGCGGTGCCAATGTTGGAGACGAAGAAGGCATGCATCCTGCCTGTTGGACAGGTGCCGTTACCCGAAATGGGGTAAATTATGCTACGGCACTTGTCGCCCCCGAACTCCTTGGCCTGGATTACACCTCGCAGGGAGGCCAGAACAATGCCAAGTTGAACGGCATCGGTGTTTACGTGCATGAAATATCCCACATGCTTGGTCTTCCCGACTTCTACGATATCAACTACAAGGCTCCCGGCATGGACTACTGGAGCCTGATGGACTACGGAGAATATTTCTACGACGGCTATCGTCCCACTCCATACACAGCCTACGAGCGCAACTTCATGGGCTGGACGTCTTTGGTTGAATTGTCGGAGCCCACCTATATCGAAGGCATGAAGGCCTTGGGCGATGACGGCTCGGCATATATAGTATATAACGATGCCAACCGCAATGAGTATTACATTCTGGAAAACCGTACCGTCAACGACCCCTGGAGCCAGAGCCTGTGCAAACTCTTCGGTAGCGGCCTGATGATATACCATGTGGACTACGATGCATCGGCCTGGTCATCAAACAGAGTGAACACCAATATCTCGCGCCAGCGCATGACAATAGTTCCCGCCAACGGACATTTTGAAATCTGCGACAACCTGATGGACGATATGGACAAGTACTTCTCCGAACTGCGCGGTCACCTGTGGCCGTTGAATCCAAAGGAATCAGTCCTGGCATATTGGGGACTGGCAGGCAACAATGCCCTTACCGACGAGGAACGTACCGAAGGAGACCGCATAGCCCCGGCCGCACGACTGAACACACCCAATACGGACGGTTCCTATCTGATGCACAAGCCCATCACAGACATAGCCTTTGATGCCACCAGGCAGACCATCTCGTTCTCCTTCATGGGAGGAACGCCTACTGGCATAGAGGATGTCCTCTGCGGCAACATCGCGGCAGGCGATGCTGTTGTGGATGTATACACCATGGATGGTAGGAAAATATTCAGAGGCAGGGAGGGCGCTATGTCCACGCTTCCCGGAGGTCTGTACGTCATTCGTGATGTGTTGTCTGGCAAGAGCAGAAAGGGTTTCATTGGCCGCTGACGGAGTTGCCGTTCAGGCTTCTTTCATATATCAAGACCGGAAGGTGATTTTGTCAAGGATATTATAATTCAGCATAAGTATGGTAAAGCAGCATCGTATATTGTTTCTTGTCCTTTCCCTGTTTCTGGCGTTGCCTGATGTGTACGGCTGGGGACAGAAAGGTCATGACGTGACATGTGAGATAGCCGAGCGCCATCTGGACAGGGGAGCCAGAAAGGCGGTGAGGAAACTACTGGAGGGAAAGAGCATGGTGTACTGGAGTAACTGGCTTGATAATGCCAGCCACACATCGGAGTATGCCTATACCAAGACCTGGCACTACAAGAACATTGATGCCGGTGTGCGTTTCGAGGACGCCGAACTGGAACCTCAGGGAGACGTGGTCACTGCCATATACAGGCAGATAGACGTGCTTTCCGACAAGAAGGCATCTACGGACGACAAGCGTGTGGCTCTGAAGATGCTTGTCCATCTGGTGGGAGATTTGCACCAGCCTATGCACATGGGGCACAAGAGCGACTTGGGCGGCAATCTCTGGCCTGTGGTGTTCTTCGGTAACGAGAAGAACCTGCATGGCATTTGGGATACGGATGTGTTGGAGAGAGGGCATAAGTGGAGTTACGAGGAGTGGGCCACAGAGACAGACTGTCTTCGCAGGGCCGAGAGAAAGGAAATCTGCCGTGGTACGATAGAGGACTGGGCACGCGAGACATTTGCCGTAGCCACGGAAGTCTATGAATCCACGCCCCAGCAGTCAAAGTTGTCCTACGATTATCTGGCACGATGGACCCCGGTGGTGGAACAGCAGTTGCTTCGTGGCGGATTGAGACTTGCATTTTTATTGAACAAAATATTCTGATTGGCAGAAGAATAAAGGCAGTATTATGAATAAGGAAGAATTGATGCTGGTACGCATCACGGGAGTTGATCGTCCAGGACTTACCGCAGAGATAATGGACATCCTTTCTGGTCACGATGTCCATATTCAGGATATAGGCCAGGCTGTGATACATGCCACTCTGAGTCTGGGTATATTGATCAGGGTGGATGAGGAGCGCAGTGGCCGTGTAATGAAGGAATTGCTCTTCAAGACTAGCGAGATGGGCTTCAACATCAAGTTCGCGCCTGTCACTATGGAAGAATACGAGGCATGGGTGTCACGTCAGGGCAAGAACCGCTACATCCTCACCATCCTTGGCCGTAGGCTGGAGGCACGCCAGATAGGTGCGGTAACCAATCTGGTGGTGAAGCAGGGCTTGAATATAGATGCGGTACGCCGCATGTCGGGCAGACAGAGTATAGAGCGTCCGGCAGAGAAGACCCGTGCATGCATACAATTCTCCTTGCGCGGTACTCCCCACGATAGGGAGCAGATGCAGGCAGACCTGTTGCGCCTGTCCGCCGAGATGGAAATAGACTGCTCCTTCCAGCGCGACAATATGTACCGCAGAATGCGCCGCCTGATCTGCTTCGATATGGATTCCACCCTCATTCAGGCAGAGGTTATAGACGAACTGGCACGCCGTCATGGTGTGTATGACGAGGTTGCCGCCATCACGGAACAGGCCATGCGCGGCGAGATAGATTTCTGCGAGTCATTCAGACGCAGGTGCCAGTTGCTCAAAGGTCTTGATGTGAGTGTGATGCAGGACATAGCGGAAAACCTGCCCTTCACGGAAGGTGTGGACAGGCTCATGTATGTACTGAAGAGTTATGGTTATAAGATTGCCATCCTCTCCGGCGGATTTACCTATTTCGGGGAATACATACAGAAGAAGTACGGCATCGACTATGTCTATGCCAACGAACTGGAGGTGGACGAGACAGGACACCTGACAGGCAACTATGTCGGCGAGGTGGTAGACGGCAAGCGCAAGGCAGAACTGCTTCGCCTCATAGCGCAGGTGGAGAAGGTGGACATGGAACAGACCATTGCCGTGGGCGACGGTGCAAACGACTTGCCCATGCTTGCCGCGGCAGGACTGGGAATAGCATTCCATGCCAAGCCCCGTGTAGTGGCCAATGCACGCCAGTCCATAAACACCATAGGTTTGGACGGAGTCCTGTACTTCCTGGGCTTCAAGGACAGTTATCTGGATGCCAAGGCACAGTAGTGCCGTGTGCCCAGAATATGCAAAAAGTTTGACATTGCCCTTGGACGAGAATGTCTTCGTCCAAGGGCAATGTCGTTGTGTAGGCTTCATCGTGGAGAACGCGTTTTTGTCCTCGGGAGAACAAGGCCTTGTCACCACCGATGACTCGCCCTTGTCACCACCGATGATTCGCCAAGGTCCTCGGGAGGACATGAGTGTCGTGTTGCCGACGAGGTCAACAGGATGTCGTGCTGAAGGGAAAATGTTTTCTGTAAGGAATGTTATTTCTTTGTAAAAGAGCGGTTTGTGGTCTTTGTGGTTTGCTTCGTGATATGGCAAGGGGAGGGTAGTGCCTGTATTCGTAAGACCTGTGTGCGCCAAATCCCTTCTGTTTGAATTTGCTCGCCTGACGGTTATAGGAAGGATTATGAAAAAACAAGACATGTAGCATCCGTACCACCAACAAAAACGCCAATGTTCCGGGAGGGAACATTGGCGCATGTGCTATTATTGACTTTCAGACGGTCGGTTTACCAGGCAAAGAGGGGATATTCTGCCATCATGGCATTGACCTCGGCGCGAACGGTGGCGATGTTCTCCTCGTTCTCGGGGTCGTTGAGCACACGCTCAATCAGAGCGGCGATAACGGCCATCATGTCCTCCTTGACACCACGTGTGGTGATGGCAGGTGTGCCCAGGCGGATACCGGAGGTCTGGAAGGCAGAACGGCTGTCGAAGGGAACCATGTTCTTGTTGGCGGTAATGTCGGCGGCAACGAGAGCCTTTTCTGCAACCTTACCGGTCAGTTCGGGGTACTTGGTACGCAGATCCACCAGCATGGAGTGGTTGTCGGTACCGCCGCTGACAATGTAGAAGCCGCGCTTCTGCAACTCGTCTGCCAGCACTGCGGCATTCTTCTTCACCTGAGCGGCATACTCGCGGAACTTGGGGTCGAGTGCCTCGCCGAATGCTACTGCCTTGGCAGCAATCACATGCTCCAGAGGACCGCCCTGTGTGCCAGGGAATACGGCGCTGTTGAGCAGTGCAGACATCATCTTCACCTCGCCCTTGGGAGTGGTCTTGCCCCAGGGGTTGGGGAAATCCTTGCCCATCAGGATGATACCGCCACGGGGACCGCGCAGGGTCTTGTGGGTGGTGGAGGTTACGATGTGGGCATACTTGACGGGGTTCTCCAGAAGGCCTGCGGCAATGAGGCCTGCGGGGTGAGCCATGTCTATCATCAGGATGGCGCCAACCTTGTCGGCAATCTCGCGCATGCGGCGATAGTCCCACTCACGGCTATATGCAGAACCGCCGCCCACGATGAGTTTGGGCTTGTGTTCCAGAGCCAGGCGCTCCATCTCGTCGTAATCCACACGGCCGGTCTCCTTGTTGAGGTTGTAGCCTACGGGCTTGTAGTTGATACCTGAGGTGTTTACCGCAGAACCGTGAGACAGGTGGCCGCCATGGTCGAGGTTGAGGCCCATGAAGGTGTCGCCAAGGTTCAGGCATGCCAGGAATACGGCAGCATTTGCCTGGGCACCTGAGTGAGGCTGCACGTTGGCATACTCTGCATCGAACAGTTTGCAGATTCTTTCAATGGCCAGTTCCTCTACCTGGTCAACAATCTGGCAACCGCCATAGTAGCGCTTGCCGGGATAACCCTCGGCATACTTGTTGGTAAGAACGCTGCCCATGGCCTGCATTACCTGGTCAGAAACGAAATTCTCGCTGGCGATAAGCTCTATGCCACGCATCTGGCGTGCACGCTCTTCGCTGATTAAGTCAAAGACAATCTTGTCCATATAATAATGTTTTTGTTTGTTACCTTCCGAATACCCGGGGCGGCAACGGTCTGTCGTCCCTTTGTCCTAAAACAGGCCACAAAATTATAAAAAAACTCCGTACCTTATATTATGCGCAGGCGTTATTTTCTCCTTTTTGTTACAATTATGTCAAAATACCTGCGCTATGCCCTGTGTTTTTGTTTATAAAGTTGTATCTTTGGCATGAAAAAAGAGTAAGCTTATTGCCATGAAGAATAGAAGTCTTGTGACCCTTGCCGGTCATACCAGAGAGAAGATCGAGTATCTGATAAGGATGGCTCAGGAGTTTGAGAAACACCCCAACCGCAGGATATTGGCCGGAAAGGTGGTGGCAACACTGTTTTTTGAGCCTTCTACCCGTACACGACTGAGTTTTGAAACGGCAGCCAACCGCCTGGGTGCCCGTGTGATAGGTTTTGCCGACCCTAAGGTGACCAGCGGAACCAAGGGCGAGACACTGAAGGATACCATCATGATGGTGTCCAGTTATGCCGACGTGATAGTGATGCGCCACTATCTGGAGGGAGCGGCCCTGTATGCCAGCGAGGTGGCACCTGTGCCCATCGTGAATGCAGGAGACGGTGCCAACCAGCATCCGTCGCAGACCATGCTGGACCTGTACACCATCAACCAGACACAGGGAACACTGGACAACCTGAACATCTACATGGTGGGCGACCTGAAGTACGGACGTACCGTACACTCATTGCTTATGGCCATGCGCCACTTCAATCCCACTTTCCACTTCATCGCACCCGACGAACTGGCCATGCCGGCTGTCTACAAGAGGTATTGCGACGAGTACGGAATAAAATACGTTGAGCACCAGGATTTTGACGCAAACACGATAAGCGATGCAGATATCCTCTATATGACCCGTGTGCAGAAGGAACGTTTTGCAGACCTCGACGAATACGAGCGTGTCAAGGACCGCTACCTGTTGAAGAAGGACATGCTGTGCAAGGCGCGTTCCAACATGAAGATTCTGCACCCCCTGCCACGTGTGAACGAAATAGAGTACTCCATAGACGATACTCCATACGCGTATTATTTCCAGCAGGCACAGAACGGCCTGTATGCCCGTCAGGCACTGATATGCGATGTGCTTGGCATTACACTGGACGATGTGGTAAACGACAAAACCATACTGTAGGTGTCGTGCCGCTGGAGGGAACAGAGTTATCTAACTAATCTATAAACAGAACGAACGAAATACCATTCCATGAACAAGAAGGAAATGATGGTTGCCGCCATAGAGAACGGTACCGTATTGGATCACATACCCAGTGACAGACTCTTCGATGTGGTGAGCATGTTGCATCTGGAAAAGATGGGCAATGCCATAACCATAGGCTTCAACCTGAAGAGCGCCGCCATGGGACGCAAGAGTATAATAAAGATTGCCGACAAGTACTTCACCGACGAGGAACTGAACCAGTTGTCGGCCGTGGCGCCCAACATAACGATGTGCGTCATCAAGGACTACGAAATCATAGAGAAACGCACGGTGGAGATGCCCGAAGAACTGGTGGGTATAGTCATGTGCCCTAACCCCAAGTGCATAACCAACAACGAACCCATGAAAACCCGCTTCCGCTCCGTAGCACCTGGCAAGAACATCATACGATGCTGTTATTGCAACAAGGACGTGGAGTTGAACGACGTGCGTATAGTGGAATAGAACAATAAGCAAGAGAAGTTTTGACGATGAGGAAGGCGATATTCATATTCCTGTGGCTGCTGCTTATAGGCGGAACGGCCGGTGTGGGCTGGGTGTTCTGGTCGATAAACGAAGGCCGTATCGGCTATATGCCTGATATGGAACAACTCTCCAACCCGGTGGACAAGTTTGCCAGCCAGATAATGACAAGCGATGGTAAACTGATGGGAACATACAGCTATGGCTCGAACAACCGTATCTTTACCGAGTATGACTCGATAGCCCCGGCCATGATTCAGGCACTCATCGCTACGGAAGACGAGCGCTTCCACGAGCATGCAGGCATAGACCTCAAGGCATTGTTCAGGGCAATAGTGAAGCGAGGACTCCTGGGGCAGAAAAGTGCGGGCGGCGGCTCCACCATCACACAGCAGTTGGCCAAGCAACTCTATAGCGAGAGGGCTTCTAACACCATGGAGCGACTCTTCCAGAAGCCCATAGAGTGGATGATAGCCCTGAAGTTGGAACGCTTCTATACCAAGGAGGAGATAATAACAATGTATCTCAACTATTTTGATTTCCTCCACAATGCAGTAGGTGTGAAGACTGCCTCGCGTACATACTTCAGCAAGGAACCGCAGGACCTCTCCCTGGAGGAGTGTGCAACGCTGGTGGGTATGTGCAAGAACCCCTCGTATTACAATCCGGTGCGGATGCCCGACAGGACACGCGATCGCCGTAACGTTGTTCTGGGACAAATGGTACGTTCGGGATATCTTACGGAAAATGAGGCCGATAGTGTTATGCAGTTGCCCCTTGTGTTGAACTTCCGCAGGGCCGACCACAGAAGCGGCACGGCCATGTATGTCCGTGAACGCCTGCGCAGGGTGCTGATGGCCAAGCGTCCAAACCGCAACGACTATGAATCGTGGCAGGCACAGCAGTACTACGAGGATTCTCTGGCATGGGAAGAAGATCCCCTGTATGGCTGGTGCAACAAGAACGTGAACAAGGAGGGTAGGCACTACAACCTGTACACGGACGGCCTTAAGATATACAGCACCATAGACAGCCGTATGCAGCTGTATGCCGAGGAAAGCGTATCGGAGCACGTGGAAGACTATCTTCAGCCGGCATTCGACAAGGAGCAGCAGAAGAACCCCCGCAGACCATACAACCGCAGTCTTTCTGCTTCGAAAGTGGCCGATGACCTTCAGAGGGCAAAGCGCCAGAGTGCCAGATACGTGACGATGAAGGCGGCCGGAATACCAGTTGAAGAGATAGAGGCTTCTTTCAACGAACCGAGGGAAATGACAATATATTCGCCAAAAGGCGACATAGACACCCTGATGACACCGCTCGACTCCCTGAAATATTACAAGGGATTCCTGCACTCGGGCTTTGTGTGCATGGATGTGGAAATGGGTGACGTGAAGGCATACGTGGGTGATATCAACTACTCTCATTTCCGTTACGATATGGCCGGTCAGGCACGCAGGCAGGTGGGCTCTACCATAAAGCCTTTCCTTTATGCCCTGGCAATGGAGAGCGGATACAGCCCCTATGACCTGGCTCCCAATGAACAGGTTACGTATCAGGATGGAAACAAGGAGTGGACTCCTCGCAATGCAAGCAGAAGCCGGTATGGTGAAATGGTGACGCTGAAATGGGGTCTGGCACAGTCCAACAACTGGATTTCTGCCTGGCTGATGAATCAGTTGAGCCCGGAATTGCTTGTCAGCCTGATACATGAGTTCGGCGTGTTGAATCGCGAGATTGAACCAGTGATGTCTCTGTGTCTTGGCGCATGTGAAATCAGTGTGCTCGAAATGGTGAGCGCATATACCGCTTTCGCAAACGAGGGAATGAGACGTGCTCCCCGCTTCGTTACCCGTATAGAGGACGCTGACGGCAACGTGCTGGCAACGTTCTCTCCGCAAATCCGCCATGTGATAAGCAGGGATGCGGCATGGAGAATGGTGGAACTGATGCGCGGTGTCATGGATGGAGGTACGGGTTCCCGTATGCGTTTCCGTTATAATGTCAAGTCACCCATGGCAGGTAAGACCGGAACCACAAACGACAACTCCGACGGCTGGTTCATAGGCTATACGCCAAGCCTTGCCTTTGGTGCATGGGTAGGTGGTGACGAGAGAGACATCCGTTTTTCTTCCATGGCCTATGCCCAGGGAGCGGCATCTGCCCTGCCGGTAGTGGCACTGTTCCTCAAGAAAGTGTATGCCGACAAGCATTTGGGATACGACCCGCAAGAAAATTTCGAAATTCCGCAGGAGATTTCCGCAGCATGGCTTGAGGCCCGTGACGCTTCAGGCGAGGCGGACGGAGTGCCTCTTGACGAGGAAGCAATGAATCCGTAGGCTCGGAATTTGGAAACCGAAGCATAGAAGGCCTGTCGCCGGGATATACCGGTGGCAGGCCTTTGTTTTGAATATATGTATAAAAAACGCATGAATGCTTGTTTATATCGGTAATATTTCATATCTTTGTACGCAAATATATAAATAAGGTACATTGCATTCAAATAATACTGTCATACGCACTCTTTCTCTTGCAACCATATTTCTTTTTTCGGTTGTAGGCACAATATATGCCCAGAAAATACAGATAGGTTCCTATGAGTTCCCCAATGGCGCGGTTTATCAAGGCGAACTGTCCAAGGGAAAACCCAGCGGAAAGGGAGTTACCCACTTTAAGAACGGAGACCGCCATGAGGGGCAGTATTTGAAAGGTATGCGTCACGGCAGTGGTACTTACGTGTTTTCGGACGGTGAAAAATACGTCGGCGATTGGTTTCAGGACCAGCAGCACGGAGTAGGCACCTATTATTTCATCAACAACAATCGTTACGAGGGTCTTTGGTTCCGCGATTACCAGCATGGCAATGGTACGATGTATTACTACAACGGAGATGTCTATGTTGGCAACTGGGTACGTGACATGCGGGAAGGGCAAGGCTCATATACCTTCAGTAATGGCGCCTCGTATGTCGGCGAATGGAAGAAGGACAAGAGGGACGGTGAGGGCATCTTCGATTGGGCCGACGGCAACAGGTATGAAGGAAACTGGAAGGAGAACAAGAAATCCGGGCATGGCACGTTCATATACGCAACTGGAGACAAATATACCGGCGAATGGATGAACGACGAACAGCACGGCCGCGGAATATATATGTTCGGAGACGGAAATGTCTATGAAGGAACCTACGTCAAAGGTCAGCGTACCGGAGAAGGTATCTTTACGTTCAAGAACGGAGACAAGTACGTGGGAAACTTCCTGGACGGCAACCAGAACGGACACGGGACGTTCACATGGAGCGGTGGAGCCGTTTATGTCGGAGAATGGAAAGATAACCGGCAGCATGGCAAGGGGAAGTACACCTCGGCAAACGGCGATGTCTACGACGGTGATTGGGTTGACGGAGTCATGGAGGGAGAAGGCATTCTGCGCCAGGCCGACGGCACAAAGTACAAAGGACAGTTCCGTGCTGGCATGAAGGACGGACACGGCATACAGGAAGATAAGGACGGCAACCGTTTTGAAGGCGAGTTCAGAGCCGGGGAAATGGTCGGACGTTGACGAAAGAAGCATAGTTTGAATGTAATTACTTTAAATCATAATATTTATGGCAACCAAGAAGACCGATGCCACAAAGGCATCTAAAACCACGAAGAGCGCAACTGCTGCCAAGAAGACAACGGCAAAGAAAGCATGTGCAAAGAAGACATGCGCCAAGAAGGTGGCTATTCCTGAAGAAGAAAAGGCTCCGGCCGTTCTTCGTCTTATCAGAAACGACAAGTATCTGGCTGAGTATGCAGAAGCCATCAATGGCCGACACCAATCTGCCCTGAACAAGATTGCAGAACTGACCAACAATGGAGAGAAGACCCTCTCTGAGTTTGCTACCGGCTATCTGTATTTCGGCCTGCACAAGGATGGCAAGAACTGGGTTATCCGTGAGTGGGCCCCCAATGCATCTGCCATATACCTTATTGGCGATTTCAATGGATGGAAGGAAGACGGACACTATGCCTTCAAGAAACTTGGCGACAGCGGTAATTGGGAATTGGTATTGCCAGAGAAGGCTCTGAAGCACGGTGACCTGTACAAGATGAGCGTGCACTGGGAAGGCGGTCAGGGTGAGCGTATTCCTGCTTGGGTGCGTCGTGTTGTTCAGGATGAGCAGACAAAGATATTCTCTGCCCAGGTGTGGGAACCCGAGCACAAGTATGAATGGAAGAACAACAAGTTCAAGCCCAATACAAGTCCTCTGCTTATTTACGAGTGCCATATCGGCATGGGACAGGATGCAGAGAAGGTAGGCTCTTACGAGGAGTTCCGCGTAAACGTGCTGCCTCGTGTGCACAAGGCCGGTTATAATTGCATCCAGATTATGGCCATTCAGGAGCACCCCTATTATGGCAGTTTCGGCTATCATGTGAGCAGTTTCTTCGCTGCCAGCAGCCGATTCGGCACGCCTGAGGAGTTGAAGGCTCTGATAGATGAGGCTCATGGTATGGGCATAGCGGTCATTATGGATATTGTTCACAGCCATGCGGTGAAGAATGAAGTGGAGGGTCTTGGCAACCTTGCCGGCGATCCTTGCCAGTACTTCTATCAGGGAGACCGCCGTGAGCATCCGGCATGGGACAGCCTTTGTTTTGACTATGGAAAGAACGAGGTTCTGCACTTCCTGTTGAGCAACTGCAAGTACTGGATGGACGAGTTCCACTTTGATGGTTTCCGCTTTGACGGCGTTACATCAATGCTGTACTACAGCCATGGTCTTGGCCAGGCATTCGGTGGATATGGCGACTACTACAATGGAAGTCAGGATGACAATGCCATCGTTTACCTGACTCTGGCCAACTGCCTGATACATCAGGTCAACAAGAAGGCCATCACCATTGCAGAGGAAGTGAGTGGTATGCCGGGTCTGGCTGCAACGTTCGAGGCCGGCGGTTATGGCTTCAACTATCGTATGGCCATGAACATCCCTGATTATTGGATCAAGATAATCAAGGAATTGCGCGACGAGGACTGGAAGCCCAGCAGCATGTTGTGGGAAACCACCAACCGACGTGCCGATGAGAAGACTATCAGTTACTGCGAGAGTCACGACCAGGCACTGGTAGGCGACAAGACCATTATCTTCCGTCTTGTGGATGCCGATATGTACTGGCACTTCAAGAAGGGTGACGAGAACTATACTGTGGAGCGCGGTATTGCGTTGCACAAGATGATACGTCTGCTGACTTGCAGCACCATCAACGGTGGTTACCTGAACTTCATGGGTAATGAGTTCGGTCATCCCGAATGGATTGACTTCCCGCGTGAGGGTAACGGCTGGAGCCACAAGTATGCACGCCGCCAGTGGAATCTGGTGGACAACAAGGAACTGTGCTTCCATTATCTTGGCGACTTCGACCGCAGTATGCTGAAGATTATCAAGAGCGAGAAGGATATGCAGAAGACCAACGTTACGGAAATCTGGCACAATGATGGCGATCAGGTGTTTGCATTCCAGCGTGGCGAGTTGCTGTTCTTCTTCAACTTCAGCCCGTTCCGCAGTTATACCGACTATGGCTTCATGGTGAAGGCTGGAACTTACCAGTATCTGCTCAATACTGATGATGTCAAGTTCGGCGGAAAGGGATTCAACGATGACACCCTCAAGCATCTTACCATTTACGACCGTGAATTGGCAAAGGACGGCAAGGGCTGGCTCAAACTCTACTTGCCTGCACGTAGTGCTTGTGTCCTGAAGATGGTTAAGGACTGATAGGAAAAGAACAAGAACATAAAGGTATAATATCCGCATGGAACTACCCGATGAAGAATAGGGTAGGGCTATGTGGATATTGTGCGAAAGTGAAAGGAACAGGGTTTGTACATAAGCAGTTAACTCAGACACGACATGAAGTATCACTATAAGAGTACACAGTACAAGGCAATCTTTCTTTATGTTGCCTGCTTTGTGTTGTTTGTGCTATACTCTGTCCATATGTACATTGGGCATCAAACCGGAATAGTGGCATTGAGTTACTATGTCGCTTCCGGAACGTCTGCTTCATCGGCCACATCATCTGGCGCGTGGATCAGTGCCCTGTTGGGAACGCTCCTGTGTATTATCCCCGCACTGGTATTGGCCAGATTGCTGCATTTCCCTCTTCGGCTCAAGGCTTTGGCTTTCCTTCCGTCGTATATTATTTTAGGCCTGATAACGGGGATTTCTCCGGAGAGCATAACGGCAACGGAGAATAGCATTCCGCTTCTTTCTTCAATAGCATTGCTGGTCGTGTCGGCCATCTTGCTGTTCGTGAGTCTGGTCTATCATGAGGACCGCGGTGAGCATGCACCGATATTTAATTATCTGGTGCCCAATGTCTTCATCTCATGTGTTGGCATGCTGCTTTGTATGATGCTGACCAATACGGATCGCCAGTTGCATGTTCAGTTGGCCCTGGCCGACGGCGTACATCAAAACGACCATTCTGTGGTGGACAGGCTTCCGCATGGCGAAACCACCACGAACAACACGATTACCGCCCTTCAGGCTTTCAGTCTGAGTAGGCGTGGCCAACTGGCAGACAAGTTGTTTTCCTTACCTCACCTGAAGGGCAGCAACAGTTTGTTGCCGGATACGGTGCCGGCATCCGCCGTATACCATACCACGGCTTTGGTATATGGATACCTGCAGGCAGTTCCTGTGGGTAAGCATCGGAATGCGGCTGCCTTTTTGGAAAAGGCCCTGTCAAGACGCATGTCTTTGCTGAGCGACACTTCTGCCACGTCGGCAGATAGTCTTCGTGCCCGGCCGTTGGTAGACTATTACCTTTGTGCCTTGCTGCTGGACAGAGACCTGTCGCGTTTCTCTGATGAGGTTTACAAGCATCGCACGGTGGACGCTACGTTGCCCAGACACTATCGCGAGGCCCTCACCCTGTACCATAGTCAGGATTCCCTTGCCAAGCGCATGTACGAGGACCTGCCCATGGATAGTGTTTTCGCCGGATATGCAGAACTAAGGGAGGAGCACAAGGGGGATGTCCTTATGCAACGTAAGGCTTGCGTCAGGTCCTACCCTCATTCATACTGGAACTACTATTTCTACGGATATAACAATACAGATTACCAAACTCACAACTAAGTATAAAGCCTATGCCACAAATATCAGTTCGTGGTCAGGAAATGCCTGAGTCACCAATCAGAAAGCTTGCTCCTTTGGCTGATGCCGCAAAGAAGCGTGGCGTGCATGTCTATCATCTGAACATAGGCCAGCCGGATTTGCCTACTCCGCAATCGGCCATTGATGCCATACGCAACATAGACCGCAAGATATTGGAATACAGTCCTTCGCAGGGATATCTCAGTTATCGGCAGAAGCTTGTCGGTTATTATGCCTCATACAACATCAACCTGACCGCAGACGACATAATCATAACAAGCGGAGGTTCAGAGGCTGTGCTGTTCTCTTTCCTGGCATGCCTGAATCCCGGTGATGAGATTATCGTTCCGGAACCTGCCTATGCCAACTATATGGCTTTTGCCATTTCGGCAGGAGCGAAGATACGCACCATATCTACGACAATAGAGGAGGGGTTCTCCCTGCCCAAGGTGGAGAAGTTCGAGGAACTGATAAACGAGCACACACGTGCCATACTTATCTGCAATCCCAACAACCCTACAGGCTATCTCTACACTCGTCGTGAGATGAACCAGATACGCGATCTTGTCAAGAAGTACGACCTGTACCTGTTTTCCGACGAGGTTTATCGAGAGTTCATTTATACGGGTTCTCCCTACATTTCTGCATGTCATCTTGAAGGCATAGAGAACAATGTCGTGCTCATTGACTCCGTCTCAAAGCGCTATTCCGAGTGCGGTGTCCGTATCGGTGCCCTCATTACCAAGAACCCTGAGGTAAGAAAGGCCGTGATGAAGTTCTGTCAGGCACGCCTCAGTCCTCCTCTTATCGGACAGATAGCCGCCGAGGCATCATTGGACGAGCCCGAGGAGTACAGCCGTGAGATTTACGACGAGTATGTGGAGCGACGCAAGTGTCTTATAGACGGTCTCAACCGTATTCCTGGTGTGTACAGTCCCATTCCTATGGGAGCATTCTATACCGTGGCCAAACTGCCCGTTGATGATGCCGACAAGTTCTGTGCCTGGTGTCTCAGCGACTTCCAGTGGGAGGGTGAAACCATAATGATGGCTCCTGCCTCGGGTTTCTATACTACGCCCGGTGCCGGTAGCAATCAGGTTCGCCTTGCCTACGTGTTGAAGAAGGACGACCTTGTCCGTGCGCTTTTTGTTCTGCGTAAGGCATTGGAGGCTTATCCCGGCCGGACAGAATAGTCATTCATATGCTAACCATGTGATATGTATTTCGTAGCCAAGAGGATATATCAGGGTGGTGAGGCCGGTCGTGCCTCTGCATCCGCGGTACGCATTGCCACTGCCGGTGTTGCCGTAGGCATCTTGGTTATGATAATCAGTATATGTGTCACCATAGGCTTCCAACGGGAGATAAAGGGTAGGATAGCATCCTTGGTAGGACACATACAGGTAGTAAATTCGGAAACCCTCTATCGTAACAACGGTGCTCCGATAGAGGTTTCCGATTCTCTTTGCAAGGAGATTTCCGCTTTGTATGGCGTAGCACACGTACAACGCTTTGCGCTATGCACCGGCATGCTAAAGACAGACCATGCCTTCCGTGGATTATATTTCCGAGGTGTGGATTCCACATTCGATTCCTCGTTCCTTTCCGACAACCTTCTGTCAGGCACCGTGCCTTTATTCGGACATGGCGGTGCTCCATCCGACAGCATTCTTCTCTCCGCTTCCCTGGCATCTGCATTGCAGGTAGAGGTAGGCCAGAAGATATATGCCTATTTCTTCGACAAGAGTCTGCGTGCACGCCGCTTTCTCGTATCTGGAGTGTACCAGACCAACATGGCCGATTTCGACGGCAAAATGTGCTATGCCGATGTGCGCACGGTCCAGCGCCTGTCCGGATGGAAGGAGGACCAGTACAGCGGAGCCGAAGTAATTCTGGATGATTTCAACAGCATGGATACGGTTGCGGCAAGCCTGTCCTCCATGTTTTTCATGAGGGAGGACGCCTATGGCCAATACTATGCCACACCTCGTGTAGACGAGTTGTTCCCGCAGGTTTTCTCTTGGCTCACATTGTTGGACACGAATGTTGTGGCCATTCTTGTGCTGATGATATGTGTTGCCGGTGTGACGATGGTGAGCGGCTTGCTCGTCATTATACTGGAGCGCACTCGTTTCATAGGTGTAATGAAGGCTATGGGAGCGACAAACAGACAGTTGCGCTCCGTTTTCCTGTATCTTTCTGCCATGATTGTCTTGCGCGGGCTGTTCTTCGGAAACGTCATAGCCCTTGCATTGCTTTTCATACAGAAGGCCACCGGTATTGTCGCTCTCGACCCAGAAAGTTATTATCTTGCCCGTGTCCCTGTGTTCATTTCCGTGTGGGGCATCGTCATAGTCAACATTGTCACCCTTGCCGCATGCATACTTGTGCTTATTGTACCCACCCATGTGGTAAGCCGCATACATCCCGCACGAAGCATCAGATTTGAGTGATGGCTTGAATACGGTTTCCTGCCATGTAGGCATAGGTGTATATTATAAATAATAAGGTATATATAGATAAGAATGAAGTATTACGAAGTCAGTTTTCGCATATCGCCTAATTCCGAGGTAGCAACGGACATCCTTAGTGCATTGCTTGCGGATGAAGGCTTTGAAGCATTCGAACCTTCCGATGAAGGCCTCTCGGCATGGGTGCAACAGGCCGTGTATGCCCAGGATGGTGTGGAACGTGCCATAGGAGAGTTTCCCCTGCCCGATACCGACATCACATACAATGTTTCCGAGGCTCCCGACGAGAACTGGAACCGCCAGTGGGAGCAGGACGGCTTCGTACCTATAGTGATTTCCGATGAGGACAATGCAAAGCCTGTCATTGTCATTCACGATACAGCACATGACGATGTCCCCGAGTCTCAGTACGACATTCGCATAAACCCCTGTCAGGCTTTTGGCACAGGCACGCATGAAACCACGCGTATGATATTGCGTCAACTGCTCTCTATGCCCATGGCAGGACGCCATGTTGTAGATGCCGGCACCGGCACCGGCATTCTTGCCATTCTGTGCCGCATGCTTGGTGCTGCCCGTGTGTTTGCCTATGATATTGACGAGTGGAGCGTACGCAACGCCAAGGACAACCTTCTGCTGAACGGTATTCTGGATGCCGTGGAGGTACACCTCGGAGACAGCAGTGTCCTGCCATGTCCGGCGTCTGCTTCCGGGGGGGCTGCAGAGTCAGAGGCGGCATCTTTCTCTCCTACGCTTCTCATTGCCAACATCAACCGGAATATCCTTCTGGCGGACATGCCGCGCTTTGCCTCCTGCCTGCCCAGTGGAGGAGAACTGCTGTTGAGCGGTTTCTATACCGAAGATGTGCCAGTTCTGCTTTCCGAAGCGGCCAATCATTGCCTGTATCCCGTTCTTCAGCAACAGGATGCCAATTGGTCTTTACTTTTGCTAAAAAAGGAAAAATCCTATTAATAATAGGGTAATGCCCATTGGACTTCGCGGGTAAAATCGTATCTTTGACCCATAGAAAACCTCATCTAACGTAATTATATTGAGATATGAAACACCTGACAATACTACTTGGCACTTTGATGCTGACACTTTCCTCCGTGGCTATGGCACAGGAGGACGATATGTATTTCACCTCCAGGAAGGAGAAGAAGGAGACTGCCCCCAAGGCAGAGAAGACCACTCACAAGGTTGAGATAGTGTATGAGACAGAAGAGCCTGTCCATGCACCGGTTTCCGGTGTCGTGGCTACATCCGAACTGCGTGATGTGGACGAGTACAACAGACGTGGCAGACGATATTCCTCCACATCGGCCGACACTCTGTATGCTGATGCCCAGGAGGCAGACACCCGTCAGGCGCAGACCTACGAACTTTCTGCGCAGAGCCTCTACGATTTGGGGTATAGCGAGGGCTATAGCCAGGGATACTCCGACGGTGACGACATGGACTTCTATTATGGCCTTCGTCTGGCTCGTTTCCATGGCTGCCATTTCTATGATCCCTGGTATTGGAACCGTGTTTCCTATGTTTACAATCCATGGAGTTGGGATCCCTGGTACTGGGACCCCTGGTATCGTCCCTATTATTACGGAGGATGGTATTCTGTGGGATGGGGCGTTGGCTACTGGGGCAGTTATTGGAATCCCTATTGGCCGGGCTATTATCCTCATCACCATCATCACCCTCATTGGGGACATGGCGGATACTACGGACATGGTCCGCGTATTTCCACGGAGCGCAACCGCGACTATGGGCGTACCCGTATAGTAGACCGTAGCAACCGCGTTGGTGCCAGCGGGCGTTATGAAGGCAGTACCGGCAGACGCAATACCGTTTCAAGCCGTGCTCCTGGCCGTGTGAACGACCGTTCTTCACGTTTCAGCGACCGCGCAATAGATCGCTACAACCGTGTTACCGACCGCTCCTCCAGCCGTTCCGGAAGCAGAACCATTGACCGCTCGTCTGAGCGCCGTACCGAACGTGCGGTAAATCGCTCTACCGACCGCACCACAAACCGCAATGTTGACCGTAGTTCCAACCGCTCTGCCAGCCGTAGTGTTGACCGCTCTTCCAGCCGTAGCACCGAGCGCTCCACAAGCCGTAGCGTCGACCGCTCTTCCAGCCGTTCCGGAGGCAGTTTTTCATCTTCTTCCAGAGGTGGAGGTTTCGGCTCCCATGGTGGTGGAGGCTTTGGCTCTCACGGTGGCGGCTCCCGTGGCGGTGGACGTGGAAGATAGAGGTTTTAAGTTTCATGTTTCATGTTTCAAGTTTCATGTTTAACGTTTAAATCATCCGTCATCTGTACTCTGTACTCTGTACTCTGTCATCTGAACTCTACTAACAATTACATCATAGAAACCATTATGAAGAAGATATGTCTTTTGGCCCTTTCTGCCCTCTGTCTTACGGCGTCGGCTCAGGACCCATATTTGAACAATACCATCATCAACACCTCTGATGTATTCGGTACATCACGATTTGTGGGTATGGGTGGTGCCATGGGCGCCCTCGGCGCCGATCTCTCCGTCATCAGCAGCAATCCTGCCGGTCTTGGCATGATTTCCAAGAACGAGATGTCTCTGACCGCCGGAGCCTCGTGGTTGGGAAACAACAGCGCCAAGGGAATGGCCGCCGGCACCTTCGGCCAGTTCAATCAGATAGGTGCCGTGGCTTCGTTCAAGGGCAGCGGCAAGTTGCGCAACATCAACCTCTCCTTCAACTACCAGAAGAAGGCGGATTATAACAACAGTTTCTTCGGTGAAACCTATACCGCCGCGTCATGGGCCGACCAACTCTATGGCTTGGCAGGTGAGGCCTACGACAACAGGGGGCAGCTCTATGGCCGTCCCGAGACGTATTACAACACCTTGTATAATCTTGCGGAAACAAGCGGTCTGTTCGACGATGTGATTGTAAAGGATCCTTCCGACCCCAACAGCACGCTCTCTGTGTCACGCGGTTCGCTCAATGCATACGAGTTCAACCTGAGCATGAATCTGGAGAACCGCTACTTCATAGGCATGACCGTGGGAGTGGACAACGTGGACTTCCGTCGCGGTACCGACTACTGGGAACAGCGTACCGACGAGTTCGGGCAGATTCAGGACTTCGGTTATGTCAACGAGCAGATCATCACTGGCAACGGATTCAATCTCAAGTTCGGTGCCATTGTTCGCCCCTTCGAGTCCAGTCCCTTCCGCTTGGGATTCACTGTGGAGACCCCCACATGGTACAATCTGAAGTACATTGACGACCAGAGCCTCACCACCAAGTACTACTGGGACGACAAGGCAGGCAAGGCCTTCTACGACCCCGCCCCCGGCCAGTATTACACACATTACGTTTACGATCTCTCGGACTCCTACGTCAACTATCTTGAGTACCGCATCACCACTCCCTGGAAGGTGCGTGCACAGATGGGCAGCACCGTCTCCACCAACTTTGCATGGGGACTGGAGTATGAGTATGCCAACTATCCCGGTGCAAGCACTCGCTACCCCTCTTCCTATGGCGGTACCACCGTGGACCAGGATTTCAAGGACATTACCGAGATGATGTTCAAGCCCCAGCACACCCTGCGTGCGGGTATGGAGTTCAAGCCCGTCAGCGCCCTGGCGGTGCGTGCCGGCTACAACTACATCACCTCCACTACAACTCCGGACTCCTATTGGGACCCCTATTTCTCAGACAATGCCTTGGCATATCCCACCGGTCTTGACTACATGAACCTGTCGGACACTCACATAGCCACCTTCGGCCTGGGCTACCGCTACAAGTGGTTCTATGCCGACCTGGCATATAAGTACAGGCATCAGAAGGGCGAGTACTATGCATTCGACTCCTTCTATAGCAATGTTGAGATGTCTCCCATTCCCGTGGACCTCAGCCGTCATAGCATCACCGCCACATTGGGTGTAAGGTTCTGATTCTGCCGAAGACACATTATTGTACACCACATATAAACGCCGCCCCTGATGACTTCACATCGGGGGCGGCGTGTTTTTGTATCCGTATAAGGCGGTTATGGCTTTATTGCGGATATGTTCTCCAGTGTGGTGAGTGCTGTCCGTACGTTGCCCACGCGGGCTATGTTGAGGAACTTGTGGCCGTTGCGCTCGGAGAGTTGGCAGTTGGCGGCATTGATGGTGTAGTATGCCACTATCTGGCCGAAGGCATGGCCCTGGTAATAGGGACTCTGCTCGGATTGGACGAAGTAGAGGCGCATCTGGCCGTTCTTCAGCACCAGGCGCTCGGCACCCAGTTGTTTGCCAAGGCGGCGCAGGCGTACGAGGTTGCACAGGTCCTCGGCCTCCTTGGGCATGGGGCCGAAGCGGTCCTTCAACCTGGTGCAGAAAGCCTCTATCTGGTGGTCCTGCTCCATCTGGTCGAGTTCGCGGTAGAGGAGCATGCGCTCGCTGCTGGTGGGCACGTAGGTTTCGGGCAGGTGTGCCGGCAGGTCGGTCTCCAACTGGCATTCGTCCACGAAGTCCGTGGCCTGTGCCTCGCTTGCCACCTTGTTGGCTTCCTCGGCATAGAGGTCTTGGAACTCCTCGTTTCTTAGTTCCTTCACCGCCTCGGAGAGAATCTTCTGGTAGGTCTCGTAGCCCAGGTCGGCAATGAAGCCGCTCTGCTCCGCTCCAAGCAGGTTTCCCGCCCCTCGTATGTCCAGGTCCTGCATGGCTATGTGTATGCCGCTTCCCAGGTCGGAGAAGGTTTCTATGGCCTGCAGGCGTCGGCGTGCCTCGGGGTTCAGGCCTGAGAACGGAGGTGCCAGCAGATAGCAGAATGCCTTGCGGTTGCTTCGTCCCACACGACCTCGCATCTGGTGCAGGTCGGACAGGCCGAAGTTCTGTGCCGAGCATACGATGATGGTGTTGGCATTAGGTATGTCTATGCCGCTCTCTATGATGGTGGTGGAGATGAGCACGTCGTAGTCGTGGTTCACGAAGCCCAGGATAATCTCCTCCAGTTTCTCGGGCGACATCTGTCCGTGTCCTGTCACCACTCTGGCGTCGGGAACGTACTTGCGCACTATGCTTTCCAGTTCGGGCAGGGAGGATATGCGGTTGGACACGATGTAGGCCTGTCCGTTGCGGCTCATCTCGAAACTTACCGCCTCGGCAATGACGTCGGCCGAGAAGCAGCATACCTGTGTCTGTATGGGGTAGCGGTTGGGTGGGGGAGTCTGTATGACGCTCAGGTCGCGTGCCCCCATGAGCGAGAACTGCAGGGTGCGAGGTATGGGTGTGGCGGTCAGTGTGAGTGTGTCCACGTTGGTCTTCATCTGGCGCAGTTTCTCCTTGGTGGAGACTCCGAACTTCTGCTCCTCGTCGATGATGAGCAGGCCCAGGTCCTGGAACTTCACACTCTTGCCTATGAGCCGGTGCGTGCCTATGATGATGTTTATCTTTCCGTCCTTCAGGTCGGCGAGCAGTTCCCTGGTGTCCTTTGCCGAGCGTGCACGTGAGAGATAATCCACCCTTACGGGCATGTCCTTCAGGCGTGAGGTGAAGGTGCGGTAGTGCTGGTATGCCAGCACCGTGGTGGGCACGAGTACGGCCACCTGCTTGCCGTCCGTGGCGGCCTTGAAGGCGGCGCGTATGGCCACTTCCGTCTTTCCGAAGCCCACGTCGCCGCACACTAGGCGGTCCATCGGGCGCTGGCGCTCCATGTCGGCCTTCACCTCCTGTGTGGCCTTCAACTGGTCGGGAGTGTCCTCGTAGAGGAAGGACGCTTCGAGTTCCGTCTGCATGTATGTGTCCGGCGAGAAGCGGAAACCCTTTTCCTGCCGGCGGCGGCTGTAGAGGCGTATCAGGTCGCGTGCTATGTCCTTTATCTTCTTCTTGGTGCGCTCCTTCAGGTTCTCCCATGCGCGGCCACCCAGTTTGTTCACCTTGGGCGGAGTGCCGTCCTGCCCCTTGTACTTCGACACCTTGTGCAGGGCATGTATGGAAACGTAGATGACGCCTCCGCCATCGTAGTTTATGCGTATCTTCTCCACCATGCGCTCGCCCTCGGGTATGGTGATGAGTCCGCCGAAGCGACCTACGCCATGGTCTATGTGCACCACGTAGTCGCCCAGTTGGAACTGCTGTATCTCTTTCAGCGTCAGCGCCATCTTGCCCCTCCGGGCATGCTCCGAGCGCAGGTTGTACTTGTGGAAGCGGTCGAATATCTGATGGTCGGTGAAGAGTACCAACCGCCGGTCGTGGTCCACGAACCCCTCGTGCAGGGTTTTCTCTACGGGAGTGAAGCGTATGCCCAGTTGCATGTCGTGGAAGATGCTCTCCAGACGGTCCGTCTGCTTGGTGCTGTCCGCCAGGATGTATATGTCGTAGTCCTCGTGCTGGTAGCGCAGGAGTTCGCGTGTGAGCAGGTTGAAGTTCTTGTGGAAGATGGGCTGGGGGCTTATGTTGAACGACAGGTTGGCCTGTCCGCTTGCGGCCGTGTCCAGCAGGATTGTGCGGAAGTCCAGGAGGCGGTGGCGGAACTTGTCAGGTTCCGTAAGCACGTGTTCGCGCACCAGGGCCGTGCTGCCGTCTGTTCCGTTGCTGCCCTCTTCCATCTCCACAATGCGTGCCGACAGGGAGAAACCCTCCTGCCAGATGCGGTCCACCTCGTCGCAGAGGAAGACGCGGTCGTGCATCACCAGGCGTGTGCTTTCGGGCAGGAAGTCCAGTATGCAGATGCGCCCGTCCCGGTCCTGTGCCAGTTCCGGCACTATGCGCACTTCCTTCAGTCGTTCCAGCGACAACTGGCTCTGCACGTCGAAGGTGCGTATGCTGTCTATCTCGTCGCCGAAGAAATCTATGCGGAAAGGGTGCTCGTGCGAGAAACTGTACACGTCCACCAGCGAGCCGCGGACGGCAAACTGCCCCGGCTCGTAGACGTAGTCAGTGCGGCGGAAGCCCTGTTCCATCAGTCCCTTCTGCAATTCCCTGATGTCCTGCATCTCGCCTACCGCCAAGGCAATGGTGTGGTCTTGCAGGTCCTTTTTGCTCACCACCAGTTCGGTCAGAGCCTCGGGGTAAGTGACCACAAAGAGGTGGGCGGATGAGCGGTGAGCGGTGAGCGGTTCCGTTTTCCGTTCATCAAGATTTCCGTTTTCCGTTTTGACTCCGTCGAATCTGCTTCCGCTCGGCAATTCAAACAAGTTTGATTGCTCTCGCTTACTCGCAGATTTCCGTTTTCCGTTCGTCAGTGCCGAGAGTGCATTCGTGCGCAGTATTTCGTTGCCGGCATCGCGCTGGCCGTACTTCACGGCACGGCGGAAACTGCTCGGCATGAAGTACACCTGGCTTGTGCCCAGTATCTGTGTGAGGTCGTGATAGAAGTAGCCCGCCTGCTCCTCATCATCCATAATGAACATGTAGGGGTGTGTGAGCACCTCGGGGCACTTCTCAGTCAGGGCAGAGAAGAGTACCGGTGCGGCACTTGCCACCAGTCCTCCCAGCCTTATCTCCCTCAATCCCTCGTCTGCCAGCAATCGTCCCAGGGCTTTCACCTTGGGCGAGCGTCCTATGAGTTTCTGAAGTTTCTGTATTTCCATAAATTCGGGTTCACACTTAGATGTTACACATATGGGCCATCAGTCATTTGTCTTTTTATCTTATATAGTTGATGTCGGTGCCTTGTCAGTTATGTGGTCATATGCTATCAAAAGACAAAAATACAAAAAACATTTGGAATATGCTCCCGCCATTATAGAAAAAAGGGGAAAGCGATATATCTCATACCGCTTTCCCTTGTTACATTGTTCCCTCTGTTTCCTGTTATTCTCCAATCACAGCCGCAAAGCCACCATTGCGGGCCATTTTGATATGGAGTTTGGTGTTCTTGTTTACAGAAGTCTTTTCCATGCGGTAATCCATTGCCATGCGGTTGGCATTCACACCATCCACAAACGAGGTCATCTGCATGTTCTTTCCTTCTGTAAGGATGCTGAGCGTAACGTCCAGCTCGCGTGGTTTGTCGTTGGTAATGCCACCGATGAACCACTTGTCGCCCCTACGCTTTGCCATGACAATATACTGTCCGGCCTCGGCAGCCAGCACACGGGTCTCGTCCCAGTTTACAGGAATACTGGTAAGGAAGTCGCGGCAGTCGGGCCACTTGTCATAGCGACAGGGGTTGTCCATCAGCATTTGCAGGTTGCTTTCAAACAGAACAAATACGGCCATATGATAGGCCTTGGTCCCCACACCTGCACAGAAGGGACGGTTGCCATGGTGGTTCTCCGGCTGATAGCAAATCATGGAACCTGGTGTAAAGTCCATAGGGCCTACTGCACCACGAATGAAGGGCAACCATATGCTGTTGACCGGCTTGCAATGTCCATTGAACTCCATTCCGCGCACACCTTCATAAGTCAGCACATTGGGGTAACGGTAGTCAAGGCCACTGGGATGGAATGCTCCGTGGAAATCAATCATTATGTGGTGCTCGGCCGCTTCCTTGGCCACACGGTCATAGTAGTCTATCATCCACTGGTCCTGACGGTCCATAAAGTCGATCTTGACACCTGCTATTCCCCACTTTTCAAATGTTTCGAAAAGATCCATGTTATGTTCTACGCTAAGCCATGGCAACCACACCCAGATGCCCACGTTCTTTTCCTTTCCGTAGCGGATAAGTTCGGGCAGGTTCACCTTGGGATTGGTCTTGAATGGGTCGCGTGTGTTCAGTGCCCACCCCTCGTCCATGATGATGTATGGTACGCCATTGCGTGAGGCAAAGTCCACAAAATACTTATAGGTTTCCAGGTTTATGCCACCCTCGAAGGTCACATCGGGACCATAGGGGATACCGTTAAGCCAATCCCAGCAGGTCTGGCCAGGCTTGATCCAGCTTACATCCTCAATCTCGCATTTTGGTGCCAGACGTGTGGGCATGGTGTTTTCTGCCAATCGGCCGTCTTCGCGGGTAATCAGCATATAACGCCAGGGGAAGGTGCGTGTGCCGTTTGTCTTGGCAATGTAGTCCGCTTCCTTCAGAATGCGGTGGCTACGGTCTCCATGGTCCTCGTATTCAAGGGGATTCTTGGGTTGGATTGCTGAAAGGCTGTTGTCGGCATTACCTTTCAGGAAAAGGCCGGGATAGCTGACAAGGTCGAACTCGCTCAGCAAAATCTTCTGGCTCTTTCCCATAATCAGTACGGGCAGTTCTGACATTCTGTCGCTGGCCTTCCATTCGTTGCTTTTAACGATGGAGTAACTCTCCTCGCAACTTGTCTTGAAGCCACCAGGCTGCTGCAACACAAGGGTACTGTTGTCTGCCAACTGGAACAGCGTGTTCTCCTGCATTACCTCGATCTCGCCTGGGAGCGATGTCTTCATGCGCCATGCCACTCCATCATTGTAGAGGCGGAACTCTACGGCATATCCGCCCTTCATGTTCAGTGTGAGCAAAGTGTAGTTGTTCTCCACCTCACTATATTTTAGAGGGAAGAGAGGCTTGATGATTTCCTTTACGGTACGCACGCTTTTCTTCTTCAAAACAGGTTGGGCTCCCAATGTTTTGTCGCGCAGTTGCATGCCAATCACACTTTGCTTCAATAGTGTTTCGTTGTGGCTTTCCACGTCGTAATAGATACGGTCCGAGAGTGTGACTTTCACTGCAGTTTGTCCGTCGGGACTCTTGGCAGTCACCACCTTCTGGGCATAAGCAGAGAGGCAGGCTACAACCATCAGAATGAGAGATAAGGTTCTTGATGTTTTCATTTGTTTTAGGTTTCGTATGTTGTTGTTTTTCTTGTTGTTTTATATGATATGTTGTACCACTCATTTATGGGGGATGGGCTTTACAAATACATTGTATCCCCAATCGTGTGCCACCTTTGAGAGGATTGAGGCACGTCGTTCAAAGGTGGGCCAGTCTTTCTTTTCTGCTGGTGTCCATCCAGTTTCGGCGATGGCAAACACACGGGGGTAGAGCATCATTTCGGCATGCCATGGTTCCATTACCCATTCGGTCCAGAGGTTGCCCTGTATGCCCAGCACATGATGGGCATCAGCCTTGGATATACCTTCCACCATGGGGTCGAAGGAATAAACCTTTTCCAAGGGTAGATGGCGACCTACCGGCCGATATTGTGTGGAATCCTGGTGAAAGTCGAGATAGCAGAAATGCGAGGGAGTGAAGATGACATCGTGACCCTGGGAAATGGCCTTCAGGCCACCTTCGGTTCCTCGCCATGACATTACTGTAGCGTCGGGTGCCAGTCCGCCTTCCAGTATTTCGTCCCAACCGATGATGCGCTTCCCATGCTTGTGGGCAAAGCTTTCCATGCGACGAATCATGTAGCTCTGAAGTTCTTCTACGTTTTTTAGGCCTTCTGACTTCATGCGTGCCTGGCAGTCGGGACAGGTTTCCCAACTTTTCTTTCCTGCTTCGTCTCCGCCGATGTGGATATATTGGCTTGGGAACACGTCAAAGACTTCTATAAGGACGTTTTCCAGAAACTTATATGTGCTTTCCTTTCCCGGACAAAGCTCGCGCTTGCTCGGGCCGCCATCGGGTAGACTGCATGCCAGTTCGGGATAGGCTGCACGGGTCTCATAGTTGTGTCCGGGCATCTCTATCTCGGGAATAACCTCTATGTGTCGTTCATGGGCAAAGGCCAGAATCTCGGCAATGTCTTTTTTTGTATAGTAGCCACCATAGGCATTGGGCGTTCCTTCTTCCACAAAGTCACCTCCGATGGCATTCACCTCCCAATCCCAGAAATAGGCCACGGGCCGCCAGGCCGTAAGCTGGGTAAGGTGCGGATAGGCATCAATCTGCATACGCCATCCCGGATTGTCCACCAGATGGAAATGGAAACGATTCAGTTTGAGCAGAGCCATCATCTCCAATTGTTTCAGCAGGAATTCCTTTCCCTGGTAATGACGGCTCTCGTCCAGCATAACACCTCGATACTGGAATCTGGGCCAGTCCAGAATGGTGCAGCAACTGACGGCACTGTCCAAGGCTGCCATCATCCTAAGCGACTGTCGGGCATAGAACACACCTTGCTCGTCAGCAGCCTCTATCTTCACCTTTCTTTTCCCTATCTCCATCCAATATGCCGACTTTAGTTGCCAGTCGGTAAGTGTCTTGCCATTCAGTCTGTTGAGGAGAGCTTTCTCCGAGATTATCACCTTTTGGGGCAGGGTTTCCAATTTGTGTGAACAAACGCTTCCGGAGCGTACGGTAAGTTCAACAGGAGCCGGAATCAAGTCAGCAGGTTCGGGTTGTGGCAAACTGTCTTTTACACCGCAGGCAGTCAAAAGCAACGTGCATGCACATGCCGTAATGAGAGTGATTTTTTTTAATATCATTGTAGTGGTTTGATTATATTTCGTTTGTTAGGGGGTGCTGTTATGTTGTTTATGCCTTCGTTTCTGGGCATGGGAAGAGCGCCTTTCCTTACACAAAGAAACGTTTTTTTTATGAAACAATCAAATATAGGGCAGAAAAACTATTAGGGTCAGAGTGGCTTGTGAGCTGACCTCATCCTTCCACATATGGTGACACAAGGACCAAAATGTGATATTAACCGTAGATAAGGGTAAAAGACTACGAGATATATCAATGAAGTATACGTTTTATAATATAGACCCAACGTTGGGACTATATAGCCCCAATGTTTAGTCTATATAGACTGAACCTTTGGTCTAATGCGCCCCAATATTGAATTTATATAATATATCATGCTTTTCTTGCTTTTTCTATCCTTTCTTATTATCTTTGTGTCGGTATAGAAAAAGGTTTCAGCATATGGCAAAATACATTAAACAGGAGTTGCCCGATTTGCACAAGACGGGCGAGAAGAAAGCATATTACCGTTTGAAGACAGAACGGAAAATAGATTTCAATCAGTTCGTTGACCGCATCAGCAGTCATAATTCCGGTATCAGCAGGGGAGAGGCTATACGGGTACTCATGCATGCCACCGATACTTTGGCCGAACTCCTGGCCGAGGGCTACTCCGTGACGATAGACGAAATGGGTACTTTCAAGGCCACTGTTGGTTTGGTGGAGGATAAGGAGATGGACTCTTTCGAGGAAGGGACTCCCAAACTGAATGCACGGAGCCTGAGGATAGATGGTGTGAACTTTCAGGCAGACAAGAAACTGATTGTGAATGTGGACAAACGATGCGAACTGAAACGTGCCGGTGTAAGCAAGCTACGTCGTTCACCATTTACCAAGGAAGACCTTGGAGTTTCTATCGTCACATGGTGCCATGAGAGTGAAGCACTACATGGAACTTACCGGCCTTTCGCATACGGTGGCGGTAAAGGAACTGCGCGAGTTCGAAAAAGACGCGGCATCGGGCATCACCTCAATCGGCCGCCTTGCCGGCAAGGTGTATGTAAGGCGCATGGAAGAATAGGGGCAAAACATGTCGCAACAAAAGCCATCGTTACTTGTTCTTTTGAAACGCTTCTGACTTGTTCCATACTTCTTGTGTTTGCTCCTAAAACCATATTTGACCAATAGTTTTTGGTCGTTTACAATGGCTTTCCCGTGCAAAGACAATGAAATTACATCGTTTGCGTGTGTTGGCGGGCAAAATAGTTGTGGGTAACAGAGAAAAAATGTATCTTTGTTTGAGAAAACAACCTAAAACATATCATGAGCGACAGCGTAATTATCATCCCCACCTATAACGAGAAGGAAAACATAGAGGCCATCATACGTGCCGTGACATCCCTGGAAAAGGACTTTGACGTGCTGGTGATAGACGATGGAAGTCCAGACGGAACGGCCGCCATAGTGAAGGGCCTGATGGCTGACGAGTTCAAGGGACGCGTGAACATTGTGGAGCGTTCCGGCAAACTGGGTCTGGGCACGGCCTATATCTGCGGTTTCAAGTGGGCGCTGGAGCACGGCTACGAGTACATCTTCGAGATGGATGCCGACTTCTCCCACGCACCTGCCGACCTGCCGCGCCTGTATGCCGCATGCCACGACGAAGGGTACGACGTTTCCGTGGGAAGCCGCTACATCACCGGCGTGAACGTGGTAAACTGGCCCATTGGCCGTGTGCTGATGTCCTACTATGCCTCTGCCTATGTGCGCACCGTGTTGGGCATAAAACTCAGGGACACCACCGCAGGTTTCGTGTGCTGGACACGCAAGGTGCTGGAAACCATGTCGCTGGACGATGTCCGCTTCAAGGGCTATGCCTTCCAGATAGAGATGAAGTACACGGCTCTGCGCCTGGGCTTCAAGATAAAGGAGGTGCCCGTGGTGTTCGTGAACCGCGAGTTGGGAACAAGCAAGATGTCGGGCGGCATATTCAGCGAGGCGCTTTTCGGTGTTATGAGACTGCGTATGACCAACTTCAAGAGAAGAAAGGCATGAAGACGATAATCAACAATGCAACGATAGTAAACAATGGGGAGTCGCACGTCGGCTCCTTGTTGGTATGTGAGGGCAGGATAGAGCGTATCGTCCTTGGTGGCGAGATAGAACCTCAGGACGGTTGCCGGGTGGTGGATGCCACGGGCATGTACCTTCTGCCAGGTGTGATAGATGACCACGTGCATTTCCGTGAGCCGGGCATGACCGCCAAGGCGGATATGCACACGGAGAGCATGGCGGCGGCGGCAGGTGGCGTGACATCAGTGCTGGACATGCCCAACGTGGTTCCGCAGACAACCACCGTGGAGCGTTGGCGCGAGCGCATGGCTCTGGCCAAGGAGCGCATGCACGTGAACTACGGCTTCTTCATCGGTGCCACCAACGACAACCTTGATGAAATCCTGGCCATGCCCTCCACAGAGTACCCTGCCGTAAAACTCTTCATGGGAAGCAGCACGGGCAACATGCTTGTGGACAAGCGCGAGATGCTGGAGGAACTCTTTGCCAAGACTCCGAAACTCATCATGACCCACTGCGAGGACACGGCACGCATAACCGCCAACATGGCAGAGGCCAGGCAGAAGTACGGCGATGACCCGGACATAACCCACCATGCCGAAATACGCGATGCCGAGGCATGCTGGCAGAGTTCCGCCCTGGCGGCAGAAATGGCAAAGGCAAGCGGGGCACGCCTGCACATAGCGCACATTTCCACGGAAAGGGAGTTGGCGCTCCTTGGCGGCAACATCACAGGCGAGGCATGCGTGGCGCACCTTCTGTACACCGACCAGGACTATGCCCGTCTGCGCGGACGCATCAAGTGCAATCCCGCTATCAAGTCGGAGAGCGACCGCGAGGCCTTGCGCCGCGGCCTTACCGATGGACGCATCACCTGCATAGGCACCGACCATGCACCACATCTGCTCAGCGAGAAGCAGGGTGGGGCGCGTACCGCCGTCAGTGGCATGCCCATGGTCCAGTTCTCGCTGGTGAGCATGCTGGAAATGGTGGACGAGGGTGTCCTGTCCATGGAAAGGATGGTGCAACTCATGTGCCACAATCCCGCCACCCTCTTCGGCATACAGGACCGTGGTTTCATCCGCGAGGGCATGATGGCCGACCTGGTGCTTGTACGTCGCGACGACGTTCCATATACCGTTACACCGTCAGATGTGCTGAGCAAGTGCGGATGGTCACCGCGCGAAGGCGATGCCCTGCACTGGCGCGTGATGTCCACATGGGTCAATGGCAAATGCGTGTGGGACGGTGTCAAGGTTCATGAGGATGTCTATGGTATGCCTCTTGCATTTGCCTGAGCGACAGTCACGAAAGCCATTTAATATAATCTAATGCTTTAATCTGATTGCCATGAATCTTATTGTCATTGCTACGGCAATGTTGCCGGTTGTGGTCCTGATGTACATTATGTACAAGAAGGACAGCATGCAGCCAGAACCCAAGGAACAGTTGCGCAAGGCTTTCTATTGGGGCGTACTGTCTTGTTTCCTGTCTGCCTTAATGTCCGGTCCCTTTGCCGCCATCGGGTTATTCCCGCAAGAGGTGAAAACGGTTATGGATGCCTTCCGCATCTCCTTCTTCGGAGCCGCCATTCCGGAGGAGGTGGCCAAGTTCGTTGTCCTGTGGTTTTTCCTGAGGAACAACCCTTATTTTGACGAGAAGTTTGATGGCATCGTATATGCCGCCTGTGTGTCCTTGGGCTTTGCCGCTTTCGAGAACATAGGGTATCTCTTCATGAATATGGACAACTTCCTCAGCGTGGGAATAATGAGGGCCATATTTTCCGTGCCGGGTCATCTGTGCTTTGGCATAATGATGGGTTACTATTACTCGTTGGTGAAGTTCTATCCCAACTCCAAACGCCACTCCACTAACCGTGCAATGGTCTTGCTTGTGCCCATACTGCTTCACGGACTTTACGACACGATGCTGTTTTCCATAGGCACAATGCCCAAGAGTCTTGTCTTGGTGATGTTTGTAGCCTTCCTGGTCTTCTGCTTCAAGATGTGGAAGTATGCCGCACGAAGGATAGAGGAGCATCTGGCCAGGGATGTGGACTTTGCATCTGAGGAGGAGCGTGCCAAGTGTCTGGCCGAGTTCCGCCGCCTTGCCAAGGAGAATCCGAAGATTTACGAACCAGAACTGGCCAACATCCTTGCCTCCATGGGTGATTTCTGTCGTGAGCATGGCGATGTGCAGAAGGCGGAACACCTCTATCTGGAGGCACTGGAGACATATCGCCATGCAGACGCTACGATGCACCATTCCTACAAGGCAGAGATGGCAAGAGTGTACACGACCCTCGGCACCATGTACCTTGCCGACCCCGGCAGAAACGAGGATGGCAAACGTGCTTTCTCGGAAGCCATCCATGTGCACTATGCCATGGGAAGCAACCGTCAGGTAGACATAAGCCTTGCCCGCGTGTTCTGCCTTCTGGCCGATGTGTATTTTCAGGAAAAGCGCTATTCGGAAGCCAAGGAGAGGTATGCCAACGCATTGGACCTTTTCCGCAAGCGTGCCGACAAGGATGGCATGGCCGTGGCTATGCAAGGGATAGGTAATTGCAACATAGAGATAAGGTTCTGAATCCTCCCCCCTGTCTGTACTCTCCTTTTTCCGCATCCGGATCAAACGTCTTCCAATTGCTTCACCGCTTCATCGCAGGCATTCACTACCTTGCGGTGCCACATGTAACCGATCAGGCCTCCTATGCATGCCGATATGCAGAATGCTATCATCGTAGGTTTGGCAAACTCCTGGGGTATGTTGGAGGAGTGGATGAAATCGTGGCAGAACCATAGAATCCAGGGGATGGTGAGGGTGGGGGTGATGTAGTGAAGCCAGAAGTTGTAGCGCCTTTTCACAAGCGAGAAGGCACGGGCGGTGGTGTGGATGTCCTGTCCCATCAGGTCCTTGTCGTTCAAAGGCATGTGGCTATGCCAGGTGCCGATGATGCAGAAGAGCATCAGCAGTATGCTGGCGATGACGAAAGGCAGGCTGAGGCTTCCCATGATATAATTGAAGGTAAAGGCTACTATGGCAACCAAGCCGCATGCCACGGACTTCCAGCCTTGGCGGTGTATCTGGTTAACCTTGGTCTTCATGGATTGTTGCAGGAGGTGGCTGTTGACGATGCCCTGCTTTTCCAGTTTCTCCTTGAGCAGGTTTATCTGGGCACGCATTTCTTCTAATTCCATATCTTTCATGATGATAGTGCTTTATATTGTTAACGGGTGAATGTTATTTGTCTTTTATTTGCTTCAGGCGCTCCTTTATGCGGAAGAGTTTCACCCCTACGTGCTTGGAGGTGATGCCCATTATGGCACCAATCTCGTCGTAACTCATGTCCTCCAGCCATAGCAGGATGATGGCACGGTCCACGAGGCCCAGGGAGTTGATGCGCTTGTGCAGGGCCTGTACCTGCAGGGTGTCGTTGTCGTCATCCGCATACAGGTCTATGTCCATGGACAGTTGCGCCGCTTGCTGGCGCCTCTTCTTCTTTCTCTCCACCGAGATGCAGGTGTTGAGCGCCACGCGCCATACCCAGGTCTTCTGTTGCGATTTTCCGCGGAACGAGCCGAAACCTGTCCATAGGTTGGCCAGTATGTCCTGGAACAGGTCCTGCACCTCGTCGTTGTCCTTGGAGAACATGTAGCAGACGGTGTATATTGTGGACTTGTGCCGATGCACGAGTTCCGAAAATTCTTGCTCTTGGTTCATCTTTGTCGTTCTCTTTGTCGTTCTCTTTGTCTGTTGCTTTACACCCTTAGACGCACTGATAGTGTTTTTATTACAGGCGGAGGCAGGAAAAATGAAGTTTTGTCCACCCTGCCGGTGTTCTGGTGCCGTTTTCTTCGTGATAATCCCAGAATAGGTCATTAGCGTTAAACAGAAAAGTCCCATGCGTATGTGGCATGAGACTTCCTGTGTGATGCTTCATATTTTGTAGAGACCTTGCTGTGTCAGGCCTTGTTCTCCTCCCGGATGATTTCCATGCCGTGGCGTATGGCCTCCTCGTTCATGGGGATGAGGTGATGGTGGCGCTCGGGCAGGGTCCTATGCAGACCTTCCACCACATCCTCCACGCTGACGATGGGGCGCACCTTGATGAGGCCTCCGAGCAGGAGCATGTTGAACACCTTGCCGTTCTTCATTCTTGCCGCTTCGGCCATGGCCTCTATGCTATACACGTTTATGTCCTTGCGCATGGGAGGGGTGAGGATGCTGGACGGGTCGTAGATGAGTGTGCCGCCAGGTTTTACGAGGGGCATGAAGCGTTCCAGCGAGGGCTGGTTCAGCACTATGGCCGTGTCGTAGGTGTTCAGTACGGGCGAAGTGATGCGCTCGTCCGAGAGTATTACGGTAACGTTGGCCGTGCCTCCGCGCTGCTCAGGTCCATAGGACGGCATCCATGTCACTTCCTTGCCTTCGATGATACCAGCGTATGCCAGTATCTTTCCCATGGAGAGGACGCCTTGTCCGCCGAAGCCCGATATGATTATTTCCTCTTTCATTGCTTTCAGTCCTTAATGTTTTTCAGGTCGCCCAAGGGATAGTAGGGCAACATGTTCTCGGCTAGCCACTGGTTGCTTTGCACTGGTGTCATCTTCCATCCGGCAGAGCATGTGCTGACGATTTCCACCAGCGACGAACCGCGTCCCTGCAGGCTGTTCTCAAAGGCCTGTCGTATGGCTTTCTTGGCTCGAGCAATGTTGCCCACGGTGTTCTCCGCCTGGCGGGTAACGTAGCATGTGCCCTCCAGTGTGGCGGCAATGTCGCTTATTTTCAGGGGGAAGCCATGCAGGTCGGCCTGTCGGCCGTAGGGGCAGGTGCTTGTCTTCATGCCCATCAGTGTGGTTGGGGCCATCTGTCCGCCCGTCATGCCGTAGATGGCATTGTTTATGAAGATGACGGTGATGTTCTCGCCGCGGTTCAGTGTCTGTATGGTTTCGCCTGTGCCTATGCAAGCCAGGTCGCCATCGCCCTGATATGTGAACACCAGATGTTCCGGCCACAATCTCTTCAGTGCCGAGGCACATGCCGGAGCACGTCCGTGTGCCGCCTCTATCCAATCGATGTCCAGATACCTGTATGCAAAGACAGCGCATCCCACGGGGCATACGCCTATGGTCTTTTCCTCTATGCCCATTTCGTCCAGAATCTCGGCCACCAGTTTGTGCACTATGGAATGTCCGCATCCGGGGCAGTAGTGCATGGGGATGTCGTTCATCAGACGTGGTTTCTGGTAAACGATGTTCTGGGGTGATTTTATTGTCTTCTCGTCCATGAGGTTGTATTCTGAGAATTCTGAGTTATTCGGAGTATTCGGAGTATTCAGAGTACTCGGAGTTTTCATAGATTTCCGTTTATAACTTTCCCATTTCGCTGATCTTCCTGGTAATCTCGTCGGGAGTGATGATTACTCCGCCACTGTGTCCGATGAACTCTATGGGGCATCGGAATTGCGATGCCCACTGTACATCACGCAACATCTGCCCTTCGTTCAGTTCCACCACCACGATGCGTTTCATGCGTGATGCCAGTTCCAATATTTCCTTCTCGGGGAAGGGCCATAGTGTGACGGGGCGCAGAAGGCCCACCTTGTGTCCCTGCTGGCGCAGGTTGTCTATGGCACCCATGGAGATTCTTGCAGCAGAACCGAAGGCCACTATGAGGGTCTCGGCATCCTCTGTATGATAGTGCTCGGCACGAACTTCCTCCTGCTGTATTCTTGCGTACTTCTTCTGCAGTTCGCGGTTGCGCTTCTCCATCAGCGCCTGGTCAAGTTCCAGACTTGTCATAACGTTTGGCTTCCTGCCTTTAAGCCCAAGTCCGTTAGTGGCCCAAGGGCACTGCCGGCGTATTTCCTCATCGGTGCGCCGTGGAGTGTAGGGGGGCAGTATGCACTTCTCCATCATCTGCCCAATGCTGCCGTCGGACAGGATAATTACCGGGGTGCGCCACTTCATCATCAGTTCCTTGGCAAGACCCACCATGTTGCAGCTCTCCTGCACCGAACAGGGGGCAAGGACAATGGTGTGATAGTCACCGTTGCCGCCTCCGCAGGTAGCCTGCCGGTAGTCGGATTGAGACGGCTGTATGGTGCCAAGGCCCGGACCTCCGCGTTGTACTGAAACTATGAGGCCTGGCACTTCGCAGATGGCCATGTAGGGGATGACCTCCTGCATCAGCGACACGCCCACGCTGGAGGACGATGTCAGGACGCACTTGCCCGAGCCGCCTCCGGCATATATCATGTTGATGCTTGCCACCTCGCTCTCGCTCTGAAGCACCACCATGCCTGTCGTTTCCCAGGGTTTCAGCAATGCCAGGGTTTCCAGTATCTCGCTCTGTGGCGTGATGGGGTAGCCAAAGAAACCGTCGTAACCGTAGCGTATGGCAGCATGTGCTATGGCTTCGTTTCCCTTCAGCAAAAGTATGTCGTTGTCTTTCTGCATGTGTGGAGTAGGGGGTTATTCCTTGGTTCTGTATACGGTGATGCAACCGTCGGGGCATATGATGCCGCAACTGCTGCATCCGTTGCACTTCTCTGGGTCTGTCTGCACCGCATAGTTATATCCGTTATGGTTTACCATGGGCGACAACTCTATCAGTTTCAATGGGCAGGACACGACACACAGGTTACATCCCTTGCATCGCTTTGTGTCCACTTCTATAATACCTTTGAATCTGGCCATTGTGTGTGTATGTGTGTGGTAGTTGTCTGTTATTGTCCTTGTTACGAGGCTCCGGCATGTGTATGGGGAGGCTATGGATTGAGCATATCCTTGTTGAAGAAGCGGATTATCTGCATCACCATTTCCCTTTTTTCCTTGGCGAGGCTTTCCGGATTCAGCGCTATGGCCTCGGCATAGGAGTCAAGGCACAGCTTCCAATCCTGCTCTTTCCATGCGGTATCTCCTTTTGCAATGTATTCTTCTTCGGTCATTGTGTTGTGGAGCCGGCTCTGTTTTGTCTATTTTAATGCAAAGATACGTCATTTTACTTTTTTATTGTTGCAAATAAGAACAAAAAACATGTTAAAAACTGCTCTTTGCCTGTTTTGTGTGTAAAAAGACTCCCCAATTCTGCACATGTTGCAGCATGCCTGTGCAGAATTGGGGAGTGTGTATTTCTGGCATTTGCCTTTTCATTTGGACAAATGACCGGATATTCCTTCTATCAGTTGCGCTTCATGGTCATAACCACGTTTCCGTCACAATCCTTTGCATTGAGAACGGAATCCTGCATCTCCAGTGTGGTGCATTGGGCAAGTGCGGTCATTACCGCCATTTCCACTTCCATGTCGTGTCCCATCATGCTGGTTGCTGCCATCTGGTCAAAGAAGATGCTGTCCCCCTTCAGGGCATATTGGCCGAAGAAGGCATTCACGGAAGCATGTCCGTTTACCATGCCGCTGTCGCAGAACTCTATGAAGGGTTTTGTCTCCGCACTGTCCGTACTCAGGCCGTTGGCCTCTATGATGGCCCATTTGCCAATCACGTCGGGTTCTGCGGTATTGCCGGTACTGTTTTCATTGGTGCAGCAACAAAATGCCATACATGCCATAAGGGCAGAGAATAATGTCTTTTTCATAATTTATTATAATGTGTTGTTATGTTTCCAGGTGCAAAGATATGCCGATATATATAATAATGAAAGGGAATTCCCCTAAAGCGCATGGCTTATTCCTATTATATAGTCATGCATGCGATGCTGTATTGTCTTGAGTTCTCGTTTTGCCCGGGGAGAGAGACGCCACAACGCGTGTACGCTATGTATATATATATATAAATAAGGTATAGTGCACCTGCCTATGCTTATAAGTGCACAAAAAACACTTAATATCGTCAAAAAAGCTCTCAATTATGCACATGATGTGTGAAAATGTGTTACCTTTGCACTTGAATTTACACAAACAAGGTAAAATATATGAAAAAGATTGTAATTTCTTTGGCCACCGCTTTGGCCGCAACAAGTGCTTTCGCCGGTGGTCTGTTGACAACAACAAGCCAGAACGCTCATTACCTGCGTTTCTTCACACAGGATGCCAACATTACACTTTCCAGTCTTTATGCCAATCCCGCAGGCCAGGCTTTCCTGCATAACGGATGGCACATGGGTATCTCTTCAATGACTGCTATTCAGAGCCGTACTATTGATACAACTTTCCCCGCTTTTGCCCTGAACACAAACAACCCCAATCCGACACACACTTTTAAGGGCGAGGCTTTTGCCCCTGTGGTGCCTTCATTGGATGTTACCTATAATCAGGACAAGTGGAGCATTTCTGCTCACCTCGGTCTTGTAGGTGGCGGTGGTGCTTGCGAATTTGAGAACGGCCTTGGTTCTTTAGAGGCTCTTACTGTACAGAGCGGTATTCAGGGTATAGCCAACATGTGGGCAAATTCTCCCTATGGCAATACTGGCATGACCGTTGGTCAAGCAACTGTTATGGGTTATATGCAACAGGGTATGAGTCAGGAGCAGGCTATGGCACAGATGCAGAAGGATGCCGCTGCTTTTGGCGCACAAAACTTCAAGAACTACAGCCTGAATTCCTACATGAAGGGTAAGCAGTACTACTTCGGTCTGCAGGTTGGTGCTACATACAAGGTGCTGGACAATCTTGCTGTTTATGGTGGTATCCGTGGCGTTTATGCTACATGTAACTACAACGGCTTCGTTGAGGACGTAACAGTGAACGGTACTGCTACAGGTACCGAACTGAGTCTTAATTGTGACCAGGTTGGTTTCGGCGTTACTCCTATCTTGGGTATCCACTACCGTCCTAACAAGCATTGGGAACTGGCAGCCAAGTATGAGTTTAAGACTCGTATCCGTCTTGAGAACAGCTCACGTATGAGCGAGGCTGCCGCAGCTTTTGCCGCTGATCCCACACACCTGTTGTCTCAGTTTGCTGATGGCAAGAAAATTGCAGAGGACATGCCTGCACTGCTGACCGTTGGTGCACAGTACAGCCCCATCAAGGATTTGCGCATTGCCGGTGCATGGCACTATTACTTCGACAAGTCTGCCACCAAGTATGGTGACAAGCACACCAGTGCATACATCGATCATAACACCATGGAGTTCCTGGCAGGTGTTGAATGGAAGTTCTGCAAGTGGATTACAGCTTCTTGCTCTTGGCAGAACACCAGTTATGGCCTGACTGACGCTTACATGAGTGACGTAAGTTTCAACCTTAGCAGCAACTCAATGGGTCTTGGTATACGTATACATCCCACCAAACTCTTCAATATAGACCTTGGTTACATGCACACCTTCTACAAGGACCGCGAGGTAACGTCTGTAACTGCACTGGGTAACAAGATTGACCGTTATTCTCGCACCAACGATGTTGTAGGTATTGGCTTCAACTTCGCTTGGTAATCAAGAATGTATATACCAATACATATATTAAATAAGTAACTATTCTGCTTTTGAGCGGCATGCCCCTACTGGCCGAGCCAGAGGAGAGGGAGGTGCCGCTCAAATTTATGAAAACGGGCGGTACTCTCCGTCGTGGCTAAACAACAACAAAAGAGCAGCATTATGTATTACGAAAACAAGATAAAGGTCATTGACCGCGTGGCCATAGTGACTCCCACCGAGGAGATTTCCTATGCCGAGATGCTTGAGAACATCCGTCTATTTGCACGCTATACCCCTGTGCAGAAGGAGGCCAAGACCATCGTCTTTGCCGAGAACTCCGTGGAGTGGATATACAGTTTCTTCTCCATCTGGCAGAACAAGGGCATTGCCATTCCCGTGGATGCCAGCAGCACCGTGGACGATGTTGCCTATATCCTGAACGATGCCAAGCCCGAGGCTATCTGGGTAAGCGAGCAGACAGAGGACACGGCACGCCAGGCAATAGAGAAGGCCGGTGTAGATACCGTGGTGCTTCGCATGGACGACCTCTCAGGACTTGCCGCCCATGCCGAGACAAAGGAAACGGGTATCAGTTTCGAGGATAGCGACGTGTGCGTAATCCTCTACACCTCCGGCACTACAGGTTTCCCCAAGGGCGTTATGCTCACCTTCAAGAACCTGCTGGTCAACATCGATGCCATTTCGTGCAAGGAAGTGCCCATCTTCAACAAGAACAGCAGCACGCTTATCCTGCTGCCACTGCACCATGTCATGCCCTTGGTTGGTACGCTTGTTGCCCCCATATTCAGCGAGTCGCAGGTGGTATTGTGTCCCACTATGTCGGGTCCTGACATCATGGCTTCGTTGCAGAGAGGCAAGGTGACCGTCATGGTGGGTGTGCCCCGTCTGTGGCAGACACTCTACAACGGCATAAAGAAGAAGATAGATGAAAGCGCCCTTGCCAGCACACTCTACAAGTTGTGCGAAAAGATGGGCAGTTACGGCTTCTCCAAGAAAGTGTTTGCCAGCGTCCATAAGAAGTTGGGCGGACACTTGGTATATTGCGTCAGCGGTGGCGCCGCTCTGGACAAGGAGATAGGCAACGGCATGAAGACGCTGGGCATTACCGTGCTCGAGGGTTACGGCATGACCGAGACTTCCCCCATGATATGTTTCACACGTCCCGGCGATGTCATCCCCGGATGCTCCGGTTTGCCCTTGCCCTGTTGCGAGTGCAAGATTATAGACGGCGAGATGTGCGTGAAGGGCGATAACGTGATGAAGGGTTATTACAACCGTCCCGAGGAAACCGCCGAACTCTTTGACGAGAACGGTTATCTGCATACCGGCGACCTGGCCCGTCTGGACGAGAAGGGTAGGGTGTACATCACCGGCCGCAAGAAGGAAATCATAGTCCTGTCCAACGGCAAGAACGTTCAGCCCGTGGAGATTGAGTTCAAGTTGGAGAAGTACGACCAGTTCGTAAAGGAATGTGCCGTATCATACTACAACGACAAGTTGGTGGCCGTCATCGTGCCCCAGGACGATATAGCCAAGGACAAGACTGATGCAGAAATAGAGGCTTTGCTGAAGCACGAGGTTCTGGAACCCTACAACAACGAAGCCATGAACTACAAGAAGGTGATGTCCATCTTAGTCCTTCACGGCGCCCTGCCCCGTACACGCCTGTCCAAGATTCAGCGCTTCAAGGTGCTGGATATGCTTAAGAACGGCGTTTCTGCCGCCAACACTCAGGCTGAGGGAAAGATTGTGGAGCCCGACATGGAGGAGTACCGCATCATGCGCGACTATGTAATGAAGGAGAAGCGTCTGGATACCGTGCGTCCCACCGACCATCTGGAAACCGACCTCGGCCTTGACTCGCTGGACCGTGTAAGCATGCAGGAGTTCATAGAGCAGACCTTCGGCGCCGAGGTGAATGCAGACAGCATCTTGTCCTTCTCCACCCTGCAGGCCCTTGCCGAACACATTGCCAAGCAGAAGAAGCATACCGAAGTTACCGAGGAGATGGATTGGCACACATTGCTCACCAGTACACCTGCCGTCCTTCCCTCCACACCTACGGCCCTTCTGCCCGTAACTGCAGCCATCACCGAGTTGTTCAACCGCCTGTACTTCCGCCTTTCCGTGAAGGGCAAGGAGAACATCCCTGCCAAGGGTCCCTTTATCATAGCTCCCAACCACCAGAGTTTCCTGGATGGCCCCATCGTTACCAGCGGTCTGTCGTTCAGTACCCTGAAGGACTGCTACTTCTATGCCACCGAGGAGCATGTGAAGTCCAAGGCAAGACAATCCTTTGCACGTCAGTGCAACATCATACTGATGCAGCGTGCCAACCTGAAGACCTCCATCCAGAACATGGCTCAGGTACTGCGTGCCGGCAAGAACCTGATTATATTCCCCGAAGGCCGTCGTACCAACACAGGCGAGATGGGTCAGTTCAAGAAGACCTTTGCCATCCTGTCCAAGGAACTTCGTGTTCCCATCGTCCCCGTGCGCATAACGGGTGCTTTCGAGGCTCTGCCCCGCCAGAAGTCCCTGCCGCGTCCCCACAAGATTACCGTGGAGTATCTGCCGGCCATCATGCCCGACACCAGCAAGTCTTACGACGAGATTGCCGAGCAGGTAAAGAAGGCCATAGCACTGGATTGATACTTTCTGTAGGAAACAGGTAATAGTTACCGTATACCAAAATCATAGGGTGCGAAGACGTAACAGTCTTCGCACCCTTGTTTCTTTCGTGTGTTGCAGGAGAGGCAAAAGATGTCTGTTGGCATGTCCCTTTTCCATCGTGCCTACAATCTGTTTTTGCCCTCACTGACAACGATATTTTGTCCTCCCGGATGATTCGCCCTTGTTGTCCCGGATGATTCGCCCTTGTTGTCCCGGGTGACTCGCCCTTGTCACCCTCGGTGACTCGTCCTTGTCACCCTCGGTGACTCGCCCTTGTCACCCTCGGTGACTCGTCCTTGTCCTCAATGACGACTAATCTGGTCTTTTGTTGAGGCTTGGATGAAGTCTGAATATCAATGAAAAAGTAGAGGCCGTACCCCATCGGATACGGCCTCCATGTTTATGTCTGTGTTGTATGTGCGTTGGTTTACTTCTGGTTCCAGAAATCTTCCTCGGCCTTCTTCTTGCGCATATACTCGTTGTATTCGGCCTGCATTCTTGCGTTGGTAGCCTGCTGTGCAATGGCCTCGTTGAGGCGCTTCTTCATGTCCTCGGCACGGTTGGCGTATGTGATGTCAGCCTGACCTGCCTTGTCGCAATAAGCAACGGCACCCTTCAGGTCGTGTGCCTTGATGAGGCTCATGGCCATCTGCCAGTAAGCGGCACCGGTGAGGGCGGGGTTGAAGGCGATAGCCTTGTTGATGTATTCCTCACCCTTTGCGAAACCACCGCTGGAGATAAGAGCCTGGGCAACCTTGATGCAGATTCTGCCACGTGTGGCGTCGTCGGCAGCGAGTTCCAGAGCCTTGTCGTAGTAGGAGAGGGCTTCAGAAGCCTTGCCGTCCTTCTGTGCCTTCTGTGCCAGACCGATAGAGGCGGTGAAGGTGGGCTGGATGTCGTAGGCAGCCTTGGCGTAGATGAAGTAGATGGAGTCGTTGTCGCAACCGTTCTGAGCCATCAGGTTCAGAGAAGAGTTCAACTTGGCTACATCGTTCTTGTATTCATTGAACTTCTTGGTGTAGATGGCAATGATCTGCTCGCGGTCAGCCGCACCGCTGTTAGCGAAGGTCTGCTCGATAAGAGCCAGAGGGCCTTCGTACTTGGCCAGCAACTTCTGTGCCTTGGCGTCTTCGCCGGCAGCCTGGGCCTCCTTGGCCAACTGGAGCATGGTTTCGCACGCGTCCTTGGAGTCCAGATAGTCCTGCAGATACTGCTCGCGCAGGGCGTTGGGAGCGCTCTTGTACATAGCATCTGAGGTCAGGAAGAAGTTCTGGAGCACGGAACCTTCTACCTCACGGCCGCCCTTTTCGTTAATCATCTTGATAGCCTCTGAATAGTTCTTGTAGCTGGTGTTCAGAGTGTAGTTTGAACCAGGAGTGGAGGGAGCGGTCCAGTTGTAGTAGTCAGCCTTGATGGCGAGAACGTCACCCAGAGTGCTCTTCAGGTTGTCTCTCTTCTCCATGCTGTTGAGCGTGTCCAGACGTGCGGCACGCTGGTCGAACATGTACATCAGGTCGTTGAAATACTCCAGTTTCTTTGTCTGGTCCTGTTCGGCTATAATCAGCTGGTAAAGCATGAAGGGGGCATGTCCCTTGTAGAGGCCGGAAATGGCGTATGGGGCATGCTTCATGAGCCATTTCCATGAGATATGGGCGTCTTTCCAGTTCTTGTTCTCAATGCCCATCTGGAAACTGCTGATGTGTCCGCGACCTACAACAACGCTGTCTTCGCCGGCAGTAGCCGCAATTCTCTCGTCGATGGTAGCTCCTTCAAACTGTGCCATGGCTGCAGATGCAAATGTAGCCAGGCATGCAAAAGCAAGTGTTCTGATCTTCATAATTGTCTGTTATATTCTTTGTTTTTATTCTTCTAATTGCATGTTTTCTGTCCAGAGTTCCTGCATTTCCGTAACGTTTACGGCCTTTACAAGTGTTTCTCCTCCTTCAGCGACGGTAAGGCAGAACCTGTCCGTGTAGTTCCTGATGCTGCCGTATATGATGCCGGGCTTTCCGGTGATTTCGCTTTCCTTGTTGATGTACAGCGTGTCACCTTTGTCCGTTATGAATTCCAGTACGCTCATCCCGGTGCCTTCTCCCAGATGCCCCCATAGGGCATCCTCCGGCATGGTTATAACCAGTAGCGTGTCGCGGGATGGTGCGGCGGATGTCTTCTCTTGGGTTTCGGACCGGTTGTGCTCGGCCGTCGTCCCGCCTTTGTGGCATGCTCCTATGCTCATTCCACAGACAACTGCTGTGATTATGTAGGCTATCTTTCTCATGTTGTGGACAAAGGTAGCGCTTTTTCTGCACAAAAGGCAGACTCCCTCCTTTAAAAAACTAAAAAAAGTCAAATTAGAAGGTCAAATTGTCTAAAAAGCACTATCTTTGCACACAATTTTTGTAAAACCGTGCTATGGGCACGATGGTATTATAATATTAAATAGGTATAGGAGATTAAATCAATGTTTTTGGACATCGTTTTGCTTTTAGTTGGAATTGCGGTAGTCGTGTGGGGTGCAGACAAGTTCACCGACGGAGCGTCCAGCATGGCTCGCAGATGGAATGTCAGTGAGATGGTAATCGGTCTTACGGTGGTGGCCATGGGTACCAGCATGCCCGAGTTTGTGGTAAGTTTCTTCAGCGCATTGGATGGCAGTGCCGATATGAGTGTGGGCAATGTCGTTGGCAGCAATATCTTCAATGTCTTGTTGATTGTAGGTTTGTCTGCGATGATGATGTCCATGTCGTTGACAAAGAAACTGCTGACGAGAGATATTCTCTTTGTGATATATTCCTCGCTTATCCTGGTAGCATTGTCTCAGGACGGAACATTGAGCAGATGGGACGCACTTGTCCTGCTGATGTGCTTCAGCATGTACATGATATATTCATATAATGTTGCGCGTAGCGGAGAAGAGCAGGAAGATGGCGCCGGAATTATATATGGCTGGGGCAAGACCTTGCTCTATATGCTGATTGGTTTGGTATGCCTTGTAGGCGGTGGCCAGTTGCTTGTGTCCAGCGCTTCGTCTTTGGCCACATCGTGCGGAATGAGCGAAAGGGTAGTGGGTCTTACCATCCTTGCCGCGGGTACCAGTTTGCCGGAGTTGGCCACCAGCATTGTTGCCGCAAGAAAGGGCAGCAAGGGGTTGGCGTTGGGCAATGCCATAGGCAGTAACCTGTTAAATATCTTCTTTATACTGGGTACCAGTGCCTTTATCTGCCCGATGAACATCAAGGGTATCGGAACGCTTGACTGGATTGCACTGGTGGGCAGTGGCATAGTGCTGTTCGTCTTCGGAGGCACCGGCCACAAGATAACAAAAATGGAGGGCGCGGTAATGATTGCCTTGTACGTCCTGTATATGGTTGCCCTGGTGATGGGGTGGCAGGTCAATCTCGCTTTTTAATCATTTTCAGAGTGGGCGCAATCTTGTGAAGTTTGCGCCCCTCTGCTCTTTTTACCACGGTGGAACCGAGAAGTTTCAGCGTGTAGGTAGAGTCTGATGTCTGAGTCAGTTCTGCCTCCTGGGTTTCGCTGCCCATGTCGTTGGAAAGCCTGAGTATGGCCTTGTCCTTCTTTATCTGAAACGAGGTTACTGTCCATACTCCGTAAATATTTCCGCCCAGGTAACCGTTCATGGGGCCGAACATTTCCATATCGGGGACCTCAATGCTTTCCTCGTACAGGTCAATGTCCAGAGTTATCTTTTCTTTCGGGTCGGTCAAACTGAGTTTCCATGGTTTGCCGGCATGGATGGCAAGGCATAGCGACAATGCAAGTAATGCAAAAATGTGTCTCATTTCCGTATGTGCTTATATTTGCAAATGTCTTGCAAAGTTATTCAAAAAGGGATATTAAGTGATAAAATGACAGCGCTTTTTATGTTTTTTAAATAATAATTTGTATCTTTGCACGCGATTTAAGATATTTTTTAAGACAACAACTATCATAATGGCAAATACAAAGCTCTCTCCCGACTTCATTTTCGAGTCAAGTTGGGAAGTCTGCAATAAGGTCGGTGGCATATACACCGTCCTCTCTACTCGTGCCAAAACCCTTCAGGATGCCATGCCTGACAAGGTCGTGTTCATTGGCCCGGATTTCTGGCAGGGTAAGGAGAATCCCCTGTTTGTTGAGGATAAGAAGATGTGGAAGTCATGGACAACTAAGGCACGCAAGGAAGGCTTGGACGTGCGTGTGGGCCGTTGGAACATCCCCGGTCAGCCATGCGTCGTTCTGGTGAACTTCAACAAGTATTTCCCCATGCGCGACCAGCTGTATGCAAACCTTTGGGAGTATGCCAAGGTGGACAGCATGAATGGATACGGTGACTACGACGAGGCCAACATGTTCTCCTATGCTGCTGGCCTTGTAGTGGAGAGCTTCTATCGCCATTCGCTGGAAAAGACCTGCAAGAACGTGGTATATCAGGCACACGAATGGATGACTTGCCTCGGAGCAATGTACATCCAGCAGAATGTACCCGCCATCGCTACAATCTTCACCACCCATGCCACAACCATCGGCCGTAGCATAGCAGGCAACAACAAGCCCCTTTACGACTACCTCTGGGCCTACAACGGCACACAGATGTCCAAGGAACTGAACGTGGAGGCCAAGCACAGCCTTGAGCGCGAGACTGCTCACCGTGTTGACTGCTTCTCTACCGTCAGCGATGTTACTGCACACGAATGTGAGGAACTGATGGACAAGAAGTGCCATGCCGTACTGCCCAACGGCTTTGAGGCTGATTTCGTACCCAAGGCAGCAGAGTTCAAGCGCAAGCGCAAGGCAGCACGCGAACTTATTCTGCGTATGGCAAATTGTTTGACAGGATGCGAATTCCCCGAAGATACTTTGATTGTCGGTACCAGTGGACGTTACGAGTTCCGCAATAAGGGTATAGACGTATTCATAGAGGCAATGAACCGTCTTGGCCGCGACAGAAACCTGAACAAGCAGGTGCTGGCTCTGGTAGAGGTGCCCGCCTGGGTTGGCGAACCCCGCGAAGACCTTGTGGAGCGTCTTTCCAGCAACGACAAGTTCGATACTCCCCTGGAATGTCCTGTAATCACCCATTGGCTGAACGATATGAGTCATGACAACGTTACCGGCATGATGAAATATCATGATATGTGGAATCGTCCCGAGGACAAGGTGAAACTGATATTCGTTCCCTGTTATCTGGACGGCAAGGACGGCGTGGTAAACATCAGTTATTATGATGTCATCATCGGCAAGGACCTCAGCGTATATCCCTCTTATTATGAGCCTTGGGGCTATACTCCTCTGGAGAGTGTGGCTTTCCACGTTCCCTGTGTCACCACCAGCCTTTCCGGTTTCGGCATGTGGGCAAACAGCGTGAAGGGTGGCAACTCCACCATCATGGACGGTGTGGAGGTAATCCGTCGTACCGACTATAACTACAGCGAGGTTGCCGACCGTATCAAGGAGACCGTTTCCGACTTCTCCCTGCTTTCCGACAAGGAAGTGGAAGAGGTGCGCAAGAAGGCCAAGAAACTTTCCGACAAGGCCCTGTGGAAGAACTTTATCAAGTACTACTACGAGGCTTACGACATAGCACTGAAGAACCGCGACATCCGTGTCGCTTCCAAATAAGACCACCTTATTCTACCTTATTGAAAAATACAAGAATAAACAAATAAAAACAAACAATTATGAGAATTAAAGCAAGCAACGCCAATGCGGCTGCATGGAGAGCTGTCTCTGCAAAGAGCAATATCCCCGCCGAGTTGGAGAAGTTGAATGAACTGGCCCATAACATGTGGTGGGCTTGGAATCACGATGTACGTAGCCTGTTTACCAGCTTGGATCCCAAGTTGTATGCCGAGTGCGGTCAGAACCCCGTGCTTCTGCTGGAGCGTCTTTCACACGAGAGAATGGAGGAACTGGCAAAGGACAAGGCCATCGTGAAGAAGATGAACGATGTGTACTCACAGTTCCGTCAGTACATGGACGTGGAGCCCGACAAGAACCGTGCTTCCGTTGCATACCTCTGCATGGAGTATGGTCTGAACCAGGTGCTGAAGATCTACTCCGGTGGTCTTGGTATCTTGGCCGGTGACTACATCAAGGAGGCTTCTGACAGCAACGTGGACATGTGCGCTGTAGGTTTCCTGTATCGCTACGGTTACTTCACACAGACCCTGAGCATGGACGGCCAGCAGGTTGCCAACTACGAGGCTCAGAACTTCGGTTCACTGCCCATCGAGCAGCAGCTCAATGCTGACGGCACTCCCATGGTTGTGGATGTTCCCTACATGAACTACTTTGTTCACGCATACGTTTGGCGTGTAAACGTTGGTCGCGTTAAGCTGTATCTGCTTGACACCGACAACGATATGAACAGCGAGTTCGACCGTTCTATCACCCACGCTCTGTATGGTGGTAACTGGGAGAACCGTCTGAAGCAGGAAATCCTGCTGGGTATCGGTGGTGTTCTGCTGCTGAAGCAGCTCGGCATCAAGAAGGACGTTTACCACTGCAACGAGGGTCACGCAGCACTGTGCAACGTACAGCGTCTGGTTGACTACGTTAAGGATGGTTTCAGCTTCACCGAGGCTCTTGAGCTGGTTCGCGTAAGCTCTCTCTACACCGTTCACACTCCCGTGCCTGCAGGTCACGACTACTTCGACGAGCAGCTGTTCTCTAAGTACATGAGCGGTTATCCCCAGCTTCTGGGTATCTCTTGGGACGAGTTCATCGGCATGGGCCGCATGAATCCCGAGGACAAGGGCGAGCGCTTCTGTATGTCTACCTTCGCTTGCAACACCTGTCAGGAGGTTAACGGCGTAAGCTGGTTGCACGGTGAGGTCAGCAAGAAGATGTTTGCCGGTATCTGGAACGGCTACTATCCCGAGGAGAGCCACGTTGGCTACGTTACCAACGGTGTTCACTTCCCCACATGGTGTGCTAACGAGTGGCGCAAGCTCTATGCCAAGCACTTCGATGCCAACCATCTGGCCGACCAGAGCAACGAGGAAATCTGGCACGGTATCTACAACGTAAGCGATGACGAGGTTTGGAAGACACGCATGGAACTGAAGACCAAGCTGGTCAACTACATCCGCGAGCAGTTCCGCGACAGCTGGCTGAAGAACCAGGGTGATCCCTCTCGCGTAGTAAGCCTGATGGACAAGATCAACCCCAATGCCCTGCTGATCGGTTTCGGCCGTCGTTTCGCTACCTACAAGCGTGCACACCTGCTGTTCACCGACCTGGAGCGTCTGGAGAAGATCGTCAACAACCCCAACTATCCCGTACAGTTCCTGTACACCGGTAAGGCTCACCCCGCCGACGGTGCAGGTCAGGGCTTGATCAAGCGCATCTACGAGATCAGCCAGATGCCTCAGTTCCTGGGCAAGATCATCTTCCTGGAGAACTACGACATGCAGTTGGCTCGTCGCCTGATTTCCGGTGTTGATATCTGGATGAACACTCCCACACGTCCTCTCGAGGCCAGCGGTACATCTGGCGAGAAGGCTCTGATGAACGGTGTTGTAAACCTCTCTGTACTTGACGGTTGGTGGCTCGAGGGCTACCGCGAGGGTGCAGGTTGGGCTCTGACCGAGAAGCGTACATACCAGAACCAGGCCCATCAGGACCAGCTGGATGCCGCTACCATCTACAGCCTGCTGGAGAACGAGATCATGCCTCTCTACTATGCACGTAACTCTAAGGGTTACAGCACTGGTTGGGTGAAGGTTATCAAGAACTCTATCGCTACTATCGCTCCTCACTACACCATGAAGCGTCAGTTGGATGACTACTATAGCAAGTTCTACAACAAGCTGCGCGACCGTGGCAACGCCCTGCGTGCCAACGGCAACAAGCTGGCCAAGGAGATTGCTGCATGGAAGGAAGAGGTTGCTACCAAGTGGAACGACATCAAGGTTCTCAGCGTTGACGCCAACGAGGCTCTGATGAACGGTCAGGTAGAGGCCGGTAAGGAGTACAACGTGAAGGTTGTTGTTGACGAGGCTGGTTTGAACGATGCTGTAGGTATCGAAATCGTTACCGTACGCACCGACAAGGACGGCGTAGAGACAATCTACAGCGTTGAGCCCATGAAGATGACTGGCAAGAACGGCAACGAGTTCACCTTCGAGGGTATTCACGTTCTGGACAACGCCGGCAGTTACAAGTCTGCCCTGCGTATGTTCCCCAAGAACGAGAACCTGCCTCACCGTCAGGACTTCTGCTACGTAACATGGTTCTAATCCGCTCCGTGCGGACATGATAGGGCAATTTCTTTTGAAATTGTCGGCATATAAAGGAGACGAGTGTCTGTCAAGGGCGCTTGTCTCCTTTGTTTTTGCTCCGTTTTTGCACAAAACGCGCGCTTTTGTTTGGGTATGTCAAATTAAAGCACTACTTTTACCTTCCGTAAAATCTATCGTTAACATAAATTATTAATCTAATTTTCACTATGAAGAAGACATTTATCAGTTTTGCCGCCATCGTGGCGGCGGGTTGTATGCTCTTTTCCTGTTCTGCCGATGTGAAGCAGGCCGACTACAATGTCATCCCTGTTCCTGCCGAGGTGGTAATGGGCGATGAGGGTACATTTGTGCTTACCGACGGCACAAAGGTGTTCTATCCCGAGGGCAATGCAAAGATGCAGCGCAATGCCGAGTTCCTGGCCGAGTACATGCTGGAGCAGACTGGCAAGAAACTGGTGCCCATGGAAGGCACCGAGGGCAACGGTATCGTCCTGCAACTGGCTCCCAATGCAGAACAGCCCGAGGGTTACAACCTGAAGGTTACTCCCAGTCAGGTAATCATCACCGGCGGTTCTGAGGCTGGCGTGTTCTATGGTATCCAGACTTTGCGCAAGTCAGTTGCCGATGCCAAGGACGCAACCGTGACTCTGCCCTGTGTGGAAATCAACGACGCTCCCCGTTTTGCCTATCGTGGCAACATGCTTGACGTGTCACGTCACATCTTCAGCATGGACTCTCTGAAGCGTCATATCGACATGCTGGCCCTGCACAACATCAACCGCTTCCACTGGCATCTGACCGAGGACCAGGGCTGGAGAATAGAGATCAAGAGCCGTCCTTTGCTCACCGAGAAGGGCTCTATGCGTAAGGAGACCGTCATCGGCCGCAATTCCGGCAAGTACGACGGTATCCCCTATGGCGGCTTCTACACTCAGGAAGAGGCTAAGGAACTCGTCAAGTATGCTGCCGAGCGCTACATTACCATCATCCCCGAGATTGACATGCCCGGCCACATGATGGGTGCCCTGCATGCCTATCCCGAACTGGGTTGCACAGGCGGTCCCTACGACGTATGGACCATGTGGGGCGTTTCCGAGGAGGTTCTCTGTGCCGGTAACGATGCCACATTGCGCTTCATCGAGGACGTTCTGACTGAGATTGTGGAAATCTTCCCCTCAGAATACATCCACATCGGCGGCGACGAGTGCCCCAAGACCCGTTGGAAGGAGTGCCCCAAGTGTCAGGCTCGCATCAAGCAGTTGGGCATAAAGGGTGACGACAAGCACACTGCCGAGGAGTACCTGCAGAGTTTCTTCATCAGCCATGCCGAGAAGTTCCTCAACGAGAAGGGACGCCAGATTATTGGTTGGGATGAAATCCTGGAAGGCGGTCTTGCACCCAATGCCACCGTTATGGCTTGGCGCGGCGAGAACCATGCCTACGAGGCAGCCCGTCAGGGACATGATGCCATCATGGCTCCCACATCTTATTTCTATTTCGACTACTACCAGACAAAGGACGTTGAGGGCGAACCTCTTGCCATCGGCGGTTATGTTCCCGTTGAGCGCGTGTACAGCTTCGATCCCCAGCCCGCTCATCTTACTCCCGAAGAGCAGAAGCACATCATCGGCGTGCAGGCCAACCTGTGGACAGAGTACGTTCCCACCTACAGCCATGTTGAATACATGCTCATGCCCCGTATGGCTGCCCTTTGCGAGGTACAGTGGAGCGCTGCCGACAAGAAGGACTATGAGAACTTCCTGAGCCGTCTGCCCCAGTTGGTGGAAATCTACGACATGAAGCAGTACAACTATGCCACACATGTATTTGACATCACCGCCAAGATGACTCCCGATACCGAGGAGGAGGTACTGAAAGTTGCTTTCAAGACCATTGACAACAGCCCCATCTACTACACTCTGGACGGCACAGAGCCCACCGCTCAGTCAGAGAAGTACACCGACACGCTGAAGATCAACCAGGCATGTACCATCAAGGCCATTGCCATCCGCCCCACAGGAAACAGCCGTGTGTTCCAGGAAGAGATAAATATCCACAAGGCCAGTTTCAAGCCCATCACCATGCTCCAGCCCATCAACCGTCAGTACGAATTTGACGGTGCCGGCACATTGCTGGACGGTCTGAAGGGTAACCACAACTACAAGACCGGTCGTTGGATAGCCTTCTTCAAGAACGACATGGAGGCTGTCATCGACCTGAAGCAGCCCACTGAGTTCAGCACCGTTTCTATCTCTACCTTGGTGGAGAAGGGTGACTGGGTGTTCGATGCACGCCGCTTTGCCGTTTCCACTTCCGGGGACGGTGAGAACTTCACCGAGGTGGCTGCTGAGGATTATCCTGCCATGACTCTGGACAACCCCAACCAGATCTACGAGCACACATTGGATTTCATGCCCGTTACTGCCCGTTACATCAAGGTGTATGTACAGCCCGAGCATAGCCTGCCCGAATGGCATGGCGGTAAGGGTCATCCCTCATTCGTGTTCCTGGACGAGATTACAGTCAACTGATAATGATAAAAGAGTAGGGCAGGGGATAAACCTCTGCCCTCTTTGTATCCTCTTTGCTCCCCAGCGTGAGAAGGTCGCTGGCGATGTTTTTATAAAACCACTATTCTTTGTCCCTCTTCGCCCTCTTGCTCTGGAGGACAAAGTAGCGGGACACCTGAAACTCAGAAACATTGACACCTGAAACTCAGAAACCAGAAAGCAGCCTACACCCACTTTCCTCCCCTAAGTTATGGGAGGTGTCGCAACGCGATGGAGGGGTCTGTACTTTACTCCATGTCCAAATAAGGGCTTAGCACAATATAAACGCCTATAACTCAATCATATTGTCTCGTTTACCGGACTCCAGTCGAATAGGAATCCCCTTTTGCTGGACAGCAACAAAAAAGCAAGCCCGTGGCATAAAGCGTGGGCTTGCTTGTCTTTTTTTGTTATGTATCTCTTTACTGCTTGTTCTTCAACAGGTCGCGTATTTCGGTCAGCAGTTTCTCCTCTGCGCTGGGTTCGGGTTCGGGTTCGGGAGTAGGTTCAGCGGGTGCTTCCTCTTCCTTCTTCTTCATGTTGTTCAGCTTGGCAATGCCCTTGATCATCAAGAAGATGCAGAATGCAATGATGAGGAAGTCGAAGGTCTGCTGCAGGAAGTTGCCGTAGTTCAGAGTCACGGCAGGTACGGCTGCCTCTATAACTTCTCCAGCCTCGTTCAGTTTCTCGGGCACACCTTCCTTCATAGTCAGTTTCAGGTCGCTGAAGTTGACACCGCCCACCAGCATGCCCACGGTGGGCATAATCAGGTCGTTTACCACAGAGGTAACGATCTTTCCGAAGGCTCCGCCAATGATTACACCGACGGCCATGTCAATCACATTGCCCTTCATCGCGAAGGCCTTGAAGTCCTGTAAAAATGTACTCTTTGCCATTTAAAATGATTTTTTTAGTGTTTAATAATGTTGTCTTGTTAAAATTTATTTTTCATTTGCGGTGCGAAATTAAAAAGAATTTTGTAAATTTGCGCAAAGAAAAGAAAGAAAAGTGAGTAAAAACTTAGTTTATGCCCTTGTGAGTATGGCGATACTCATGCTTGTCGTGGCATGCAAGAGTGCAGAATATTGCAATTGCGGCTGATGCGCTGACCCGTGACGCCATCCCCTGGCGCCAGCCAAAGGGTGCAGAAAGGGCATATATATATTATAATAGTATAGAGTTAGTAAACCATAGTTTTTCATTTTAAAATCTAATTAAAAAGTAAAGAAATGGCAACAAAAGTAGGTATTAATGGTTTCGGCCGTATCGGTCGTTTCGTATTCCGTGCTGCTCAGACTCGTGATGACATCGAGATCGTAGGTATCAATGACCTGTGCCCCGTTGACTACTTGGCATACATGCTGAAGTACGACACAATGCACGGCCAGTTCGACGGCACCATCGAGGCTGACGTTGAGAACAGCAAGCTGATCGTTAACGGTAAGTCTATCCGTGTAACTGCTGAGCGCAACCCTGCTGACCTGAAGTGGAATGAGATCGAGGCTGAGTATGTAGTTGAGTCTACAGGTCTGTTCTTGTCTCAGGACAAGGCTCAGGCTCACATCGAGGCTGGTGCCAAGTATGTTGTTATGTCTGCTCCTTCAAAGGACGCTACTCCCATGTTCGTATGCGGTGTAAACTTCGACAAGTACGAGAAGGGCACTCAGTTCGTATCTAACGCTTCTTGCACCACCAACTGCTTGGCTCCCGTTGCTAAGGTTCTGAACGACAAGTGGGGTATCAAGGACGGTCTGATGACCACCGTACACTCTACCACTGCTACTCAGAAGACCGTTGACGGTCCCTCTCTGAAGGACTGGCGTGGTGGCCGTGCTGCTGCTGGCAACATCATCCCCTCTTCTACAGGTGCTGCTAAGGCTGTAGGTAAGGTTATCCCCGAGCTGAACGGCAAGCTGACCGGTATGGCATTCCGCGTTCCCACTCTGGACGTATCTGTAGTTGACCTGACTGTAAATCTGGCTAAGCCCGCTACTTACGCTGAGATTTGCGAGGCAATGAAGGCTGCTTCTGAGAACGAGCTGAAGGGTGTTCTGGGTTATGTTGACGAGGACGTTGTATCTGCAGACTTCCTGGGCGACGCTCGCACCTCTATCTTCGACGCTAAGGCTGGTATCGCTCTGACTGACACCTTCGTTAAGGTTGTTAGCTGGTACGACAACGAGATCGGTTACTCTAACAAGGTTCTCGAGCTGATCGCACACATGAAGAAGGTTAACGGCTAATCCAACAATCCGTTATAACATTATGGCGCCCGAAGGTTACCCCTTCGGGCGTTTTTTTGTGTATCCCTCCCTAACCGCCTGGATTTTTTGTCGTTTGCTTTGTTGTTTCCCTATTTTGTCGTAAATTTGTGGCAATTCCGTCACCACAGCGGTGGTGTAAGGAAGGACTTTACCGAAAAGGTGTTATTGAGATTATCTTCTTAGATAACAAACCAATAAGTTCCTACACCTTAATTTTTATATTTAACTTCCTTCTTCTGGGAATTAGGAGGCAATAAAGAATTTGTGATATGAGGTTTTTCAGATTGTTTACGATGCTGCTGTTGGGTATCCTGTTGAACGTGAATTTTACGTCATGTAGCAAGGACGATATTGTTCCTGATACTGAGCAAGGCGATAACAATGATGGTAGCGAGGATGGTAATGATGATGCTGACAATGATGAAGATAAGATAGTGCATCCAAATGGTATTCCTAGTAACATCCCCAACAATATTATCTATTATATCACTAATGATGATATTATTGTCCGTTTTAAAAATGAGGATGTTTTCGGTGGTGCAAAGATTTTGTCAAATACATATTCCTCAACCAAGGGGTATGGAACAATCGAGTTCGCATCCGAGGTAACGGCTATAGAGGCAAAAGCTTTTAAAAGTAAGACCACTTTGACTTATATAGTGTTGCCAAATAGTGTAACTAGCATAGGGGAGGAGGCTTTCGCGTATTGCTCTGGTTTGACCTCGATAACTATTCCTGATCGTGTGAAGAGAATAGAGGAGGAGGCTTTCCGTGGTTGCTCTAGTTTGACTTCGGTTCATATCTCTGATATTGGTTCATGGTGCAATGTTGATTTTAAAGAAAATGCGTCTAACCCTTTATCACAAGCTCATCGCTTATATGTTAATGGAGAAGAAGTAAAGGATTTGGTAATCCCAAATAGTGTGACGAGCATAGGGGGATATGCTTTCTATTTTTGCTCTAGTTTGACCTCGGTGACTATCCCCAATAGTGTGAAGAGCGTAGGGAATAGTGCTTTCGGATATTGCGAAGGTTTGACATCGGTTACTATCCCCAATAGTGTGACGAGCATTGGGAATGAGGCTTTCTATAGTTGCAAGGGCTTGACTTCGGTTACTATCGACAATAGTGTGGAGAGCATTGGGGATTATGCTTTCTCCTATTGCAAGGGTTTGACATCGGTTATTATAGGCAATAGTGTGGAGAGCATAGGTGGTTTTGCTTTCGATGGTTGCTCTAAATTGCTTGAAGTCTATTGCTATGCAGAAAAAGTGCCTACTGCATCTTCATATCCATATCCTCACTACATTTTTGCTTACGCATTTGATACTTCTTTCATAAAAAACTCCATCCTTCGCGTTCCTGCTGCCTCTATTGATAGTTATAAGGCAAGTGAGCCTTGGAAACATTTTGGACAGATTGTTGCCCTCACTGAATGATAATGGGGGCATCCCTCACGATGTAACACTTTATTAAAAATAAGCACAATCCGCAGGCGCCCCAATGGCGAGTGTCTGCGGGTTTCTTCTTGTTTATGGGATGGTCGTGACTCGGCTGGGGCCGCTTGTTCTCTGTTTTCGGACACGGCATGCCGTGTCCCTACCTTGTTTCTGTTTCCTCAATGCCTCCCCCAGGAACTCCTCTGTCACCTGCACCTGGCGGGGTGTGAGTACGCGTTCATTGTCTTTTATTGGTGTCCGGTAAACCAGATAATCTTATTGAGTTATAGTAGTTTATAATGTTCCAAGCCCTGATTTGTCTGGTAACGAAGGACAGACCCCTCCGTCGCTTCTCTTTCCTCCCCTAACTACGGGGAGGAAAGAGAAGTGTTTCAGCCAAAAACTACATAACAATGTGCTAACAACTTTCCTCCCCGAAGTTAGGGGAGGTGCCCGAAGGGCGGAGGGGTCTGTTTATAAGGGTCGTTGATTATTGAAGCATAATGTTTACCGTACACCAATCATTGTCTTTGTAGCCTACGTCATGCATGGCTTGGTGCAGGCCTCGGCTCAGGCTCAGTTCCTGGCGGAAGACTTTCTGTTTCCCGTTTCGTATAAAAACAAACTGTTATCTGTTATCGCCTTTTGTGTTCGTTTATGATAGGTTGGTTGAGTCTTCGTGCGTCTGATAATGAGAGAGACGTTTTTTGGAGGTCAGTAGCGGATGATTTGTACGTGGAGGCAATGCTCAAAATCATTCCTGTCAAGATAGCAATCCGTTGGAATCCATACTTTGGTGAGATTCTCACAAGCAGAGAAAGAACTAAATCCAATATTTGTCACCGATTCGGGAATCCGTAATTCGGTGAGACTTTCACACCCCGCGAAAGCCCATTTACCAATCACTGCTACCGAATCGGGAATGGTGATACTCCTGAGGCTTTTGCAAAGCGCGAAAGCCATTTCTCCTATTTCAGTCACCGATGGAGCGATGGAGATGTTCGCAAGGCTGGAGCACTCCAAGAAGGCATAATCCCCAATCTTTGTCACCGATGGGGGAATGGAGATGCTTGCGAGACCGGAGCAACCAGAGAAAGCAAACTCCCCAATCTCTGTCACCGATGGGGGGATGATGGTGTTCTTGCACCCATATATAAGCGTATTGCTCTCCGTATGTATTATGGCATTGCAATCCTCTCGCGAATCGTATATCTTGTTGCCCTTGGAAACAATGATGCTCGCGAGGCTGGGGCAATCAGAGAATACCCAGTTCTCAATCTCCGTTACCGATGGGGGGATAGAGACGCTCGCGAGGCTGGAGCAACCCTTGAAAGCATCATTCCCAATCTGCGTTACCGATGGAGGGATGGAGATGTTCGCAAGGCTGGAGCACTCCGAGAAGGCATAATTCCCAATCTTTGTCACCGATGGGGGGATAGAGACGCTCGCGAGGCTGGAGCAACCCTTGAAAGCATCATACCCAATCTGCGTTACCGATGGAGGGATAGAGACGCTCGTGAGGTTTGAGCAATCCTCGAACGCCCCCTCCTTTATCTCCGTTTCCCACTCAGGTATGATGATCTTGCCATTCTGGATGTTGTAGCCGTATTCCTCGTATTTTTCCATGATAGTATTTATTTTAGGTTTGTGGTCGGTTTAGGGGAGGAGCTTGGATAGTCAGAATACTCCGAATACTCCGAATACTCCGAGGACTGTAAAACCTTTATATGCCTTCGCTCATCAAACTCCGCAAGTTCGTTTTCACCTTTCCGTTTTCCGTTTTCCGTTCTTAAAGCATCTCCATCACCATGCGCACTTTTTCCTCGTGGGGCAGGGTAGCGTCTATCCAGTGGATGGGGATGCCACGGCGCTCCTCCATGCCGCGGAACCAGGTCATCTGGCGCTTGGCAAACTGGTGGATGGCTATCTCCAGTTGGCGGAACATCTCGTCGTAGGACAACTGGCCGATGCAATAAAGGGTGACGTACTTGTACTCCAGACCGTAGCGGATGAGGCGCTCGGCGGAGACGGTTTTCAGGAGCGTCTGCACCTCCTCTATCATGCCTTCCTCCAGACGGGCCTTCAGGCGGCGTGTTATCTTCTCGCGCCTGAGGTCGCGGTCTATCTTCAGGCCTATGGTGAGGCTCTTGCGCTCGGGGAAACGGACCTGTCCCAGTTCGTAGGACTTTAGCACACTTTCTATGTAGAGGCCTGTGCCTCCGCACATGATGGGCATGCGGTGGCGCGCGGTGATGTCCATATAGGCATTCTGGAAGGCACACTGGAATTCGTACACGTTGAAGCGGTATCCCGGTTCGCAGATGTCAATGAGGTGGTAGGGCACCTGCTCGCCGTCCACTATGTAGTCGTCCAGGTCCTTGCCGCTGCCTATGGTCATGCCTCGGTACACCATGCGCGAGTCGGCGGAGATTATCTCTGCATCGCCCATGGCGTGTGCCAGACGGGCGGCAAAGGGTGTCTTGCCACTGGCCGTGGGGCCGAGGATGGTAATCAGGTCTACGGGGTACTTGCTCATTTGTGTGCTCTGTGTCTGTGCGTGCCGCTAAAAAAGGGTAGGGGCGGTGTCAGCCGATACGAGATATTTTTTCCAGCCCCTGCAGGTTCATGAACTTTATCTTGCGTCCGTCTATGGCTACGAGTTTCTCGCCGGCAAAGGCAGAGAGGGTGCGGATGGCATTGGAAGTGGTCATGTTGGAGAGGTTGGCTAGGTCCTCGCGCGACATATATATAGATAAGGTAGAACCGTCCTCCTCCAGTCCGTAGGAATCCTTCAGGAAGAGCAGGCTTTCTGCCAGTCGTCCGCGTATGTGCTTCTGTGTGAGGTTTACGGTGCGCTCGTCGCTCTGCCCCAGGTCGTGCGCCAGCCTTTGTATGAAGAACCACCCCAGACGGGCGTTCTCCTGTATGGTCTTCACTATGATGCCCAGGGGTATTTTCAGCACCACGCACGGCTCGAAGGCAGCCGCTGCCGTGATGAAGGGTTCGTCGGCCATGTATGCGCGGTAGGCAAAGTATTCCGTTTCGCCCAACACACGCATAATCTGCGGTCTGCCGCCCACACCGTCCTTGTATATCTTCACTTTTCCGCTCACCAGGCAGAGAAGGTTGGTGGGCAGGTCGCCCTCTTTGTATATGATGTCGTTCTTCTTGTATTTAATCACCGAGATGTGATCTGTCAGAATATCGCGCTGCTCTTCTGTCAGAGTGTCCAGCATGTCGCTGATTTTGTCCAGATATTCCTCCCATGGAATACGCTTCTTAGCCATTTATACCGCAGTAAATATGTTGTTCGGCACAAAATTACGTTATTTATGCCGATTAGCAAAATTTTATCAAATAAAAGTACTAACTTTGAGGTGCTAAAGACTAACCCAGATATATAATACCTATGAGTTATTTACGTTTTGACAAGACTCTGATGACGAATCTGGAGGATAGCCTTCCTAAGGAAATCCTGCGCTCGAATCGTTCCGGAGCCTATTCTTGCTCAACAATCGTTGACTGCAACACTCGTAAGTACCACGGCCTGCTGGTTGTACCAGTGCCCGAACTGGATCAGGAGAATCATGTGCTCCTTTCCAGCCTGGACGCCACGGTCATCCAGCACGGAGCAGAGTTCAACCTCGGACTGCACAAGTACTCCGGCGACAACTTTTCTCCACGTGGACACAAGTACATCCGTGAGTTCGACTCACTGAAAGTTCCCACAACAATCTATCGCGTGGGTGGTGTGATCCTGAAGAAGGAGCAGATGTTCCAGCACTTCGAGGACCGCATCATCATCCGCTACACCCTGGTGGATGCACACAGCGAAACCACTCTGCGCCTGCAGCCTTTCCTGGCCTTCCGCAGCGTTCGCGAGTACACCCACGAGAACAGCCTCGCTTCCCGCGAGTACCACGAGGTGCAGGGCGGTATCCGCACCTGCATGTACGAAGGCTATCCCGAACTGTTCATGCAGTTGGACAAGGAGAACAACTTCGTTTACAACCCCAACTGGTACAAGGGCGTTGAATACCCCAAGGAGCAGGAACGCGGCTATGCAAGCAACGAAGACCTCTACGTGCCCGGCTACTTCGAGTTCAATATCAAGAAGGGCGAAAGCGTAGTCTTCAGTGCAGGCCTGAGCGAGATTGACACCAAGACACTGGCAGAACTGGCAGAGTTTGAGGTGAACATCCGTACACCGCGCGACAATTTCTACAACACCCTGGTGAACAGCGCACACCAGTTCATCGTGCACCGCGAGCACGAAGACTATGTGCTGGCAGGATACCCCTGGTTCAAGTGCCGCGCACGCGACCAGTTCATTGCCCTGCCCGGCCTGACCCTGACCAACAACGAACTCACCAAGTACGACGATGTGATGGAGACCGCCGAAAAGGCTATCCGCGCATTCATGAAGGGCGAGGAGATTGAGGTCAGCATCCAGGAAATGGACCAGCCCGATGTGCTTCTGTGGGCTATCTGGTGCATACAGCAGTACGGCAAGTTCGTTGGCATGGACTCCTGCGTGGAGAAGTACAACGCCCTCGTACGCGACGTAATGCTCTGGATTCTGGGCAACAACCATCCCAACCTCAAGGTGATGGAAAACAAACTCGTTTATAGCGAAGGCCGCGACAAGGCCATCACATGGATGAACTCCACCGCCAACGGACGCCCCATAGTGCCCCGTACAGGCTACATCGTAGAGTTCAACGCCCTGTGGTACAACGCCATAAAGTTCTCTATCGACCTCTGCACACACACCGGCGACGCCAAGAACGTGAAGATGCTTTCCGAACTGGCAGAGCAGGTAAGCAAGAGTTTCGTGGGCATGTTCTGGAACGAACACGGCTATCTGTGCGACTACTGCGTGGATGGCTATCGCGACTATCTGGTACGTCCCAACATGATTTTTGCCGTAGCCTTCGACTACAGTCCTCTGGACAAGAAGCAGCAGAAATCCGTACTGGACTTCTGTACCAAGGAGTTGCTCACACCCAAGGGTCTGCGCAGCCTCTCTCCGAAGAGTTCCGGATACAACCCCATGTATGTAGGTCCTCAGGTGCAGCGCGACTATGCTTACCATCAGGGTACAGCATGGCCATGGCTGGCAGGTTTCTACATGGAGGCATGCCTGAACGTCCACAAGATGTCTCGCGTAAGTTTCGTGGATCGCCTGCTCGTAGGTTACGAAGAGGAACTCTTCTACCACTGCATCGGCACTATACCCGAACTCTTCGACGGCAATCCTCCCTTCCACGGACGTGGTGCAATATCATTTGCAATGAACGTGGCAGAGATTATGCGAGTAGTGAAACTTTTGGACCAGTATAACGAATATTAAATAAGGAGGACACATACATGAAAGTACTAATGTTCGGTTGGGAGTTTCCTCCTAAGATTTACGGAGGTCTCGCAGTTGCCAGTTATGGTATAGCAAGAGGACTGGATCTTCAGGGTGACGTGGAAACCACCTTCTGTCTGCCCAAACCTACAGGCGAGGAGGAAAAGTTCCTGAAGATTATCAACATGAGCCAGGTGCCCGTGGTATGGCGCGATGCCAACTACGACTGGATAAAGGACCGCTTCGTGGGACACACGGCAGAGGACTATTATCGTTTCCGCGACCATCTCTATGCAGACTTCAACTACCTGCAGGGACTGGACGATCTGGGTTGCATACAGTTTGCCGGAGGCTATCCCAGCAACCTGCATGACGAAATCAATAACTTCAGCATCATATCAGGCGTACTCGCACGAAGCGAGGACTTCGACCTGATACACGCACACGACTGGCTGACATACCCCGCTGGCGTTCATGCCAAGATGGTAAGCGGCAAGCCACTCTGCATACACGTTCACGCTACAGACTTCGACCGCTCACGCGGTAAGGTGAACCCCACCGTATACAGCATAGAGAAGAACGGTATGGACCATGCAGACTGCATCATGTGCGTATCAGAGCATACACGCCAGACCGTCATCAACCAGTATCACCAGGATCCGCGCAAGTGCGTAGCCATGCACAATGCCGTTTATCCGCTCAGCCAGGACCTGCTGGACATCGTTCCCAACAAGACTCCCGGCGAGAAGGTTGTGACCTACCTTGGCCGTATCACCATGCAGAAGGGTCCCGAATACTTCGTGGAGGCTGCCGCAAAGGTGCTCCAGCGTACACGCAACATCCGCTTCTGCATGGCAGGTAGCGGCGACATGATGAACGCCATGATCCAGTTGGCGGCAGAGCGCGGCATTGCAGACCGCTTCCACTTCCCCGGATTCCAGAAGGGCAAGCAGGTGTACGAGTCATACAAGAACTCCGACGTGTTCGTGATGCCTTCAGTGTCCGAACCCTTCGGTATCGCACCTCTTGAGGCCATGCAGTGCGGCTGTCCTTCCATCATCTCCAAGCAGTCTGGTTGCGGCGAGATTCTGGACAACGTCATCAAGGTGGATTACTGGGACATCGATGCCATGGCCGATGCCATGTACAGCGTCTGCACCAACGAGGCACTCTACAACTATCTGTCAGAGGAGGGCATCAAGGAGGTTGACCGCATCACTTGGGAGAAGGTGGGCTTGCGCATTCGCGAGTGCTACAACCAACTCTGCGGCCGCGGATATTTCAACAACGATGACTACCTCAACGCAGTAAAGAATATAAAGTAATTAAAGAAGCGACTACGCTAAACATATTAGAAATCAAAGATTAAGAATTCAAGTTATGAAACAGATTTGTTTATATTTCGAGATACATCAGCCTGTTCATCTGAAGCGCTATCGTTTCTTTGAAATCGGCAAGGACCACTACTACTACGATGACTATGAGAACGAGCGCGCTATCCGCGACACAGCCGACAACAGTTACGTTCCCGCACTGACCACCCTGTTGGAAATGTGCAAGCAGAACGACAACTTCAAGTGCTGTTTCTCACTCTCCGGTGTTGCCATCGAGATGCTCGAGCAGTATGCTCCCGAGGTAATTGACCTGTTGCAGCAGATTGCAGAGACCGGCAAGGCCGACTTCCTGGCAGAGCCCTACAGCCATGGTTTGGCTTCTATCGGCAGCGAGGAGAGTTTCAAGAACGAGGTTGCCCGTCTGGCTGGCCGCGTTAAGGAACTGTTCGGTGTAGAGCCTAAGGTTATGCGCAACTCCAACCTCATCTATAGCGACGAGATCGGCAGCATGGCAGCCGACATGGGCTACAAGGGTATCATCGTTGAGGGTGCAAAGCACATCCTCGGTTGGAAGAGCCCCCACTACGTATATTCTTGCGCTGTTGACAACCGTATTTCTGTCCTCATGCGCGACTATAAGTTGAGCGACGACATCTGCCTGCGCTTCTCAGACAGCAATTGGAACGAATATCCCCTCATGGCCGACAAGTACATCGACTGGATTGCTAACCTGCCCCAGAGCGAGGAGGTTATCACCATCGGTATGGAACTGTGCGCCATCGGTATGTTCCAGCCCCTGAGCAGCAACATCCTGGACTTCATCAAGGCTCTGCCCGTATGCGCAGCACAGCGCGGCATCGGTTTCGCCACTCCCGCAGAGTTGGTTGAGAACCGCAAGGCAGTGGACACCATCGACGTTCCTTACCCCATGTCTTGGAACGACGAGGAGCGCGACATCTCAGGCTGGTTGGGTAACACCATGCAGCGCGAGGCTTTCGCAAAGTTGTACGAGGAGAAACTCGTTGGCCGTATCCTGGCATGCAAGGACCGTCGTATCAAGCAGGACTGGGACCGCTTGCAGGCAACCAACAACTTCCAGTACATGACCACCAAGCCTCAGGCTGTGCCCATGTTGCGTAGTTTCTATGACAGCGCTTTCGATGCCTTCACCAACTACATGAACATCCTGGGCGACTTCCTGAAGAGAGTGAACGACCTCTTCTCTGAGAACGTGGAGAACGACGAGTTGAACGCACTCTACACACAGATTGCCAACCTTGGTGACGAACTCACCGTCAAGGAGAACGAAGTAAGCGTTCTGCGTGCACGTCTGGAGAAGTATGAGGGCAAGGCTGAGAAGGCCGAGGAACCCGCTCCCGCAAAGAAGGCTCCTGCAAAGAAAGCCCCTGCCAAGAAGGCCGCTCCCGCAAAGGCCGAGGCTCCTGTGAAGGAAGAGGCTCCTGCCAAGAAGCCTGCTGCCAAGAAGGCTCCCGCCAAGAAGGCTGCCGAGAAGAAGTAACCTTAGTATATAATAATAAGGTATCATAACGAATACAGTGAATGGATGTAGTGCATGTACGCTACATCCATTTTTTTAAGAAGCGACAATTCTAACTGATATGTCAACGCAAGTCAAGATACACACCGCAATGGGCGACATCATCGTGCGCCTCTACGACGAGACACCCAAGCACAGGGACAACTTCATCAAGTTGGCAAGCGAGGGCTATTACAACGGCACGCTCTTCCACCGTGTCATCAAGGATTTCATGATTCAGGGCGGCGACCCCGACAGCATCGGTGCGCCTGCCGGCAAGATGCTTGGCACGGGAGGACCGGACTATACCATACCTGCCGAGATAGTCTATCCCAAACTCTTCCACAAACGCGGTGCCCTGAGTGCGGCACGTTTGGGCGACGACATGAACCCCGAGCGTGAGAGCAGCGGCAGCCAGTTCTACATTGTATGGGGACAGAAGTACAATGCCGGCCAACTGAAGCAGATGGAGCGTCAGATGCAGATGCAACAGGAACAGGCCGTGTTTGACCGCCTTGTGGCCGAGCACAGGGCAGAGATAATCCAGATGCGCAAGAACCGCGACAGGACAGGCCTCCAGGAATTGCAGGACCAGTTGAATGCCGAAACGCATGCCATCTGTCAGGAAATGGAGAAACCTCGCCTCACGCCCGAACAGACCGAAGCCTACACCACCATAGGCGGCACCCCCCATCTCGACGGACAATACACCGTCTTCGGTGAAGTTATAGAGGGACTCGACGTGGTAGAGCGCATCCAGTCATGCGAAACCATGCGGGGCGACCGTCCCAAGCAGGACATCAGCATGACCGTAGAGGTGATGGCACAATAGACACCGGCTTTTGGCTTTGCCGGTACGCATTCCCCCCCCCGGCAAATGCCGCTTGGTATAATATAAAAAAAGGAGAGGACTCTGCTTCACAGCAAAGTCCTCTTATGTTTGTTTGGAATTTGTCTTGGAAAATGTTTGAATTTGTTGATTATGCCTCTGCAGGAGCCTCTGTGGTTTCTGTTTCAGCAGTCTCTGCGGCCTCAGCCTCAGCCTTTGCGGCAGCCTCGGCAGCCTTCTTGTCAGCTACCTTCTGAGCGATTGCCTCTGCGGTTTTCTTCTCAGCCTCTAAACGTGCAGCCTCGGCCTGCTTCTTTGCAGCGGCCTCCTTGGCGGCGAATGCAGCCAGACCCTTCTGCTTGTCAGCCTTCCAGGCATCGAACTTTGCCTGAGCAGCAGCCTCGTCGAACGCACCCTTCTTGACGCCACCACGGAGGTGCTTCATCATGTACACGCCCTCGTTGGAGAGGATGTTGCGTACGGTGTCGGTGGGCTGTGCGCCGGTCTCTACCCAGTACAATGCACGGTCAAATTTCAAATCTACAGTGGCAGGATTGGTGTTGGGGTTGTAGGTACCAATCTTTTCTGTAAACTTACCATCACGTGGTGCTCTTACATCAGCGATCACGATGCTGTAGAAAGCGTAGCTCTTACGGCCGTGGCGCTGTAAACGGATTTTTGTTGCCATAATGTTTAAATAATGGTTTTATAGGTTTGAAATAATGCAATTAACTCGTAATTGCGGGTGCAAAGATACATCTTTTTTATGAAAGTTGCGGTATGGTGTGGCAATAAAATTGGCAAACGCGGTGATTTTTCGTGTGTTATGGGTGTTTTTCCGTGCTTTTGTGTCGTTGGGGGTGTGCCGGTGGTCAGTAGAATGTCACTTCCTGTATGACTTGCGCTTTCACATAGTCGTTCATTTTCCGTGCTATTTCGGTGCGCATCATCAGCAGGTTCTGCCTCAGTGCAGGGCTCTTTATCTGTACTCTGAGCACGTTGCCGTATATCCTGATGTCTCCTGTGTATTGTGCCACGGTTGCTCCCATCACCTCCGGCCATCCTTTTATCATGCGGTGCTGGAGTAGGGGAGTCTCCAATCCCTCTTGTCGCAGCCATGCGTCCAGGAGGTTGGTTATGGGTACGCTTTTGTGCCTTTCCATTATCTGCGGTTTATTTCGTGGAAGCATCCGTTTTCGCAATGGAACAGTTTGTAGTCCTGCGATGTCATGCTCAGGATTTTGTCCAGGTGGTCGCGGTTGGTGTCGGTGATGAAGGTCTGTCCGAAGGAGTCTCCGCTCACCAGCGCCACTATGCGTTCCACGCGTTGTGCGTCCAGACGGTCGAATATGTCGTCCAGCAGGAGTATGGGTCTTGTGCCGCTACCCGTATGGTGCAGGAAATCGTATTGTGCCAACTTCAGTGCCACCAGCATGGTCTTGTTCTGTCCCTGGCTTCCTTCGCGCCGTATGGGGTATCCGTTTATCATCATCTCCAGGTCGTCGCGGTGTATGCCGTGCAGTGAGTATCCCACGGCCAGGTCCTTGTGGCGGTCCTGCTGTATAACCTTTAGTAGAGGTCCTCTTTGGCAATGGCTTGTGTACGAAAGTGTTACCTTTTCGTGCTCTTGTGCTATTAGGTCGTAGTAGCGTTGGAAAATGGGTGTGAAGCGTTCTATGTATTCCTGCCTGCGGCGATACACGAACTCGCCCTCCTTGGCCATCTGCTCTTCCCATAGGGCGAGCATTTCCGTGTCGCATGGAGGGTCGGCTTTCAGCAGTGCGTTGCGCTGTTGCAGAGCCTTGTTGTATCGTGTCAGTGCATCCAGATATGGCAGGTCCATCTGCGATATCACCACGTCCATGAACCGCCTTCTTTCCTCGCTTCCTCCGGCTATGAGCATGCCGTCAGAAGGCGATACCAGCACCACGGGAATCAGGCCTATATGCTCTGCCAGGCGCTTGTAGGGCTTGCCCTGCCAGCGCATTATCTTCTTTTGCCCGCGCTTCAGCGAGCAGTGTATCTCCTCCAGTGTGTCGTCCTCGCGCCCGTACATGCCTTTAAGCATGAAGAAGTCCTGGTCGTGCCGTATGCACAGCGAGTCTTGGGTGACGCCAAGGCTCTTGCACAGCGACAGGAAGCGTATGCCGTCCAGCAGGTTTGTCTTACCCTCACCGTTGCTTCCGATGATGCAGTTCAGGCCCGGCGAGAAGTCCAGTTCCGCCTCGGCAATGTTCTTGTAGTTCAGTATGGACAGGTGTTTCAGTGTCATATCACTTGCAAAATTATGCAAAAACGACCGTATGACCAAAATATCGTCATGCAAATTTCGGTATGTTTGGGAAAAACATTATCTTTGCACCTTGAATTGCCGAAATACGAATCAGTAAAAACAAAGAACATATAAACATTATGAGCAAAAAACACAATGCAGCTCCCGTGAACGAGATTGACGAGACAATCAAGGCGAGCACCAGTTTCATCGAGAAGCACTTGAAGACAATTGTAGCTACCATCGGTGGCGTACTTGCAATTATCATCATCTGTCTGGTTGTAAACCAGTACTACATCCAGCCCAATAAGATTGAGGCTGCAGACAACATCGCCGTTGCGCAGCAGCACTTCCAGCAGGGCATGTACGAGCAGGCCTTGAACGGTGACGGCACCAACCTCGGTTTCCTGCAGATTATCGAGCAGTACGGCAGCACTCCCAGCGGCAACATCGCACGTCTCTATGCCGGTCTGTGCTATGCAAACACCGACAGAGCCGAGGAGGCTGTAAAGTACCTTGAGGATTACGACCAGTGCGACGACATGATGGTCAGCAATGCTGCCATTGCCGCTCTTGGCAACGTCTATGCCCAGTTGGGTCAGAACGAGAAGGCTGCCGACACACTCCTGAAGGCTGCCAAGCGTGCCAACAGCACCACTCTGTCTCCTCTCTTCTACCTGCAGGCCGGTCAGCTCTACGAGTCACTTGGCAACAAGGACAAGGCTCTGGAGTGCTACGAGACCATCAAGAACGATTATCCCCAGAGCATGCAGCGCCAGGATGTTGACAAGTACATCGAGCGCGTAAAGTAACCCCAACGACAAATCCCCCCCGATATGGCAAGTGCATTGCATAACCTGAGCAGTTACGACCCCGCCACCGTGCCCGACGGCAACGGTTGGCAGATAGGCATCGTTGTCAGCGAATGGAACGAAGAGGTGACTGGTGCCCTTCTGGAGGGTGCCTACAATACCCTGCTGAAGCATGGTGTGGACAAGGACGATATCATCGTGAAGACCGTCCCCGGCAGTTTTGAACTGGTTTACGGTTCCGCCGCCATGATAGAGGACACCGCCGTGGACGCCGTCATAGCAATAGGTTGCGTCATCCGTGGCGACACACCCCATTTCGACTACATCTGCCAGGGCACAACCCAGGGACTTGCCGAACTGAACCGCCAGGCAGAGGTCCCCGTCATCTACGGCCTCCTCACCTGCAACACCATGCAACAGGCCCTCGACCGTTGTGGCGGAGCCTTGGGCAACAAGGGCGACGAATGTGCTGTCACAGCCCTCAAGATGATTCAGTTCCGCCAGGACCTCTAAGCACTTGCATATATAATATAAGGTATAGCATAAGCGCACTCTCCTTTGCTGGAGGGTGCGCTTTCCATTGCGTCGTCACACTCAAAGATGCTATGCCCCGACTTTTATACCACTCTCGTGCATATCCTTCATGCTTGCCAGTTCCTGCCACATGTTCACTATGACGATGATGCCGGCACTCATCAGCATGGCAAGGCCCGTCAGGGAGAGCATGCGGCTGTTCTCCTCAAGAAGCAGGAAGGGCAGGGACTCTATGCCGAATGAGAATGTAGGCAGGTCGGCCGGTTCGCCAAGGATGATGGCAAACATCACTCCGCTCACCACTACACCAAGCACAAAGGCGGCCATCACGGCATAGCGGTACTGGCGGAGTTGCTTCTCCTGCCTTGCCTTGATGAACTCCACGGCATCCAGTTTCCTGTCCAGTCGTGCCATGAAGGCATCTCCATTGCCCAGGTCGGGGGTGAAGTCGCCGAATATCTGTTCTAAAGTCTTGTCCTTGTCTGTCATCGTTTCAGTTTCGTTTTTAGATGTTCGCGTCCACGTGAAAGTTGCTTCTTTACGGCCTCCTCGCTACTGTCCGTAATCTGGCAGATTTCCTTCACCGAGTAGCCCTTTATGTAGAAGAGCAGTATGGAGGAGCGTTCCTTTGGCGGCAGGGTGTCCAGTGCGGCGTAGAGTTCCTGGTATCGGAATGAACTGTCGGCAGGCATGGAAGAGTCCGCCATGTCGTATGCCGTGTCCAGCGGTTGCAGGCTTTTGCGGTTCTTCATGTGGTCAAGGAAAGTGTGGTGGGCAATCCTGTAGAGCCACGAGGTGAACTTCCCCTTGTCCTGATAGCCGCTGGAGGAAAGGTAGGCCTTGACAAGGCTTTCCTGCGCTATGTCGTCGGCCTCGTCGCGGTTGCCAAGGCAGAGGGCAAGCAGGAAACGCCTCAGTTGTTCCTGCTCGCCTCTGATGTGTGCTATGAACTCCTCTCTGTTCATGTTTCACCGTCAGTCATGCTGCTTCTCGCTTTCCATCTCCAGTTCCTTTGCCAGCATCCTCTTGCTGATGAAGAAGACAAGCAGGATGGCCAGTCCGACGAGCAGTGTCACGCCGCCAAACAGGTACCATTCTCGTAATGTGATGGTATGCATGCCTCCCAGGAAATCCATATACAGGGCGTAACCCAGCAGACCTGTACCAACGGCTGTGACTATACTTCCCCACAGAAGTTTCTTCAGCAGCCTCTCCTTCAGTGTGGTATGCGACTTGTCCTGCATGTTCATTTTCCGCATCAGTTCCTCTATGTCCACGTCGGAATTCTTCTCTATTGCCGCCAGCAGCACTCCTGTCCTGTTGTCAGATTCGTGTTTCTTGCTCTTGATGTTCAGCCATACTATCACGATGGGCAGTACGACCGTAATGCTTATCGGCAGCAGAACTTCTCTCAATACGTCTTCCATAATGTTTGATTTTATTGTTTGTTAATGAATCGTTTTCTTGAACATGCTCACAAATATAACGATTTATCCATGCAAAAGGTGACAATGATAGGGGAGTTTTTTATGTATTCTCCCCTATACAGTTCTTGCAATCGGTCTCAGTCCCTTTTCGGCAGTGGTGACATCAAGTCCAATGCTGTCATGGTTGAACCTGAAACGTTATTCGCCTACGCTCATCAAGCCAAGGCAGTCAACGCTCACCGCGCCAGCCGTCGTGACGAAGTCTGCGACAAATTCTGTGGATTCATTCCATCGTCTTACAATCATTGTATTTCACTCATTGAATAATTTCTGTGTATTCCGTGTATTCTGTGTGAGGAAATAAAAGTCTCAGTGCGAGCATGGGGATTATATTCACACAGAATCCACAGAATACGCAGATTTTCCTTTCAGCAAGAGTAGGTTTACGCTGGCGCTGGAATCCACAGAATAGCACCTGTTTCACGGTGCCCTGCTCACCGTTAAACGCTCACCGCTCACCGCTCATTTAGCCCAGTGAACCTTCGTCATCCCCGCCGTCAGAGGGAGCATCCTCGCCGGGCTGTATGGTGGCCATGTTGTTCAGCAGTTCCTTTTCGGCCTTGCGGGCCTCGGCCTGAGCCTTGCGGGTGCCCACGTACTCGAAGGAGGCTTCGTTCAGCAGGTCCTTGAACTCGCTGCTGGGTTCCCAGCGCACCTTCACCTTCTTTATCAGTGCGGTGCTGAAGGACTCGGCATTGTCGGCAGCATCGGAAACGAGGGTTACGCTGAAGGCACCCAAGTCGCCAAGCACCACCTTGTTGCCAAGGAGCAACTGTTCGCGTATGCATGAGGTCAGTTGGGTGGCCACGGCCATCACGTCGCCCTTGTCATACTTGCTGGAGTGGCTGGACATGTGCTTTGCCATGTCGCTGAGGTTCATTGCTGTGCGGAATTGCGCTACTGGATAGGTCTTGTTTCCCATTTCGGGTTCGCCCGGATGTATCTGGCGCAGGGCAAGAGAGTAGGGTATACTCATAGTTTCTTTCTTCCCGTTCCTCCGTGATTGTTAATGTGTTGTTCTACTTTGTTTTCAGTCTCCCTGCAAGCCGAAGTGGAGGAACGGCGACGAAGATTTACTCCGAACTTGTAGGGAACTGCTTTTTGTCTGTGGAAAGCGAAACTTGGTTTCCGTTTTCCGTTCATTACACGCACGACTGCACCCCGAAGGTGGTGGCTATCGCCGTCAGCACCGTAATGATGATGTTGAGGATTTTACCCCAAGTGGAGTTGTTGTTGAATGTTCCCATAGTGGTAATTTGAATTAGGAGTTAGTAATTAGGAGTTAGTAATTAGCGAAGAGCAGGCGAGCGGTGAATTGAACACAGATAACACAGATGCGACAGGATTTGCACAGATGGCGGTTGATACTGCTCCCTCCCTTGGGAGGGTGAGGGGAGGGTCTGTTCCGTCTTTCCGTTTCGGTACTGCAAAGATACGACATCCCTTTGGCGGAATGTGAATTATAGTGACTTATGGTGAATTATAGTGAATTATAGTGACTTATGGTGACTTGGAGTGAAATAAAACGAAGAATATGCTTTGCCCTCGGATTACCTCCGCTCCCCCCCTACGGGATTGAGAGATGTAGTGCATCCTCCGTGTAAATCTGTCCAATCCAGTGCCATCTGTACTCTGTCATCTGTACCCTGTACTCTAAAAAACTTTTACATCTCTGTTTGCGCATTACAGGGCGGGAAATCCTCGTATCGTCAAGGCTCGGTCCTCGCATGGAATCAGCCGTGAACATGAATGAGCAGGCGCATGACAATATGTCAGCATCTCACGGGCGATGTGAGAACGGAAAAGTGAACGAAAAAACGTAAGTGGCAAGGGAGTAGTGTATCAAAATAACATCCTGAATATCAAATTGATGTATTCTCGCAGTTTTGCACATTTATTCAGTAAAGCAGTGCGGATGCCGTTAAACGCCAATTGTTTGATAAGACTGAAAATATCTTTACATTATCAAGAAGAACACTATATGCAGTTATGCAGTTATACAGTTATGCAGTTTTTTTTTTAGGGGTGTGAAAAGGGATGAAAGAAATTTTATTATATAATATATTATTTATAATATATTATATAATAACTATATATTTAGTAAGAAAGTAATCAAGATTGGCAAGTGGGCAAAAATAACTGCATAACTGCATAACTGTATATACCATGTCAAAAATCGTTGATTATAAGAAATATAGTGCGAACGCACGAAATGAAACTCCCTCCTCTTACAAGACTTTCTATACTGAAAGGGTTGACTTCCAGTCCAGGTTTCGTTGACTTTTGACGGGAAAGGTGGACGATGGGAAGGTGGCGTTTTATTGTTTGTTGGCAGAGAGCGTGCAAAATAAATATGGCGGAATGCTTGCATGGGGGAGGGGGATTTCGTATCTTTGCATGTAGATAAACCAGAAACTATGGCTAAGGCAAAACCTTTTGTCAAGTGGGTGGGCGGAAAAAGCCAACTCATCGACCAACTGGAAGCGCTGCTTCCCGCTGACTTTGACACAAGGGAGAACGTTACCTACATAGAACCTTTCGTGGGTGGAGGAGCAATGCTCTTCTATATGTTGCAGACGCATCCCAATATCTAAACTGGTAATATGGATTTACGCTTCAATACTTCATTGGCGGAGAGATACAAGAGTGCTACGCAAATAGCCAGAGTTTTAACAGAAGACTGGCTTGCACGCAATATGTACTGCCCCATATGTGGGGAGGTTTCCATCAATAGGGCCGAACCTAATGCTCCAGTAAAGGATTATGTATGCAAGCATTGTAAATCCCAATATGAACTAAAAAGCAAGAAGGAATTTTCGGACAAGTATTCCACAAAAGTGAATGATGGAGTGTACAATACTATGATTGAACGCATAACATCACTTGACAATCCAAGTTTCTTTTTTATGCATTACGATAATTATGAGGTCAACAATCTGATAATTGTGCCCAAATGCTTTTTTGTTCCAGAAGTTATAGAGAAGCGCAAACCTTTGGATTCGAATGCAAGAAGAGCAGGATGGGAGGGTTGCAATATCCTGTTAAATCAAATCCCTGATTTTGCTAAGATTCCAATCATAAAAAACAGGGTTGTTATTGATTCGGAAATTGTTTGTCGGGAGTATAACAAAATATATTCTTTGCAGACAAATAGCATAGAGAGCAGAGGTTGGTTGTTTGATGTACTGAATTGCGTAGAACGACTGGATAGCACCTTTACGTTGAAACATATGTATTCTTTCGTGGAGGAACTAAGAGTCAAACATCCTAACAACAATAATATTGAGGCAAAAATTCGGCAGCAACTGCAATTTTTAAGAGATAAAGGATTCATAGATTTTTCATCACGTGGAATTTATAAGAAGGTAGGTTTATGAATGAGTATATTTTTTATACAGCAGAGGGATTGACATATCCACCCAGAGAAGATAAAGAGGTGGAGAATTGCCAGGTATTAGGTAGGGGTTGTGGTACAAATGAAATAGAGGCAAGAGAGAATTTAATAAAACAATGTCCTTGGGTATTGGAATGTGGCTTTGATGTAAATGAGACAATTGGCAAGCAGCTGGTTACGGATGACTTAAGAGCCTCGATAGAACAAAATAGCAAGAAAATAGACTTTCTTGAGAGTTTGTTGAATAAAAGGCAAATTGACGAATATAAAAAGTGGCAATCCTTCAAAGAATAGGGTATATTCAACCGCTTACAAGGAAGTTTAACTCCTGTTTAATCACCCCCCAGTATTTGATATTATGAATAAAGAATCTCAGAACATAGAATTCAAGGAGAGTTGGCGTGACGAATATTTGAAATGGATATGTGGATTTGCCAATGCAATGGGTGGCAAACTATATATCGGCAAGGATGACAAGGGCAATGTCATCCAAGTTGACAATGTAAAGAAACTCTCTGAAGATATCCCCAATAAAGTGCGTGATGTATTGGGTATAATGGTGGACGTTAACATTTTGGAAGAAAATGGTATTGAATACATTGAAATAGATATTCCTCAATACTCCAACCCAATTAACTATAAGGGGCAGTACCATTATCGCTCCGGGAGTACCAAGCAAGAATTGAAAGGAGCAGCATTGAATCGTTTTATCTTGCAACGAACAGGGAGAAATTGGGATGAACTACCCATATCTGGTGTAACTGTTGACGACCTTTCAGAAAGTGCATTAAATCGTTTTCGTAAAGAAGCAGCCAAGAGTAATAGAGTAGACGCTGAGGTGCTAAATGATTCCACAATACATCTTCTCGAAGACCTACGACTCATAGATGAAGAGACAGGACAACTGAGCAGGGCAGCCATCTTGCTTTTTCACCCATCTCCCGAAAAATACATACGAGGTGCATATATCAAGATTGGCTTCTTCAAGTCGGACAATGAAGACCTTGCTTTTCAAGACGAAGTGCATGGTTCGTTGATGGAGCAAATAGAGAAGGCAATGGACCTTATCAAGAGCAAGTACCTTATTTATAGCATTTCATACGAAGGAATATCTCGTCGTGAAACACCACAATTCCCTATAGAGGCCGTGCGAGAATCTCTTATGAATGCTATCGCCCACAAGGATTATGCCGATGCAACTCCCATTCAGATAAGTGTGTATCCAGACCACATAGTATTTTGGAATGCAGGTCGTCTGCCCGAGAATTGGACAACGGAGCTATTATTTGAAAAGCACCCCTCCAAACCCTTCAATCCCTCGGTGGCAAACACGCTTTTTCGTTGTGGTGATATAGAGAGTTGGGGACGCGGTTACAGACGGATATTGGATGCTGTAACGTCATATAATTTACTGCCGCCCATTGTGGAAATCCTCAGTGGGTTGATGATTACATATTATACCGACTTGCACTCTCAGCTGAAGAGGTTGAAGATTGACCAGAAGCATTTCCCCATAGTTGACTTTATCATTAAAAACGGCAGTATTACTAACTCCGATGTACAACGTATCATGAATACCAGCAAGTCGACATCAACGCGTATCCTCCAATCGTTAGAATCCTTGCTTGAAAAGAATGGTACATCTGGCAAAAGCGTCCATTACACATTGAAGGGGACCTAATGGCTCATAATGGGGTCAGAATTTCAAGCAAAGCGAATCCAGTAAAGACGGACATTGCTAAGTATCAGTATTTTGATGTGTTTGCTAATGGGTTCATAATGGGTTCACATGGTTTGGATATTCAAAAATCAAGGACCTCTCAAAACTGAACCACCTCCCTGCCCAGTCGCTATGCGAAGATGATGTGAACCTGTACGGAGACCTGCCGTTTTGAAAAATACCAATGTCCTGCCCCCGTGGGTGGGACTTTTTGACGGAAAAGGTGGACGATGGGGGTGTTTTCAAAATATATTTTGTATCTTTGAGTTAACTCGAAGATACTTTCACTCGTTGCAAAAAATATTCAAGCAAGCTTGATATTATTTCACTCGTTTATTCGTATCTTTGTGCGTGTAAAAGCACCCGAAAACACTACTATGGCAAAATACAAAGAATACGGCTACGACATCCAGGACGGAGTGGCCATCATACCCGAATGGGAGACAGAGATAAAGAAGGAGGCGTTCTGTTTTTGCAAGGAACTCACGAGCATAAAGTTTCCCCTGTGGATAAAGAAGATTGAAACGGAGGCTTTCCGTGGATGCGAGAACCTCACGGACATCACTCTTCCCGAATGGGTGGAGGAGATTGGGAAAGGGGCTTTCTGTAGTTGCAAGAATCTTAAAAGTATAACCCTACCTCGCTGGGTGAAGAAGATTGGGGAAGAGGCTTTCCGTGATTGCTCCAGCCTCACGAATATTTCCGTTTCCAAGGACAACAAGGTCTATGACTCCAGAGAGGATTGCAATGCCATAATCCATACGGAGAGTAATACGCTGATAAGTGGGTGTAAGAATACTATTATCCCCCCATCAGTTACTGAGATTGAGGATCTGGCTTTCTGCAATTGCTCCAGCCTCACGAACATCGCCATACCACCATCGGTGACGAAGATTGGAATGGGTGCTTTTTATAGTTGCTCCAGTCTTACAAACATCTCCATCCCCCCATCGATGACAGAGATTGAGGAATATGCATTCTGGGGTTGCTCCAGTCTCACGAGCATCACCGTTTCCAAGAACAACAAGGTCTATGACTCCAGGGAGGATTGCAATGCCATAATCCATACGGAGAGTAATACGCTGATAAGTGGGTGTAAGAATACTATTATCCCCCCATCGGTGACGGAGATTGGGGACGAGGCTTTCTCTCGTTGCTCCAGCCTCACGAACATCGCCATACCACCATCGGTGACGAAGATTGGAATGGGTGCTTTTTATAGTTGCTCCAGTCTTACAAACATCACCATCCCTCCATCGGTGACGAAGATTGGGGACGAGGCTTTCTCTGATTGCTCCAGCCTCACGAGCATCACCATCCCCCCATCGGTGACGAAGATTGGGTACAGTGCTTTCTCTCGTTGCTCCAGCCTCACGAGTATCTCCATCCCCCCATCGGTGACGGAGATTGGGGTAGAGTCTTTCGATGGTTGCTCCAGCCTCACGAGTATCACCATCCCCCCATCGGTGACGAAGATTGGGGACTGGACTTTCTCTGACTGTTCCAGCCTCACCGAAGTGCGCATCCCTAAGGGGTGCAGTGTGGATGACTATGCCTTCAAGGATTGCCCCAACGTCCAGATCATCCGCTACTGACCCTATCTCCCTCATTATCAAACACCCCTGAAATTTGCCCCGGAATGGGGCATTTTTTTGCTTGTAAAGTTTGCCCCTTACCCCTCCAGCCTCTCCTTCACTTCCTGTGCCAGGCGAGCATATTTCTCGAAGATGCTGCCCGATACGGGGGCATCGTAGGGTTTCCACAGGTGCAGGGGTTTGCGGAAACTCTGCACGTTCATGCGGCGCATTTCCGACACCACGGGCAGACAGGGATGTTCGGGGAGCAGGTCGGCAACGAGGTTGGCAAAGGTGGTGAAATCGTTATCGCGGATGGCACCCGTATCTGCCAGGGCACGGTAGACGGCAAACCACTGGCGTCCGTTGGACACGGAGTCGCAGATGTAGAGCACGGCCTGGGCAATGGCTTTTTCTGAAGGAGGGGTTGGCTCTGGCGTCAGTTGGGCTTTTTTCAGTATGCGTGCCAGGTCGGCATAGGCGGATGAAGTGTTGGACTTGATGCACCGTATCACCAACCCGGTGATGCGCATGTCCTCGGTGATGCGGAAGGGTGCGTATTTCGGGTTGCGCGGCACGAGCCATGCATTGCCCTGCTCGTCGCGCATGAAGGCCTTTACGGTGTTCTGCCCCGCCACCCATGCTATTACGGCATCGCCGTCGCGTACGAGCGAGGGATCTTCTATGTGCCTTACCAGAAGTTGGTCGCCGGGCATGATGTCCACGTCGCGCATGGAATCGCCAACTACATCCACTATGTAGGTGCGCTCTGACATTAGCACGTCGCCTGCCATGAACATGTGCTCCTCCACGGTGATATCGCCGGGCATAGTGGGTGTGCCGGCATGTATGCCTCCGCTATA
>JAGAQH010000011.1 GCA_017622815.1 Bacteroidaceae bacterium | reverse complement strand
TGAGGTTTGTTTGAGAGCGGTTATGAGTTTTTTTGCACGCAGATTACGCCGAGAGCGCCGAGTTTTTTATTTTCTTTAGCGTATTACGCTGGCGCTGGAGGGGTCGCAAACTTCGTTACGACGAGAGAGCGCAGAGGCGAGCGGGGAGGGGGTATGTTCGTTTTCCGTTTTAATCCGACTTTGTCGTCTTGAATCTGCTCACGCTCGGCAGAGTAAATGCATTTCCTCTGCTCTCGCTTACTCGCAGATTTCCGTTTTCCGTTTTCACCTTTCCGTTCGTCTCGGTCCTTGTATGAAGAGCATCACCGCGCCGGCAATAAGCATTATGATGCCGGTTGCGGTAGCCCATTGCCATGGTTCGTCCACTATCTCTATGACGGCATAGGTTTCTCCCATCAGCGAGTGGCCGAAACTTACAAGGTATATCTTCTCGCTTAGAGTGCGGTCGTAGGGGTGGTTCACTCTCAGGGTTACGTCTTTGCCATCCACCTTTATCACAGCCTCGTAGTGAGTGGGTGCACCGCTGTCGGCATGCTCCATGCGGAACGACACCAACTCAATGGGGTAGGGCGTGGGTCTCAGTTCGCCAGTCATGGTGTAAGCCTCGTTTGACGGATAGTCGTAAACCGCCATGCGCCGCTGCTCGCGGTCAGGTGCGCCCCAGAACCCTGCCCCAAGTGCCAATAGCAATCCTATGTGTGTTATGCTGAAGCGCCACCGTATGCCCCTTGCACCACGCCATCCGCGCAGGACAACAAAACAGAGGTGGGTGAGTACGAACAGGATGGACACCACCACCGGCCATGATGTTGAAGAGGGCTTGCGCTGCAATCCCAGAACTATGCCTATGACGGCCATCAGAACAAGCGTCAGCCATGTGGCACTGCGCGAAAGCATAAACCGGGCAAAGGCATTGCCGCTCCTGTTGCGGTAGAGCATGGAGATTGTTGCAAACCACAATGCCAGCAGCACAACGTTAAGCGGAAAGCGGAATATGTCCAGAGGGAAACTGCCCATGCACACCTCGGCAACAACAGACAACACGCCCACAGCACCCACAGCGCAGGCGCTTGGCAGAAGTGATTTCATGTTAGTGTGTGATGTTGCCATAACCAGCGATAAAGGTAGCCTTATTTCTCGATATACAGGCTACATCACCGGTAAAATATGGATAAAGACAACGGATTGTAACCTGTTCAGGGCAATCCGAAGGTTGTACGCATTACGCGGAACTCCGTTCTTCGGTTCAGCGCATTGCATGCCTCCTGCTGTTCTTCGTCGGGCAGGGCAAGGATGAATGCCTCCGTCAGAGTGTCGCCTACCTGCAGGAACGGATTCTGTTCGGCCTGACGGCGAGTAACTATCTTCGGACGGCTCTCGCCATATCCGACTGGCGTGAGACGTTCGGCAGGCAGACCCTTGCTGACGAGATAGTTGACCACGCTTTCAGCACGGCGTTGGGACAGGCGCAGGTTGTACTCGTCCTTGCCACGATAGTCGCAGTGCGAGGACAGTTCTATGGTAACACTGGGGTTCTCTTCCAACAGGGTAGCCAGGCTGTCCAGGGCTATGGTGCTGCTGTCCGTCAGTTCGGCACTGTCAAATTCATAGAATACGTTGCGGATGAGCACGGGGTCTGTCATGCTGGCCAACGGAAACTGCAGCACGTACTCGCGCGACACGCTGCTGGTGTCTATGGAAATCTCCTGCTTGTGGTTCAGGTAGCCCTTGCATGTGCCCAGCAGAACATAGTCCACATGCGGCTTCACCTCCTGCACGAAGGAACCGTCCGACCTTACGGACAGTTTCAGGTTCGTACCGTCGTTGCCCACCATATACACCAAGGCTTCGGGCAGTTCGTAACCGTCCTTTTCATACACCCAGCCTTTGATGCTCTGCACTATCTCCGGACATTCAAACGACATGAGTTGGTCCCAGCCTCTGCCGTTGCCACGGTTTGTGGAGAAGAAACCACGGTTGTGCAGTCCCTCGAACGTCATGCCGAAGTCGTCGCCGGCAGAGTTCATGGGGTAGCCCAGGTTTGTCAGCGTCCACTGTCCCGTGCTGTCCTGCTCGGCCTGGAAGAGGTCCAGACCGCCCATACCGGGATGTCCGTCGGAGGAGAAATAGAACTCTCCGTTGGCACGGAACGAGGGGAACACATCATCGCCATAGGTGTTTACCTCGGGACCGAGGTTTTCAGGTGCTCCCATGCCATGTTCGTCCAGCGAGACTTTCCAGAGGTCCATGCCTCCATGTCCGCCCGGCATGTCGCTGGAGAAATACAGCCATTTGCCGTCGGGCGAGACGGCAGGGTAGGCGAATGTGGACAAGGTGTCGCCCGAAATCCTCACCTCCTGCGGCTTGCTCCATGCCGCATCGCTGCGGTTGCTGGACATGATGGTGGCATATCGTGGATAATTGGGGTCGTGTGTGCAACGGGTGAAGTACATGGTCTTTCCGTCGGGAGAGAAGGAGCATGCTCCGTCTTCGTATTCCGTGTTCACCTCTCCCTGCACGGCTTCGGGCTTGCTCCACTTGCCCTTGTCGTCCTTCTGGCTGAAGAAGATGTCCGCCATCTTCACACCGGTGATGCCGCTCAGTTCGTTGCCCATGGCCTGCGGACGTGTGGTAGAGAAATAGAGTTGGTCCCAGTTGTCGCCGTACAGGGCAGGGGAGTAGTCGGCACGCCGGCTTGTCAGTATGGGCATCTTCTTGATGCTGTAACGTGAACCGAGTTTCTTCCATTTCGCGGCCAGGCGGCAACCCTCCAAACCATTTTGCGCCTCTATGGACGAGGGAACGCTGTCCAGATACAGGGTGTAGTTCTTGATGGCATCATTGTACTTGCCCATCCATTGCTGCATCTGTGCCAGGCGCAGCACGGCCTCCGGTCCTCCGGTATTGTAGCGTACGGCGTTGCGGTATGCGCCGGCAGCCTTGGCGCTATAGCCTATGCGGCGGTAGCACTCTGCCATCTTCCATGCCCTTTCTCCGCGCTTGGCTTTTTCCTTGGCCGGAGTGTGGGAGTATGCTTTCTTGAACTCTTCCGCGGCGTCGTAGTATTCCCCTATAGCATAGAACTCCTCTGCCTTTCGGGCGTAGTTGTCCGCTCCGCATCCGCTTAGGACAAGGAGCAGGGCAAGGATGCCGGTAAGGAAAAGAAGTGTTCTGTGTTTGGGCATGGGGGTGTTTTTTTATAGGCTCTCCTAGGCTTTCCTAGGCTTTCCTAGGTTATCCTAGGGTTTCCTAGGGCCTCCTAGTCCTTCCTATTCTCTTTTAACTATAACGGGGATGGTGGTGCTTTTATTTTATTTCTTCTTGCTCTTCTTCGTTATTTCCTCTGTTATGCTCACATGGCGGTTGCTGTTGTCGCGCATCACCTCCATGACGATGTCGGTTACCATCTGCTTCAGTTCGTCCAGGAACTGGTGGGCGTCATACTGCCGTTGCTCTATCTGCCTGAGTTTGCGTTCCCAGATGCCGGTCAGTTCGGCACTCTTGAGCAGTTCTTCGTGGATGATGCCTATCAGTTCCACTCCCGTGGGGGTGGCCCACAGCGAGGTGCGCTCCTTGCGTATGTAGCGTCGGCGGAACAAGGTTTCTATGATTGCAGCGCGTGTGGAGGGACGGCCTATGCCGTTTTCTTTCAGCGCGTCTCTCAGTTCCTCGTCCTCCACCATCTTTCCTGCCGTTTCCATGGCGCGGAGCAGGGTCGCTTCGGTGTATGGCTTTGGCGGTGTGGTCTGCTTTTCGGCAAGGTCGGGAGTGTGCGGTCCGCTTTCGCCCTTGACGAACTCGGGCAGCAGTTTCTCCTCGGCAGGCGTGTCGGCAGAGTCGGAGTTGGTGCCCCACAGCACTTTCCATGCAGGGTCGGTGATGTGCTTTCCCGTGGCGCGGAAAGCGATGTCGCCCACTTCGCCCGTTATGGTGGTAGTCTCGAAAAGGCAGTCGGGATAGAATATGCCGATGAAGCGTCGTGCTATCAGGTCAAAGACCTTCTTCTCCGCTTCCGACAGTCCCGTGATGGGCTGGCCTGTGGGAATGATGGCGTGGTGGTCCGTCACCTTGCTGTTGTCGAAGAACTTCTTGTCCTTCCTCAGTTTCTGTCCCTTTATCCTGTCCATCAGGTGGAAGTATTCCTTCAGTCCGTTCATTATCTGTCCGCACTTGGGATACACGTCGTCGGGCAGGAAGGTGGTGTCCACACGGGGATACGTCGATACCTTCTTCTCGTAGAGGCTCTGCACCAGTTGCAGTGTCTGGTCGGCAGAGTATCCGAATTTCCTGTTGCACTCCACCTGCAGGCTTGTAAGGTCGAACAGGCGCGGAGGTGCCTCCTTGCCTTTCTTCTTCTCTATCTTGCTGACGGTGAAGGGCAGGTCCTTTATCTTTTCCAGTACTGCCTCGCCTTCTTCGCGCGTCTTGAAACCCTTGGGAGTCTTCTCCTTGGCCTTGGCTTGCTCGGTCTTTGCGGTCGGTTTTTCTTCCTTCTCCTCTTCCTCCATCACCACGTTGAACACCGTGTCGCGGTACAGGGTGGTCAGCACCCAGTAGGTGGTGGGCACGAAGTTCTCTATCTCCTGCTGGCGTCGGACAATGAGGGCGAGGGTAGGGGTCTGCACGCGACCTATGCTCAGCACCTGGTTGCCCCCCTGAGAACGGTCGTTGCTTCTGTATTTCAGCGTGTAAAGTCTGGTGGCATTCATGCCTAAGGTCCAGTCTCCTATGGCACGCATCAGTCCGGCCTCGTACAGGCTCTGGTAGTGCGACTGGTCCTTCAGGGTCTGGAAACCTTCACGTATCGCCTCTTCCGTCAGCGATGAAATCCACAGTCGCTGCACGGGGCACTTGGCTCCGGCCAGTTGCATCACCCATCTCTGTATCAGTTCTCCCTCCTGGCCGGCATCACCGCAGTTTATGATGGAGTCGGCGTTCTGCATCAGCGATGTTATCACCTTGAACTGGTGTTCCACCCCCTTGTCCTGCTTCAGGCGTATGCCGAAGCGGGGCGGTATCATGGGCAGGGACCCGAGCGACCAATACTTCCACTGCTGGTTGTATTCGTGCGGTTCCTTCAGTTCGCACAGGTGACCGAAAGTCCACGTCACCTGATACCCGTTGCCTTCCATGTATCCGTCTCTGGACTGGTTGGCACCGAGCACCTTGGCTATGTCCTTGGCCACAGAGGGCTTCTCGGCAATGCAGACTATCATGCTGTAAAGACTGTTATGCTATGCAAAGCAAAAGGATTATCAACTGCGCCGTCAGTATCCTCAGGAACATGCTCAGCGGATACACTGTGCTATAGCCTACGGCAGGTGCGTCGTTGGAAGCGGTCTGGTTGGCAAAGGCCAGTGCTGGCGGGTCGGTGTTGGCACCGGCTATCAGTCCCATCAGCGTGAAGTAGTTCAGTTTGCAGTACAGTTTGCCCACCAGTCCCATTATAAGGATAGGTATTATGGTTATGAGGAAACCGCACCACACGTATGTCAGACCGTCGCCTTCCACCACGGTGCTCACGAAGTTGGCACCTGCCTTAATGCCCACACTGGCCAGGAACAGGGCCAAGCCTATTTCCCTGAGCATCAGGTTGGCACTTGTGGTGGTGTAAGCCACTATCTTAGCCTTGTATCCGAAGCGTGCCAGCAGGATGGCCACAATCAGCGGACCGCCTGCCAGTCCCAGTTTTACTGGCGTGGGCACACCAGGCAGGGCAAAGGGGAACGAACCGAATACGATGCCCACGAAGATGCCAATGAAGATGGCAGTCAGGTTGGGGTGGTCCAGTTTCTTCACCGAGTTGCCCATCTTGTTGGCCACGCGGTCTACGGCATCCTCGGGACCTACCACAACGATGCGGTCGCCCACCTGCAGACGCAGATGGCTTTCTGCAAAGAGGTTCATGCCACCACGTTTCACGCGAGTGACATTAACGCCGTACACGCTGGAGAAATGCAGTTCTGCCAAGGTCTTGCCGTTCATCTTGGACTGTGTCACCAGCACATGCTTAGTCACCATGGGCACATCCTGCTCCGCCCATTCCACTTCTGTCTCGGGACCTATGAAGGCGATGATGGCCTCGGCGTCGTCCTGGGCACAGTTGATGAACATCTTGTCGCCCAGATGTATGACGGTATCCCTGTTGGGCATGCTCACATGGCCTTCGTGCAGGATACGGGTGCACACGAAGTCGCGCCCCAGAAACTCTCGTATCTGCAGTATGGTGCGCCCCTCCATGGCCTGGTTTGTGGCCACTATGGTCATGCGGTGTGGGGTGACGTGCGGATTGGCCGCTATCTCCTGCTCAATCTGTTCATGCTCCTTCTTGAGTGAGGTGCGGGTAAGCAGGCGTATCAGTATGGTGGCACCTATTATGCCCACCACACCAAGGGGGTATGCACAGGCATATCCGTTGGCTATCAGCGGCGCGTCCGCACCGAAGATGGTGCTGCAAGCCTCGGTGGCGGCACCCAGGCCGGGGGTGTTGGTGATGGCACCGCACAGCACGCCCACCATCATGGCCAGGTTGCGGCTGTTCTCGCCCGCCATGCCGTTGCCGTCGTAGAATACCAGGAAGAACAGGCCTATGCAGCAGAGCACGTTCAACAGTATTATGCCCACTGCCAGCATGTTCATCGTTACTCCGCCTTTCTTGAAACTCTCAAAGAAGCCGGGACCAACCTGCAGACCTATGCAGTAGACAAACAGAATCAGACCGAAGTCCTGCATGAAAGTCAGGGTGGATGTTGTTCCCGTCAGTCCGAAGTGTCCAGCCAGAATGCCGGCAAACAACACGAAGGTTACTCCCAGGGATATGCCGAAAATCTTTATGCGGCCCAAGGCCAACCCTACGCTGATTACTCCGGCGTAGAGCATCACTATGTGACCGATGCTGTCGGTGGCGGTGATGAGTGAACTAAACCAATCCATAAGTTTGAGTAATAGTTATTACTTATTATGAGTTAATTGTTTGATAGACGGTAATGTTAGTTTAGACTAATTCTTATCTTTTGAAATCCTTTTTTCTTCTGACTTCAGTCTGCGCTCTACTTTCTTGATATCCTCTCCTGCGGTAAGGTTCTCTGGTACGATACCTCGGTTTAGCATCATTTGGCGTACGGCCAGGTTGTTGTCAATGTGCTCTCGCTCTATTGCCGTCTGCCCTCGCAGATCCTTTTGCTGTACGTTTACTGATGTCATTTCTGCAGCGAAGTCCTTCGCTTTTATGGCTATTGTTGGAAGGAAGTCGGCAAGGGGTCTGTTGCTTGGCGCGCCTATTTTGCGTTTCAGCAAGGCTGTGTCGAGACGGAATAGGGCCTTGTCGCCTTTGGATCGTATAATCGCAAAACCTTTGTTGTCAACACCTCTTTCGTACAATACGCCGGAAAGAACTTTCTCGGTGTCAGCAAGTTTGCTTCTTGCCTGTAGTCGTTCATAGTCCAATATGCGTTGCTGTACCAATTCTGCTCTGCGTGTCTGTACAGCGAAATAGTTTTGGGCAAAGGCTATCTGTGCTTTGCGTGGGTCTCCGTTTTGGGCAATCAGGTAGCAGGCATAGCGTGTAAGCATGTAGTCGTCAATTTCGCGCTGGGCGCCTTTGGCGAGATTTATCATTTTCCCAACGCGGGGAAAATGATAAACTACAGTTTCTCCAGCATTTTCGCATGCTTCTTTAGCCTTGAAGAGTACGTTCTCGAACCTTTCCCACTTAGCATAGCCCAAAAGCTCGCATATTTCCCTTGCACTCCAGCATTCCACTCCCTCGTATACGTTGGCTATTGCCTCGAACTGCTGGAAAAGTTCCAATATCTCTTCTGATTTCATGTTTGGAGTATCTAATGGTTTGAAGTTTCCTCAGATTCCTTTGGCTGAGCTATCCATAAGCGCTATATAGATATATCAAATATGTATTTCACGTGCAAAATTACTTAAAATAATGACAACACTGCCACTTTTGCGTGCTTTAATTTTGCCAACCAACTAAAAAAGCGTACTTTTGTTCGGAATATGCGCCAAAATACTATGGAATCGCGTGCGCTCGTGTACGGATTCCCTTGAAGGAAATAACTTAGATTCACTATACATAATTCATTAAAAATGGCAGATAGTAAAGAAAAGCTTTTCTCTGATTTTACTGCCCCCTCGGCCCAGCAGTGGCGCGAGAAGATTGAGGCAGACCTCAAGGGTGCGGACTATCAGAAGAAAATGGTGTGGAGGACTAATGAAGGTTTCTCCATGGAACCCTTCTACCGTAAGGAGGATGTGGAAAATCTGGCTACGGTGAATGCCCTTCCCGGCCAGTATCCTTATGTTCGTGGCAACAAGGCTGCAGACAATTCCTGGTATGTACGCCAGGACATCAAGTGCGGCGAGTGTGCCAAGGAGGCCAATGCCAAGGCTCTGGATGTCCTGAACCGTGGCGTGGACTCTCTGGGCTTCATCATCCCCAGCGAGTATGTAGGCAAGGAGTATGTCGAGGCTCTGCTCGACGGCATTCTGGCAGACTGCGTGGAACTGAACTTCCGCACTTGCCAGCGTTGCAGCGTGGAGTTGGCCAAGATTCTCGTGGCCTACTTCGAGGCCAAGGGTTATGACAAGGCCCGTCTGGCCGGCAGCATCAGCTTCGATCCCCTGGAGAAGATGGTGATGAAGGGTAAGGACACCGAGAAGTTGCTCCCTGTGGCAAAGGAACTCGTGGAGACCTTGGCCGCTTACCCCCAGTTCCGTGCAGTGGCAGTGAACGCCTACAAGCTCACCGATGCCGGTGCATACAGTTATCAGGACCTGGGCTATGCCCTGGCTTGGGGTAACGAGTACATGGCACAACTCACCGAGGCCGGTGTTCCTGCCGAGTTGGCAGCACAGAGCATCAAGTTCAACCTTGGTATCAACGGTGTCTACTTCATGGAGATTGCCAAACTGCGTGCCGCACGTATGCTGTGGGCACAGATCGTGGCTCAGTACACCGACTGCAAGGAGGCTGCCAAGATGCACGTCTGCGCCTACACCACAACCTACAACCAGACCGTGTTCGACAGTTATGTGAACATGCTCCGTTCCCAGACCGAGGCCATGAGTGCCGCCCTGGGTGGTGTGGACAGTATGGTGGTTGTGCCCTTCGATGCTCCCTACGAGACTCCCACCGAGTTTGCCGAGCGTATAGCACGCAACCAGCAGCTCCTGCTCAAGGACGAGTGCCACTTCGACCGCATGGTGGACGTTGCCGGCGGTTCATACTTCATCGAACAGCTTACCAAGTCTCTCAGCGAGCAGGCATGGAAACTCTTCCTCTCCGTTGAGGAACAGGGCGGCTTCCTGGCTGCCGTCAAGGCAGGTGCCGTGCAGGCTGTCATCAACGAGACCAATGCCAAGCGTCATGCTGATGCCGGCAAGCGCAAGGAGTTCCTGTTGGGTACCAACCAGTTCCCCAACTTCACCGAGAAGAGCGAGGGCAAGGAACCCGTGGCATGCTGCTGCAAGGGTCAGTGCGGTTGTGGCGAGAAGCCTGCTATTGACGGTATAACAGTAAGCCGTCTGGCCAGCGACTTCGAGGCTCTGCGCCTCACCACAGAGAAGGCTGCCAAGGTTCCCGTGGCATTCATGCTCACCATCGGCAACCTGGCCATGCGTCAGGCACGTGCCCAGTTCTCATGCAACTTCCTCGCTGCCGCCGGCTATCAGGTGGTGGACAACCTCGGTTTCCAGACCGTAGAGGAGGGTGTTGACGCCGCCCTGGCTGCTGGTGCCGACATCGTGGTCATCTGTTCCAGCGACGACGAGTATGCAGAGTACGCAATTCCTGCATTCCAGTATCTGAACGGCCGTGCAATGTTCGTTGTGGCAGGTGCTCCTGCCTGCACCGAGGATTTGCAGAAGGCCGGTATCGAGAACTTCATCCATGTCCGCGTGGACCAGTTGAAGACTCTCAAGGAGTATAACGCTAAACTTGGTATCTAATCTTATGGCACGCAAATCATTTAACAACATAGACATCTTTGCCGGTATAGAGGCAAAGAACGGCCAGCAGTGGCAAAAGGAGAATGGTATCACTGCCAACTGGAAGACAGCCGAGCAGATTGACATTCAGCCTGTATATACAAAGGAAGACCTCGAAGGCATGGAGCACCTGGACTTTGCTGCAGGTATCCCTCCCTTCCTCCGTGGCCCCTATAGCATGATGTACCCCTTCCGCCCGTGGACCATCCGCCAGTATGCCGGTTTCTCCACTGCCGAGGAGTCTAACGCTTTCTACCGTCGTAACCTGGCTTCCGGCCAGAAGGGTCTTTCCGTAGCGTTCGACCTTCCCACACACCGTGGCTACGACCCCGACAACGAGCGTGTCGTTGGTGACGTGGGTAAGGCTGGTGTGAGCATCTGCTCTCTGGAGAACATGAAGACTCTCTTCGCCGGTATCCCCCTGAACAAGATGTCCGTTTCCATGACCATGAACGGTGCCGTGCTTCCCGTACTGGCATTCTACATCAATGCAGGTCTGGAGCAGGGCGCACAGCTCGAGGAGATGGCAGGTACCATCCAGAACGACATCCTGAAGGAGTTCATGGTGCGCAACACCTACATCTATCCCCCTTCATTCTCAATGAAGATCATTGCCGACATCTTCGAGTTCACCTCACAGAAGATGCCCAAGTTCAACAGCATCTCCATCTCCGGCTACCACATGCAGGAGGCCAGTGCTACTGCCGACATCGAGCTGGCCTACACCCTGGCCGACGGTATGGACTACCTCCGTGCTGGTATCAATG